>NZ_QUKS01000001.1:0-410110 GCF_003481165.1 Clostridium sp. TF06-15AC
TCCGGAAAAAAGAAACAAAAGCTTCATTTATGGAGAAAGCGGGATATTCAGAAGCTATGTGAACATCAGGCACATCGGAACAGGATTCGTGTGTCCAGAGTTAGTGCACGGAACACCAGCAGGCTGGCCTGTGACGGAAGTGGAGCGGTAGTAAGAAATCCGGAGAACCATAGCCTATGTATCTTCCAGACAGGAAAGCAGTATAACTGTGATTTGTCAGCAACTTATAATATCGGAGCGAGATATTTTATACGGGAACTTTTAAAACCCTTGCCGGAAACGGGAAGGTCTTCACTGGAGGCAAAAGTACCTGCAGTGAAGCGTAGAACCTCATGTGTTTATGCAGATTTAAGAAAGCTTTATGTAGAAGTAAACAATTTAAAAGCGGCATAAACGCAGGCAGATATACAGCGGACTACCTGTAATGTGGAAACCAGCCGTATCCGGCATGGGAAAAGTGCGTATCCGCACGAATTCTAAGTTACTGGCGTATCCGCCGATATTTAGTCTTGCCGTTTAAAACGGCCGAGAAGCACGTGACTTTAGCCATGTGAGGTTCACTGGCGTTGAGCATATTGTTAATACCTTTTTCCGTTTCTGCAAGCTGCTTTTTCAAAAGAGGCAGATCGGTGCTTTCTTTCTTCTGCAACTCCATCAGCGTATCAATCAGTCGTTCCATGACTTCATCATTCATAATTGCTTTCATACAGTAATTGAGCGTACATATAAATTAGAGGAGACCGAGGCAGTGATGCAGAAACAGATCCGGGTGGCAAACCATCGGATCGCAGATTTGGAAAAGCAGATGGAGGGATAAGGTATGCAGATTAAAGATTATGTAAAGCCGGAATTACTTGTGGTAGCAGTAGTGCTGTACTTTATTGGGATGTGGCTGAAGCAGAGTGAGACAGTGAAAGACAAATACATCCCACTCATTAATGGGCTGATTGGCGTTGCGATTTGTGCCATCTATGTGTTCGCCACCTGTGCCTGCGGCAGTGGTCAGGATATCGCGCTGGCAGTTTTCACGGCACTTACGCAGGGCGTCCTTGTGGCGGGATTGTCTACGTATGTAAACCAGATTTTTAAGCAGTCAGGAAAAGAAGAGTAGAAGGAGGCGATCCGACTATCTCCCGCGGCAGTTCGGGGCGTGGCTGCCGTTGCGGCATCGCAACAATAGGGGAAAATCGACGAAAGCCGATAGTAGGAATAAAAACCCCCAAGGAGTCGCGATCCTTGGGGGTTTTGTCGTTGCCTGTGATGGACAACTACTATCTCTTAGCCTATCGGCATTATAGCATATGCGAAAATTCTTTGCAAGATACCCCCGGAAAACAAAATGTCATATTTTTCATATCATAAAGAAAAGAGGACAAATCTATGAGAGATATCACATTATGCCATCCGCGTCTCCAGGCGCTGACTGCGCAGCTCGTTGATAAGTGTGTCGGTGCAGGTTTGCCGATTAAAATCGGGGAATCTTTCCGGAGCGTCGCCGAACAGGACGCTTTGTATGCACAAGGGCGGACTCGGCCGGGCAGTATTGTCACGAATGCTAGGGGCAGCAGCTATAGCAGCCAGCACCAATGGGGCATTGCAGCAGATTTCTACCGGGCAGATGGAAAAGGCGCCTATAATGAGTCTGGAGATTATTTTAAGAAAGTCGGAGAGCTTGCCAAAAATCTGGGGCTTGGATGGGGCGGCGATTGGAAAAGCATCGTAGACAAGCCACACGTATATTTGCCGGATTGGGGCAGCGGTACTGGGATTTTGAAACAGAAATATGGGACATTTGAGGCGTTTAAAAAGACCTGGGCGGCGGAGAACAGCACGGTACCAGAACAGTCAAAAACGGTGATCACCGATCTTAAAGAAATTAAGAGCGGCATACGCGGGTTGAGAGTCACTGCGTCCTCACTTATCATACGAACAACTCCAAAAGGTACAGACACAGGCAAGCGCTACACCAAGGATCAGCGTGTGCAGCCAATTAATAAATGCTTTGCCGACGGCGATCCGTGGATCCAGACTGCGGACGGCTGGGTGTCTGGCAAGTATCTTACTGGCTGGGTGTGCCAGGACGGGCGCTGGTGGTATCTGCTGAGTGAGTACACCTACCGGCACGATGCAGTCTGCCAGATTGACGGGCAGGCGTATGCGTTTGATTCGGATGGCTGGATGATTACCGCAGATCGGATAGCAGAGGATGGACATATACGATAAAATATGATGAAAAACACAATATAAGCGCATAATAAGGGGCTGTCATTCCTTGAAAATAAAGGAAAAACAGCCCTTTTTTCGTGTGATATTTCGTGTGATATTTCCCCAGAAAAAGGGGTTCTTTATACTGAAATATGCTTTCGTGGTAGATGCTCCAAAAACACCGGAAACCCTTGTAAATAAAGGAAAAATCCAGCATTTACAAGGGTTTCCGCATCCATCAAAAAAGCAGATAACGGGAATCGAACCCGCCTTTCCAGCTTGGGAAGCTAGCGTTCTACCGATGAACCATATCTGCCAATATATATTAAGTATACTGTTTTTTCTGAAAAAGTCAAGAAATTTATCTTGCCAAAAAGGGAGGAAAGTTACTGTACACGGGTAGGCACTTTTGGGATCGAAAGAGACAAATATATTCAAAACACCCACAAAATGCCCTCTTAACACAATTTATATTTCAAAAACTCGCAGAAGGTGTTATAATAATTCCGTATGGATTAGGGCGCGGTTTTCAGGCACCCTTTTTCCGTCATAGGAAAGTGTTAAGGCACATTTTTTATTTTGTATATAAAATAGAGACTTTCTGTATCGGTATGGCGGATAAACAGAAAATAACGGAGGAAACTATGGATATAATCATTATCGGATGCGGCAAGGTTGGTACGACGCTGGCGGAGCAGCTTGTCCGGGAGGATTACAATGTGGTGATGATCGATACGTCTGCGGAGCGGATGCAGCGGGTGTCAGATGATATCGATGCGATCAAGCTGGTGGGAAATGGTGCCAGCATTTCCATGCAGATCGAGGCAGGTGTGCAGACGGCGGACATGCTGATTGCCGTGACAGGGTCGGATGAGATGAACCTTCTCTGCTGCCTGATTGCGAGAAAAGTGGGGCATTGCCACACGATTGCGCGTGTGCGGAATCCGATTTACAGTAACGAACTTACCTTTATCAAGCAGCAGCTGGGAATTTCCATGATTATCAACCCGGAATATGCGGCGGCGACGGAGATTTCGAGAATTCTGCGCTTCCCGTCAGCGATCAAGATCGATCCATTTGCCAAGGGAAAGGTAGAGCTTCTGAAATTTAAGGTAAAACCGGAGTTTAAGCTGGACGGGCTTTCGGTCATGGATATTGACAGCCAATTCCGCTGTGATGTCCTGATAGGCGGTGTTGAGCGCGGCGATGAGGTGGCGATCCCGGATGGTAAATTTGTGATTAAAAACGGGGATATGGTGTCGATCATCGCCTCCCCGGCAAATTCGGCAGAATTTTTCCGCAAGATCGGCATCCAGACAAACCAGGTCAGAAATACGATGATTGTCGGAGGCGGTACGATTGCTTATTATCTGGCGAAACTTTTGGCGGCGATGAAGATCCGGGTTAAAATTGTGGAGAAAGATAAAGCGCGCTGCGAGGTTCTGACAGAGCTTCTGGACGATGCGTTGATCCTCAACGGCGACGGAACGGATCGGCAGCTTCTTCTGGAAGAGGGGCTGATGACGGCGGAGGCATTTGTCACCCTGACGAATATGGATGAGGAAAATGTCTTCCTTGCGCTGTATGCGAAGGAAAATTCCAGCGCGAAGCTGGTGACGAAGGTTAACCGGATCGCCTTTGACGAGCTGATCAGCAAGCTGGACCTGGGAAGTCTGATTTATCCGAAATACATCACAGCGGACTACATTTTACAGTATGTGCGCGCGATGCAGAATACGATCGGCAGCAATGTGGAGACGTTGTACCATATTCTCGACGGTCGGGCGGAGGCGCTGGAGTTTGTGATCCGCGAGGAGTCGGAAGTGACGGGCATTCCGCTGATGAATTTGAATCTCAAGAGCAACCTGCTGATCGGATGCATCAACCGCGGCGGCAATATCAAGATCGCGCGTGGACAGGACTGCATCCAGCAGGGCGATACAGTGATTGTCCTGACGAGTCAGAAAGGTCTGCGGGATATCCGTGACATCCTGAGAAAGTAGGCGGCATAGATGAATTATTCGATTGTATTTTATATCATAGGCTGGATCCTGAATTTTGAGGCGGCTTTTATGGCGCTTCCGACGGCAGTGGCACTGATTTACCGTGAGTCGGAGGTATGGTGCTTTCTGGCAACGATGGCAGTATGCCTGATGGTTGGTATGATTCTGGTACGCCGGAAACCGAAAAATCAGATCTTTTATGTGGCGGAGAGCTTTGTGGCGGTTTCTCTAAGCTGGGTTTTACTCAGTGTGATGGGAGCGGTGCCGTTTGTATTAAGCGGCTATATTCCGAATCCGATCGACGCCTTGTTTGAGACGGTATCGGGCTTTACGACGACCGGTGCAAGTATTCTGAGCAGTGTGGAGCAGCTGCCGAAATGCTTATTATTCTGGCGGAGTTTTACGCACTGGATTGGCGGTATGGGCGTTCTGGTATTCCTTCTGAGTGTCCTGCCAATGGTGGGCGGTTCCCATATGAATTTGATGAAGGCGGAGAGCCCAGGACCGATCGTGAGTCGTCTCGTTCCGAAGGTCCAGATGACGGCGAAGCTGTTATACCAGATTTACCTGGGAATGACGATCCTCGAGGCTGTGATTCTGATTCTTGGGAAAATGCCGATTTTCGACGCGATCACGATCACGGTCGGAACAGCAGGTACGGGTGGTTTTGCAATCCGGAATGATAGTCTGGCGAGCTACACGGCATTTCAGAAAAATGTCGTGACGGTGTTTATGATTCTGTTCGGAGTGAATTTTAACTTTTACTTCTTCCTGCTGATGCGAAAAATAGGACAGGCCTTTAAAATGCAGGAGGTGCGGGCATATTTTCTAATCATTGCATCGGCGGTTGGCATCATTACAGTCAATACGGTATCACTCTGCGGCAATGCACTGCAGGCATTCCAGGATGCGGCATTCCAGGTCGGTTCGGTTATCACGACGACCGGTTACGCCACGGTGGATTTTGATAAATGGCCGCAGCTTTCAAGAACGATTATGGTACTTTTGATGTTTATCGGCGCCTGCGCGGGCAGTACAGGCGGCGGTATCAAGGTGTCGCGCGTCTTGATTCTGCTTAAATCGGTAAAAAAGGAACTGAAGCAGTACCTGCATCCGAGTGTAGTGGAGAAGATCAAAATGGATGGAAAGATCGTAGAGCATGAGGTTGTGCGCTCGACGAATGTGTTTATGGTTGCGTATGTGCTCATTTTTGCGGTATCTGTTCTATTGATTTCTCTGGATGAATACGATCTGGTGACGAATTTTACGGCGGTTACGGCTACGTTTAATAATATCGGACCGGGTCTGGCACTGGTCGGACCGACCGGAAACTTTGGGTTTTTCAGTAATTTCTCAAAACTGGTTTTAATCTTTGATATGCTGGCAGGACGTCTGGAGATATTTCCGCTACTTCTGCTGTTTTCAAGGGAAACCTGGAAACGGTTCTAGGGGAGGAGAATACGGATGGATATACTGTTCTTTTTGACGGGGTGTCTGGGACTGGCAGAGACAATTGATTTGTTCTGCGGCAAAGATTTCCTGATTTTTATATCGGATTCGATCGATCCGAAGAAATATAACCTGAAAAAGGTGTATGCGGTTGAAAAATGGCTGTTTGCGATTGATACGCTGTCGCTGTTTGGCATGGCGTTTCATCTGGGCGGCGGTACGGGCGATCTGGTGCTGGCGGCAGTTGTGCTGGTGACACTGTTCGCACATGTGTATGTGTTTAAGAGCCGGAACTTCCGGGTGTAAGTAGATAAAAGTGGGCGTGATGTGTCTGGCATGCGCCCATTTTTGCTGCCATGATGCAGAGAAAATGGCTGGTGGCTGGTTTGGGGATAGATGCTTGAAACGGCTGACAGTGTGGCTTCCGGGGAAGTGGGACACACTTTGCGTTGACAGGCATATGATATAGTATCAATGAAAAATGAAAAGGAGATTATCATATGTGTTGGTCTTGGGGTAATGGTTGTGGACACTGCGGAGGATGCGGCGGATGCGGAAACAATGGATGGGGCTGGAATAGCTGTGGAAATAACGGAAGAAATTCCTATCGGAGAGGTTTCAACGATGGTTATGCCATCGGCTACCGGGATGGCTACGATGCAGGAAGAGACAGCCAGTCTGGCTGCGGCTGCAGTAATAATGGCGGCTGTGGCTGCGGAAATTAGAGATGGAGATTCAGCTTGCATGGGGGATGAACTGAGAGGAAGAAAGCCGGGCGGTGAGAGCTGCCCGGCTTTCTTCCCTTCAGTTATTAAGAACTCTAAGAATACGCTAAAAATCGGGGCAACAGGATTTGAACCTGCGACCTCTCGGCCCCCAGCCGAGCGCGCTACCAAGCTACGCCATACCCCGAAAATAAATCATAGCTGCACTTTGCCAAATGTTCAGCTGACATATACCGCCATTTGTTGAAGTATTATATGCGTATCATTATATCAAAATTACATCAAAAATCAACTATGACTTCTAAATTTTCGCTGCCGGATGTTTGTTTTTTGATGTAATTTTGATGGCTGAGTGGAATTTTACGAATCGATGGAATGGATCAATAGAATGAATATTTTCCCAATATTGACTCCAAATTTGAAAAATGGTATGATGAAAACGTGGATAATTAAAAGAAAAGGTCATAGCAGAGTCTTCGGCTGTGACCTTTTGTAGTAACCAACCCCAAGGAGAACATCATGATAAGTTTTGACCTCGACATGACCCTCTTAGACCACCGGACGGATCAGATCACACCGAGTGCGCTGGAGGCGATTGAAAAGCTGCGCCCGAAGCACAGGATTGTGCTGGCAACGGGGCGCGATATGGATAATTATTACAGTACATCGTACCGGGACATCGTCCGTCCGGATGCGATTGTACATATGAACGGGACGAAGATCACAGTAGGAGATAAGCTGCTGTTTGAGCACATCTTTGATCCGGAACTCCTGCGCCGGGTGCTGAGTTTCTGCGATGAAAAGGGATTCGGAATCGGCATGACGGTGGGGAATGAAGATTACTATATCCATCCGGAGATCATTGCGGCTAATGATATCCGCTTCTGGGGAAGCTGCGGGCGGCAGTTCCAGGATCCGTGGAAGATGCTCACGATGCCGGTCCGGACACTGGCGTTTGTCGGCAGCCGTGAACAGGTGAAGGAGATGGAACGGGAATTTCCGACCCTGAAATTGCCGATGTTTGCGAGCGGACATGGCGCGGATGTGGTCGAGAAAGGCAATTCCAAGGCGGACGGACTCCGCAGGCTGGCGGTGTATTTTGGAGAAAAAGAAGATCTCTCCGATACAGTGGCATTTGGCGACAGCATGAATGATATTGAGGTTGTGCAGGAAGCCGGCATCGGCGTGGCGATGGGAAATGCAGTGGATGCGCTTAAAAAAGTAGCCGATTACGTGACGGCACCGATCGGGGAAGATGGAATTTATAAAGCGTGCGAACACCTTCATTTATTTTAAAGAAGTTATTTTCCTATTTTACCTGTTCCCATTTTCCTATATAAATGATATAATAGCTACCAAACGGTTATTGTCCACAGGTGAGTTTCTTTGAGTAGAAATTTCATGCAGTACAATAACAAGAAATGACTTAAAAGGCGCGTGCCTGCAAGCTTTGACTAAAAGGATGAACTGCGGCTGCAGAAATCGGCAGTGCGGCAGGGAACCGGACACGCACCGGGAAAAAAGAGAGGATGTAACAGATGGAACATTTAATTACTCCGGCTGGTTATAAACCGGTATTGGATTTGAGAGAAACACAGGTTGCTATCAAGGAAATCAAGGACTTTTTTCAGAGAGAACTGGCAAAACAGCTCAATCTGACCCGTGTGTCCGCACCGCTTTTTGTACTGCCGGAATCTGGTCTGAACGATAACTTAAACGGCGTAGAGCGCCCGGTATCCTTTGGAATTCTGGAGCAGAAGGATCGGAAGGCTGAGATTGTACATTCTCTCGCCAAATGGAAACGTCAGGCATTAAAAGAGTACGGATTTCAGGAAGGTGAAGGCCTTTACACCGACATGAGCGCGATCCGTCGTGATGAGGATACAGACAACATCCATTCCATTTATGTGGATCAGTGGGACTGGGAGAAGATCATCAGTAAAAAAGATCGTACCCGTGAGACACTGGAATCCATTGTCCGTTCGGTTTACAAGGCACTGAAAGTGACCGAGGACTATATGGCATATGAGTATGAGTACATTGGACGTTATCTTCCGGAAAATATCACATTTGTGACGACCCAGGAGCTGGAAGATATGTATCCGGATTGCACACCGAAGGAGCGCGAGTACAAGATTGCGAAGCTGCACGGTGCGGTATTTATTGAGCAGATTGGTGACAAGATGAAATCCGGTGAGAAGCACGATGGTCGTGCCCCGGACTATGATGACTGGAAATTAAACGGCGATATTCTGGTATATTATCCAGTTCTGGATATCGGACTGGAGCTTTCTTCCATGGGTATCCGTGTTGATGAGGATTCCCTGAAAGAGCAGCTGGTAAAGGCGGGATGTGAGGAACGCGCGGAGCTGCCATTCCAGAAAGCAGTTCTGGAGGGAGAGCTTCCGTATACAGTCGGCGGCGGTATCGGTCAGTCCCGTATCTGTATGTTCTTCCTGCGGAAAGCACATATCGGAGAGGTGCAGGCGTCGATCTGGCCGGACGGTGTGCGCGCAGAGGCAGAGGCTCACAACATTCATCTGCTGTAAAAATAAAATTGATGAAAAGCTGCCCGGGAAAGTGATTTTCTGCGGCAGTTTTTTGTGTAATGGAAAGCCCATAGAATGAGAGGATAGGATATTTATATGACGGATCATATCTATGATTTAATTATTATCGGTGCGGGACCGGCGGGATATACGGCAGCGCTGCGTGCGGCGGCGATGGGGATGGATGCAGTTCTGATCGAGAAAAAAGCGCTGGGCGGCTCATGCGTCAATACCGGCTGTATTCCTGCCAAGGCGCTTCTGCAGGCGACGGCGGTCTACCGGGATATGTTGAAAGCATTCCGGTTTGGCATCGTGGCGGAGAAGGTCAGCTTTGACTGGCGGCAGATGCAGATTTATAAAAATGAGTCCGTGGAATCATTCCGCTCAATGATTCAGGGAATGTTAGAAAAAGCGGAGGTGGAGATGATTCACGGCGATGCGCGCCTGCATGCGGATAATGTGGTGCGTGTGACGACCTCCAAAGGCGCATTGACGCTGAAAGGAAAAAATGTGATTCTGGCAACCGGTTCCAGCCCTGTGATTCCGGATATCCCGGGAATTGATCTGCCGCAGGTTATGACAAGCCGTGATATTCTGCGGATGGATGACTGGAATTTTGACTGTCTGACGGTCATCGGCGGCGGTGTCATCGGTGTGGAGATCGCGACGATCTTCGCGGCGCTCGGTTCCCGCGTGACGCTTTTGGAGCAGGCAAATCGTCTGCTGGAGTCGATGGATCCGATGATTTCCGAGCAGATGGAAGCAAATCTGCGTTCTAAGGGTATTGAAGTCCACTGCAATGTACAGGTCATGGAGATCAAGGATCGCGGCAATGACACGGTGTCGGTCAATTACCGTTGTGAGCGCGGCTGGAAGGAAAGCCCGGCGGACCGCGTGCTGGTGGCGGTCGGCAGACGCCCGAATATGTCGAAGGTTCTGGCGGACGATTGTCAGGTACAGCTGGAAAATGGGCGTCCGCTCATCAAGGGAACCTACCGCACGACGCAGGAAAATGTCTATGCGATCGGCGATACTGTGGCGCGGAAACGTCTTGCCCATGTGGCAGCGTCCCATGCGGCTTATCTGGTCGAAAACCTGGCGGGACGCGGACACCGGATGCAGCTTTCGGTCGTGCCGAACGGTATGTATGTCGTGCTTCCGGTTGTGCCGACCTGTATTTATACGGAGCCGGAGATTGCGGCGGTTGGATTTACGGAAAATGACGCCCGCCTTTATAATATGAAGATCAAGTGCGGTGTGGCATATATGACGGAAAATGGAAAAGCGCTTCTGGCGAGAAACAGCCGCGGCTTTGTGCGCCTGATTTTTGAGGCGTATACCAACACGCTGATCGGGGCGCAGATCATGTGTGCGCGTGCGACGGACATGATTGGAGAGATGGCAACGGCGATCGCCAACGGTCTTACGGCATATCAGCTCTCGACGGCGATGCGCGCGCATCCGACGTACAGTGAGGCGATCACGGAGGCGATCGAAGATGCGTTGAAAAATGGATAATAGAGAAACAACAGGAGGCAGAAAAATGGGACGTGAGGTTCGGGCGAGAATTGAACAGCTTCGCGAGAAGATGGCGGAGCGTGGAATGGACGCATATCTGATTCCGACATCGGATTTCCATGGCTCGGAATACGTGAGCGGGTATTTCAAATGCCGGAAATATATGACAGGCTTTACCGGTTCGGCGGGAACGGCGGTCATTACGATGGAGGACGCAGGTCTCTGGACGGATGGCAGATATTTTGTGCAGGCGGCAGCAGAGCTTTCCGGCAGCGGGGTGGAACTTTACCGCTCCGGTCAGGAGGGCGTGCCGACGACGCTGGAATTTTTGAAAAAACATATGCCGGAACAGGGTGTTCTGGGTTTTGACGGCAGAGTGGTCGATACGACCGAGGGCGAGCGCATCGCGAAAGCACTGTCCGGGAAAAAGGTACGCATTTCGGAGGGTGAGGATCTGGTTGGAAGCATCTGGGACGACCGCCCGGCGCTTCCGATGAATCCGGTCTGGATTCTGGAAGAGAAGTATGCGGGAAAATCGGCGGAGGAGAAGATTGCAGATCTGCGCGGGGAGATGAAAAAGCGTCAGGCGACGGTGCATCTGCTGACGAGTCTTGATGATATCGCGTGGCTTTTAAATATCCGGGGTGATGACATTGTACATACGCCGGTTGTATTGTCCTACTTAATTGTAACAAAACAGGAATTATTCCTCTTTATTCATGAGAAGACGCTGAACGAAGAAGTACGTGCCTATCTGCATGGACTGGGCGTTCGGATCATGCCATATGAGGCGGTATACCAGATTGCATCCGCATTCCGCTATGAGCGAGTTTTATTGGAAAAGTCGAAGATCAATTACCGTCTGTTCCGGTGCCTGGATGCGAGCGTGAAAGTGATCGAGGCGATGAATCCGACGGCAGCGGCAAAAGCAGTCAAAAATCCAGTGGAACAGGAAAATATGCGCCGTATGCATGTGCAGGACGGTCTGGTATTGACCCGTTTCCTGCGCTGGGTGAAGGAACATGCAGGCGAAAAAGGACTGGACGAGTGGACCGCAGGGGAATATCTGGATAAGCTGCGCCTGGAACAAAAAAACTGCCTGGATATGAGCTTTACGACGATCTCTGCGTGGGGACCGAACGCGGCGATGTGCCATTATACGGCGTCTGAGACAGAGAAGAGCAGTGTGCCGAATAAGGGGCTGTATCTGGTCGATTCCGGCGGACAGTATTATGAGGGAACGACGGATGTGACGCGTACCATCGCGGTCGGACCGATCACGCAGGAAGAAAAACGCTGCTGTACGCTGGTGGCGTGCTCGATGCTGCGTCTGCTGGATGCGAAGTTTATGTATGGCTGCCGCGGTATCAATCTGGACTATATTGCGCGCGAACTCCTGTGGAAAAACGGCATGGATTTCAATCACGGAACAGGGCATGGCGTCGGATATCTGGGCTGTGTGCATGAGCGCCCGAATTCCATCCGATGGAGGCTGCTCACATCGCCCGCTGAAAATGCGGTTCTGGAGGAAGGTATGGTTACATCTGATGAGCCGGGTCTTTATCTGGAAGGAAAATTTGGCATCCGGACGGAGAATCTGATGCTCTGTGTGAAGGATGTGAAGAATGAATTTGGTCAGTTCATGAAATTTGAAAATCTGACCTGGGTTCCGATCGATCTGGACACGATCGACATATCGCTGATGGAAGCGCGCGACCGCGAGCTTTTGAACGCGTACCATAAGGGCGTGTATGAGAAGCTGTCTCCGTATATGACGGAGGAAGAGAAAGCATGGCTGACAGAGGCGACGCGAGCGATTTAGAGGAGGAGAACAAGGAAGATACGGCAGTAAAACATTAAAAAGCGGTTAAAAACCGGCATAGATAAAAGATGCCGGATATAAACTGTAAATGACCATGTAAAATAAATGTGAGGCTGCGTGTATGCGCTATCATTTGTTCGACCGTGTTCGAATCTGTGAGACAACTGGAATGCAGGACGGCTATCTGAGGATCGATGTGGTAAACCGTGAAAACAATTTCCCGATTGAGGGAGCAGAGGTTTCGGTCAGCTATGGCAATTCAGGACAGACGCAGGAAGTGCTTAGAACCAATTTATCCGGGCAGACGGAGGAGATTGCGGTAGCGGCGCCTCCTGCGTTGCTTTCACTGGAAGAACAGAACCGGGAAAAGCCGTATGCGAATTATACGGTGGAAGTGCGGGCAGCGGGCTATGAGCCGGTAAGGGTAAAGGGAACAGAGGTGCTGGCGGGCGTGCTGGCAGTCCAGCCGATCCGGATGATTCCGCTTCCGGCTCAGACCGGAGCGGAGGAGAATATCCAGATTCCGGACCATACCTTATATGGTTCCTATCCGCCCAAGATTGCCGAAGATGAGGTAAAACCGGTGCAGGAGAGCGGCGAGATCGTGCTGAGCCGCGTGGTGGTGCCGCAGACGATCGTCGTGCATGATGGCGTACCGACCAATGCCTCCGCAAAAGATTACTATGTGGCATACCGGGATTATATCAAAAACGTGGCGTCGAGCGAGATCTACGCGACCTGGCCGCGCAGCACGATCGTCGCCAATGTGCTTGCGATCATGTCATTTACACTGAACCGGGTGTATACGGAGTGGTATCGGAACCAGGGCTACGATTTTACAATCACTTCCTCGACGGCATTCGATCACAAGTGGATTTACGGGCGTGATATTTTCGAGCCGATCTCAGAGGTGGTGGACGACATTTTTGACAACTATCTCTCCCGCCCCGGTGTGCGGCAGCCGATTCTGACACAGTACTGCGATGGGCGGCGGGTGTCCTGCCCGGGCTGGATGACCCAGTGGGGTTCGTGCAGTCTGGGAGAACAGGGATACAGCGCGATCGAGATATTGCGGCGCTTCTATGGAAATAGTATTTACATCAACACTGCGGAACAGATATCAGGAATCCCGATCTCCTATCCGGGGGAACCGCTTAAGGTGGGGTCCAGCGGCGATAAGGTGCGGCAGCTGCAGCAGCAGCTTGACGCGGTGGCGACTGTGTATACAGCGATCCCGCGGGTTACGCCGGACGGGATCTACGGATCCGGAACGGAGGCGTCCGTACGGGCGTTCCAGTCGGTGTTTGGACTTCCGCAGACGGGCGTGGTCGATTTTGCTACCTGGTACAAGATTTCTCATATCTATGTGGGGATCTCGCGGATTGCGGAGCTGAATTGAGTTGGAAATGGGATTTGCGGGAGAAGAATAACGAAAAGACATATGAATTCATATAGGTGAAATATCTGTGAGCAGGATGCATACAGGAAACAGAGACAAAGAACATAAGAGGGGGTGGATTGGATGAAAGATACCAGACGGGAAGAGGGAGTCAGACAAACCGGGGGGACTGGCCGGGCAAATGCGATCACAGAGGGAGTGATCTGGAAACAGCTTCTGCTATTTTTCTTCCCGATTTTATTTGGAACTTTTTTTCAGCAGCTCTATAATACGGCAGATGCGGTGGTAGTAGGCCGTTTTGTCGGAAAGGAAGCGCTGGCGGCGGTCGGCGGAAGCACATCGATGCTTACGAACCTGCTGGTTGGCTTTTTTGTGGGACTTTCTTCGGGTGCGACAGTTATCATCGCCCAGTTTTACGGGGCGGGACGCGGTCAGCGGGTCAGCGAGGCAGTCCACACGGCGATTGCCTTTTCGCTGCTGTGCGGTATCCTCATGACGGTTGGCGGACTCCTTTTTTCTGACACGGCGCTTCGCCTGATGGGGACGCCGGAGGATATCATGGACAATGCAAGCGGGTATCTGCACATTTATTTTGTCGGAATCACGGCGAACCTCTTATATAATATGGGTGCCGGAATCCTGCGGGCGATCGGTGATTCCAAAAGACCGTTCTATTTCCTTGTGATCAGCTGTTTTACAAACATTGCGCTCGATCTGTTGTTTGTAGTAGGACTTCGGATGGGCGTGCGTGGTGCGGCGGTGGCGACGATCCTTTCCCAGGTGGTCAGCGCGTGTCTGGTATTGGGAACGCTGATGCGTGCGGATGGCTCGTACCGGTTTGAGATCCGGAAAACGCGGATCACACCGGTGATTCTGGTGCGGATCATCCGGATTGGGTTTCCGGCTGGACTCCAGTCGGTTATGTATTCCTTTTCCAACCTCGTGATCCAGAGCAGCGTCAATGCACTGGGAACAGACACGGTGGCGGCGTGGGCTGCATATGGAAAGATCGACAGCACTTACTGGATGATCATTAATGCGCTGGGGATCTCCATCACGACCTTTGTCGGACAAAATTACGGCGCGGGGCGGCTGGACCGTGTGAAACGCAGCGTGTACGTCTGCCTGGGAATTTCCTGTATTATCACGGTGGGGCTGAGCACGATCCTGTATCTGACGGGCGGCTATATTTATCTGTTGTTCACAACGGATGCGGAGGTAATCGCGATCGGCATGAAGATTCTTCACTTCCTGGTGCCGGCATTTGTGACATACCTCTGTATTGAGATTTATTCCGGCGCACTGCGCGGTGTGGGAGACTGCTGGATTCCGATGATTATGACGGCGCTGGGCGTGTGCGTCCTGCGGGTTGTCTGGATCCTGATCGCTGTTCCGATCCGCCCGGATATCCTGACAGTGGTATTCAGCTATCCGCTGACCTGGACGATCACAACGGTTCTCTTTAATATTTATTATTATTTTTTCAGTGCACTGAAAAAATGGAATGTGCCGCTTCCGTGGAAGAAAAAGAGGCGGGAGCTTCATAACCTGTAAACAGTTATAAATGGTTTCGAAAATGATTGACAAAACGGGGTGACACTGGATTTTTTTCAGAAAGTGTGATATTCTTACGTTACAAAAGATAGGTGACAGTGTTTCTTCCTGGATGGATGCCGCGCAAGCGGCAGATAAAACGGAGATTCGAAACAGAGGGCAGAGGCACTTGCCGCTGGTCAGAAAGAGAGGCAGAATTATGGGCTATGAACCAATGAATGAGTCCTGGCAGATGGCGGGGGAACGCCATGAGACACTGGGACAGTATGTAGCGAAGACATATTTATGGATGTTTGCAGGGCTTCTTGTGACATTTGGCATCGCATTAGCCGGATACGTGACGGGAGCGATTCTGTATGTATTTCAGGTTCCGTATGCGACCCTCGCATTGACGGGACTGGAGCTTTTGACGGTGATCTGGCTGAGTGCCCGGATTCACAAGTTATCGGTGGGAGCGGCGAGAGGGCTGTTTCTATTCTATGCAGCTTTAAACGGCGTCGTTTTCTCGATGTATTTCCTGATCTTCGGTGTTGTGGAGATGGTGTTTGTATTTGCAGCAACCGCGCTGTTCTTCGGAATGATGGCGGGTGTCAGCCTGATCTTCAAGCTGGACTTGAGCGGAATCCGTCCACTGCTTGTTGGCGGACTGCTGTTTCTGATTCTCTTTGGTCTGCTTTCAATGTTTTTAAATCTAGGCAGCTTTGAGACAGTGCTCTGCTATGCCGGTATCGTGGTATTCTTAGGCTTTACCGCTTATGATACAACCAAGATCCGGGATAATTACCAGATTTTCTCTGCGGATCCGGAGCTGCTTCAGAAAGCATCGGTATTCTCGGCGCTGCAGCTGTATCTCGATTTTATCAACCTGTTTCTGTACATTATCCGCCTGATGAACCGGAATCGGAAATAGGAAAAAATCTTTCAGGAGAACGGAAGTTCCTTTGCAGGAATAAAGAAAAGTGGAATTTTGCGGAAAACTGAATAAGCAAAAATGAAATGCCGGAACGGGGGAAAGCTTTGTTCCGGCATTATTGTGTTTTTCTGCTTGAAAATCCTGTTTTTGGCATGGACGGCTTCATTCTTTTAGCAGAAAGGGAAGCATTCTGTAATAAATTTGACAGATTTTATTTAAAGTTTCTCTATTGAAGTGGATGGGGAGTATCTGTTAAACTAGGTTATAATAGGAAATGTTCTGCTGTTGGTTACACAGTGTGTGGATGAACCATATTTGTTTCGCATATGCCCCCGCCGGATCAGGCGGGGAAATGTATATAAATGGTGAACAGACAACAGGGATAAAAGGATAATCAAGGAGGTTTTTTGGCATGAATCGGAATAGAGTGAACAAAAAAAGGATGGGGGGCGCGCGTGTGCTTTCACGGGCAGCGGCTGGCATGCTGGCAGCAGCGCTGTGCTTTCAGCCGATGACAGCGCTGGCAGGACCGGCGGGAGATTCTTCTCTTACATCGTCATCCTCGAATGCGGGGCCGGGCGGCGGTTCGGGCAGCTCCAATTCGGGAAGTACAGGCAGCTCTGGCGGTTCGACTTCTGTTTCCAATGGGAGTGTGAGCGCGGTCACATCGGGGCTTGGCGTGTACCGGGTGACGGAGAATGAGGGGATCGGTGCGATTGCGCGCGGCGTGGATGTGTCTTACTGGCAGCAGAATGTAAATTGGAGTCAGGTGGCATCGGATAATGTACAGTTTGCGATGCTGGCAACCCGGTTCCGCGGTAATGTGGATCCGTTTTTCGCTATGAACGCGGCAAATGCGAGCCAGGCAGGGCTGCGGCTGGGCGCGTACATTTATTCGTATGCGACTTCGGTCGAAATGGCGCAGCAGGAGGCGGATTTTGTCCTGAATCTTATCAAGGATTATCCTATCTCTTTCCCGGTTGTCTTTGATGCCGAGGATGCTAATACGCTGGGAACCCTGACGCAGTCTCAGGTCAGCGATGTGATCAACGCGTTCTGTAAGCGGATTCAGGATGCAGGATATTATCCGATGGTCTATGCAAATGAATACTGGATTGCCAATAAGATCGATATGTCGAAGATTTCGTATGATATATGGGTGGCAAAATACCAGCAGAAGTATACATATTCAAAGACCTCGATGTGGCAGGCGTCCAACACCGGTTCGGTCAAGGGCGTGAACGGCAATGTGGATATTGATTATCTGTATAAAGATTATACGCAGATCATTCCGGGCAATACCTGGCGGACGATCGCGGGGAACCGTTACTATTATCAGAACCATGTGATGCAGAAAGCGGCGTGGATCAACGATGGTCAGAATTGGTACTATATGAATGCGGCGGGCAATCCGTCCACAGGATGGCTGGAGCTTTCGGGCAAAAAGTATTATTTGGAGGCGGACGGTCATATGATTACCGGCTGGAAGACGCTGGACGGCGGCTGGCGTTACTTTGACGCATCCGGCGAACAGGCGACGGGCTGGCGTGCGGTCGATGGAAGCTGGTATTTCATGGCGGACAATGGTCTGATGCAGACCGGCTGGCTGGAGACGGGCGGCAAGAAATATTATCTGAACGCATCCGGCGCGATGCAGGCGGGCTGGCAGAACCTGGGCGGAAGCTGGTATTACTTTGACGGCTCCGGCGCCATGACGACGGGCTGGCAGGCAGTCGGCGGAAAGTGGTATTACATGAATGAGTCCGGCGTGATGCGGACCGGCTGGCTGGATCTTGGCGGTAAGAAATATTACCTGGATGCCAGCGGCGCGATGTACGCAGGTATTACGTTCGAGATGGATGGAAATACCTGGCAGGCAGCGGCAGACGGAAGCTGCACGGTAGTTCTGCCGGAGGAGAATGCGGCGGGAAATGGCGGTTCGACGGACGGACAGACTCCGATAACCGGAAGCCAGTCACCGGTGCAGCCGTCCGGTCCGGCAGGGGTATAATATAAATATGATTTGAACCAGTACCCAGATATTGGAGCTGATTCAGTTAAAAAAATGAAAAAGTAAACAAATTCGAACGGAAATAACTTGCTTTTTTGCCGACCTCATTATACAATGTTAAACAGGCAAAAAAATGGACTTGCTTATGGGATGGAGGAAACCAGCATAAGTAATCTGGCATAACATGACGTTTCAAACTGCTATATCAACTGTATGTGCAAGATAAGCTGCGGCTGTTCCGGTGCGGATTTGACGAAAGATGCGAGGCTCTTCTGGCTGCAAATTAGGAAGAGCCTCGGTATGCGTTATATCGGCAAAAGCGCAGAATCGGGATGGCGGGCACAGAAGTAGTGCGAAAGCGGGGGCGTTTGTCAGCAGGAAACTGTGAAAGCAGTGGTTCGCAGGCAGACAGCTGCGCTAAGACGCAGGCAGGGAAAGGTCGGAGAATGCAGATTCCGGATTTAGTACTGCATGGAAGCAGCGTGTTTTTACATATTGTATAATGATTATATAATCAGAACCGTCGGCGGAGTTGTAGTGCTAAAAAAGGGATGTCAGTGCGGCTGGCTGCCGGAATCATTTCCGGAAACAGGGATGAGGGCAGTGTTTGTCATCAGTCAGGCACCGGACAGCGCTTATGTGAGAATCGAATAACAAGTCAGTGGTACAGATGTTTATGTATGCATGGCTATTAAAGTCGGATTCGCATAGACGGAAGTGCATGCCATTTATGTATGCAGAGGAGATTGTACAATCCTCTGTTGCCGCAGCGTGTCAGATGGAGAATTCCCGGAGTGGATGACAAGCTCTGGAAATTTTGCAAAAACACCTGCAAACACAGATAGGTGGGAAGTATCACGGATGGCGCCATGAAAGAAACATGGATGCTGTCAGGATATGATTCACGAAGAAAGAGGGACGTCCGTCAAAGCATGGAACGATCTAATTACGAGGTGACACATTTATGAAACAGAATATGAAAAGAATGCTGCTTGTACTTTGCATGGCAGTCTGCTTTTTCGCTCTGTCCGCCTGTGGTAGCGCTTCTGAAGAAGCGGTAGAGCCGATTTCTCCGGAGATCGAGCAGACCATGAGCGATGGCGCTAAGAGCTATCTGGAGCAGTTCGCCAGCTACAGTGACGAAGATCTGGCAGCACAGCTGAAACAGGCTGAGAAGCAGAAAAACACAGTCATTGAGTCTGCAATTTCTTCCTGGACCAGTTCTAAGGACGATTTAGGCAAGATGGGTGAGATTCAGAGCGTGACCGTAGAGCGCGCCGATGATGACAGCTACACAGCAGTTGTTCAGGCTTCCTTTGAGAAGAGAGACTTGACTTTCTCCCTGACCGCTGAGGAGAGCGTAAGCAGCTACGGCGGTACTTCTCTGGTACCGACCGAGTTATCCTTTGTTGTAAACTACAGCTTCGGTGAGAAGATGGAGAAGGCAGCATTAAATACCCTGATGGGTATGGGTACCGTATTCCTGGTACTGATTTTCATCAGCTTAATTATCAGCAGCTTCAAGAAGGTTAACGAGATTGAGGCAAATGTAAAGGCTAAAAAAGCAGGAGCAGAGGCACCGGCAGCAGCACCGGCACCTGTACAGACTGCAGCGCCGGCACGTACCGCAGCACCAGCAGCAGGCAATGCGGCAAACGATGGAGAACTGGTAGCAGTTATCACTGCAGCGATCGCAGCAGCAACCGGCGTACCGGCAGACAGCGTAAATATCCGCTCCATTACACGTAAATAATCATCGATAAAATCTGGAGGAATTTAAAATGAAGAATTATACTATCACCGTAAATGGTACAGCATATCAGGTAACCGTAGAAGAAGGATTTGCAGGCGCAGCAGCACCGGCTCCAGCAGCAGCTCCAGCACCGGCAGCAGCTCCGGCTCCAGCAGCAGCACCGGCAGCAGGCGGCGTAACCATCACATCCCCGATGCCAGGTAAGATCCTTGGTATTAAGGCAGCAGCTGGCACAGCTGTAAAACGTGGTCAGGTTATCCTGCTTCTGGAAGCTATGAAGATGGAGAACGAGATCGTAGCTCCTCAGGACGGTACCGTTGCCAGTGTTAATGTTGCAGTAGGCGATATGGTAGAACCGGGCGCAGTTCTTGCTACATTAAACTAATCTAATTTTTATAAAACTGGCTGAAAAAATACGGGATATGTTATTCCGTTTGGAGGAATTAATATGGAATATATAACAACTACATTGTCCAATCTTCTTCAGCAGACAGCATTCTTAAACCTGACATTTGGAAACATCGTTATGATTTTCGTAGCGCTGATTTTCCTGTATCTGGCAATCGGAAAAGGATTCGAGCCGTTACTGCTTCTTCCGATTTCCTTTGGTATGCTGCTTGTAAATATCTATCCGGATATTATGAGATCGATTGAAGACTCATCGAACGGAGTTGGTGGACTTTTACATTACTTTTATTTACTGGATGAGTGGAGTATCTTACCATCCCTCATCTTCATGGGTGTCGGTGCGATGACAGACTTCGGTCCGCTGATCGCTAACCCGAAGAGCTTCCTGCTCGGTGCAGCTGCTCAGTTCGGTATCTACGGCGCTTACTTCATGGCTATCTTCATGGGATTCAACGATAAGGCTGCGGCTGCTATCTCCATTATCGGTGGTGCAGACGGCCCGACCTCTATCTTCCTGGCAGGTAAACTTGGTCAGACAGGTCTGATGGGACCGATTGCCGTAGCAGCTTACTCCTACATGGCTCTGGTTCCGATTATCCAGCCGCCGATCATGAAACTCCTTACCACCAAAGAGGAGAGAGAGATCCGTATGGAGCAGCTTCGTCCGGTATCCAAACTGGAGAAGATTCTGTTCCCGGTTGTTGTTACAATCGTTGTCTGCATGATTCTGCCGACAACTGCTCCGCTGGTTGGTATGCTTATGCTTGGTAACCTGTTCCGTGAGTCTGGTGTTGTTAAGCAGCTGACAGAGACTGCTTCCAACGCCCTGATGTACATCGTCGTTATCTTCCTGGGTACTTCCGTAGGTGCTACTACCAGTGCAGAGGCTTTCTTAAACCTGGATACCATCAAGATCGTAGTTTTGGGTCTGATTGCATTCGCTCTGGGTACTGCAGCAGGTGTTATCTTCGGTAAGATTATGTGCAAGGTAACTCATGGTAAGGTAAACCCGCTGATCGGTTCCGCAGGTGTATCTGCAGTTCCGATGGCAGCACGTGTATCCCAGAAGGTTGGTTCTGAGGCAGATCCGAGCAACTTCCTTCTGATGCACGCAATGGGACCGAACGTAGCTGGTGTTATCGGTACTGCCGTAGCAGCAGGTACATTCATGGCTATCTTTGGCGTGAAATAGGATCGAGCAGATTTATTCTGAATAATGTATTTATATAGTAGGGTGGGATTCTTCGGGATTCTGCCCTATTGTTATATGCAAACGCCGGTTGCTGTTCACAGGTAGGAATTTTCTGAACTGAAAATTCCGTACGATACAGTTCCGGCAGCAGATTTTGCCGATTTGGAATGCGTAGCATCGGCAAAATCCCGTTGCTGGGCACACGTGTGTGAACAGTAACAAACGTCGTTTTTTGTCGAATTTAATCGGTCGAAATAGTTTGCTTTTTGCTGGTGGAAGACGTAAAATGACAGTGAAGTAAGGAGGAATGGCACTAGAGAATAGAAAAGGAGAATGCATAGGATGGCGGATATGAGAGAAGAATTAGTTCAAAAGATTGAACGGGCAAGACAGCAGCTGAATCAAAATATTGACACAAAGGCAGCATATGACACAATTTATCACTACAGTGTGGAGCTTGACAAACTCTTAAATCAGTATATCGGGCTGGAGACGGAGACTGAAAGAGGGCTGGAAACGGCGCTATAAAATAAGAGTGGAAATAGAAACAAATATAGATAAGTACAGAAAACTCAGGTACATGTGTTCGGAAAAAGAACCGGTGCCTGAGTTTTCTGATTTTTTTTCGATTTAGACCTTGCCATTTTGATGGGCATGTACTAAAATAAACATAACAAGTGGTAGAAAGTGGTGAAAAGTGGAACGAAATGGATTTTCGGGACACAAAAGTGGTACACATCGGATGACGGGTGATTGATATGTTCATGGGAGAATACAATCATACAATCGATGCGAAGGGACGTTTGATCGTTCCGTCGAAGTTCAGGGAACAGCTTGGAGACGAATTTGTGGTGACAAAGGGGTTGGATGGCTGTCTTTTTGTGTACGATAACACCGAGTGGAAAAAGTTCGAAGAGAAGTTACAGGCACTCCCACTTACCAATCAGAATGCCAGAAAATTCTCCCGTTTCTTTCTGGCAGGTGCCTCGGCGTGTGAGGTGGATCGTCAGGGACGAATCCTGCTTCCTTCGGTTCTGCGGGATTTTGCAGGACTCGAGAAGGAGGTTGTCCTGGTCGGCGTCGGAAGCCGGATCGAGATCTGGAACAAGGCGACCTGGGCGGAGAAGAATGTCTATGATGACATGGAAGAGATTGCAGAAAATATGGAAGGCCTTGGCATATGATATTTAATCACAAATCAGTATTATTAAATGAGACGGTTGACAGTCTCTGTGTAAAGCCCCAGGGTATCTATGTGGATGGGACACTGGGAGGTGGCGGTCACGCGAGCGAGGTGGCGGCACGGCTGGGAGACGGCGGACGCCTGATCGGGATTGATCAGGATGCGGACGCGATTGCGGCTGCGTCAGAACGTCTGGCTCCCTTTGGAGATAAGATAACCGTTGTGCGGAGCAATTATGAGCGGATTGCACAGGTGTTAGATGAGCTGGAGATTCCGCAGGTGGATGGAATTTATCTGGATCTGGGTGTTTCTTCCTTCCAGCTTGACACAGCGGAACGGGGATTTACCTATCGCGAGGACGATGCACCGCTGGATATGCGGATGGATCAGAGAAATGAGCAGACCGCGAAGGACATCGTCAATACCTACAGTGAGATGGAACTGTACCGGATCATCCGGGACTACGGTGAGGATCGGTTTGCGAAGAATATTGCAAAACACATCGTACAGGCACGACAGAAAAAAGAGATTGAGACGACAGGCGAGCTGACGGAGATTATCCGGGCATCGATTCCGGCAAAGGTCCGGGCGACCGGCGGTCATCCGGCAAAGCGTACGTTTCAGGCGATCCGGATCGAGTTAAACCGGGAACTGGATGTGCTGGAAGATTCGATCGATACGATGATTGAACGCCTGGCACCGGGCGGACGGCTTTCGATCATTACGTTCCATTCCCTGGAAGATAGAATCGTAAAGAACCGTTTCCGGACGAATGAAAATCCATGCATCTGCCCGCCGGATTTTCCAGTCTGTGTCTGTGGACGCAAAAGCCGCGGCCGGGTGATTACAAGAAAACCGATTCTTCCGACCGATCAGGAGATGGAAGAAAACCCGCGTTCCAAGAGCGCAAAGCTCCGGGTATTTGAAAAATCATAAACAAAAGCATAACTGCACCTCAGAACAGAGATCGTTTCAGGTGCGGGGGAGATAAAAGAGAGAAAAAGCGAAAGAGCAGGGAGGGAACGTTATGTCTGTCAGAAGGAGACAACATGTATCGGCCTCCACGTATGTGGACGGTAATACCGTGCGAAAAGTTCAGAGAACCGTGGAGATAAGACCAGAAAGAGATGAGAGAGAGGAGTACCGGCATAAACACGCCGTGCGCCGCAACCAGGAAAAGGCGCTTTACATGAACGGACCGTATGTGCTGGCGCTGACCATCGCTGCGCTGATCACGCTGGTTTTATGTATGAATTATCTGCATAAGCAGGCGTCGATCACGACCCGTATCAACCACATTGAGGATCTGGAGCTGAAACTGGAGAACCTGAAGTCCGAGAATGATGCACTTCAGACCCGGATTGACACGTATGTGGATCTGGATCATGTATATAAAGTGGCGACCGAAGAGCTCGGCATGGTATATGCAAATAAGGATCAGATTCTTTTATATGACAAGACGGAAAGCGAGTATGTAAGACAGTATGAGGACATCCCAAAACACTAACGGCAGACAGACCTTTCGGAAATATATGCAGGAAAAGCTGGCAATTACCGTCCTGGTAATTATGCTGGCTTTGTTTGCATTGGTGCTGGTGCTTTATAATCTGGTAAAAAGTAAGGGCGAGTCGTACAATCAGATAGTCCTGAGCCATCAGGACTATGAGAGCCGCACGATTCCCTACAAGCGCGGCAATATTATCGACCGGAACGGGACGTATCTGGCGATTAGCGAGAAGGTTTACAATCTGGTCGTCGATCCGAAGCAGATTCTGGATACGGAGGAGAACTACCAGTATCTCGATGCCACGCTGGACGCGCTGGTGGAGTGCTTCGGTTACAAGCGGGACGAGCTGCAGGCGATGATCGAGGAGAAAAAAGACAGCCAGTATGTGATCTATGCGAAACAGCTTCCAGCGGAAGACAAAGAGAAGTTTGAGACTTATGAGAAGGACAAGAACAAGGAATACCGGGCGCTGCCGACGGAGGAAGGCGGCAACCAGCGTATCACGGGCGTATGGTTCGAGGAAGAATATAAGAGAACGTATCCGTACAATGAGCTGGCATGCAATGTGGTTGGTTTTGCCCTCAAGGATGGCAATGCATCTGGCGGTGTTGAACAGTATTATAATGATATCCTGAACGGTGTGAGCGGTCGTGAGTATGGTTATTTAAACGGCGATTCGAACGTCGAGCGAACGGTAAAACCGGCGCAGAACGGAAAGACGCTGGAGTTGACGATCGACGTCAACATCCAGAAGATTGTCCAGAAATATCTGGATGAGTGGCAGGCGGGCATTGGAAGTAATCTGGCGGCGGCGATCGTCATGGATCCGAACAGCGGTGAGATCCTGGCGATGGATACGACGACCCGTTACAATCTGAATGATCCGTACAATTTAAGCACCTACTATACGGATGAGGAAATCCAGGCGATGGATGAAAAGGCGAAGTCCGAGGCGTGGTATAAAATGTGGAGAAACTTCTGCGTGAGCGACTCCTATGAGCCGGGTTCTCCACAGAAAGCATTTACGGTAGCCGGGGCGATCGAGGAAGGCGCGATTTCCGGAAACGAGGTCTTTGAGTGCGGCGGAAAACTGCATTTCGGAGACTGGGATATCCGGTGTGTTGCCCGAGCCGGTCACGGACCGCTGACGATCACACAGGGATTGATGAAATCCTGCAACGTCGTTATGATGCGTATTGTATCACTGGAAGGAAAAGAGAAGTTTGTCCAGTATCAGAAGATTTTCGGATTTGGCGAGAAGACGGGCATCGACCTTCCGGGCGAGGCGTCCGGTCTGATTTATCAGGCATCCAATATGGATCCGGCTTCTCTGGCGACCAACGCATTTGGACAGAACTATAACTGTACGATGGTGCAGATGGCAGCCGGATATGCGTCCTTAATCAACGGCGGTTCCTATTATGAGCCGCATGTGGTAAAAGAGATTCTGAACGACGAAGGATCCGTTGTCAAATCCGTTTCCCCAAATCTGGTGCGAGAGACGGTTTCGGAATCGACCTCGAACTTCATTAATAATGCGCTTTACCAGACAGTATCAGGTGATGGCGGTACCGCGGGCGCGGCGGCAGTTGCCGGTTACGAAGTGGCTGGTAAGACAGGTACGGCGCAGAAGCAACCGCGTGCGGAGAAGAATTATCTGGTTTCCTTTATCGGATATGCACCGGCATACAATCCGCAGGTGCTCTGCTATGTGGTAGTAGATACTCCGCATCTGCCGGGCGAGCAGCAGGCACATTCGACTTTTGCCAGCGAGATTTTCAGCAAGATCATGGCGGAAGTCCTTCCATATAAGAATGTATTCCCGGCAGGCGGCGCGGCACAGGATCTCGAGACCAATCTTTCCAGCCAGGAAGAAGGCATTATAAGCGGCACAGCGACCGAGGATCCGAATGCAGCTGAAACACCGGCAGAGACGACTCCGGCTCCGGAGGGCGGCTGGGCGAACTACGATGAGGAATTTATCGATTCCGGAGACGAGTACAGCTATCCGGATACGATGGGAAATGTGCAGGATGAATCGGCGGCGGTTGGAAACGGTGAAACGGCTGGAACGGGCAGAGACACCGGAACAGCGGATAATGCCGGAGAAACGGCATCTTCCCAGGAAGCGCAGGCAGCGGGAGATTAAGAATTGTGCCTGTCGGGAAGAGTTATCTATCCTGCGTGGAAAATACGTAACTGTTCACAGGTAGGAATTTTCTGAACTGAAAAATCCGTACGATACAGTTCTGGCAGCAGATTTTGCCGATTTGGAATGCGTAGCATCGGCAAAATCCCGTTGCTGGGCACACGCGTGTGAACAGTAACGAAAATACAGAATAAAGAAACGGTTCTTATGATATACTGTAGCAATGAGATCAGACAGGAAGCAGTATGAATCGGAACCGGACGCATCACAGAGGAAGAACTGTCTTTTTGTGCGCCGCCATCTGCCTGTGCATGGCAGGATTGGCGGGGAGACTGTTCTTCCTTATGCTGTATAAAGCGGATTATTACAGTCAGATGGCGGAGGAGCTGCATCGGCGGGAGCGCAGTATCAAAGCGCCGCGCGGGCGGATCCTTGACCGGAACGGAACGGTGATCGCTGATAACCGGACTGTGTGTACTATCTCAGTGATTCATAATCAGGTAAAAGATCCGGAGACAGTTATCCGGGTTTTAAGCGAAGAACTGGGACTTCCGGAGGCGGAGGTGCGGAAAAAGACGGAAAAACGATCTTCCAGAGAGGTGATCAAGTCTAATGTAGAGAAAACGCGGGGCGATGCGATCCGGGCAAGGCGCCTGGAGGGGGTCAAGGTAGATGAGGACTATAAGCGATATTATCCATATGGACGTCTGGCATCGAAGGTACTGGGATTTACCGGGGGAGACAACCAGGGGATCATCGGTCTGGAAGTACAGTATGAGAAGTATTTAAAGGGCACGGATGGCAAGATCCTGACGCTCACGGACGCGGCGGGGATCGAGCTGGAAAATGAGGCGGAGGATCGCATCGAGCCGGAGGCAGGGCGGGATCTGCAGGCGAGTCTGGATGTCAATATCCAGATGTACGCGGAACAGGCGGCGTACCAGACGATGCAGAAAAAGAATGCGAACCGCGTCTCGATCATCGTGATGAACCCGAAGAACGGGGAAATCTATGCAATGGTAAATGCACCGGAGTTTTCATTGAATGAGCCGTTTGAGCTGGTGACAGATGGAAAAAACGAAGATTCAGAAACAGAAGAAGACATATCCTGGAAGAATGAAGTGCGGTCACACGCAGCATCAGCGCAAAATAAACAAGCTCTCCTCAATCAGATGTGGCGCAATCCCTGTTTAAATGATACATACGAACCGGGGTCTACATTCAAAATCGTGACTGCCGCTGCGGGACTGGAGGCGGGCGTGGTCAACCTGACTGATCAGTTTTCCTGCCCAGGATTCCGGATCGTGGAAGATCGGAAGATTCGGTGTCACAAGGTGGGCGGACACGGCGGGGAGACGTTTTTACAGGGAATGATGAATTCCTGCAATCCTGTTCTGATCGATGTCGGACAGCGGCTGGGACCGGAGCGGTACTATCAGTATTTTAAGCAGTTTGGTCTGCTGGGAAAGACTGGGATTGATCTGCCGGGTGAGGCGGGGACGATCATGCACCAGCCGGATCAGATCGGACCGGTGGAGCTGGCGACCGTCTCTTTTGGGCAGTCGTTTCAGATCACGCCGATCCAGCTCATTACAACGACATCCTCCCTGATCAACGGAGGCACGCGCATCACACCGCACATCGGGATCCGTGCCGTGCGGGCAGATGGTCAGGCAGTCCACGTGTTTACCTATCCAAAAGGGGAGAGAATCTTATCGGAGCAGACGAGTGAGACGCTGCGTTATATTCTGGAACAGGTGGTGGCGGAGGGGAGTGGAAAAAACGCCCGGATCGAGGGCTACCGGATCGGCGGAAAGACGGCAACCTCGGAGAAACTTCCAAGGAGCCGGAAAAAATATATTTCCTCATTTTTAGGGTTTGCACCGGCGGACGATCCGCAGGTGATCGCGCTTATCACCATCGATGAACCGGAAGGAATCTACTATGGCGGGACGATTGCCGCCCCGGTGATCCGCGATCTGTTTGAGGTCATTTTGCCGTATCTGGGGGTGGAGAAAAGAGGTTGATTATTCCCCTAAAAAGACGTATACTATTGAAGTGTATAATTTGAGGAACTATCTCTGTATACATAGGAAGATAAGTTAGAGGTGTGACATGGTAAATGAAACAATACTGGCGGTTATCATCGCATTTGTGGTCAGCGCAGTGCTGTGCCCGATCGTGATACCGTTTCTCCACAGGTTGAAATTCGGACAGCAGGTGCGCGATGACGGGCCGCAGACGCATCTGAAAAAGCAGGGAACCCCGACGATGGGCGGTCTGGTAATTCTTTCCAGCATCATCATTACGTCCCTGCTCTATATCCGGGATTATCCGAAGATCATTCCGGTGCTGTTTATGACCGTCGGATTCGGCGTGGTTGGATTTCTGGACGATTACATCAAGATCGTGATGAAACGTTCGGAGGGCTTAAATCCGATTCAGAAGCTGATCGGACAGTTTGTGATCACAGGTATTTTTGCCTATTATATTGTAACCTCACCGGACATCGGAACAGGGATGCTGATTCCATTTACCGGCAAGTATTTACAGCTTCCGGTCTGGCTGTTTGTACCGGCACTGTTCTTCATCATTCTGGGAACTGACAATGGCGTGAACTTCACAGATGGTCTGGACGGTCTGTGCACCAGTGTGACGATTCTGGTAGCAACGTTCTTTACGATCGTGGCGATCGGGGAGAACAGCGGCATTAGCCCGATTACCGGCGCAGTAGTTGGAAGTCTTCTGGGCTTTCTTCTGTTCAATGTCTATCCGGCGCGTGTGTTCATGGGCGATACCGGTTCACTGGCACTCGGCGGTTTTGTCGCTTCCAGTGCCTTTATGATGCAGATGCCGATCTTTATCGCGATCGTGGGTCTGATTTATCTGGTGGAAGTATTATCTGTTATTATTCAGGTAACCTATTTTAAGAAGACGGGCGGAAAGCGCTTTTTCAAGATGGCGCCGATCCATCATCATTTCGAGCTCTGCGGATGGTCTGAGACCAGGGTCGTAGGCGTATTTTCGATTATTACGGCAATCCTTTGCCTTATAGCATACTTAGGATTATAGGAGGAAGATTATGAGTCAGAAAGTATTAGTAGCAGGAACAGGTATCAGCGGTATTGCAGCTGCAAAGCTCCTTCTCTCAAAAGGCGGGGAGGTAGTGCTTTACGATGGCAATGAAAAACTGGATCCAGAGGAGCTGAAAAAGAAATTTGACGAAGGCGCGACGATCACGTTCGTCCTCGGAGAGCTGAAAAAGACGGATTTGTTAGGCGTGGAGCTGGCAATTTTAAGCCCGGGCATCCCGACCGATGCACCGTTTGTAGAGATGATCCGTGAAACCGGTATTCCGATCTGGGGCGAGATGCAGCTTGCATATCACTGTGCAAAAGGACGTATGGCAGCCATTACCGGCACGAACGGAAAGACAACGACGACTTCCCTGACCGGCGAGATCATGAAGTCATTCTATGACAGCGTATTTGTAGTTGGAAATATCGGTGAGCCGTTTGCATTCCACGCATTGGAGACAACGGATGAGACCGTAACCGTCGCAGAGGTATCGAGCTTCATGCTGGAGACCATGACTGATTTCCACCCGAATGTAAGCGCTATTTTAAATATTACCCCGGATCATCTGGATCGTCATAAGACGATGGAATGCTACATCGAGACGAAAGAGAGCATTACCAAGAACCAGAAAGAGGGCGATGTCTGTGTCCTGAACTATGAGGATCCGGTACTGCGTGAATTTGGTGAGACTTTAAAAGACATCAAGGTGGTATATTTTTCCAGTCTGCGTACCCTGAAACAAGGTTTCTACCTGAAAGAGGATGAGATTGTATACAACGACGGCGAGAAAGAGACCGTGATTGTCAATATCCACGATCTGAAGCTACTTGGCCGTCATAACCATGAAAATGTTATGGCAGCGGTTGCTATCAGTATGAACATGGGCGTTCCGCTGGAGAAGATCCAGAAGGTGATCAAGGAATTCAAGGCAGTTGAACACCGCATTGAGTTCGTAACCGAGCGTTTCGGCGTCAAATACTACAACGATTCCAAGGGAACCAACCCGGATGCAGCGATGCAGGCGATCAAGGCGATGCCGGGACCGACCTTATTAATTGCAGGCGGATATGATAAGCATTCCGAGTTTGACGAGTGGATCGAGAGCTTTGGCGGAAAGGTACGCTATCTGGTGCTGATCGGCCAGACCCGCGACAAGATTGCCGAGTGTGCAAAACGCCACGGCTTCAATGATATCATGTACGCGGAAGATCTGCAGGAGGCTGTACAGGTATGTGCATCCTACGCAAATCCGGGCGATAACGTCCTGCTTTCACCGGCATGTGCAAGCTGGGGGCAGTTCAAGAACTTTGAAGAGCGCGGACGCAAATTCAAAGAGTTTGTGAGAAATTTGTAATACCAAGGTTCAAAGGTCGGAAATCCGACGTAAGATTGCTTGCAGGAGGAATTGTGACTTTTGAGAATTGTGGAGTGCAAAGCACGCAGCAATTCGGTATTGGAAGAATAAAGGTTACTGGGCACGTATGCGTGAACAGTAACGAATAAAGGCTTAATGTATTTAAGGGGGCTGTCGCAGCCGGCATTTGTCTGCGGCAGCCCTGATTTGAAGGAAAACTGTCGTTTACAGGCAGAATTTCGAAACTGTAACAACAAAAAGCAGGGGAGTGGAAGTATGCCGGAACCGGGAAAAATTAAAAAGAAAAAACCACATCGGTTTTATGATTACAGTCTGCTGTTTACCATCATTTTCCTGACGGTATTCGGACTGATCATGATTTACAGCGCGAGCTCCTATAAGGCGCAGCTTGATTACGGCAATCCGGGATATTTTATGCTTCGTCAGGCGGGCATCGCGGGTGTCAGCTTTGTTGCGATGTATATCGTCTCCAAGATAGATTATCACTGGTTTGCGCGGTTTGCGATGCTGGGATATATCGTTTCATACGTGACGCTGCTTCTGACGCGTTTTACACCTCTGGGCGTGGCATCGCATGGTAAGAAGCGCTGGCTGCGCCTGGGACCGCTCCAGTTCCAGCCGACCGAGATTGTCAAGATTTCCCTGATTCTGCTTCTGGCGGTTCTGATTGCCAATCTGGGCGTGCGGATCAACCAGCTGCGGGCAGTCGGATTTATCGTGGCGCTGTCGGCGCCGCTGGCACTTTTAGTTACGGCGAACAACTTAAGTTCTGGTATCATCATCTGCGGCATCGTGTTTGTGATGCTGTTTGTGGCGTGCAAGATCAAATGGCCGTTTTTCCTCTGCATCGGAGGCGGCGTCGGACTTCTGGCGGTCGCCCCCTATATAGGGCATCTGCTGGTAAAGCTCCATATCCTGAAGGATTATCAGCTGGGACGAATCAATGTCTGGGTCAACCCGGTGCAGTATGCTCGTTCCGGCGGTTATCAGGTGCTCCAGGGTCTGTACGCGATCGGTTCCGGCGGTCTGTTTGGAAAGGGACTGGGCGAGAGTCTTCAGAAGCTCGGTTTCGTGCCGGAGGCGCAGAATGATATGATTTTTTCGATTATCTGTGAGGAATTAGGTCTGTTTGGCGCGATTTCGGTCATTCTGATTTTCATGTTTATGATTTACCGCTTCATGGTAATTGCTGGAAATGCACCGGATCTGATGGGTGCGATGATCGTGATCGGCGTGATGGCACACATCGCGATTCAGGTTATCTTAAATATCGCGGTTGTTACGAATACGATCCCGAACACGGGTGTTACGCTGCCGTTTATCAGTTACGGAGGTACGTCCGTCATGTTCCTGATGCTGGAGATGGGGATGGTGTTAAGCGTCTCGAACCAGATTAAGCTGGAGCAGTAGGAATATTTGGCGGAGTTACATATTTACTTCGGGAAATGTAGAAAATGAGAACCATTTTCTCTCGTTGGCATATAATAATACATAGATGCCGGTGGGAGGGGATTGTTTGGCTTTCATCGAGATTCACGGACCGTGCCGGATTCAGGGCGGACTCACGGTGCAGGGATCGAAAAATGCAGTTTTGCCGATAATGGCGGCGTCGGTGTTAAACCGCGGAATTACCGTGCTTGAAAATGTCCCCAGAATACAGGATGTGTTCTGTATGATGGGGATTCTTGATTCTCTGGGATGCCGGTGTGCGTTGCACGGAAACCGTCTGGAAATCGATACTTCAAAGATGAATGGCTGGCGGATCGAGCAGAAAGCGATGGGGAAAATGCGCTCGTCCATTATGCTTTTGGGAGCGCTCTTGGGACGCTTTTGCGAGGCGGGGATCTACAGCCCCGGCGGATGTATGATCGGAAAACGTCCAATCGACTGGCATTTGCGGGCACTCCGTGCGCTGGGCGCGGAAATACAGGAACCGGAGCCGGACGGCTTCCTGCATGCACAGACAACGGGACTTCGCGGGGCAGAGATTATTTTTCCGTTTCCGAGTGTCGGCGCGGTGGAAAATGCCCTGTTTGCCGCTGTGGCAGCGGTGGGGCGGACGGTTCTGCGGGGATGCGCGCGGGAACCGGAGATTGGACAGCTGTGCCATTTCCTAAATGGTATGGGGGCATCGATCCGGGGGATCGGGACGGATGCGCTGATCATAGAAGGCGGATTGCCGCTCCATGACAGCCGGTTTGTGATCGGCGGCGACCGGATCGTAGCCGGGACCTATCTTCTTGCCGCTGCGTCCTGCAGCGGTGAGGTGATCGTGGACGGCGTGCAGACACAGGAGCTGCGTGCATTGACCGGGGTGCTGGAGCATATGGGCGTTTCGCTTTATCAGGAACCGGAACTTATATATGTACACAGCGGACAGCGCCTGCGGGCGGTATCGGTGAAAACCGGACCGTATCCGGCGTTTCCGACCGATCTGCAGCCGTTTTTGATGGCGGCGCTGTCACGGGCAGATGGAACCAGTATGCTGCGGGAGACGGTATTTGAAAACCGGTTTGGCACAGCGGCGGAGCTTCAAAAAATGGGGGCGAACATCGAATGCAGCGGGAACATTGCCCGGATTGACGGAGTGGAAACCTTGCGGGGAGCTTTGGTGCGTGCCCGTGATCTGCGGGGCGGTGCAGCCCTGACGGTGGCAGCCCTGGGGGCGGACGGATGGACCAGAGTATCAGAATGTGAACATATTGAGCGGGGATATGAAGATATTTGCCGGGACTTGCGGGCATTAGGAGCAGAGATCCGGCGCCGGGAGGATGATGGAGATAGAGAAGATACAGATTGAAAAAAAGACAGAGGAAAAGGTATGGCGCCGCCGTGGAAAAAAACATATCTGGATCACGGCGGCAGCACTTCTTGTGGCAGCCGCGTTTTTTGTCGGTCTGTCGCTGCTTCGGATCAATACAATCCATGTCAGTGGAAACCGGCAATATACGGCAGAGCAGATAGAGGCGTCTATTTTCGATTCGCGGCTGAGCCGGAATCCGGTGTTCTGCTATCTGCAGTACCGCTTCCGGCCGCACAAGTCAATTCCGTTCGTGCAGGATTACAAGCTGGTGTTCCGCAGCCCGTCGGACGTGGAGGTGATCGTCTACGAGAAGAGTGTGGTTGGTTACGTTTCCTACATGAACAGCCGGATGTATTTTGACAAGGACGGCATCATTGTGGAGAGCACAAGCGAGACATTGCCGGGTGTGCCGAAGATTGCCGGACTTTCCTTTGGACATATCGTGCTGCATCAGCCGCTGCCGGTCGAGGATATCAGCGTTTTCAACGAGATTCTGAACCTGACGCAGGTGCTGTCGGTCAACGAGGTTGCGGTGGACGAGATTCGTTTTAATAAGGAAAAGGAAGCGACGCTTCAAATCAGGAGCTTGAAGGTTGAGCTGGGAAGCAACAGTGAGATGAACGGGAAACTTTCGGAGCTGACGGATATTCTGCGGGATTATCCGGATCTGTCCGGAACCCTCTATCTGGACAGCTACGATGAATCGAATGCAAATCCGATGTACCGGTTTGATAAAAACTAGGAAGAATCGGCAAAATCCGTTACTGGCACGTATGCGTGAACAGTAACATTGTGACTGGTTTATTGAAAATTTATAAAAGAAACGATTGATTTTTTGCTGAAAATCAAATATAGTATTAGGTAGGCTAGATTTAAAAGACCCTAATTTTAGTATAAAAATGATAAAACCGGAACAGATGGGAAAATGAAGGAGGAAGTATCTTGTTAGAGATAAAGATAAATGAAGCAGAGAACTCTGCCAGAATTATAGTAGTAGGTGTCGGCGGAGCCGGTAACAACGCTGTCAACCGCATGATCGATGAAGATATTGCCGGTGTAGAATTTATCGGTATCAATACAGATAAGCAGGCACTGCAGTTCTGCAAGGCGTCCACAGCTATGCAGATTGGTGAGAAGCTGACCAAGGGACTTGGTGCAGGCGCAAAGCCGGAGATCGGTGAGAAAGCAGCTGAGGAAAGCCAGGAAGAACTGGCACAGGCTCTCAAGGGTGCAGATATGGTATTCGTTACCGCAGGTATGGGCGGCGGTACCGGTACAGGTGCAGCTCCGGTTATTGCACGTATCGCAAAAGATATGGGCATTCTGACGGTCGGCGTTGTCACAAAGCCGTTCCGTTTCGAGGCAAAGACCCGTATGAGCAACGCGCTCAATGGTATCGAGAAACTGAAAGCAGCTGTCGATACTCTGATCGTTATCCCGAATGATAAACTTCTTGAGATCGTAGACCGCCGTACCACGATGCCGGATGCACTGAAGAAAGCAGATGAGGTTCTTCAGCAGGCAGTACAGGGTATTACCGACCTGATCAATGTTCCGGGTCTTATCAATCTTGACTTTGCAGATGTTCAGACCGTTATGGTGGACAAGGGTATCGCTCATATCGGTATCGGTCATGCGAAGGGTGATGACAAAGCACTTGAGGCTGTTAAGCAGGCTGTATCCAGCCCGCTGCTTGAGACAACCATCGAGGGTGCAAGCCACGTTATCATCAATATTTCCGGCGATATCAGCCTGATCGAGGCAAATGACGCAGCCAGCTATGTACAGGAGCTTGCAGGCGACGATGCCAATATCATCTTCGGTGCGATGTACGATGAGAATGCACAGGATGAGGCGACGATCACTGTTATCGCGACTGGACTGGATTCCCACGGTGTGAACACACCGGTCGCAAAAGCGATGACTGAGTTCAAGACTCCGTTCAAGGCAAAGACGACTGGCAATACATACGCTCAGCCGGCAGCACAGACTGCAGCGGCAGCGCAGCCGACCTACAAGGCACCGACCTTCCGTGCACCATCTGCAGCAGCACCGGCACAGCCAGTCGCTCCGAAGGAAGCACCGCAGTCGGCACCGGCACAGCCGTTCCGCCCGATGCGCCAGGAAACACAGATCAATATTCCGGATTTTCTGAGAAATAAGAAATAATATAAGAGTGAGAGATGAACTGCTCTTGCTTTCGTAAAAATATGAAATATTTACAGAAGCAGTTGCTTTTGGAAGAGACACGCATTAGAAGTGAAAATTTCTGATGCGTGTTTTTTTGTCGATTCAGATCTTCGACTTATGTCGAATCTACTCAAATTTTACGTTTTCCCCCGATTTTTGGCGATCAAAACAGGCGTTTTGCGCCCTCGGTTTGACAAATTTTGCGGATTTTTTTTCTTATAATATCCCGTGTCGGACAGAAAGGTGGGAAGAGACAGTGACTTATCGTGTGTATGCGGATGTCATCCTGCTGCAAAATCTGGCAGCGGATTTCCTGCTTCTGTCGGTGGTGAAGAATTGCCTGCGTCTGCCGGAACGCCGGTATGGGCGGTTGGCAGGGAGTCTTCTGGGAGCCGTGTATGCGTTAGGAATGGTGTTAGCTCCGATTCCGCTGGGATATGCCGGGCGGATGCTCCTAAGCGCCACGATGAGCGTGCTGATGGCATGGACGGCATTTTCCATCCATAGGAAGTCGGAGGCGGCAGAAGCTGCGATCGGGCTTTACATAGCATCTATGCTGGCGGCTGGCTGCATGGAACTGGTTCAGCCGCTTGGAATACGGGTGAATCTTCTGTTCTGGCTGTTTACCGCGGGGGGGAGTTTTCTGATTCCATCTGCGGTGTGGCGGTTTGGTATGCAGCGGTGTATGAAGCTGGAACACCAGTACGCGGTAACGCTTTTTAACAAAGGCAGGGAGCGGCATGTGCAGGCGATTCTCGACACAGGCAACCATCTGACGATGCCGCTTTCGGGGCGTCCGGTGCAGGTGCTGGATGCGTGTGCGGCAGAGAAATTTTTTTCCTGGGAGGACGGTGTCCAATACATCCCATTTCGGAGTGTCGGAAAGGGCGGCGGCGTGATTCCGGCATATCAGGCGGAGCGGATGGAAGTGTCCGGTCAGGGCGGTATGCGGGTGATTGAGAAGCCGTGGATTGCCATTTCACAGGAGGCGCTGTCGCAGAAGGGCGAGTACCAGATGCTGCTCAATGAAAAATATTGGTTGTGAAGAAAACCATGCAGACAATCGAACCATAGCGAACAACATAAGGGGGAAAGCGTATGTTTATAAAAGTTTCAGTTCCAGGTCAGTTTCGTTTAAAAATGATGCCGTCGTTCCGGTCATTTCTGATGCACCGGGACGGGGAAGTTCATTATATCGGGGGAACCGATATCCTTCCGGCACCGTTTGACAGTGTGCGGGAGGCGGAGGTTTTAAGAAAATTTGGAACCAGTGAGGATAAAGAGGCGCGTTCGGCGCTGATCGAACACAACCTGCGCCTGGTGGTCTACATAGCAAGAAAGTTTGACAACACCAGCGTGGGCGTGGAAGATCTGATTTCGATCGGGACGATCGGTCTCATCAAGGCGATCAACACGTTTGACGTGGATAAAAATATTAAGCTGGCGACCTATGCATCCCGTTGTATTGAAAATGAGATTCTGATGTATCTCCGGAGAAATAATAAGACGAAGCTCGAGGTTTCGATCGATGAGCCGTTGAATGTGGACTGGGATGGAAATGAATTGCTTCTGTCGGATATTTTGGGAACGGATGAGGATATTATTTACCGGGATCTGGAGGATGAGACAGAGCGGAAACTGTTGAATGCGGCGATCGACCGCCTGAATCCGCGGGAACAGAAAATCGTGAAGCTGCGCTTTGGTCTGGGGAGAGAGCAGGAAGATGAAATGACCCAGAAGGAGGTTGCCGACCTTCTGGGTATCTCGCAGTCATACATATCGAGGCTGGAAAAGAAGATTATGAAACGCCTCAAAAAAGAAATTTCGCAGCAATGCGGTCTATATACCAGCCGATAAGTGCTGGAAGAAACAGACCGATCAGGATGTAAAACGGACCCATTTCATAGCGGAAGGAGACCGGGAAGTTGGAAAGCGTTTCCGGTATTTCCTTCAAAATGAAGCGGGCATAGGCAAAATCGATCAGCTTGAACAGCGTGAAATGAATCGCCATAATGTCAAAGGAATGGCGTCCTAAAAAGGCAAGGACCTTTGCCAGCGGTCTGATGCGCTCGGACAGGTCAGAGAGCGAAAGGACGAAGTAAATTCCAATGATGGAGATCGGATAAAATAAGACGCCCGGAATGTGCATGCTTGCCAGATCGATGAAAATGTGAAGCTTTGTGTTCGTCAGGTGCAGAAGCAGGGCGCTTATCAGGCAGCCGTACCAGACCGTATAGTGGCGGAAATTGGAGAAAAACTGCTGCATCAGCCAGGCGATGAGATAGACCGGAACAACGAGCAGCGCCGCCTGCAGATTGTAAGGGAGCGGGCAGCTTCTCATATTTAAGAAGACACCGGCAAGGCCAATCAGGATGCATGCAAATGCACATACAGGAAGCTTGACATTATCTTTCCGGGCGAAGCGGGCAGCTGCGCGTCCAAACCAGACGCATCCGGCAAAGAGTCCGGAGGACACCAGCCAGACCGGCAGAAACCAGAGGGCACCCTGAACCTGTTCCGGGGAGTTGAAGGAAAGACTGCTCATCCATGCCGTAAGCATTCTGGTATGGTTGTAAAGTTCCTGTCCCGCATAGAGCCTGTGCGTTACAAAAAAGTTGTGAAGCAGGACAAAAAACAGCGTGTAGAACATATACCTGGGCCATGCACCGGCGAGACGGGAGCCGAAGTAGAGAAACGGCGTATCCCCGTATTTCGTTTCATTATAAAAATAGCCTGTGATAAAGAAGAACAGTGCCAGGTGGAACAGATAGACGAACGCACCGGCGAAATATCCGGTATGCCCCAGCACGATCGCAATAATGCCCCATCCCTTTACGATATCCCAGTAGAGGGAACGGGCTTTTTTTTGTGTGTTCATGAATGGATCTCCTTGTGGTTGAATTCTATTTTCTATAAATAATATTGATCGTAAAACCCCTGAAAATATATTTTACTATGGAACGGCAGAAAAGGCAAGAAATTGGAATGGGTGAAAACGGTTCTCATTTGTCCGGGTATAAATGAGCTTTGAATTGTCCATTCTAATGTATAGGTGACAAAACAAAAATCAAAACGATTCAACCGTTTGCGTTGATCGTCCATCATACGGAGGGAATGGAAATGCCGGTCTATAAAGTGGAAATCTGCGGGGTCAATACATCCAAGCTGCCTCTTTTAAGTAATGAGGAGAAAGAAGAACTGTTTCGCCGGATTCTAAAGGGCGATCGGGAGGCAAGAGAACAGTATATCAAGGGGAATCTGCGGCTGGTGCTCAGTGTAATACAGCGCTTTTCGGGTAGCCGGGAAAATGTGGACGATCTGTTCCAGATTGGCTGTATCGGCCTCATCAAGGCGATTGATAATTTTGATATTACCCAGAATGTCCGTTTTTCGACGTATGCGGTTCCGATGATCCTGGGGGAGGTGAAACGGTATTTGAGGGATAACAATTCAATCCGGGTCAGCCGGTCGCTCCGCGATACGGCATACAAAGCGATCTATACCCGTGAAAATCTGCTGAAAAAGCAGTCAAAGGAGCCGACACTCTGCGAGATTGCCAAAGAATTGGGAGTCAGCAAAGAGGAGATTGCGTATGCGCTCGATGCTATCCAGAGCCCGGTCAGCCTGTACGAACCGGTCTATACGGACGGCGGCGATCCGCTCTACGTGATGGATCAGCTCAGTGACAAGAAAAATTCAGAGGAACATTGGGTCGAGGATCTGTCGCTGGGGGAGGCGATGCAGCGCCTGCCGGACCGGGAACGCCGCATTATTGATATGCGCTTTTTTGAGGGAAAGACCCAGACAGAGGTTGCCGAAGAAATCCATATTTCGCAGGCGCAGGTGTCACGGCTGGAGAAGAGTGCGTTAAAAAGCATGAAGCATTATTTGAGCTGAATGTTGATAGGGATTGTGTTATAGGGATTGTGTGAGATTCTTCTGATTGATTGTTTGGCGGCTCTGTGTTAAAATATAGGAGATATAGTCTGCAAAAAGAATCTGAAAATCAAGCAGATGATTGTTATCTGAACTGGGGTTGAGCGGAGTATTCCATCTGATATAGTGATAAAGGCAGCTTGGCGATGCGACACTCAGGCAGTCATGGACAGCAGACAGAGTAGAAAAGACAGGCGCAGGCGGATTGAGCCTCGCGCATGATAAAATGTACTCTCGGAGTCTTTTCTGCACTCGCTTTTGTGGCTGATTTTCCGCCAGCCGTACCCGAATTTCATCAACGTACGCACCGCGTACGCCTCAGAAATTTGGGCACAGCTGACAAAAAATCATCTCACAAAATCAAGCACAGAAAGATTCCGAGAGTACATTAAAAAGAGCCGGAGGAATTCAAATGGAGAAATTACGTGAGCTGATGAAAGAACATCAGGATAAAGCAGATAAAAAAGTGATGGGAGAGGTTCTGGAGCTGCTTCAGAGAGAGCCGGGACTGTTTGTTGTGACTGTCCATGCGACGAAAAACTTCTTCCTGGGTGCAGAGAACGGCAAGGCGGCTGCTTTCCTTTACACCAGCCGCGAGTATGCAGATGAGTTCGTGAAAGGGCTGGAGATGGTCGGTGTAGAGACGAAGGTACTGGAGATCCGCCCATTACAGCGTATTTCCTTTTTCAACGACCTCTACCGCAGCGGTTTTGAGGCAGTTGTGATCGACAAGGGACAGGAAAATCATATGTCCATGTCGCTGTTCAGCATCATCGAGAAACCAAAGGATACATCCGAGATCGTGATGAACCCGTCCCTGGTCCGTTCTGCAAATCAGTTCTATCAGGCACTGGTACAGCACCAGGCATTCCCACAGATGCAGGATCTGATGTGCAAAGAGCTTTACGGTGCGCGTCTGCTGGTTCCGGTTGCTGACCCGCAGAAGACGACGGCAGTACCGGTTCTGACCACCGGAAAGGGTGTACGCTATTACCCGGCATTTACGGATTTAGTAGAATTTGGCAAATTTGACCGTAAACATCAGTTTGGAGCGATGGAAGTCCGCTTCCGCGATCTGAAAAAATATCTGGATTACGTGAATGGAATCGTGGTAAATCCGTTTGGATTTGCACTCCGTCTGGACGGCGAGAAGCTGGATCGGATTGAGAAAGAGAATATGAAGCTGAAGGTTGTAAAATAAATGCTGCTGTGACCGTGACCGGTAATGAATAGATGTCAGCATAATAAACTGTGGTGAAAAGGCTGTCTCCCATCAGAATGTATCATATAGATGCATCTGCCGAGAGACAGCCTTTTTGATTATTCGGTTCTCCTGTTTTTTTCATATAAATGTAGTAATCCCTTCATCAACAGCGCCCCATCATACGTGATCGTATGCGAACAGAGCGGCAGGACAATCTTGGAGATGCCGCCGGTGGCGATGATGGAAGTTTTCTCTCCGAGTTCTTCCTCGATGCGATCCAGCATACCGTCGATCATCGCGGCATTGCCAAATATGACGCCGCTTCTCATGCAGTCTATGGTATTTTTGCCAATGACACGGCGCGGCGTATCGAGGCTGATGCGCGGCAGCTGGGCAGTGCTGGCGCTCATGCTGTCGAGGGAAACGCGAAGTCCCGGCAGGATCGCGCCGCCGACATAGCGTCCGTTTTTGTCGATGACAGACATGGTCGTAGCGGTTCCCATTTCGATGATGATGATTGGCGGTTCATGCTCTGCAAGGGCACCGACTGCGTTTACGATCATATCACTGCCGACGGATTTCGGGTTGTCCATCAGGATGTTTAAGCCGGTTTTCATGCCGGAACCGACCAGCATTGCGTTTAGTCCCGTTATTTTACGGATGGCGGCAAGAATCGTCCGGTTAAGCGGCGGAACGACCGAGGAGACGATCGCACCATCAAGCTGATCTGGGGCAATATGGTAAATTTCAAGAATACTTTTCAGCGCCACGGCATATTCCAGATTCGGTTTTCCGATGGTGGTCGTGATGCGTTCTACAAAATACGTTTTTTTTGCGTCGATCACGCCGATAATAATGTTGGTGTTTCCAACGTCGATAGCTAGAATCATAAAATAACTCCTTTATATCTCCTGCATCTCTACAATAATCAACATCTCTTATAAAAAGTTGATTGTATAGTTATCGCAACGGTTTCATATGTTCAACTGTTACTATTTATTATATATCCACGTTAATAGTATGATTATATGTTTTTTAAAGAAAAGGATCAAGAAGAAGATGAAAAATGTTTTTAAGATCTGTTACCGATCGCGCGTGAGTGAACCGTAACTTGGACTTGCGTATTCGTTTAAAATAATATAGAATAAATACGTTTAGACAAAGTTAAAGAATGGTAGTAAGTTTGGAGGAAGATTTTTTTGGAAAATATAGCGGAGCAGATCAAAAAACGGCGTACATTCGCCATTATTTCCCACCCGGATGCTGGTAAGACAACCCTGACGGAGAAGTTTCTTCTCTACGGAGGCGCGATCAACCTGGCTGGTACGGTCAAGGGAAGAAAAGCGGCCAAGCACGCGGTTTCTGACTGGATGGAGATAGAGAAGGAGAGAGGTATTTCGGTTACCTCTTCCGTATTACAGTTTAATTATGAGGGATTTTGCATCAATATCCTGGATACACCGGGACATCAGGATTTCTCGGAGGATACCTACCGTACTCTGATGGCAGCCGATTCGGCGGTCATGGTCATCGATGGTTCTAAGGGTGTCGAGGCGCAGACGATCAAGCTTTTCAAGGTTTGCGTTATGCGCCACATCCCGATTTTTACCTTTATCAACAAGATGGACCGCGAGGCGCGCGATCCGTTTGAGTTGATGGATGAGATCGAGAGCGTGCTCGGCATCCGTACCTGCCCGGTCAACTGGCCGATCGGCTGCGGTAAGAATTTTAAGGGCGTGTATGACCGTGCCACAAAGAAGATCACAACCTTCACAGCAGCAATGGGCGGACAGAAGGAGGTCGCATCTCAGGAGTTCTCGTTAGAGGGCGATGAGGTTAACTCCATCATCGGTCCAGACTACCATCGGCAGCTGATGGATGATATCGAGCTTCTGGACGGCGCATGCGATGAGCTGGATATGGAGCGTGTCAGCCGCGGAAATTTATCCCCGGTATTCTTTGGTTCGGCGCTGACAAACTTTGGTGTAGAGACATTCCTGGAGCATTTCCTGAAAATGACAACCTCGCCGCTGCCGAGAAATACGACAACCGGCATGGTGGATCCGTTCTCTCCGAATTTCAGCGCGTTTGTCTTCAAGATTCAGGCAAATATGAACAAGGCGCACCGCGACCGTATCGCATTTATGCGTATCTGTTCCGGCAAATTTGAGGCGGGCATGGAAGTAACGCATGTGCAGGGCGGACGCAAGATCCGTCTCTCCCAGCCACAGCAGATGATGGCGCAGGATCGAAAGATCGTCGAGGAGGCATATGCGGGCGATATCATCGGTGTATTCGATCCGGGTATTTTCTCGATCGGTGATACACTTTGTACAGGTGAAAAGGTAGAATTTGAAGGCATTCCTACGTTCGCACCGGAACATTTTGCACGCGTGCGCCAGATGGACACGATGAAGCGCAAGCAGTTCATCAAGGGCATCAGCCAGATCGCCCAGGAAGGTGCGATCCAGATCTTCCAGGAGTTCAACACAGGTATGGAAGAGATCATCGTCGGCGTAGTCGGCGTCCTCCAGTTCGAGGTACTGACCTACCGTCTGGAAAATGAGTACAATGTAGAAGTCAAGCTGGAAAAACTTCCATACGAGTACATCCGCTGGGTAGAAAACGCTGACGAGATCGACGTAGCTAAGATCCAGGGAACTTCGGATATGAAGCGGATCAAAGACCTCAAAGACAATCCACTGCTTCTGTTTGTCAACAGCTGGAGTGTGGGAATGGTGGAAGAGCGGAATCCGAAGCTTAAGTTAAGCGAGTTTGGGCGTAACTAAAGCCATGCAGCGGAAAGCACCGTTTCAGCGAATGGAAAATTTATTTTTCAGGCGCTGAAAGGGGGATTTCTGCTATACGGCGCAGCCGGACAGAGGTGTGAAACCGCAGGTTTTGCACCCCTGGGCATGGTAAAACAAGAGAGAGTCCCTATTGCACCCCTGGGCATGGTGAAACAAGAGAGAGTCCCCATCGTCCCATCTGGGCATGGCGAGACCATAAAAAAAGAAAAGGAGACATTTCATATGAGCAGAGTAGATGTAGTACGTGCAGCCATGGTAGAAGCCATGAAAGCAAAGGACAAAGCAAGAAAAGATTCCTTATCCATGCTGTTATCCGCACTGAAAAATGCGGAGATCGACAAGCGTTCTCCGCTGACTGAGGAAGAGGCGGACGCAGTTGTAAAGAAAGAGATCAAGCAGACGAAGGAGACTCTGGAACTGGCTCCGGCAGATCGTGCGGATATCCGCGAGGAGGCACAGGCACGTCTGGCAGTTTATCAGGAATTTGCACCGGAGGATCTGACCGAAGAGCAGATCGCAGAGGTGATCAAAAGTGTTCTGGCAGAGCTTGGCATTGAAAATCCGGCACCGTCTGACAAGGGCAAAATCATGAAAACCCTGATGCCGAAGGTAAAGGGCAAGGCAGACGGAAAGGTAGTGAACCAGGTACTGGCTGGAATTCTGTCCAAATAATAACCAAAGGAAAAGAACGAGGCGGAAGATTTATGTATAAAAAGAAAATCGAGCAGTATATCGAGGCGCACAAGCAGGAGATGTTAGATGACATATGCGCGCTGTGCAGCATCAACAGCGAGCGTTCGGCATACCAGGAGGGCGATCCGTTCGGCGAAGGTCCGAGCCGCGCACTGGCACAGGCACTCAAAATGGCGGAAGAGTATGGATTTTCCATCAACAATTACGATAATTATGTAGGAACCGCCGATTTAAACGACGGTGAGCACCAGCTAGATATTCTGGCACACTTGGATGTTGTCCCGGCAGGCGAGGGCTGGACTGTGACACAGCCGTTTGAACCGATTGTAAAAGACGGAAAGTTGTACGGACGCGGCACGGCGGATGACAAGGGACCGGCGGTAGCAGCTCTGTATGCGATGCGTGCGGTCAAAGAACTGGGAATCCCGGTGACAAAAAATGTCCGCCTGATTCTGGGAACGGATGAGGAGTGCGGCAGCAGCGATATTGAACATTATTATAAAGTGGAGAAGGAAGCGCCGATGACATTTTCCCCGGATGCTTCGTTCCCGGTTATCAATATCGAAAAAGGACGTTTCCCGGGGCATGTGACAGCTTCTTTTGAGGTATCGACGGAGAATGCGCGGATCCTGTCCATCGAGGCTGGCATCAAGATCAATGTTGTTCCGGGCAAGGCGCATGCGACAATTACAGGACTGACCGAGGAAGAGGTACGTCCGATGGCAGAGGGCGTGACGAAGGAGACTGGCGTACAGTTTGAGCTTCAGGCAGAGGAAGATGTGATCGTGATCACCGCAGTCGGTGAGGGCGCACACGCCTCGACACCAGAGGAAGGCAAAAATGCGCTGGCATCCCTGCTTCTGCTTCTGGATCGCCTGCCATTTGCATCCTGCGGACAGACGAAGCTGATTCACAGCCTGACTGAGTGCTTCCCGTGGAATGATACCGAGGGAAAGGCGCTTGGCGTGGCGATGCAGGCAGAAGGATCCGGAGCGCTGTCTCTGGCATTCACGATGCTTACGATGACGGAGACACGGATGGAAGCGTACTTTGATGGACGTTTCCCGATCGGCGGCAATGATGACAACCTGTTGAAACCGGTGGAGGCAAAACTTGCGTCCCACGGCATGAAGTTGGAGTCCCCGCAGCTGCGAGAGCCGCATTTTGTAGATGGCAATTCCGAGTTTGTCAGAACACTTCTGAATGCTTATGAGCTTTATACCGGCAACAAGGGCGAGTGCAACTACACCGGCGGCGGCACATATGTGCATGACCTGAAAAACGGCGTTGCATTTGGCGCGTCGATGCCGGGCGTGGACAACCGTATGCATGGGGCGGATGAATTTGCCTATGTGAGTGATCTGGTGGCAAGCGCGAAGATTTTTGCACAGGTGATTGCGGATTTGTGTAAGTAACAGAAAATTTCGTTTTTTCCGCCGTAAGAATTAAAGAAACCTTAATTGATTCGCCGCAGGTTCTATGTTAGACTGAAATCCACAACCGAGAGGTACTGTGCATGTTTGAAGACAGCTGCAGGAACTCCGGCGAGAGGGAAAGGAGAGAACGATTATGAAAAAATCATTCCATACAGTTAAAAAGGCAGGGATTCTGACGGCGGCAGCGGTTCTGGGAACAGCGGCACTGGCGGGATGCGGCAGTAAGGCAGATACAACAGAGAGTGCAGCGGCAAGCGAGGAAGCAACCGAAGCGACCGGAGAGGCAGAAGCATCGGATGCACAGCTTGTCATCGCAGGTGGAGACAGCGCCGGACTGATCGCGGCGGTTCAGGCGGCAGCCGAGGGCATGGATCCGTCGAAGATCCTGATTCTGGCACCGGGCGAAGAGCTGGCGGCAGATATGACGGAGATGGCACCGTATGTCAATGCAGCCGATACGGATGAGCAGTTCCAGGCGAATCTTACGGATGATTTTGAGATTTATCTGTCCGATATTATGACGGCAGGAAATAATACGAACAATTCGGATATGGCGGCATATGTATCGGAGAACAGCGAAGAGGCGAAAGACTGGCTTGCCGACACACTGGGAATGGAGTATGGCGATCTGGCACAGGAGGCAGGTTCCTCGGTGGCCCGCAGTTTCCCGGCAAAAGAGGGAAATCTGAACGAGCTTGCACAGGAAGCGCTGCTTAAAAAAGTCGAAGAGCTGAAGATTCCGGTTGAATATAAGGCAGAATTAAAGAGCGTCGCTTACAATGAAGAAGGTGCCCTTGACCGCATCACTGTGACGGTGGACGGCAAGGATCAGGAGATTGACTGCCTGGCACTGGTAGCGACCGATGTCTCCCTGATTCCGGTTTTTGAGGAATCTCAGGTATATGAGGCAGATGGAAAGGCAGCTGCCTTGGTTGTCAGCAACAATGCGGAACAGCTAAACAAAGATAGCGGCGAGCTGATCAATGGTCTTTATGCAGCAGGTCCGATCCTGTCAGCGGCAGTAGACGGTGAAGGTGTGCTCTCCGGCAATGAGCTGACCGAGGCGGTTGTGTTTGGTTCGACTGCAGGAACAGAAGCAGCGGTTTATGTTTCGGATAACCAGTAAAAGCTAAAATGATTCACATATAATGCCATTTCTAAAAAGTAGATGATGCAGACGAAATAAAATAGAAACCTTTAAGAAGAAGGTTCAAGCAAGAAGCGGGTAAAAGCGAAAAAACTTTTACCCGCTTTTGGTATTTTACAGAAAACAGCACGGAACTGATTTGCAAAAATAAAATTGTTTTTATTATGGAGATAATACCTAAAAAGTAAGTCAGAACTAACTCTGTATCACTGAATTATTATAACTTATTCGCGATTCGATATATTTGTTTATAATAATCCGGCTTTTTGATACTATGTAGTCAAACCTCATGAGGAACACGAGAAATAAAAAACCATTACATAAGGGGGTATCACATGGTGGAGAAAACTAAAAATGGGGCGGAGAAAAAAGAAACTCCGTTGTACGTGAAAATATTCATTGCATTGTTTGCAGGTATCGCGTTTGGTTACGTCTTAAATTTTATGGGCGGCGTGGAGAATGAGATCATTAACGGATATGTCCTTCCGTTCTTCCAGTTCATTGGAGATTTGTTTATCAAGTTGATCAAGATGATTGTCGTTCCGCTGGTGTTCTTCTGTATCATCGACGCGGCGCTCTCACTGGGTGATATCAAGAAACTTCGAAGCATCGGCGTTAAAACCATCATCTGGTTTTTAGCAACGGGCGGTATTTCGGCAACCATCGGTCTGATACTTGCCAATATTATCAAACCGGGACACGGCTTGCAGCTGGGAACGGCAGAGACAGCAATGGAGGTGAAAGAACTTCCGGGTATCTACCAGACACTGCTTGACTTAATCCCATCCAACCCATTCCAGGCACTGACAAGTGGCGAGATGATGCAGATTATCGTCTTCTCCCTGTTTCTTGGATTTGCCATCATCAGCATCGGCAAGGAAGCGCAGCCGTTATGTGACATCATCAGCCTTTGCTCACGGACGATGTTTAAGGTTATCGATATGATTCTTGGAATCATCCCTTACGGCGTATTCAGTTTGATGACGGTAGCACTTGCAAAATATGGCGTTGCCATCTTCGGACCGGTTCTGAAATTCATCTTAACTGACTATCTTGCCTGCATCACCATGAGTATTGTTGGATACAGCATTTTCCTTAGCGTGATTGGAAAGGTAAATCCGATGAAGTTCTGGCGCAAAGCGTTTGAACCTTGGATGATCGCATTCAGTACCTGTACCTCTTCCGCAGCACTTCCGGTATCGATGGAAGTAGCACCGAAGAAGATGGGCGTTCCGAGAGATATTGCGAGTTTCGTACTTCCACTTGGATGTACCGCTCAGATGAACGGAACATGTGCATACTTTGGTATCGTTGTTCTCTTTGCCGCACAGCTGTACGGCGTAGAGTTAAGTATTCAGCAGCAGATTATGCTGGTTGTACAGGCAACCTTCTTAAGCGTTGGCTGTGCAGCAACTCCGCAGATTGGTCTGGTTATCAGTTTAACCCTGATGACCCAGATGGGACTTCCGCTGGATGCATACGCACTGGTAGCTGGAATCTATCGAATCATCGACCAGATTCACACATCTACTAACTCTGTAGGCGACCTGGTAGCATCTGTCTGCATTTCTCAGATGGAGGGCGAACTGGATCACGAGATTTTCAATCAGGAAGAAGCCAAAAAGGCAGCTTGAGTTTTAGAAAGAGACATCCCGGATTCGTATGAAATGTGAAATATATCTGGGCAGTAGTTATGTATGGAACCCGGAAAGCGGGGAAACGACAAATTTGTGCAGAACGTGAATCAAAGATGGAATATGGAACACCCGGTTCTGAAAAGTCCACGTTTTCCGGATAAAAAGGAAAAAAACAGAAATAATTCCCACTTGCAAAGGTGCAAAAATTTAAGGAAACCAGACAAAACAAGAAAAGGAGATTAAAACTATGAGTGATAACAGAATTATCGAATGTATGGAACGTGCACAGTATCTTCTTGGCAACCTGATGGCTGTTAAACCGGGCGAGGAAGTTTTGATTGTCGTTGACCCTCAAACCGACGAGAGAATGACCCAGGCGATGGCAGCAGCCGCTTTAAACTGCGGCGCTGAGTACGGCGTATACATGATGCCGATTCGTGGAAAAGACAAAGCAACCATTTTCCCGAAGTCACTGGAGCTTGGCATGGATGCCTGCGATGTATTTGTCGGCATGACCACCGCATCCGGTGCAGCTATCTACAATAACCACCTGAAAGAGCTCATCAACCAGAAGAAACTTCGCGAGGTTTCCATCTGCTTAAGAAGCATCGATAACTTCACAAGAGGCGGCGCACTGGCAGATTATGAAGCAGTTTACGCAGACGGCGAGAAGCTGCAGGCAATCTGGAGAGGTCATAAGATGGCTCACATCACCACACCGGCTGGTACCGACCTGTACATGGAAATGAATCAGATGGAGCCGATCATCGAGTGTGGTATCGCGAGAAATCCGGGCGATGCAATGGCATGGTCTGACGGAGAGGTTTCCTTAGGACCGGTGATCGACACAACCCATGGCAAACTGGTAATTGATGGACCTATCTGCTACTACGGCTGCCCGACCACACCGGTTGAGTTAAAGATTGAGAAAGGCCGTATCGTAGAAGTAGTCGGCGGCGACCCGAAGATCTGCAAAGAGATCCGTCGTCAGATTGCAGAAGTCAAAGATTCCGACAACATCGCAGAGATCGGACTTGGACTTAACCCGGCTTGTATGTTCAACGGAGACTTCGAGGAAGAGAAGAAGGCAAGAGGAACCTGCCACATCGCAATGGGCAACGGCTTCTACTATGGACAGCCGGCACGTTCGACCGTACATATCGACATGGTACAGTACAATCCGACCGTTATCTTCGACGAGGGAACACCAGAAGAAGTTCTGATCGTAAAAGACGGCAAGGTTGTTTGTTTGGGCGACAAATAATATGGCTATATATTAAGAAATATCAAGAACGAATTGTCAATGAAAGACTGCATGAATTGCGGCTGTGATTTCCCCTTGAGCAGCCGCAATATAAAACATCAGGAATTTGTAAAAGCTTAGGAATTGAATAAACCTCCATATTAAAAATGGAAGCTGTGGACGCAGGTTAGCTGCCTTAGATGTGCAGAGCGCAGGTGTTCGCAGCTTCTTTTGAGTGCTGATTCACGCACCTGGAAGTTTCGTAAAACAAGCTGGATTCTGTCTGAAAAACGACAAATGGACGGAAAATACAGTTTATTTGTTTACAGATATAGAAATCTTATGATAAAATAATAACAATAAAAAATAACTGTTAGATATGGCGGTTATATTCGTTTATAGCAGATTTTAGCATAGAGATATGGGAAAGTGGATCAGCCATATTTAAGTGTAGAGCCATGGCAAAATTCGTTATGGGTCATGTGTGCAAGAACCGTAACATCATTTAAGCAAAGCAGGATGGAAAATGGACAGGGGGAATTGACAAATGCTGAATGAAATGAAGTACGTGTATGAGGTTTACAAAGAAAAGAGTTTTTCCAAAGCGGCGAAGAAGCTTTTTATCAGCCAGCCAGCACTCAGCAACATGGTGCGGAAGGCAGAGAAAGAGATGGGAGCGCCGATTTTTGATCGCAGTACGATTCCGCTGACGGTGACGAAGGAGGGCGCGTATTACATCCGTACCGTTGAAAAGATTCTTTTTCTGGAACGGAATTTGGAACGGTATTTTCAAGATATTGCGGGGCTTCAGGGCGGCACGCTGGCGCTCGGCGGTGCATCTTATTTCTGCTCGTTTGTGTATCCGGATCTGATTGCCCGTTTTCAGACAAAATATCTGCAGGTTACGATTGACCTAACAGAAGGAAATACGCGGGAGCTGAAAGCGGGGTTGGAAAATGAGTCGCTGGATCTGGTGTTGGAGACGGCGATGGAGAAGGACGATACTTCGATCAAACGGTATTTATTCCGGAAGGAAAATCTGATTCTGGCAGTTCCGGAAAGTTTTCCGGTTAACCGGAAGCTGCAGCCATACCGACTGTCCAGGCAGGAGATTCTGTCCAAGTCCTTTTTAAAACCGGAGGTGGAGGCGGTTCCGTTAAAGGAATTTAAGGATGTGCCGTTTATCACGATGAAACCGGGCAATGATATGTATAAACGAGGCGCGAAAATGTGCCGCAACGGCGGTTTTACGATGAAAACTGTGATGATGGTGGATCAGGTGCTGACTTCTTTAAATATCGTCTCCAACGGGGTTGGAGCGATGTTTGTGCGTTCTGATATTGTACAGTGGCGTCCGGAGGACCCGAGGCTGGTCTATTATAAGCTGGACGACCCGCTGTCTGAGCGGGAGATCACATTTTCGGTCAAGCGGGGGCGTTATGTGACGGCAGCGATGCGTGAGTTTATGCGTCTGGCAGGCATCCGGTCGGATGATCCGGACACCGATCCGGCTGCCGGGAGGCAAAAGGAGTAACGGCAATTTCCGAAGACAGGGACTGAATGCGGCGTAAATTCCGAAATGCGGTTGCAAAATCAGTTAATCGTGTAAATTTTATATAATTTTACGTCGATTTAGACTTTACCAGCAGTCTAAAGTATGATAAACTATAACAATGAGGGTAAATGAGTTGCCGATTAAAGGCGGAAGAATTTCTATTCTGGAGAATTCGCGGGATGCTATGAGAGACAGGAGCAAAGGCGGATTTTATGAAGGAGACAGAGGGGATTTATTTATCCAAGATGATGAGGAATAGGAGGAATGGCGGGCAGGAACATGGAAATCACAGTTGCGAAGACGGCTGGCTTCTGCTTTGGCGTGAAGCGGGCAGTCGAGAAGGTATATGATCAGATAGCGACGGGGAAGAAGCAGATCTATACCTACGGTCCCATCATCCACAATGAAGAGGTGGTGCGGGATCTGGAAGAGAAGGGCGTACAGGTCATCAATTCGAAGGAGGAACTGGAAGCCCTGAAAGAAGGCGTGGTCGTCATCCGTTCCCACGGCGTAGGTAGGGAGATCTATGAGCTCCTGGAACGCCAGGGACTGGAGCTTGTGGACGCGACCTGTCCATTTGTCAAAAAGATCCACAAGATTGTCCGGGAACAGTGTGAAGCCGGACGCCGCGTGATTATCGTGGGAAATGAGCACCACCCGGAGGTCGAGGGTATAAAAGGCTGGGGAAATGAGTATACTCTGGCAGTCGAGTCACTGGAGGAATTTGAAAATCTGGCACTCAGGCCGGATGAAAAGCTCAGCATCGTGGCGCAGACGACATTTAACTACAATAAATTTCAAGATTTAGTTGAAAAAATTTCAAAAACGTATTATGATATACTTGTTTTAAATACGATTTGCAATGCAACACAGGAGAGACAGGTTGAGGCGAGGCAGATAGCTTCACAGGTGGATGTTATGATTGTTATCGGAGGACGAAACAGTTCTAACACACAAAAGTTGTATGAGATTTGCCGCAGGGAATGTAAACACACTTACTACATTCAGACACTGGAAGATTTCAAGCCTGAGATAACAGGTACTGTGCGCAGCGTAGGTATTACAGCCGGGGCATCGACCCCAAATCAAATTATCGAGGAGGTTCATACTAATGTCAGAATTAAGTTTTGAACAAATGTTTGAAGAATCATCATTCAAGAGATTACGTACAGGAGAGGCTGTTACCGGTCAGGTTATCGGTGTCAAGGAAGACGAAATCATTCTCAGCATCGCTGGAAGCAAATCCGAAGGCATCATCACAAGAAGCGAATTCACCAATGAGCCGGGCGTAGATCTTAGAACCAAAGTTCAGGTCGGCGACGAACTGGAAGCAAAAGTTCTGAAAGTAAACGACGGAGAGGGCATGGCTGCTTTATCTTACAAGAGACTGGCTGCTGATAAGGGTCTGAAACGTCTGAAAGAAGCTTTCGAGAACAAGGAAGTTCTGAAAGAGAAAGTTACACAGGTTATGGAGAAAGGCCTCGTAGTAGAGGTTGAGGGAACCCGTGTATTCATTCCGGCAAGCATGGTTTCTGATACTTATGATAAAGACTTATCCAAGTACGCAGGTCAGGAGATTGAGTTCGTAGTTACCGAGTTCAATCCGAGCGGAAGAAGAAGCCGTATCATCGGCGACCGCAAGCAGATCCTGCTTGAGAAGAAAGCTGCTATGCAGAAAGAATTATTCGAGAAGATCGCTGTTGGTCAGACCGTAGAAGGTGTTGTTAAGAATGTAACTGATTTCGGTGCATTTATCGACCTTGGCGGCGCTGACGGTCTGCTTCACATCTCTGAGATGTCCTGGGGCAGAGTTGAGAATCCGAAGAAGGTTTTCAAAGTAGGCGATAAAGTAAAAGCTCTGATCAAAGATATCAACGGCGAGAAGATCGCTCTGAGCTTAAAGTTCCCGGAGAGCAATCCGTGGGCAAACGCAGCTGAGAAATATGCTGTAGGCAACGTAGTAGAAGGCAAGGTAGCACGTATGACTGATTTCGGCGCATTCGTTGAGCTGGAGCCAGGTGTAGATGCACTTCTTCACGTATCCCAGATTTCCAGAGAGCATGTTGACAAACCATCCGACGTACTGAGCGTAGGACAGGTTATCACTGCTAAGGTAGTTGATTTCAACGAGGCAGACCGCAAGATCAGCCTGAGCATGAAAGCTCTTGAGAATCAGGAAGCAGAAGAAAACTAATCAAACGGTTGACGCCAGTTTCTCATCGGACAGATAGTGCGTCAGACGGAGGATGAAAGAATCATCAGGCTGTCACTTCCACAGGAAGAATGTGGAGGTGGCAGCCGTTTTTGCGATGGCGTGGGGCATGGTATTCTTGACCGGAACGCAGTTGGGTATTTCTGGGATTGGAAGAAAGAGCTGGCTGTTTCTGGCGCTGTAGAAAGCTATTTGGTGATTTTATTAAGATAAAAATGAAAACAGGCAGTATGGCGTATGTGATGGAACATAGGTTGTACGGTCTGTTTTTTGCGTGATGAGGAGCGGGATACGGCGTGGTGAAGGGTTGTGGGAGCAGAAAGATGGATTGGAGTGAGTCATAAGGATATTTGGAAAAATATTGACAAAGAAGGTACACTGATATATAATTTAGATACAATATTATATAACATATAATATTAAACAAGAAAAAATATTATATTTTGAATTAGTGAATCTTAGGAGGGATAAGATGGTTTTTAATACAGGAGCTGCGCTTCTGGATGCGATCGTCCTTTCAGTTGTATCAAAATCTGCAGAAGGAACATATGGGTATAAGATCACGCAGGATGTCCGTCAGGCAATCGAAATATCGGAGTCCACGCTTTATCCGGTGTTGCGGCGGCTTCAGAAGGATGACTGCCTGGAAACATATGACCGGGCGATCGACGGCAGAAACCGACGGTATTACAAAATAACGGAGGCGGGACGGATTCAGCTGAATCTTTACCGGGGTGAGTGGAACGTGTATGCAGGAAAAATTTCAGAGATACTGAAAGAGGGATAAGGAGAGGCAGATCATGAAAAAAGAAGCATTTTTAGAGAGGCTGGAAGCGCTCTTGCAGGATATTCCGGAAGAAGAAAAACGGGATGCGATTGACTATTACCGCGATTATCTGGAGGAAGCGGGACCGGAGAAGGAAGAAGAGGTACTTGCAGAATTTCAGAGTCCGGAGCATATTGCCGAGGTAATCCGGACGGAGCTGCAGAGTGAATGGAGTGGCGGCGAATTTACAGACCGGGGGTACAATGACAGCCGGTTTGAAGAAAAGCGGACGACTTTATCCAGAAGCGGTGGGGCAGAACAGGGAGAACGAGAAAAAGAAGCAGGATTTCAGGCTGGAACCGAGGATGCCCCATTCCGGGAATTTCGGGATGAGGAAACGGGAGAAAATGCGGCATCCAATGAGAATCAAAGAAGCCGTCTGAGCGAGATGCTGCATTGCTTAAAAGAAAAAATAACCGGTTCCAAGATTGGAATGGTTGTGGCAGTTCTGGTAGTGCTTGCAGTTCTTCCATTTATCTTTTCGCTGGTAACGGGAACTGTGGGAAGTGTTTTTGGGCTGGCAGTCGCACTGGCAGCGATATTGGTGGTGCTGGGACTGATGACGGTGCTGGTGTTTGTTGGCGGAATTATGCTGTTTGTTCTGGGTACGGCGAGTCTGTTTGAACATTTTGCGATGGGACTGATGTTCATCGGATTGGGTATCGCGGCAGAGGGCAGCTGTCTGCTTCTGATATGCGGCTGTATCCTGTTTTACGGTGTATTTCTGCCGTGGGCAGTCAAGGGAATTATTCAGCTTTGCCGTCAGGCGGCAGGTTATCTGTCAGCCAGGGCGTAGGAGGATAGGAAAATGAAAAAATGGATGAAAAAAATGGCAATCATTGGCGCTGTCCTCTTTGTGGGTGGAATCGGTGTGACATCGATCGGGGCTGCCATTGGAGGCGCAGCTGCCGGACTGGATTTTCTGATCGATCAGGAAAAAAAATTTCAGGATAAATATAACTGGGGTGATTCGGAGGAGATATGGGATGATACGGAGCAGCTGCCGGATGAGATCGACGAGTCGGATGAGATGGAAGAGCAGCTGGACAGAGAAAAACAATGCGAATAGTTTTCCAGAAAATGGACATACTCTGAGTACACAAGATGGAAAGGAGTATGTTTTTTTATGGATGAAAATAAGGTGGATTTTGAGAAAATGACCCCGGCAGAGCGGCTGAAATATGAGGTGGCGGAAGAAATTGGGCTGGCAGACAAGGTACGGCAGTATGGCTGGAGAAGCCTGACTGCCAAGGAGAGCGGGCGGATTGGCGGTCTGATGACGAAGAAAAGGCGGGAGATGAAACAGGATAAGAAAGGCTGATAGATATTTGCTTGAAAACACCAAAAGCCCTTGAAAATAAAGGAAAAATCCAATATTTTCAAGGGCTTTCAAATCTGCCGGCTGCGGGACTTGAACCCGCACGGTGTTGCCACCAATGGATTTTGAGTCCACCTCGTCTGCCATTCCGACAAGCCGGCTGTCTATCGACGCTTTTTATCTTACCAAAATTGGAGACAGATTGCAACTGTTTTTTTGTTTGTTTTGAAATTAAGAAGCGAAGCATTCGCAGGGGCTTGCGTGTTTCATTAAAATAAGGTATGATTAGGTTCAAATGGGTTTATGAACGCGTCATGCGTGAATGATAATTCATATGGAATGACAGACTGGAAAAGGAGGTGGCGTCTGTGACCTGTCGGGAAGCGGAGCGTCTTGTGACGCCGTATATCCAGGATAAACTGAGCGGGGATGAGCTGGAAGCGTTTCTGGAGCATCTGGAACATTGCCGCAACTGTCAGGAAGAATTGGAAATTTATTTTATGGTGGATGTCGGACTGAAACAGCTGGACACCGGATCGGGTACTTTTGATATCATGGGCGCACTGCAAAAGCGGATCGCTGAGTCATATGCCCGTGTGCGCCGGATGTGGCGCTTCCGGAAAATGGAGTATGCGGTCAATACGCTGGGCGTGATGGCGGTATTGGTGACGGTGATGCTGCAGGTCAGGATTTGGCTGGCACCATAGAAAAAAGCAACAAGTGATAGAACAGGAGACGGAAACAGATGGGCAAATTAGTGCTGATAGATGGTCATAGTATACTCAACCGGGCATTTTACGGGGTGCCGGAGTTGACAAATTCGAAGGGACTCCACACCAATGCAGTGTACGGATTTTTAAATATCATGTTCCGGGTGATCGAAGATGAGGGGGCAGACTATCTGGCAGTGGCATTTGACTTGAAAGAGCCGACATTCCGTCACAAAATGTATGCGGCATACAAGGGAACGAGAAAACCGATGCCGCAGGAGCTGCATGAGCAGGTTCCGGTGATGAAGGAAGTGCTGACAGCGATGGGCGTGCCGATTCTTACCAAGGCGGGGTATGAGGCAGACGATATTCTGGGAACGATCGCGAAACGCTGTGCGGCGGAGGGCGTGGAGGTTTCTATCGTATCAGGAGATCGTGACCTGCTGCAGCTTGCAGATACGCACATTAAGATTCGGATGCCGCGTACTTCGAAAGGTACGACGGAGATACGCGACTATTACCCGGAGGATGTGAAGGCGGAGTATCAGGTGACGCCGATCGAATTTATTGATGTAAAGGCGCTGATGGGCGATACTTCGGATAATATTCCGGGGGTGCCATCGATCGGTGAAAAGACGGCAACCAGCCTGATTACCACCTACGGAAGCATTGAGAATGCGTATGCACACATTGATGAGGTAAAGCCGCCGCGCGCACAGAAAGCGCTTCGGGAGCATTATGACATGGCGCAGATGAGCAAGGATCTGGCAACGATCCGCATCAATTGCGAGATTGGTTTTTCGCTGGAGGAGGCGAAGCTGGATTCGCTTTACACGCCGGAGGCATATCAGTATATGAAGCAGCTGGAATTTAAGTCCATTCTGCAGAAATTTGGTGAGGACGCCTTTGCGTCATCAGAAATGGAAAAATCTTTCCGTCTGGTAAATGATTTTGGCGAGGCACAGGTGATTTTTGACCGTGCACAGCGCGCGGAGGAGATCGGCGCGCAGCTGGTGATTGAAAAAGGAGAGGTTGTAGCACTGGCGCTCTGCCTGGATGGGACATCGATCTATGCGATCCCGGCGGTTGGGTTCCTGACCGGACAGTATCTGGCGGAGGAGCTGGAACGCCTGATGGAGGTGGTTCCGTCTGTGACGGTTCTGGATCTCAAGAACCAGCTTCCATTTCTTAAAAATCACAGCCGCCGGATCGTGGACGGCATCCGGAATGCAGAAGGAAACCGTGCGGTTATGGACGCAGGCGTGGCGGCGTATCTGTTAAATCCGCTCAAGGATACCTATGGATATGATGACCTGGCGCGCGATTACCTGGATATGACCGTGCCGTCACAGGTCGATTTGCTTGGAAAAACGGCGCTGTCGGATGCATTTGAGACAATGCCGGAGAAAGCGTTGAATTGTGTCTGCTACATGGCATATACGGCGTGGAAATCGCGGGAAATCCTGCTGGGGCGGCTTCGAAGACATGGAATGCTGCATCTCTTTTATGAGATAGAGATGCCGGTTATTTACAGCCTCTACCATATGGAAGAGGAAGGTATTCAGGTGCGCCGGGAGGAATTGAAAGCCTACGGCGAACGCCTCCAGACGCAGGTAGAGAAACTGGAGCAGGAGATTTACGCCGAGACGGGCTGTGAATTTAATATTAATTCCCCGAAGCAGCTGGGTGAGGTTTTATTTGAAAAAATGTCCCTGCCGGGCGGCAAAAAGACGAAGACCGGCTATTCGACGGCGGCGGATGTGCTGGAAAAACTGGCGCCGGAGTATCCGGTTGTGAGGAAAGTATTAGATTATCGCCAGGTGGCGAAACTCAAATCGACCTATGCGGACGGGCTGGGTGCATTTATCCGGGAGGACGGACGAATCCACGGAACCTTTAACCAGACGATCACAGCGACAGGACGTATCAGCAGTACAGAGCCGAACCTGCAGAACATTCCGGTGCGTATGGAGCTGGGACGCGAGATCCGGAAGCTGTTTGTACCGCGCGAGGGTTGTGTGCTGGTTGACGCTGATTATTCCCAGATTGAGCTGCGTGTGCTGGCGCATATGTCGAATGACAAGAACCTCATCCAGGCATACCGGCAGGCGGAGGACATCCACGCGATCACGGCGTCGCAGGTATTCCATGTGCCGCTTGAGGAAGTGACACCGCAGCTTCGCCGCAATGCAAAAGCAGTCAATTTCGGTATCGTATATGGTATCAGCGCGTTTGGGCTGGGCGAAGATCTCGGTATTTCCCGCAAGGAAGCGACCGAGTACATTGAGCGCTACTTTGAAACCTACCCGGATGTCAAACGTTTTCTCGATGGTCTGGTAAAAACGGGCAGGAAATACGGCGAGGTCAAGACTATGTATGGGCGTGTGAGACCGATTCCGGAGCTGAAATCCGGCAATTTTATGCAGCGTTCGTTCGGTGAGCGTGTGGCGATGAATTCCCCGATTCAGGGAACTGCAGCCGACATTATCAAGATTGCGATGATCCGCGTCGATCAACGCCTGCGCCGCGAAGGACTGCGTTCCCGCATTGTCCTCCAAGTGCACGATGAACTCCTGATTGAAACCTGGAAAGAAGAGCTGGAACAGGTGCAGTCGATTCTGGCGACGGAGATGAAACGTGCGGCGCAGCTGCAGGTGGAGCTGGAAATCGATATGAAGATGGGAAATTCGTGGTTTGAAACGAAATAATGGAAAGGTACAGATAAACATGAAGATAATCAGTATTACCGGAGGCGTTGGTTCCGGTAAGAGTGAGGTCCTGCGTGTGCTGCAGGAGGAATTTGACGCGGAAATTATTAAGGCAGATGAAGTGGCTCACCAGCTCATGGAGCCGGGTAAGAAAGGCTATCAGCATGTGGTAGAGGCGTTGGGTGATTCCTTTTTAAATAAGGACGGCAGCATTGACCGCAAAAAGCTGGCGGCGCTTATTTTCCAGAATAAAGAGGCGGTGGAGACGATGAACGCCATCATCCACCCGATGGCGTGGGAGGAGATCCGCTATGCGATCAACCATTCCGACAAGGAGATCATCGTTGTGGAGGCAGCTCTCTATGATGACGACCACAATGCGATGTTTGATGAAATCTGGTATGTATACACATCGGTGGAGAACCGCATCAAGCGTCTGATGGCAAGCCGCGGCTACAGCGAGGAAAAATGCCGGGGCATCATGGCAAATCAGGCATCCGAGGACGATTACCGGAGTTTTGCGACGCGTGTGTTGGACAACAACGGCGGGATTGAGGATATTCGGAAGCAGATAGCGTCATTTTTAGGAAAAGAGGATTAGGATACATATGCGGATGGTTAGTATTGCCAGCGGCAGCAGCGGGAATTGTATTTATATAGGAAGCGACAACACCCACGTTCTGGTGGATGCGGGGATCAGCAACAAGCGTATTGAGATGGGGTTAAATGACCTGGGGCTGAATGCGCGGGAACTGGATGGAATTCTCATCACGCATGAACATTCCGATCACATCAAAGGGCTCGGCGTGCTGGCGCGCAAATATGGCACACCTATTTACAGCACAAAAGAGACATTAGAGGAAATTCAGGATTCCAAGAGTCTTGGCGAGATTCCGGAAGATCTGATGCACCCGATTACGCCGGATGTTGATTTTATGGTAGGAGATCTGGAAGTCAAACCGTTCCGGATCGACCATGATGCAGCGAATCCTGTTGCCTACCGGGTTCAGAATGAAAAAAGATCGGTGGCGGTGGCGACGGATATGGGGCATTATTCCCAGTACATCATTGACCATCTGCAGGGGCTGGATGCGATTTTGCTGGAAGCCAACCACGATGTCAAAATGCTGGAGGCAGGACCGTATCCGTATTACCTGAAGCGTCGTATCTTAGGCGATTACGGACACCTTTCCAATGAAAATGCGGGGCGGCTTTTAAGTTCCATTCTGCATGACAATTTGAAGCACATTTTCCTGGGGCATCTGAGTAAGGAAAATAATTACGAAGAGCTGGCATATGAGACGGTGCGTCTGGAGATCACAGAGGGAGATACGCCGTATAAGGCGAATGATTTCCCGATCACAGTGGCAAAACGCGATGCAGTGTCGCAGATTGTGACGGTGTAGAAGACGTAAAAGTATTAAAATTGGTTATACAAAGTCTGAAAATAAGCCAGAAGATATATTTGGGGTTATGGCTTGGAGGCATGGACAAACATCGTTACTGTACACGCATACGTGTCCAGTAACGGAATTTGCCGTGGCTTCGCATTTAAATACGGCAAATTCCTTCTGGCACCACGTTTTCTTACGGCACTTTCGGTTCCAAAAGTGCCTACCCGTGTACAGTAACGAAATATCATTTTAGGTATAAAAGTTAGCAGCCGGAAGGCAGTTGAATTTTTATAGAAATTAGTAAGTCATAAAAACATTTCCGCCATAGGACGGAGAGCACACAGGAGGATGAAACCTATGAGTAAGATTATTATTACTATCGTTGGACAGGACCGCGTCGGTATCGTTGCAAAAACGTGTAATTATCTGGCTGACCACAACATGAACATTCTTGACATCACGCAGACGATCCTGCAGGAATATTTCAACATGATGATGATCGTGGATATTTCCGGTTCCAAGACATCCTTTGATGATATGGCGCATGAGCTGGACAAGCTGGGACAGGAGATCGGCGTAAAGATTCTCTGTCAGAGAGAAGAGATTTTTACCAGTATGCACAGAATCTAAGCAAATATTTTCAGAAAGGACGTAAAACCAATGATTAACATGCAGGAAGTTCTGGAAACTAATAACATGATCGCGCATGAAAAACTGGATGTGCGGACGATCACGATGGGTATCAGCCTCTTAGACTGTGTGGACAGTGATCTGGCGAAGATGAATGAGAAGATCTACAATAAGATTACAACTTATGCGAAAGATCTTGTATCGACCGGCGATGCCATCGGACGTGAATTTGGGGTTCCGATCGTCAATAAACGTATCTCGGTTACTCCGATCGCGCTGGTAGGTGGAAGTGCCTGCAAGAAGAGCGAGGATTTTGTAGAGATTGCGAAAACACTTGATAAGGCAGCGAAAGAAGTGGGCGTCAACTTTATCGGAGGCTATTCTGCATTGGTTTCCAAGGGAATGACACCGGCGGAAGAACTTCTGATCCGCTCGATCCCGCAGGCACTTGCCTGTACAGACCGTGTGTGCAGCTCCATCAATGTCGGTTCTACCAAGACAGGTCTTAACATGGATGCGGTCCGTCTGATGGGCGAGATGGTTGTGGCAACCGCAGAGGCAACGAAGGACAATGATTCCCTCGGCTGTGCGAAGCTGGTTGTATTCTGCAACGCGCCGGATGATAACCCGTTCATGGCAGGTGCATTCCATGGCGTGACTGAGGCGGATGCGATCATCAACGTCGGCGTCAGCGGTCCGGGAGTTGTAAAGACGGCTCTGGAAAAGGTACGTGGCGAGAACTTTGAGGTGCTGTGTGAGACGATCAAGAAGACGGCGTTCAAGATCACCCGTGTTGGACAGCTGGTAGCACAGGAGGCATCCAAACGTCTGGGCGTTCCGTTTGGCATCATTGATCTGTCGCTGGCACCGACTCCGGCAGTCGGAGACAGTGTGGCGGAGATTCTGGAAGAGATCGGCTTAGAGCGCAGTGGTGCACCGGGTACAACAGCAGCGCTGGCAATGTTAAATGATCAGGTTAAGAAGGGCGGCATCATGGCGTCCTCCTATGTTGGCGGACTCAGCGGTGCGTTTATTCCGGTCAGCGAGGATCAGGGCATGATCGATGCAGTTTCTGAGGGTGCGCTTACGATTGAGAAGCTGGAAGCAATGACCTGTGTCTGCTCTGTAGGTCTTGATATGATTGCGATCCCAGGCGATACGAAAGCGACCACGATCGCCGGTATCATCGCGGACGAGGCGGCAATCGGCATGATCAACCAGAAGACAACGGCAGTCCGCCTGATTCCGGTCATCGGAAAAACAGTGGGCGATACGGCAGAGTTCGGCGGTCTGCTTGGCTATGCGCCGATCATTCCGGTCAACCGTTTCTCCTGCGACAACTTTGTCAAACGTACCGGACGTATCCCGGCACCAGTACACAGCTTTAAGAACTAATAGGAGTTTCATATGGATAAATCACAGGAACTGAGAGAGGTGCTTCTGCGGTATCTTGATGCCGATCTGGAGCGAATCATTTTCAGCAACCCGAGAACCCGTGAATCCTATCTGAAATTAACTGTGCGTCCTCTGCTTCTGCGGGGGGCGCTTGCTTTTCAGACGGAAGAATTTACGGAAAAACAGGCATTTCAGAAAAATCAGAACGCAGAAAAGACCGCCGAGTACCTGCTCGGAGAACTGGAAAACCGTTACCGCAATGCGGAGATCGCGTCGCTTCACGGGATTGTCAATATTCTGATCAGTAAGAAGGGGACAGTGACGATCAAAGAGAAGAAGGTAGGGGTTAAAAGGGCAGAGAATCGGACGGTATCGGTGGCAGCAGGTGATGTGCAGAAAGCTGGAAAGCAGATGTCGGCGAAGAGTCATGCAGATGTGAAAGAAAATTCGCTCGAAAAATCGGGTCAGAGTCAGTCAAGTCACGAAAACGGAAAGATGTAGAGAAGTGCTAAAATACAGGGAAATGGTAAACTGCAGAGCAATGCGAAACAGCAGAAAAATGCCGGAACAGGACTGTCAGCTGGCATGGATGCCGCAGCGTTTTCAGAACGTCTGGCTTCGTTATCCCATAACCGTACTAAAAAATACGTCCTTCAGGAAGGCGTCCCAGTCCCATTTCTGGTAGATCTCGGTGTCATGACGGCAGAAGGCAAAGTTGTAAAATCCCGCTACGACAAATTTCGCCAGATCAACCGTTTCCTGGAATTTATTGAGGATGTACTTCCGAATCTCGATCCGAACCGGACGAATACGATCATTGATTTCGGATGCGGGAAATCATATCTGACGTTTGCGATGTATTACTATCTGCATGTGCTGAAAAAATATTCGATCCGTGTCATCGGTCTGGATTTGAAAAAAGATGTCATTGCGCTCTGCAACCGCCTGAGCAAGAAGTTTGGATTTGAGAACCTGACCTTCCTGCACGGCGACATCGCCGGATATGAGGGCGTCGATCAGGTCGATATGGTCGTGACGCTGCACGCCTGTGATACAGCGACCGATTATGCGCTGGCAAAAGCGGTCAAATGGGGCGCAAAAGTCATTCTTTCCGTTCCATGCTGTCAGCATGAGATTAACAAGCAGATTCAGAACGACCTTCTGTCGCCGGTTTTACAGTACGGCCTTCTGAAAGAACGTATGTCGGCGCTTCTGACCGACGGAATCCGTGGGCAGCTCCTCGAAATGTCCGGCTACCGGACGCAGATTCTCGAATTCATCGACATGGAACACACACCGAAAAATATCATGATCCGTGCGATCCGCCAGGGCAAGAAAGCAGACGGGGCGGCACTGGAAGCGATGATGAAGAAACTGCATGTGAAGCCGACGTTGTATGGGTTGTTGGTGGGGGAAGAGGCGTAGGAAATTTAGAAAGCACTTTTATGGGGGTTGATAATGCTGGACAGTTATAGCTGATAAAACCTCTTCGCAAATTCCAAAAACACCCCGCCTTCCTCTGCCATATACTTAACCGGCGAATACACCAGATAGAGTTTCCGGAGAAAGGCAGCTTCCCCAAGCGGAAAGAGAAGCAGTTTCCCCTGCCGTGCATCTGCCTGCACAGTTGCTTTTGAGAGAATGGAGATGCCCATTCCCAGCATGATACACTGCTTGAGGGCGGCGGCATCGTCCATCACGGCAATAACATTTAAATCATCGAGTGAAAGCCCTTTATTTTTCAGGAAATGAAGGGTTTCCTGCTTTGTGCCGGAATTATCTTCCCGGAGCAGAAACGGTTCTTTTAAGAGGGCATCCAGCGGTGATGGCATAGTCTGGTAAGCCTGATAATGCGGCGTGGCGGGGGCGGCGATCACAAGCTCATCGGAGGCAAAGGGGAGAAATTCGCAGGAGGTGTCCGAGGTAGTAGTTCCGACCAGACCGATGTCGCAGATGCCGTCATCCACCTTATGTACAACGTCCAGGCTGTCTGAGCAGGAGGCATAGACACGGATATCAGGATGAACTGCGTGATAAGCGCTTAAAAGTTCCGGCAGAAAATAAAGGGACGGAACGGAGGATGCGCCGATCCGAAGCTGCGGTTTCGTCTCGTTGGCGAGTTCCACGATTGCTTTCTGCTGCAGGGTCAGAATCTCCGTGGCATAGGAATATAATTTTGTCCCGGCAGGAGTCAGGGAGAGCGATTTGGTGGTGCGCTTTAAAAGCTGGGTGTGAAATTCCTCCTCCAGACTGCGGATGTGGGCGCTGACAGTCGGCTGTGAGATGTACAGCTTCTGGGCGGCAAGCGAAAAACTCTGATATTTGACGGTGTACACGAAAGCTTCTAATTGGCGGATGTCCATATATTTAAAATCCTTTCTATAGATAAAATCAATTTTTAATGATTCTGTGATAAAATCCAAAATTAAAATGAATAGTAGACAGGTGAAAACAATCTCTAAAGAAGAGTGTAGCTTTATTTATTGAAAATATCAATAAGTTTATAGCAAATATCAATATAAACGATTTTACCATAAAAATACAGGATGTTATACTTGTCTGCGGAAAGTATGGATAGATCCATGAAATGTACGCGCTTGAAATTTTTCTTGTTTGATTTTGTGAGATGATTTTTTTGCCAGATGCACTCAAATTTCTGATATGTATTGATGAAATGTGAGTGTGGTGCGTGAAATCACCCACAATGACGAGTGTGAGAAAAACTTTAAGAGTACATGAAATAAAAAATGAGGCAGGTATGAAAGTATTTGACAAGACATGGAAGCTGGCAGTGGCAGGCGCGCTTGTGGGTGTGCTGGCAGCATTGCTGGCGTATTTTGGAAATCCGGCCAATATGGCGATCTGTATTGCGTGCTTCGTACGTGATACGGCGGGCGCTCTGAAACTTCACTCAGCAGCACCGGTTCAGTATTTCCGTCCGGAGATTGTAGGATTTGCAGTGGGAGCATTTGCGATCTCACTGGCGACGAATGAGTATAAGGCGACGGAAGGCTCTTCACCGATGATCCGCTTTGTTCTGGGTGCGATCATGGTAATCGGCGCGCTGGTATTCTTAGGGTGTCCGCTGCGTATGGTTCTGCGTATGGCAGCCGGTGACCTGAATGCGTATGTAGCGCTGGTTGGATTTGCAGGCGGTATTGCAACTGGTTCGTTCTTCCTGAAAAAGGGATTTTCGCTGGGCAGAGCGTATGAGACGCAGAAATCAAGCGGATATGTGCTTCCGGTGCTCCTTCTGGCGCTTTTTATCATTGGAGCAGTAACAGGCGTATACGCAGCCAGCACGGAAGGACCGGGAAGCAAGCATGCACCGGTTCTGATTTCCCTGGTTGCGGCTCTCCTGATTGGTGCATTGGCACAGAAGAGCCGTATGTGTTTTGCAGGTAGCATCCGTGATGTGATTCTGATGAAAAACTTTGATCTGCTCAGCATTATCGGCGCACTGTTTGCAGTCATGCTGATTTTTAACCTTGCAACTGGCAATTTCCATTTGAGCTTTTCCGGTCAGCCGATCGCGCACTCCCAGCATCTCTGGAATATTCTGGGTATGTATGCCGTTGGATTTGCAGCCGTTCTGGCTGGCGGATGCCCGCTGCGTCAGATCATTCTGGCAGGGCAGGGCTCCTCGGACAGTGCGGTAACCTTTCTGGGAATGCTGTTAGGTGCGGCACTTGCACACAATTTTAACCTGGTTGGTGCGGCAGCAAAAGCGGCAACCGAGACAGAGGCAGCCGTTTTGGGTGGTCCGGCGATGCCGGGCAAAATTGCCGTAATTGTATGTATTGCCCTGTTATTCGTGATTGCAGCGGCAAATATGAAACGTAGAAAGAAATAAAGAAAAGAGGAAACGGAAAATGTCAGATTTTGTTGAGGTAGATGTGCGGGGACTCTCCTGTCCGGAACCGGTTTTGATGGTGATGGATGCGATGGATGAACATCCGGGAAAACAGATCCGTGTGCTTGGCGATGAGGCACACACCCGGACGAATATTGAGCGCACGTTGGAGTATCATGGAAAAGAGGGGCACACCAAGGTGCTGGAAAACGGCTGTTTCACCATTACCTTTGAAGCGTGATGCTGCTCTGGAATATTAAATAGGTGGAAATGATGAGGCAGAAACGGGAATATCGGATTTTTACCTTTCACACGACGGCTGCGGCGATGGAGATGGAGGCATTCTGCCGGGAACAGGGAATCAGAGGGCGCCTGGTGCCTGTCCCACGCGAACTCTCAGCAGGCTGTGGAATTGCCTGGCGGATGGAACCGGCGGAATATGAACGGTTTCAGGGAGTGATTGCGGAGAGCCAAATTGAGATCGAGCAGAGCTGTGTGGTTATGAATTAAATAAAATGTTATGTTAGAGCAGGCATCATAGAAAAAGTATATAGGAAAAAGCGGCGGTATCGGCAGTGGCGAGACATTCAAAAAAGAATGGAGCGCTGACTGTGTGATATCGCTGCTTTTTGGCGTGTAAATCGAGGTCAGAATGAGGTCATTGAGGTCAGAAATCAAATCATGACCTCGATGACCTCATTTGTGACCTCGATGATCCCAATATTTTGAAATATTATTCTCCCGCCTTCGCCTCCTCCAGCAGCCGTGCAATCTCCCCCCGCACCAGCGAGAATGCAACCTCATTCCGTCCACTGTTTGTAACGACATCCGCGTAGGCGCGGGTCGGTTCAACAAAGAGAGCATGCATCGGTTTGACGGTAGTCAGATACTGGTCGATGATGTTTTCGATATCGCGTCCGCGCTCTTTCGTGTCACGTAAGATTCGGCGGAGGATGCGCTCGTCGGCGTCGGCATCGACGAAAATGCGGATGTCGAGCAGATTGCGGAGTGCTTCGTCATAGAGAACGAGAATGCCCTCCAACAGGATAACCGGGCGCGGCTCGATGTGAATGGTTGCTTTGGCGCGGTTGTGGTTGGCGTAGTTGTAGGTTGGACAGTCGATCGCCTCCCAGTTTTTCAGTTTATTAAGGTGCTCAAGAAGCAGCTCTGTCTCAAATGCATCCGGGTGGTCGTAGTTCAGCTTTTTGCGCTGTTCAAATGGCATGTCATCGTGGGCGCGGTAGTAGTTGTCGTGGTAAAGCACGGTTACCTGATCACCAAATGCGTCTTTCAGACGGTTTGTAAAAGTGGATTTTCCTGAACCGGTTCCTACGGCAATTCCGATGATAATAGGTGATTTTCTATTCACTGTGGTTTCCTCCGTTTGTAAGTTTTATTTCAGTCGAGAAGAGTCCCACCTCTTTAGGTGGCGAGTAATAGCAAATTTGTCTCAGTGGGAGGTGGGTCTCCGACTGAGATAAATGCTTCGCGGAGATGCGCAGTGATTCTGTATGGAATATGTCAGCTTCGCTGACCAGAATCACGCGCCAAGTCTCACGGACGTTCACTTGAAAATTGGTTCATTTTTATACAAAAACCAGTCCTTCTGTATATTCATTTTGAAATACGCCGCTGCGCTTCATCCGCACCGTCTGGTATAAATGCGAGGCGTACACCTCCTGCTCCAGCAGCGAGAGCGCCGACGGGGATAGGTTCTGGGCGGCATCTGCCATTTTAGTGATGAGGGGGATGCTGCTTTTTTTATGCAGACAGGAGAGCAGAGGGCTGCTCTGCCTGCGAAAACCGAGAATCCGTGCATAGAGTGCATAGCCCTCTTCCTTCCACCGGGAAATATCTTCCTCGCGCATACCGAGTACCAGATGCAGAAGCGCCCGGCTGACACGCGTGTAGGTAAGCTGGCGCGTCTTTAATGCCTGAATCCGTTCTTCAAAAGAGAGAGGAAAGTAAGGTGGTTTTGCAAGGCGGGCGGCAAGCTCCGGGGAGAGATCTGCGATAGAAAATGTCGCCTGCAGCTGTAAAACAGCAGCATTCAAAAGCTCTGAAAAATCATCCACAAAAACTGGAACCGCACCTGTATATGCGGGATGTGTTACGGCTGGCAAGTGAGATGCCAGAATATCGAGCAAATATTTGTCTTTTGAAAGTGAGTTTCGAATTATTCCGCGAATTGCCGAAGCCGATGGAAAGTTAGCATCTGCCAGTGTATCTTCATGATATCCGCTTCCCTTCCGCGAAATCGTATAAAATTCCATCGGACTATGCAGATCTTCCGCCGCCCGCAGATATTCAATCCCGAGAATATTGTTCGGAGAACTCAGAACCGAGGCCCATGTATCCTCCATTTCCAGCGCCTTCGCCCGTGCCTGCGGATAAGTCAGTCCCGCCTTCAACCCTTTCCGCAGCCGTTCCTGAAATTCTGCCGATTCGTGGTTCAGCGCAGAAGCAGCCTGCTTAAGGAATTCAATCTGCCCGCATTCACTGCCGAACACAACGGCATCCACACCGATCGCCGACAGAAGCGCGACTCCATAGGCGGCAAATTCATGCGCCGAAGCGGTAGAAAAAGCGATCGGCATCTCAAGTACCAGGTCGGCACCGGCGAGAAGAGCGGCTTTTGTACGACGGTACTTATCAAAGATGGCGGGTTCGCCGCGCTGGACGAAGCTGCCGCTCATCAGGACGACACAGTAGTCCGCGCCGGTCAGTTCCCTTGCCTGCTGCATATGATACAGATGTCCGGCATGGAACGGGTTATATTCGGTAATTAAACCAACGATTTTCATAAATTTCAATCCTGTTTTTTGCATTTTTGCGAGGAATTTTGTAGCAGCCTTTTATAATAAAAGTAAGAATAAAAGACTGTTGCTGTTGCGGCAGAAAAATCTGTAAAAAATAGCAGCCATTTTCTGCTTCATTTACATTATATAGTGGAAGTGTGGGAGCGTAAAGGGAAAATTATAGTGCATCTTGTTAAAAATTTAATTAATCAAAAATTTGAAAATCGCTCTTGTATACAATAAACAACTGGTATATAATGTTAGCAGTAATAGACACACACTTATGAAAGGGGTTTTATAACCATGGCATTTATTGACAAAATTAAGGAAAGAGCAAAAGCAGACAAGAAAACCATCGTTCTTCCAGAGTCAATGGACAAGAGAACATACGAGGCAGCTGAGAAAATTCTGAAAGAGGGTATCGCAAATCTGATCATCATCGGTACTCCGGAAGAGATTGAGAAAAACGGCAAAGGCTTCGACATTTCCGGTGCCACCATCGTTGACCCGTACAATGATCCGAATAAGCAGAAATACATCGACAAGTTCGTTGAATTAAGAGGCAAAAAAGGTGTCACTCCGGAAGTCGCAAAAGAGCAGATGGAGAAAGACTATATGTACTATGCTTGCCTGATGTGCAAGTGCGGCGATGCTGACGGCGCTGTATCTGGTGCATGCCATTCTACCGGCAACACCATTCGTCCGGCTCTGCAGCTTCTGAAGACCAAACCGGGTATCAGCTCTGTATCTGGCTTCTTCCTGATGGAAGTTCCGGATTGCGAGTTCGGTGAGAACGGTCTGTTCGTATTCGCTGACTGTGCAGTAAACACTGACTTCGATTCCAACAAGCTGGCTGAGATCGCTGGTCTGTCCGCAGAGAGCTTCAAGATGCTGGTTGGCGCAGAGCCGAAGGTAGCTATGCTGTCCTATTCTTCTATGGGTTCCGCTAAACATGATGATGTTACCAAGGTAGCAGATGCAGTTAAGATTGCTCATGAGAAGTTCCCGGAACTGAAACTGGATGGCGAGCTTCAGCTTGATGCAGCACTGGTTCCGTCTGTAGGCGAGGCTAAGGCACCGGGCAGCTCCGTAGCTGGACATGCTAACACCTTAGTATTCCCGTCCCTGGAAGCAGGCAACATTGGTTACAAACTGGTTCAGAGACTTGCAAAAGCTGGCGCTTATGGTCCGGTTCTTCAGGGTCTGTCCATGCCGGTAAACGATCTGTCCAGAGGATGCTTCGCAGACGATATCGTAGGCGTAGTAGCTATCACAGCTGTACAGGCTCAGCAGGCATAATTAATACCAATTGGAATCAAATGGATGGAGAACTGGCACCGCGTCAGAGAATCTTAAATCCGTTTAATTAAGAATTAAAAGTGATAATTACAGTTCAGCCCGGTATTCATACATAATCCTGCAGTTCACAACAGGGCAGTGCAGACGTTTTTGCAGATGCTTCCGTGTGAACCGCATATAGAGAGAATACCTGCGGCTGAATTGTGATGTTATAAAGAAAGGAATCTATTACCATGAATATTTTAGTTATTAACTGCGGAAGTTCTTCCTTAAAGTATCAGTTAATCAACTCTGAGACAGAGGGCGTTCTGGCTAAGGGCCTTTGCGAGAGAATCGGCATCGACGGTATGCTGACTTACCAGCCGGAGGGCGGCGAAAAAGAGAAATCTGAGATCGCTATGCCGACCCATACAGAGGCTATCAACGCAGTTCTGGCAGCCCTGACTAACGAGAAGAGCGGCGTTATCAAGAGCCTGTCTGAGGTAGGTGCAGTTGGACATCGTGTCGTACACGGCGGCGAGAAATTTACTTCTTCCTGCTTAATCAACGACGAGTCCATGAAAGCGATCGAAGAGTGCAACGATCTGGCACCGCTTCACAACCCGGCAAACCTGATCGGTATCCGTGCCTGCCAGGAACTTATGCCAGGCGTACCGATGGTAGCTGTATTTGATACCGCTTTTCATCAGACCATGCCGGATGTTGCTTACACCTACGGTATTCCGTATGAATACTATGAGAAATACAAAGTTAGACGTTACGGCTTCCATGGTACTTCCCACAGCTACGTATCTAAGAGAACCGCTGAGATCGTTGGAAAACCGTATGATCAGATGAAGATCATCGTTTGCCACCTGGGTAACGGCGCCAGCATCTCCGCTGTAAACTGCGGCAAATCTGTAGACACCAGCATGGGTCTGACTCCACTGGAAGGTCTGGTTATGGGTACACGTTCTGGTGACCTCGATCCGGCTATCATCGATTTCGTAGGTAAAAAAGAAGGTCTGTCCCTGGATGAGATGAACGAAGTCCTGAATAAGAAATCCGGTATGCTCGGTATCTCCGGCGTATCCAGCGATGGTCGTGATCTGGAAGCAGCAGCTGAGACTGGCAACAAGAGAGCACAGCTGGCCCTGGACGTATTCGATTACCGCGTAATCAAATATATCGGTGCATACGCAGCAGCTATGAACGGAGTAGATGCAATTGCATTTACCGCTGGTATCGGCGAGAACAACATCAAGATGAGAAAAGATGTTTGCAGCAGCCTGACCTACTTAGGCGTTAAACTGGATGAGGAGAAGAACAACGTAAGAGGTGAGGAGAGAATCATCTCTGCTGACGACTCCAAGGTTCAGGTTCTCCTGGTTCCGACCAACGAAGAGCTGGCTATCGCCCGCGAGACTCTTGCACTGGTAAAATAATTAAATATGAATTAAAATTTGCAAAAATATGTAAAATTAATCATTGACAAACGCGCTCGACCTTTGTATAATATCAAAGTGCGTATTAGGAGATTAGTATGCTGATTCATTTATCGGAACTTTTTAACTGCGAGGGTAGAAAGAAAGTCTATACAGTCGAGACTGCGCTGGACTCTGTTGATTTTGACGGAGAGACGTTTCAGATTGAGAAGGCTGAGCCTTTTGAACTGGAACTGACGGCTAAGACACGGCATAAGTATACGATGAGTGGTCATGCGACGCTGACGGTGGGAGGTCACTGTGCGCGTTGTCTGGAGCCAGTATCTTTCGACTGCGAACTGGATTTTGGACGAGAGTTTGAGGTGCAGGACGGTCAGGAGGAGAGTTTAGATGATGAACCCTTTATGAAGGGGTACAATCTGGATGTAGACCAGTTGGTTTGCAACGAACTGCTACTGAGCTTGCCTATGAAAGTCCTGTGCAGAGAAGACTGCAAGGGGATTTGCAATAGATGTGGTACAAATCTTAATCTTCGGACTTGTACCTGTGACACTAGGTCGCTCGATCCAAGGATGTCGGTTATCCAGGAGATATTCAATGAATTTAAGGAGGTGTAACCATGTCTATCTGTCCTAAGAACAAATCTTCCAAAGCAAGAAGAGACAGCCGCAGAGCTAACTGGAAAATGAGTGCTCCGAACTTAGTAAAGTGCAGCAAGTGCGGTGCTCTGATGATGCCTCACAGAGTGTGCAAAGCTTGCGGAAGCTACAACAAGAAAGAAATCGTTAAAGTAGAAGACTAATTCAATACTTTAATATCAGGGGTTAGGTCGTAAAGACCTAACCCTTATGTACAAGCCAATATCCTACTTACATAATATGCATTAGGGGTAAGGACGCAAGAGCACTTTGATTACTTTTGTAGTTGTAAAATATCTTTCATTTTCTTATTTAAATGCGTTGCAAGTTGTTTTTAGCGGAATGGTTTTATTTTTTTTATCATACAAACCTACTAAAACAGTCGGAAAGATGGATTTAACACATTACTCCCACAAAGAAAATGAAATGAAAACAGACGGAGGAGTTATGACAAACGAAACGAAAAAGTATGCGGAAACGTATGGAGGAATGGCAGGAGCAGTTCTCCCGCTGATTATCATGATGGGAACGATGATCTTCATGGTTGCCTTTGGAATGCGTTCTACCAAAAATTTCTGGTCGGCTGGTTATTTTGCTGTTTTGGCTGGATTTCTTGTATATAAGGATAAGAAAGCATTTCAGAAAGCGCTGATCGACGGCGTGCGCGACAATATTTTTGCATTTATGATCGCCTGTTTCTTATTTGCGGGCGTGATGTCGAAGATTCTGACAGCATCGCATCTGATTGAAGCGCTTTTATATGTAATGACAAAGATCAACATGTCACCGGCACTGATGCCGATCATCTGTTTCTTTATCTGTGTGGTGCTTTCCAGTGCAACCGGCAGTGCGGCGGGTGCGTTAAATACAGCCGGACCTCTTCTGATTCCGCTTTCCGTCGGAATGGGCTGTAATGTCAACCTGATCTGCGGTGCGATTCTGGCAGGCAGCTGTTTCGGTGATAACCTCGCACCGATCTCGGACACGACGATTGCATCCTCTCTGTCCCAGGAAGTCGATGTCATGAAGGTTGTCCGTTCCCGTTTTAAATATGCACTGATCGCAGGTGCCATTTCTGTGGTTGGCTATCTGGTATTTGGCTTTATGGATGCTGGAAATGGTGTTTCTGCTGAGATGGCGGCGGTTGACGCAACCTACGCTTCCAGCATTGTATTCCTGATTATCCCGGTTCTGGTGGTTGTGCTGATGCTGCGTGGCAGCGGACTCTTTACCTCTCTGTTAGTCAGTGAGATGGCTGGTTTTGTTTTACTCTTTGCATTTGGTTATCTGACACCGGCAGAGCTGGTTGCGAAAGATGGTCTGATTGCGAATGCGTTTGACGGTATGTTAAGTTCCATCATTTTCATCCTGTTTATCTTCGTTATGGTCAGCCTGATCAGCGAGGCAGGTGTGCTGGATGCGATTCTTGTATGGATGCGTAAATATGCGAAATCTGAGAAGTCGGCAGAAATTGCAGCCGGTGCGATGGTCAGCGTCATGGGTATCGTCATCAGCAGCGGTACTTCCGCCATTTCTTTCTGTGGCCCGATCATCCGCAAGCTGCTCCGCCCATTCAAGATTGACCGTGCCCGTGCGGCTAACTTCCTGGATGGTCTTGGATGTGGCGTCGGCTATCTGGTTCCGACAAACCCGGGGTGCTTGAACCTGGCGGCGATTGCGGTTGCCAGCGGCGTTGTGTCCGAGGGCTATAACGCGGTATCTTTTGTCGGCTACAACTTCCACAGCATGGCGCTGACGCTGGTTTTCTGGTTTGCAATTCTCTCTGGATGGGGAATGAAGCATGAGACAGACGAAGAGCTGGCGGCAGATGGAGTCGTGATTGAAGACGGCAATTCTGAGAAATAAAAAAGAATAGATTTTTGGCGTACATACATGACAGACGATAAAAAAGAATTTATAATAGAGTCTGTGTGAGAAAAAGAACAACTGTGCTATATCACCTGCATTGAAGCCTATTGTATATGGGAAAATCAGGTATATAGCATGCTTGCTATAGAAGAGAGGTTCAAATACGTGGGAACAGCAGAAAAATATTTAGATGCTGCGAAGGCAGCCATGAATTTTATCAACACAAGAAAGAGAACGGATGAGGAAGGTATCTACTGGACGCTTGCAGATGCGGCGGCGGGAAAGCCGAGTTATTATGACGAAATATGCATGTACGCAGGTGCTTCGGGCATTATCTGTTTTCTTCTGTCTCTGTATGAAGATACGCAGGATGCGGCATATCTGGATGAGGCGAAAGAAGCGGGCTGTTATCTGGAATACCGCTGGAGAAAGAGACGCGAACTGAAACGCAATTTCTCCCCGTATGCATTTTCAACCGGATGGGGCGGCGCCTCGTTTGCCTTGCTTCAGATGTATCTTGTAACGAAGGACGAACATTACCGCGCGCTGGTAGAGGAGATTCTCGACCAGGCGGTTCGGGATGCAATCCCGGTCAAAGAAGGCGAGGGCTATTACTGGTCCACATATCCGGGCATCGTCGGAACCGCGGGAACCATTCTCGTTATCTTAAATGCGGCTGAGAAATTGGGACGCGAGGACTGGAAGGAGTTTGCGGTCAAAGCAGGACGCTATTTTCTGACAAGAGGACGCGATATGGGAAATGGAATGATCTGCTACACGGGCGTCGATCCGACCTACTTTGGCGCTGGAAAAGATTATATCGACCCGAATTTCCCGATGGGAACCGGCGGAATCGGATTCCTGATGCTGAAGCTTTACGAAGTCAGCGGAAAGAAGGAATTTCTGGATGCGGTCAAGGGCGTGCCGGAGTATATGGACACGGTGGCAGTCAAGATGCGTGCTGGAAAATTGCTTCCGCATGCGCTCCCGGATCGTCCGGATCTCTTTTATCTGGGCTACTGCCACGGACCGGCAGGAACCAACCGTTTCTACTATGAGCTGTACAAATTCAGCGGCGATGCGAAATACCGCCATGAGATCGAGGAGCTTGTCAAAGGACTTGAGGCGACCGGTGCACCGGAGAAACGTTCGGCTGGATACTGGGATACGGAAAATATCTGCTGCGGAACCGCAGGTCTCTTAAATATGTACCTGGGACTCTGGGCGGCATTTGGCGAAGAGCATGATCTGGAGTATGCGAGACGCTGTGCAAAGGTGCTGATGGATACGGCGGTCTTCGAAGATGGTGCGGACGGCGGACAGGCAAGCTGGAAATTTGCGCTTGATCGCGTAGCACCGGAACGCCTGAGCACGCCGATTGGTTTTCTCGACGGTGCGGCAGGTATCGGTTCGGTTCTCCTTCAGATGGCGCGGGCAGAGCGCGGCGATTTCCATACGGTAAGAGCGGTGGATGATCCGTTCCCGGAGAGAAAGTTAGAGAAGTAAAATGGCTGTTCGGGCAGAGGTGCTGTTTGTGGGCGGTATATTTGGATGTGTTTGAAATAAAATGTGCTGTGAGATAGTTGCTGTTCACGTATGTGTGAACAGTAACGTGAGATACTGATACTATGTAGATGGCGGTGTTGTATGCAAAAAGGTGTACAATGCCGCTATTTTTTGTTAATATAGAGAAGAAAGAAAAAAGAGGGATAATATTTTATAAATATCACGTTAGGAGGTTTTACATATGAAAAGGGGAAAATATTTACTTTTGACCGTCACAGCCGCCGCGCTTCTGGCGGCGATCCCATTTCAGGCATTTGCGTCGAAGGATACGGAGGACCGCAGCCCGGTTGGCTCGATCGGCTTAAATGTTTCGTCCTCGATCCATGTCGGTGATGAGAGTTCAGATGTGGATGTTTCGCTCGATTTCGGTGACTGCGATATTTCCAATGTTGATGTGATCAACGAGCCGTCCGGTAAATGGGTGGACAAGGATAAGCCAAAGCTGGAGGTTACTCTGGAGGCGGACGATGATTATTATTTTAAATCCGGTTATGCGAAAAAGAATGTGACCCTGAGCGGTGACAGTGCGACGGTTACTTCCATCAAGCGCAAGGGCGATGAGGAACTCCGGGTCGTGATCACCCTGAAAGCTTTAAAAGGAACCTCCAGTGATTACAGCCTGGATGTTGATGAGGCAGAGTGGGATCAGATGGATGGCGTTGCAGAGTGGAACGGCAGTGAGGATGCGAAATACTATGAGCTGCGCGTTTACCGGGATGAGAAATTTTTAAGTACGGTAAAACCGGGAAAAGAAACGAAATACAATCTTGGACGTTATCTCACGCAGGCGGGAACCTACACGTTTGATGTGCGCGCGGTTTACAGCGATTCACGGCACGGCGAATGGCAGACATCGGATTCCTTCACAATCACGGCGGAGCAGGCGCAGGAGATTCAGAAGACGCTTGCCTTCAAGGAAGCGGGCAGCGGTCCGGCAGCCGGTGCGTGGGAACAGGATGCGCTTGGATATAAGTACCGCAATTCCGATGGAAGCTATGTGACCAATAACTGGCAGCAGATTGGCGGTGCGTGGTATTTCTTCGATGAAAATGCATATTGCAAGACGAATACCTGGGTGTTCTGGAATGGAAAATGGTATTATCTGGATGTAAACGGCGCGATGTTAGTTAATACGACGACGCCGGACGGCAAGCAGGTCGGGGAAGATGGGGCGCTTCTGTAAAATTTTTAAGAAACAATTTTGATGAAAATCCGTCAGGGAAGATGGAGACAGAATTGTAAAATAGATGTGAGAAGAGGCAGATTGCACGGAATATGCGGTCTGTCTCTTTTACATTTAAAAACAGAGAAAAATAAAGAGAATATTTGCAAACAGAACGATGGTAGAATGAAAACACATACATGAAAAGAGTGCCAAAGGACAAGCTGGCAGTTATTTCTGATGGAATAAAAAAATTAACAAAAAGTATACTTGCATATTGTGAAATAAGTAGTAAGATAGAGGTGGTATCTCATGACTGCCTATTTTTTAACAATCTAGGGGAAGGGGCGGTCTGAGAAGAGACTGCAAGGGGTTCTAAGCCAGTATGGAGGATGGCAGAAAAAGGACTGACAAAGGAGGGGCACAAAGATGGCAGCACAAATTTTGGCTGTGATTATTTTTATTGTAATGTTTGGACTTATCATCTGGGATCACATTGAGAGGCATATCGTATCGCTCGGATGCGGGCTTCTGACGCTGGTGCTGGTGTTTGGCGTCTGTATGCACAGTGAGGCGGCAGCGTCGGAGACACTGAGCCTGCACAGCTTCATGGTTCCGAACTTCTGGTTTCAGACCGAGGCGGCGGCAGAGTCCTCGAGCGGCATCAACTGGGCGACGATTCTTTTTATTGCCGGTATGATGCTGATGGTGGAGGGCATGGAGCGCGCGGGATTTTTCCGGTGGCTGTGCCTGACAATCGCCAAGGCGGTACATTATAAGACGATCCCGATTTTTATTTCATTTATGCTGATGTCGGCGTTTCTGGCGATGTTTATCGACAGTATTACCGTTATTCTTTTTTTGGCAGCGGTCACGGTAGAGCTGGCGCATCTTCTGCATTTTGATCCGATTCCGATGATCATTTCAGAGATCTTCTGTTCGAATCTGGGCGGCTCTGCGACGATGTGCGGCGATCCGCCGAATATCATCATCGGAACCTCGCTCGGATATTCATTTAAAGATTTTATTTTAAATACAGGTATGATGGCGGGTGTTTCGCTGATTTTTATCGTGCTGTTTTTCTATTTTTCCTTTAGGAAAGAATTAAAGGCGAGTGAAAAGCATGACGAAGCGGTTACATATCCATCCCCACAGGAGGCGATCGCGGATCGGAAACGGTTTGCGGTCAGCGTGGTGATCTTTGCGGCGGCGATCGTGATGCTGGTGACGCATGCACAGACGGGACTGACAGTTGCGACGATCGGCGTATTTATCGGTGCTTTTTCGCTGCTGGCATCCGGCGGTGAGGCGCTCAGCATGATTAAGAAGCTTGACTATAAGACGCTGCTATTCTTCATTGGTCTTTTTGTCGTGGTCGGCGGCATGGAGCAGACGGGCGTCCTAAATTCTTTAGCAGGGATCATTGACGCAGTCAGTGGAAATAATGTAAAATGGGTAGTAGCGATTGTGCTGTGGCTGTCGGCGCTTGCGAGTGCATTTGTGGACAATATCCCATTTGCGGCGACGATGATCCCGGTTATCCGGAGTCTGGCGCAGGCAGGCGGCATGGATCTCTCGGTTCTGGCGTGGGCGCTTTCGATGGGTACGGATATTGGCGGCTGCGGAACTCCGATCGGAGCCTCGGCAAACGTAGTTGGTATCTCAGTGGCAGCGAAAAACGGACATTTTATCGGCTGGGGGAAATATTGCCGGTATGCAGCTCCGGCGACGGTGCTGGTAATCCTGATTTCCATGGTTTGTATATATGTGAGATACTTTTAAGGGGGCTTTTATATGGAGGAGAGGAAAAACAGAGTGATCATCTCGGTCAGCAGACAGTTTGGCAGCGGCGGACACAAGATAGCGGAAGCGCTGGCAGAGCATTTTGAACTTCCGATTTATGATCATAGGATGCTGGACAGTATTGCCAAGGAAAAGGGGGTGGATCCGCGTGTGCTGGAAAAATACGACGAGAAGCCGCTAAACCGTTTTCTGGCGCGCAATGTCAGCGGATTTTCAAGCTCTCTGGAGAACAATCTGGCGCAGATGCAGTTCAGTTACCTGAAAGACAAGGCCGATTCAGGGGAATCGTTTGTGGTAGTTGGACGGTGTGCGGAGACGGTTTTAAAGGAATATGACGGACTGATCACGATCTTTGTGCTGGGCGATGAGGAAACACGGGTGAAGAGAATTGAGCAGCTGCACGGACTTTCAGAGGACGAGGCGAAACGTCTGGTAAAGACGAAGGACTGGCGGCGGAAATCCTACCACAACTGTTACAGCCGCGGACGCTGGGGAGATTCCAGAAATTATGACCTTTCGATCAACAGCAGCCGGCTGGGAATTGAGGGAACGACGAAGATGCTGGAGGAGTATGTGCAGGCGCGGATGGACGCGATGCAGAAATAAAATAATAGAGATGTCGAAGAAAAAGAGAAAGGGGAACGTGTGCATAGGCGGCGCACGTCCCCCTTTTCCTGCCGAGGTGTTATACGGTTACTGTTCCCGGGTAGGTACTTTTGGAAGCGAAAGTGCCGTAAGAAAACGTGGTGGCAGCAGGAATTTGCCGTATTTAAATGCGAAGCCACGGCAAATTCCGTTACTGGGCACGTATGCGTGAACAGTAACGTTATACTAAAAAATATGGAATTAGATAGAAAAATCGTATTTGCTATCTGTTCGATCTTGTTTTATAGTATATAAGATATTTAATAGGAGTTTGATGATATATGACAGAGTTAAAAAAAGAAAAAAAGACCGGTCTCGTTCTGGAGGGCGGCGGGATGCGCGGTATTTACACAGCGGGCGTCCTGGATGTGTTTTTGGATCATGATATTTCATTTGACGGAGTGATCGGCGTCTCGGCGGGGGCAGTGCATGGGGCTTCGTTTGTGTCGGGGCAGAAGGAGCGGAGCATCCGTTATTATAAAAAATACTGCAATGACAAGCGTTTTATGAGCTTTAAAAACTGGCTGCGGACGGGAAATCTGGTGGACGAGCAGTTCTGCTTCCATGATATACCGGAACGGCTGGATCCGTATGATTACGAGGCATTTGACCGGGGAAATACACGGTTTTATGTGGCATGCAGCAATGTGGAGACAGGGAAAGCAGAGTATCTGGAGATTAAAGATATGTTCAAAGATGTCGAATATTTCCGTGCGACGGCATCCCTTCCGTATGTGTCCCATATGGTCGAGGTTGGTGGAATGAAGCTTCTGGACGGCGGCTGCACGGACAGCATTCCGTTGCATGCGTTCGCTAAGATGGGGTATAAAAAATGCGTCGTTGTGCTGACCCGTCCGGCGGGCTACCGCAAGAAACCGGGCAATCTCTGGCTGCCGGAGGCGGCATATCACAAATATCCGGCGTTCGTGAGGGCGCTTCGCAGCCGCTATTATTTCTATAATAAGACGGTGGAATGGATCGATCGCCTCGAACAAGAGGGAAAAATTTTTGTTATCCGTCCGAGCGTGGCGCTTCCAATCGGCAGAACCGAACATAGTGTTGAAAAATTGCAGGAGACGTACGATATCGGCAGGAAGGATGCTGCCAATCAGATGCATGCAATGGAAAATTGGTTCAAATCTTATTGATTTATAGATTGATCTCTAGTATAGTAAAGATTGATGTAATGTGGCTGTGGACAATAAAAAGCGGGACAGCTGCAGCGTGACGATGAAAGAGCGATTCGTTCGGACCACATATGCCGCAGTGGCGGAAGACAGGTTTGGTATGTGTATCGCTATAAATATAGAAGGAGAACACGCAATGGTTAAGATAGCAGTAGATGCCATGGGGGGCGACAACGCACCGGGTGAGATCGTGGCAGGTGCCGTGATGGCAGCCCAGTCGAGGGAAGATATTCAGATTTTCCTGATCGGCAAGGAAGAAGTCGTATCAGAAGAATTAAAAAAGCATACATATAAGAAAGAACAGATCGAGGTTGTCAATGCGACTGAGGTCATCGAGACGGAGGAACCGCCGGTCAATGCGATCCGCACGAAGAAAGATTCGTCTATCGTGGTCGGCATGAATATGGTCCGCAGGGGTGAGGCGGATGCATTCTGTTCCGCGGGCAGCTCCGGCGCGATTCTGGTCGGCGGACAGGTGATCGTCGGCAGAATCAAGGGCGTTGAACGTCCGCCACTGGCTCCATTGATTCCGACAGAAAAGGGCGTATCCCTGCTGATCGACTGCGGCGCCAATGTCGATGCAAGACCGTCCCATCTGGTACAGTTTGCAAAGATGGGCTCCATCTACATGGAACACGTGGTTGGCATCAAGAATCCGCGTGTGGCGATCGTCAACATCGGTGCGGAGGAAGAGAAGGGCAATGCGCTGGTGAAAGAGACATTCCCGCTCTTAAAAGAATGTAAGGACATCAATTTCATCGGCAGCATCGAGGCACGCGAGATTCCGCACGGCGGCGCGGATGTCATCGTTTCTGAGGCATTTGTCGGAAATGTCATCCTGAAACTCTATGAAGGTGTTGGTGCAACCCTGATTTCCATGGTAAAACAGGGCATGATGACGAGCCTGCGCTCAAAGATCGGCGCATTGCTTGTAAAACCGGCGTTGAAGACGACGCTCAAAGCATTCGATGCGAGCCAGTACGGCGGCGCACCGCTTCTGGGCTTGAAGGGGCTGGTTGTCAAGACGCACGGAAATTCCAAGCGCATCGAGGTGTGCAATTCGATTCTTCAGTGTGTGACCTTTAAAGAGCAGGCGATTAATGAAAAGATCAAGGAAAGTCTGTGAAACTTTCGTGAAATTATAAAATGTAGCGGAAAAACGATATGTTTTTAATCAATCTAGAATTCTAAATATTTTAAAATAAGTTCATAGAAAGGAAGAAAATTATGGAATTTGAAAAATTACAGAACATTATCGCGGAGGTACTGAATGTTGAAGCAGATGAAATTACGTTAAATACGACGTTTGTGGATGATCTGGGCGCAGATTCGCTGGATATTTTTCAGATTATCATGGGAATCGAGGAGGCGTTTGATATCGAAATTCCGACTGAGGAGGCAGAAAAGATTGTATCTGTGGGCGACGCAGTAGAGCAGATCAAGAACGCACTGAACTAATTCAATGTTTGTTAAAAAGTTATAGAGAAGTCTGTCAGGCAAAGGGGCTGGGCGGGCTGCCGAAGGGCAGGATCGCGACAGCTCCTTTCCAAAAAGAACGGATGTTTGATTCTGGCTCACAGACACAAATAGCAATGATTGCCGGAATCAGTCAGCAGCAGGACAGGCTGGAAAGAGAGAAATATATGGAGTATACATTAAATAAATTGGAAAAACGGATTGGCTATTCGTTTCAGGACAAGAAGCTTCTGGAACACGCGATGATACACAGTTCGTATGCCAATGAGCACCATCTTGGAAAACTGGGATGCAACGAGCGTCTTGAATTTTTAGGCGACGCGGTGCTGGAAGTGGTATCGAGTGATTTTCTGTTCCGCACGTTTCCGGAGATGCCGGAGGGCGATATGACAAAGACACGTGCGAGTCTGGTCTGCGAGCCGACGCTTGCATTCTGCGCACAGGAGATCGATCTGGGTGGATTTTTGCTGCTTGGAAAAGGCGAGGATGCGACCGGTGGACGGGGGCGCGATTCGGTGGTGTCGGATGCGATGGAGGCACTGATCGGTGCGATTTATCTGGACGGTGGTTTTGCTAATGCAAAAGAGTTTATTCATCGATTTATTCTGAACGATATGGAACACAAAAAGCTCTTTTATGATAGCAAGACTATCTTGCAGGAGATTGTGCAGGGACATACGGACGAGACACTTACATACGTTCTTCTGAAAGAAGAAGGACCGGATCACAACAAGAGCTTCGAAGTGTCCGCGATGCTGGACGGTCAGGAGATCGGGCGCGGCATCGGACGGACGAAAAAATCAGCGGAACAGCGTGCGGCGTATCGTGGGATCCTCACTATCAGAAAACCGCAGGAGTAGGTATGTATTTAAAGAGTATTGAAATACAGGGTTTTAAGTCATTTGCCAATAAAATTCTGTTTGAGTTCCACAACGGAATCACGGGCATCGTCGGGCCAAACGGCAGCGGCAAGAGCAATGTCGCCGATGCAGTGCGCTGGGTGCTCGGTGAGCAGAGAAGCAGGCAGCTGCGCGGCGGCACGATGCAGGACGTTATTTTTGCTGGTACGGAGCTTCGAAAACCGCAGGGATTTGCCTACGTGGCGATCACACTGGATAATGCCGATCACAAACTTCCGATTGAGTACGATGAAGTCACGGTTTCAAGACGTCTTTACCGTTCTGGTGAGAGTGAATATAAGATTAATGGAACGAGCTGCCGTCTAAAAGATATCAACGAGCTCTTTTACGATACGGGTATCGGTAAAGAGGGATATTCCATCATCGGACAGGGACAGATTGATCAGATTTTAAGCGGGCGGCCGGAGGAACGGCGCGAGCTGTTTGATGAGGCGGCTGGAATCGTGAAATTCAAGCGGCGCAAGGCGATCGCACAGAAGAAGCTGGAAGATGAAAAACAGAACCTGATTCGCGTGACGGATATTTTGTCCGAGCTGGAAAAACAGGTAGGACCGTTGGAACGGCAGTCGGAGGAGGCGAAGGAGTATCTGCGTCTGCGGGAAGAGCTGCGCTGCCTGGACGCCAACCTGTTTTTGGCAGAATCGGAGGAATTGAAGCGCCAGATCCGGGAAGTGGAGCAGAAGGAGATAATTCTGACCGGCGATCAGGAGAGTGTGCGGGCGGAATCGGAGACACTGAAATCGGAGTACGAATTGCTCGGAACCGAGCTGGATGCGCTGGATGCGGCGATTGCCGCGGATCGCGAGGCGTGCAGCCGGGAAGACCTGGAACGCCAGGAGAAGACCGGACGGATCGGGGTTCTCAGAGAGCAGATCCGGACGGAGCAGATGAACGAAGAACATATCCGCAGCCGGATGGCATCGATCGACGGCGAAATGCATCAGAAAGAGGAAGAACAGGCGGAATATGAGTCTGAAAAACAGGCACTAAATGCATCGGTGCAGACGATCGAGGCAAAACAGCAGGAAGCGGAGGCAGCAGTCCGTTCGATGGACGAGGCGGTCAGCCGGACGGAAACCTTGATCGAGACGGCAAAAGCCGAGATCATGGACGCTCTGAACCAGAAAGCGGAACTTGCCGCCCGCCGTCAGCGCTATGAGACGATGCTGGAGCAGGCGGATGTGCGCCGGGCGGAAGTGACGCAGAAGCTTTTGAAATTCAAGAGCGATGAGTCGGTTCAGGAAGAGCAGAAAAAAGAAGAAGAAGCCAAATTAGGGAAGGTGCGGGAATCTCTGGAAGCGTTTTCGGCGCAGGAAAAAGAGCTGCAGGAGCAGACGCGCACGGAGGAAGAACAGGAACGCCGCCTGAACCAGAAACTTTCGAGCCTTCAGCAGGATTACCACACGAACCGGACGAGGCTGGAATCGATGCGGAATCTGGCGGAGCGCTACGAGGGCTACGGCGGCAGTATCCGCCGCGTGATGGAAGTCAGGGACCGTGTTCCGGGCATTCATGGCGTTGTGGCGGATTTGATCAGCACGACGAAGAAATATGAGACGGCGATCGAGACGGCGCTTGGCGGCAGCATCCAGAACATTGTGACGGATTCCGAGGAGACGGCGAAACGCCTGATTGAACATCTGAAAAAGAACCGGTATGGCCGTGCGACGTTTCTGCCGCTGACCAGCATGGAACGCCGCCAGAGTTTTGGACAGCCGGGGGCGCTGAAAGAAATGGGTGTTCTTGGACTGGCAAGCGAACTGGTCTCTGCGGATGAGAAATACAGCGGGCTGGTGTCCTATTTGCTGGGACGCGTGGTCGTGGTGGATCAGATCGATCATGCGATTGCGCTGGCAAAGAAATACCGGTATTCTCTCCGGATCGTGACGCTGGACGGCGAGCTTTTAAGCCCTGGCGGTTCGATGACTGGTGGTGCATTCAAGAACAGCAGCAATCTGCTGGGACGCCGCCGTGAGATCGAAGAACTGGAAGCTGCCTGCAAAAAGGCATTGGAACAGGTGGAAGCGGTACAGAAGGAGCTGGCAGAGACAGGGCGCAGGCTGACGGAAGCGAAGAGAACACTGGCATCCGTCCAGGAGAGGCGCCAGCAGATGCAGATCCAGCAGAATACGTTGGAACTGACGATCTGCCAGTTAGAGGCGAGACGGCAGGAGATTGCAGATTCTTCGCAGGATCTGTCTTCAGAAAATCAGGAACTCGAACTGCAGGTAGGCGATCTGCGCGGGGCGCTGCGGGAGCTGCAGACCGAAGAGACGAAGCTTGAAACGTTAAGCAATGAGAAGAACCAGTACGTGGAAGAGCAGCAGACGGGTCTTGAGACGGCGAAAAAGCAGCGTGGGGAAGCGGCGGCAGCCCTTTCAGAGATACAGCTTGGGCATTCCCAGGCGGAGCAGAAGGGCGCGTTTATCGAGGAAAATCTGCGCCGTGTATTGCAGGAGCAGGAACGTCTCCGGGCAGAGAAAGAGAAACTTTCCGGCGGTCACGCGGACAGCAGCGAGACGATCGCTGCCAGAGAGCGCGAGATTGCAGCGCTGGAAGCCGAGATACAGGCGTCCGGGGACAAGCGGACGCAGATGGAACTGGTAATCCAGAACAAGCAGCGTGAGAAGGAAGAAAAGGCGGGGCGGCAGAAAACTTTCTTTGATAAAAAGGAAGAGCTGAACGAACGTCTCCAGCTTTTAGACCGAGAGAACTTTCGTCTCCAGAATCAGAGAGAACGCCTGAATGAGCGCCTGGAGTCGCAGGTCGATTATATGTGGAGTGAGTATGAGCTTACGTATTCGCGCGCGGAAGAGCTGCGGAAGGAAGAGCTGACCTCGATTCCAGAAATGAAGCGGTCGATCAATGAGAAAAAGATGGAGATCCGCGCCCTTGGGAATGTCAATGTCAACGCGATCGAGGACTACAAGGAGATATCCGGCCGATACGAATTTATGAAAAACCAGCATGAAGATCTGGTAGCGGCCCAGGCGGCGCTGGAAAAAATTATCGAGGAGCTCGATGAAGGAATGCGGCGTCAGTTCCGGGAAAAATTTGGTGAGATCCGCCGCGAGTTTGATAAAGTATTTAAGGAATTATTTGGAGGCGGAACGGGTACGCTGGAGCTGTCGCAGGAAGAAGATATTCTGGAGGCAGGCATCCAGATTATTTCACAGCCGCCGGGCAAAAAACTGCAGAATATGATGCAGCTCTCCGGTGGGGAGAAAGCATTGACGGCGATCGCACTGCTTTTTGCAATTCAGAACTTAAAACCGTCGCCATTCTGCCTGCTTGATGAGATTGAAGCGGCACTCGACGATTCCAACGTAGACCGGTTTGCCGGGTACCTGCATAAGCTGACGCGCTACACGCAGTTTATCGTCATCACCCACCGAAGAGGCACGATGGTGTCGGCAGACCGCCTGTACGGTATCACGATGCAGGAAAAAGGTGTGTCCACGCTGGTATCGGTCAGCCTGATCGAGGCGCAGATGGAGCGGGAAGAGGAAAAAGCAGAATTATAATTGCAAAAAAGAGTTCAGAAATAGAAAAGGAGGCGCAGCCATGGGAGATAAGAAAAAGGGTTTTTTCAGCCGTCTGGTAGAAGGGCTGACGAAAACGAGAGATTCCATTGTAGGCGGAATTGATTCCGTATTCAGCGGTTTTTCCGCGATCGATGATGATTTCTATGAGGAGATCGAAGAGACGCTTATCATGGGCGATCTAGGTATCCAGACGACGATGGCGATCGTCGAGGATCTCCGGAAAAAGGTAAAAGAAAACCACATCAAGGATCCGGCAGAGTGCAAGGATCTTCTGATTGCCAGCATCAAGGAACAGATGGATCTGGGCGAAAATGCCTACGAATTTGAAAACCGCAAGTCGGTTGTTCTGGTGATCGGCGTCAACGGCGTCGGGAAGACGACCTCGGTCGGCAAGCTGGCGGGTCAGTTAAAGGATCAGGGCAAGAAGGTCATTCTGGCGGCGGCGGATACATTCCGTGCGGCAGCGATTGAGCAGCTGACGGAGTGGGCAGGACGCGCGGGCGTTGAGCTGATCGCCCAGCAGGAAGGTTCTGATCCGGCAGCTGTTATCTACGATGCGATCGCGGCGGCAAAATCAAGAAATGCCGATGTGCTGATCTGCGACACGGCAGGTCGTCTGCACAACAAGAAAAACCTGATGGAAGAGTTAAAAAAGATCAACCGGATCATCGACAAAGAATATCCGGACGCCTACCGTGAGACATTGGTTGTCCTTGACGGAACGACCGGTCAGAACGCGCTTGCACAGGCAAAACAGTTTATGGAGGTGGCGGATATCACCGGCATCATCCTGACGAAGCTGGATGGCACGGCAAAGGGCGGTATCGCGGTTGCGATTCAGTCCGAGCTTGGTATTCCGGTTAAATACGTCGGAATCGGCGAAAAAATCGACGATTTACAGAAATTCGATGCGAATGATTTCGTCAATGCACTGTTTAAGAGAAATGAAGCATTGACAGAGAATGAATAAAGCTAAAAATAGCTGAGCATGCCACGGCTGAAACTGGTTTGGCGGAGAACAAATCTGCTTAAGCCGTAGATTCAGATAAACAGGACACACCCGGCAGACTGTCTGGTCAGAGAACCGGCAAAAGCAGGGCGCATTCTGAGAAATACGGATAAATGGAGGAAAGACAATGAGTGAGACAATAAAGGAAGAGACAGCAGAGGCGGTACAGGCTGAGCCGCAGGGACTGACGCTGGAGAAATTCGAAGAAGCAACTGAGGTTGTCAGCAAGGTTATTTCCGAGACAAAACTGGTTTACAGTGAATATTTTTCGAATTTGACCGGCAATAAAGTATATTTAAAACCGGAAAATATGCAGTATACAGGTGCTTACAAGGTAAGAGGTGCATTTTATAAGATCAGCACCCTGAGCGATGAGGAGAAACAGCGCGGCCTGATCACCGCATCGGCTGGAAACCATGCACAGGGCGTTGCATACGCGGCAAAACTGGCTGGCTGCAAGGCAACGGTTGTTATGCCGACGACCACGCCGCTCATGAAGGTAAACCGTACCAGAAGCTATGGTGCAGAGGTGGTTCTTCACGGCGATGTATTTGATGAGGCGCTGGCATATGCAAATGAGCTGGCAGCGGAGCACGGATATACCTTTATCCATCCGTTCAACGATCTGGACGTAGCCACCGGTCAGGGAACCATCGCGATGGAGATCATCAAAGAGCTTCCGACCGTTGATTATATTCTGGTTCCGATTGGCGGCGGCGGACTCTGTACCGGTGTTGCAACGCTGGCAAAACTGCTGAATCCGAAGATCAAAGTGATCGGTGTAGAACCGGCAGGTGCAAACTGTATGCAGGAATCCCTGAAAGCAGGAAAGGTAGTGACTCTTCCAAGCGTCAACACAATCGCGGATGGTACTGCCGTTAAACGCCCGGGCGATCTGCTGTTCCCGTACATCCAGATCAATGTGGATGATATCATCACCATCGAGGATTCCGAGCTGATTGTGGCATTCCTTGATATGGTAGAAAACCACAAGATGATCGTTGAGAACTCCGGTCTTCTGACTGTGGCGGCTCTGAAACACCTGAATGTGAAGAAGAAAAAAGTCGTATCCATCCTGAGCGGCGGCAACATGGACGTGATCACAATGGCATCCATCGTACAGCATGGTCTGATCCAGAGAGACCGCGTATTTACCGTATCGGTACTGCTGCCGGATAAGCCAGGCGAACTTGCAAAAGTCGCAACCCTGATGGCAGAAGAGCAGGGCAATGTCATCAAATTGGAGCATAATCAGTTTGTCAGCATCAACCGCAACGCAGCAGTGGAGCTGCGGATCACCGTTGAGGCGTTTGGTACGGATCACAAGAATAAGATAGTGGAAGCGCTCAAGGAAGCAGGCTACCGTCCAAAGCTGGTAAAATCCAAAAATATCTATGATGTCTAAGATGGAAATGAAAAGCAGTGTAGATAGAGCAGACAGGGGAGAGTTGAAATGAAGCGGGAGAAATATGAGCCGGTGTTAAAAAATATTTCCTATTTTATAAAATGGGCGGAAGGCGCGATTGTGATTGGAATTGTGAGCGGCTGCATCGGCACGGCATTTGGAAAATGCGTCCTATGGGTGTCGGCATTTTTTCAGAGCCACCCGTGGATGGTCTTTCTGCTGCCGCTTACCGGTCTTCTGGTTCTGGGTGTTTACCATGTGCTGGGAGAGGATAATAACCGGGGCACAAATATGGTGATCGAATCGATCTATTCGAACACAGAGATCAGTTTTGCGACTGCCCCGGCAGTCTTTGCAGGAACGCTTCTGACGCACTTGGGCGGCGGTTCTGCCGGACGGGAGGGCGCGGCGCTGCAGATGGGAGGAAGCATCGGAACCCAGATCGGAAAATGGCTGAAATTTGATGAGAAAGATAAGAAGATTGCGGTCATGTGCGGCATGAGCGGTGTATTTGCCGCCTTGTTTGGCACACCGATGGCGGCGGCGATCTTTTCAATGGAGGTTATCAGCATCGGCGTTATGTACTATGCAGCGCTGGTTCCGTGTGTCTTTTCTGCCTTTACGGCGGCGGCGCTGGCGAGGTTCTGGGGACTGATGCCGGAGCGGTTTGCGATTGGTGCGGTTCCGGCGTGGAGTATTGAAACAGCGATCGTGGCTGTCGGTCTGGCGGCTGGCTGCGCGCTGGTGTCGGAGCTTTTCTGCATCACGCTCCACACAACGGAACATCTCTACAAAAAATACCTTCCATCGCCGGTCTGGCGGATTCTATCCGGCGCGGCGATTGTGATTGTTTTGACGCTTCTGACCGGTTCGACCCGCTACAACGGGAGCGGCGTCTCCCTGATTGAAAAATGTTTCGAGGGCGAGGGACTTCCATGGGATTTCCTGATGAAAATTCTCTTTACGACGGTTACGCTGGAGGCAGGCTTCAAGGGAGGCGAGATTGTGCCGACCCTGACGATCGGCGCGGCGTTTGGCAGTTTCTTTGCATTTCTCTTTGGACAGCCGGTCGGTCTTATGACCGCCTGCGGTATGCTGGGACTCTTCGTGGGTGTCACAAACTGCCCGATCTCAACGCTTCTGCTGGGCTTTGAGCTTTTTGGCTATGAGGCGATGCCGTTTTTCGTGCTGGTGATTGCAGTCAGCTTTAGTTTCTCTGGTTATTACAGCCTGTATGCGAGTCAGAAATTTATCTACTCGAAGACGAGGACGGAGTTTATTAACCGGAAGACGAATAAATAGGTGGAAAATGCTCACCATAATTTTGATTTTTTACTTTTGAATACCACAAAAAGGGTTCCAATTTATCTTTGGAACCCTAAAATGTCATGCTTTAAAGAAATTCATGAATCTACGTACTCTATCACGATTTATTCATGAAAATCCTGCGGTTTCTCATCACGGAAATCGAGCAGGGCGCGCGGTGCAACCTGCAGAACACCTGCAATATCAAAGAGACTCTCTAAGGAAAGACTCGTTTTCATGTTCGGTGCCTCGATGTTGGATATATGAGTCCGGCTTAAATCGGTCGCCTCTGCTAAAGCCATCTGGCTCATGCCACGGAGTTTGCGGTAATAAGCGATGTTGAGACCTATCTGACGGTAATATTTTTCATAACGGTTTGTCTGCTGCTTGTTAATTTGTTTTTGATCGATTGCTGTCATATTTTTCAAGTGCCTCCCCGATCCGAAAGAATCATGCGTTATTGTTATTTCAGAGATAATAAATAATTACAACTGATATAACTATTGTAGCTGGAAATTGATTTTTATCAAACAATATAATGATTCAAATTTGCAATGTTATAAAATGCATATCCAATAAAACAATGCACATACATGGATTGCACCTAGGAAGGCTGTCAAATAATGCACAGAAAAAGATTGCAGAGGATAAGTGCAGATAAATAATGAGAAGCGGGGGGCAGAATGAGAGCGGCGGGAAAAGGTGAAATAGAAAAAGAAGTAAAACGGGCACTAAAATTTGAGAAAAAATGAAAAACAGGGCGAAGAATCCGTATACAGAAAGGCGTTTTGGGAAAAGGATGAAAGGATGCACAGGATTTACGAAAATTCTATCGCACATTCGGATTTTTTGTGGTAGAATATCTTTGATAAGGTGACGCAGCTTTTTACGGTCATCACAGATAAAATGTACATCAGAACGTACATATAGACAGGGAGAACCGAATTATGGAATTAAAGCGGGTATTACTGAAGCTGAGCGGAGAAGCGCTGGCAGGCGACAAGAAAACCGGGTTTGATGAAGCAACGGTCAAGGAAGTAGCCAGACAGGTTAAGACGGCGGTCGATGACGGAATCGAAGTAGGTATCGTGATCGGCGGCGGAAACTTCTGGAGAGGCCGCCAGAGCAATGCAATCGATCGGACCAAGGCGGATCAGATCGGAATGCTGGCAACGGTCATGAACTGTATTTACGTGTCGGAGATCTTCCGGAGCGAAGGCATGATGACACAGATTCTGACACCATTTGAGTGCGGCTCCATGACGAAGCTGTTTTCAAAGGACAGAGCCAATAAATATTTCTCAAAGGGTATGGTTGTATTTTTTGCAGGCGGTACAGGTCATCCGTATTTCTCAACTGATACCGGTGTAGCGCTGCGTGCGATTGAGATGGATGCAGACTGCATTCTTCTGGCTAAGGCGATCGACGGCGTCTATGACAGCGATCCGAAGATCAACCCGGATGCAAAGAAGTATGATACGATCACGATTCAGGAGGTGATCGACAAGCAGCTGGCGGTCGTAGACCTCACAGCTTCCATCATGTGTATGGAAAATCACGTTCCGATGGCAGTATTCAGCCTGAATGAAAAAGACGGAATTGTAAATGCAATGCGCGGAAAAATTAACGGTACAGTGGTTACCGCATAACTAGGAGGATTTTATGCAGGAGAGATTAAAAGTTTACGAAGAGAAGATGAATAAGTCCTATGACGCACTGCTGAATGAGTATACATCCATTCGTGCTGGACGTGCGAACCCGCATGTACTGGACAAAATCAAAGTAGATTACTACGGCGCACCGACCCCGTTACAGCAGGTGGCAAATATCTCTGTGCCGGAGCCGCGTATGATTCTGATCCAGCCGTGGGAGAAGAAGCTCATTAAGGACATCGAGAAAGCGATCCTGACTTCCGATCTGGGTATCAACCCGAACAACGATGGAAGTGCAGTCCGCCTGATTTTCCCGGAGCTTACTGAGGAACGCCGTAAAGATCTGGCAAAGGATGTTAAGAAAAAGGGCGAGGGCGCGAAGGTTGCAGTCCGCAATATCCGCCGTGATGCAAACGACCTGTTAAAGAAGCTGGAAAAAGGCGGCGAGATCACCGAGGACGAGCTGGCAGATGGCGAGGATCAGATCCAGAAGCTGACTGACAAGATGATCGCAAAGGTTGATAAAGCAGTAGAAGAAAAAACAGCTGAGATCATGACTGTATAAAAATACAATAGAGTTTAAATGTAAAAATCAGGCTGCCTCAAGCAGGGCTGGCCGGCATTGCAGATGCGGATGGCCGGCTGGTCCTGTTTTCTGGCTATTAAGGGAATATTATGGAGGAAAACTGGATGGAAAGGGACATCGAAAACCTGGTAATTCCGCAGCATGTCGCCCTCATTCTGGATGGCAACGGCAGATGGGCGAAGAAGAGAGGTCTCCCGAGAACCGCAGGTCATAAACAGGGGTGTGTGACGGTTGAACAGACGGTTGAGGATGCAGCGAGACTGGGAATCCGTTATCTGACGGTATATGGTTTTTCAACGGAAAACTGGAAACGTTCTGCTGAAGAAGTAGGGGCGCTGATGCAGCTCTTCCGTTTTTATCTGAAACGGCTTTTAAAGATTGCCAAGAAAAATAATGTAAGAGTCAAAATGATCGGCGACCGCACGCGCTTTGACCGTGATATCATCGAGGGCATCAACCGTCTGGAAGACGAGACGGCGGCAAACACGGGCATGACCTTTGTGATCGCAGTCAACTACGGCGGCAGAGATGAGATCACGCGCGCGGTGCGCCATATGATGATGGACTGTCAGGACGGAAAGCTGGTGCCGGAGAACGTGACAGAGCAGACCGTTGCGTCCTATTTAGATACGGCGGGCATCCCGGATCCGGATCTTCTGATCCGCACCAGCGGCGAGATCCGCCTATCCAATTATTTGCTGTGGCAGCTTGCCTACAGTGAGATTTATATCACGGACTGCCTGTGGCCGGATTTCAACCGCGACGAGCTTATAAAGGCAATTGAGCAGTTCAATCAAAGAGACAGACGCTTTGGCGGAGTCAAGGCATAAGGAGGAGTTGCCATGTTCAGAACGAGGCTGATAAGCGGGATTGTGCTTGTAGTACTCGCGATTTTACTGGTTACAAAGGGCGGTGTCCTTCTGTACTGTGTGACCGCCGCGATCTCCCTGATCGGTATGTTTGAGCTTTACCGGGTTATGGGGATTGAGAAAAAAGCGCCGGGCATCGCCGGGTATCTGGCGTGTCTGGGATATTATGGGCTGGTGTGGTTTGAAGGGCAGCATTATGTGACGCTGCTTGCGATTGCAGCCCTGATGGTGCTGATGAGCATTTACGTGTTCACGTTTCCGAAATATGGGACCGAGCAGATTACAGTAGCATTTTTCGGCATTTTTTATCTGGGAATTATGCTTTCCTACCTGTATCAGGTGCGGGCAATGGCGGACGGAAAATACCTTGTCTGGCTGATCTTTTTAAGCTCCTGGGGCTGTGACACCTGCGCATACTGCGCGGGAATGCTCCTTGGAAAACACCGTCTGGCACCGGTTTTAAGCCCGAAAAAATCGATCGAGGGCGCCGTCGGCGGTGTGGTCGGATCGGCTCTGTTAGGCTGCATTTATGCGTATTTCTTCGGTGCGAAGATGGACGAGGTCAGCAATCCGATGGTGGCATGCGCGGTGGCGTGTGCGATTGCGGCGGTCATTTCCCAGATCGGGGATCTGGCGGCGTCGGCGATCAAGCGGAACCACAATGTCAAGGATTACGGAAACCTGATTCCGGGACACGGCGGCGTGCTGGATCGGTTCGACAGCATGATTTTTACGGCACCGGCGATTTATTTTGCACTGACGTTTTTACGATAAAACGAAAGCATGTATGAAAATACAGAAACAGGAGAATAAGAAATGAAAAAAATTGCGATACTTGGATCAACCGGATCGATCGGAACACAGACATTGGAAGTGGTTCGGGCGAATAAAGATATAGAAGTAACGGCTCTGGCGGCTGGAAGCAATATTGATCTTCTGGAGAAACAGATCCGGGAGTTTTCTCCGAAGATCGCGGCGGTCTGGAACGAGGAAAAAGCAAAAGAACTGAAAGACCGTGTGCGCGATCTGGATATCCGTGTCGAGAGCGGCATGGATGGACTTCTCGCAGTGGCAACGGAGCTGGGTGCGGAGATTGTGGTGACAGCGGTAGTCGGAATGATCGGTATCCGCCCGACGATCGCAGCGATGAATGCTGGAAAAGATATTGCACTTGCAAACAAAGAGACCCTGGTAACGGCCGGGCATATCATTATGTCGCTGGCAAAGGAGAAGCATGTCCGCATTCTGCCGGTGGACAGCGAGCACAGCGCGATTTTCCAGAGTTTGAACGGTGAGACGGGAAATAAGATCCACAAGATTCTCCTGACAGCGTCTGGCGGACCGTTCCGCGGATGGACGAGAGAGCAGATGAAAGGTGTTCAGGTCGAAGATGCGCTGAAACATCCGAACTGGACGATGGGGCGCAAGATCACGATCGACAGTTCCACGATGGTAAACAAAGGTCTGGAAGTTATGGAGGCAAGATGGCTCTTTGGCGTGGAGATGGATCAGGTGCAGGTGGTTGTGCAGCCGCAGAGTGTGATTCATTCAATGGTAGAATACGAGGACGGCGCGGTGATAGCGCAGCTCGGCACGCCGGATATGAAGCTTCCGATCCAGTATGCGCTGTATTATCCGGAACGCCGCTTCCTGGCGGGCGACCGGCTGGATTTTGCAAAGCTGGCACAGATTACCTTTGAAGCGCCGGATTTTGAGAATTTCCACGGACTTTCCCTGGCATACAAAGCCGGACGGCGCGGCGGCACGCTTCCGACCGTGTTCAACGCGGCAAATGAGCGGGCAGTCCAGAAATTCCTCGATCGCGAGATCGGATATCTGACCATCACTGATATGATTGAGGCGGCGATGGAACATCACACCGTGAAAGAGAATCCGACGGTCGAAGAGATTCTGGCAGCAGAACAGGAAACCTATGATTTTATAGAGAGCAGGTGGTAGATTGGTAAGTTTGCTGGCGGCGCTGATTGTATTCAGCCTGATTGTGCTGTTTCACGAATTTGGACATTTTTTATTGGCAAAACGGGGCGGAATCTGCGTCGTTGAGTTTTCGCTCGGCATGGGTCCTAGACTTTTCAGTTTTGTGAAAGGCGGGACGCGGTACTCGCTGAAGCTGCTTCCGTTTGGCGGTTCTTGTATGATGCTGGGGGAAGATGAAGGGTATGATGCGCCGGGTGAGACGGAAAAAGGGAGTTCCTGCGATCAGAACCAGAGTCTGACAGATGGAAAAACGGATCGGCTCCTGCTGCCTCCGGGCGCAACGGGGACTTATTTTAATGCGGTTTCTGCCTGGACACGTTTTAAAGTCGTGGTGGCAGGACCTGTATTCAACTTCATTCTGGCGTGGTTTTGCGCCTTTTTCGTGATCAGCTGTGTGGGATTTGATCCGGCGTCGGTTGTCAGTGTTGAGGACGGCTATCCGGCACAGGAGGCGGGGCTGCAGGCGGGCGATACGATCGAGCGCTTAAATGGTACGCGCACCTATCTGTACCGCGATGTGCAGACGTATCTGCAGTTTCATCCGGGAAAGAGTGTCACGGTGGAGTATGTGCGGGATGGGAAATCCTACACGACGCAGATGGTTCCGCGCTATTCCGAGGAGGCGGGACGCTATCTTATTGGAATCAGCGGCGGCGTTTACCGGAAACCGGCGTCCGTGATTCAGACGGCGCAGTATAGCTTCTATGAAGTGCGCTATTGGATCCGTGTGACGTTCAGCAGCCTTGGCATGATTCTGAAGCGGCAGGTCAGCTCGAACGATATCGCGGGTCCGGTGCGGATTGTGTCGATGATCGGCACGACGGTCAAGGAGAGCCAGAGCTACGGACTTATGATTGTGCTTGTCAATCTGGCCAATATGTGTATTCTGCTCAGCGCCAATCTGGGTGTCATGAACCTGCTTCCGGTTCCAGCGCTGGATGGCGGACGGCTTGTATTTATCATTCTGGAGATGCTGCGCGGCAAGCCGGTTGATCCGGAAAAAGAGGGCATGGTCCATATGGTGGGCATGGCGGCGTTGATGACGCTGATGTTATTTGTATTGTTTAATGATATTAGAAATTTATTGTAATGATAATTCATTTGATTCAAAGGCATGAAAGATTCGCTCGAAAAAGGTCGGAAATTTTGTGTCGGAGAAGAATGGTTTGGGAGGAACGATATGGGATACCGGGACGAGACGAAAGTGGTGCAGATTGGAAAACGACAGATCGGCGGCGGCAATCCGATTCTGATCCAGTCGATGTGTAATACGAAAACAGAGGATGTGAAGGCGACCGTCGAGCAGATTCTGGCGCTGGAGCACGCGGGCTGCGATATTATCCGTGTGGCAGTGCCGACAATGGAGGCGGCTGCTGCCCTGACGGAGATTAAACGCCAGATACATATTCCATTGGTGGCGGATATTCATTTTGACTATCGTCTCGCGATCGCGGCGATCGAGTGCGGCGCGGACAAAATCCGTATCAATCCGGGAAATATCGGTTCCAGAGAGCGGATCCAGGCGGTGGTTGACAAGGCAAAAGAGTATGGCGTGCCGATTCGTGTCGGCGTCAACAGCGGTTCTTTGGAAAAGCCATTGGTAGAGAAATATGGCGGCGTGACAGCGGAAGGACTCGTTGAGAGTGCGCTGGATAAGGTTGCCCTGATTGAGCAGATGGGTTATGACAATCTGGTTATCAGCATCAAATCTTCGGATGTTATGATGTGTGTAAAAGCACATGAACTAATTGCAAAAAAGACTCATTATCCGCTGCATGTCGGTATCACAGAGGCGGGAACTGTGATTGCGGGCAATATCAAGTCAGCGGTCGGTCTGGGACTGATTTTGAGTCAGGGAATCGGTGATACGATTCGCGTGTCCCTGACAGGCAGCCCGCTGGAGGAGATCAAGTCGGCAAAGCTGATTTTGAAGACGCTGGGACTTCGTCGGGGTGGCGTGGAAGTTGTTTCATGTCCGACCTGCGGACGCACGCAGATCGACCTCATCGGTCTGGCAAACCAGGTGGAGACGCTGGTACAGGGATATCCGCTGGATATCAAGGTTGCCGTCATGGGCTGCGTGGTCAACGGACCGGGCGAGGCGAAGGAAGCCGATCTCGGTGTAGCCGGCGGTATCGGCGAAGGACTTCTGATACGCAAGGGCGAGATTGTGAAAAAACTGCCGGAGAGTGAACTTTTACCGGCGCTCAAAGCGGAGCTTGACCGGATGGTGGAAGAGAAAAAAGCAAAGGAATGATAGAATGAAAACATTTCTGGAGGTGTTTCCAGATTTACATATTGCGGAAAATGTGCGGGGACTGCTTGAAATGATCGGGATCGAGAAGATCTCGACGAACCGTGACCGGAGCGTGATCCGCGTCTACATCGACAGCCCGCGCCTGATGCACAAGCAGAGTATCTATGATCTGGAAAAAGGCATCAAGGAGCAGTTGTTTCCGGGCAAACGGGTGACGATCAAGATTTTGGAGAAATACCATCTGTCCAGCCAGTACACGCCGGAAAAACTTATGAATGTGTACCGGGACAGTATTTTGATGGAGCTGAAAAATTACAGTATCCTTCTTTATAATATGTTCCGTAAGGCGGAGATGGATTTTGAAGAAGAAGGATACCTGAAGCTGTCGCTGGAGGACACGATGATCGTGCGCGATAAGGCACAGGAACTGGTGCGGATTCTGGAGAAAATCTTCACCGAGCGCTGCAATGTGCCAATGGTTGTGAAGACTTCCTACCGTCCGGTTGAGAAGAAGAATACTGAGCCGGAGATCATCTACATGAAGCCGCAGGCGGCAGGCGAGAGTGGCGCGGCAGGCGGAAGCGGCGCGGCTGCCGGGGCAGCAGGTGCCAATGAGGCGTATATGGAACCGTCGGGGGCAGAACCTGCCTCTGGCGGTGTCGATCTGCCATTTGACGAGGGAAAGACTGTTTTAAAACCGGTTGGTAAGCTGAAAGCCGGTGGGAATCCGGCAGGAGGCAGAAACCAGGCAGGCAGCGCAAATGCTGGATCTGGCAAGGGCGGCGAGTACCGTCGTTCGGGCTATATGAAGAAATCCTATAACCCGGATGTGCTGTTTGGGCGCGATTTCGATGAGGAGGCGAGCCCGATCGAGGAGTTGGAAGGCGAGGTTGGGCAGGTTGTCATCCGCGGAAAGATCCTGACCTGCGAGTTAAGGGAGCTTCGCAGCGGCAACACACTGTTTATGTTTTCGGTAACGGATTTTACAGATACAATCGGCGTCAAGATCTTTGCACGGGAGGATACGCTGGATGATTTGAAGACGGCGACCAAGGCGGGGCAGTTTGTCCGCATCAAGGGTGTTGCCAACATTGATAAATTTGACGGCGAGCTGACGATCGGTTCGGTTTCCGGCATCAAGAAATGCGAAGATTTCACCAGCAAGCGGATGGACAACAGTCCGGTCAAGCGCGTGGAGCTTCACTGTCACACAAAGATGAGCGATATGGACGGTGTTTCCGAGGTCAAGGATATCATCAAACGTGCCAAACAGTGGGGCATGGACGCGATCGCTGTTACCGACCACGGCTGTGTGCAGGCGTTTCCGGATGCGAACCATGCGGTTGATAAGGGCGAAAACTTCAAGATCCTCTATGGCATTGAGGGCTATCTCGTCGATGATATGAAGGAACTGGCGGAGAATGAGAAAGGGCAGACTTTAGACCACACCTGCGTTGTATTCGATATCGAGACGACCGGCTTCAGCCCGATCAAGAACCGCATCATCGAGATCGGCGCGGTGCGTGTGACGGATGGAAAGATTGTGGACAAATTCAGCACATTTGTCAACCCGGAAGTGCCAATCCCCTATGACATTGAACAGCTGACAAGCATCAACGACGGCATGGTAATCAGCGCGCCGACGATCGAAGAGGTTCTGCCGGAGTTTCTGGCATTCTGCGAGGGTGCGGTCATGGTCGCGCACAACGCGTCGTTTGATATCAGTTTTATCAAAGAAAATGCGAGACGGCAGGGACTCACATTCCAGCCGACGGTTCTCGATACGGTTTCGCTGGCGCGTGTCCTGCTGCCGAACCTGAACCGCTTCAAGCTCGACACGGTAGCGAAAGAGCTTAAAATTTCCCTCGAAAACCATCACCGGGCGGTCGATGATGCGGGGGCGACGGCAGAGATTTTTGTCAAGTTTATCGAGATGTTAAAGGCTCGTGATATCGAAAATCTGACGCAGCTCAACGAACTCAGCAAAATGACGCCGGAAATGATCCGGAAGATGCCGACCTACCATATTATTATTTTGGCGAAGAATGATGTCGGGCGAATCAACCTGTACCGGCTGATTTCCCAGTCAAACCTGACGTATTTTGCAAAACGTCCGCGGATTCCAAAGAGTCTGCTGGCGAGCCACCGCGAGGGGCTGATTCTTGGATCGGCGTGCGAGGCGGGCGAGCTGTTTCAGGCGATCCTGCGCGGGGTTCCGGAGGAGGAACTGGGAAAAATAGCGAATTTCTACGATTATCTGGAAGTGCAGCCGCTTGGAAACAACGCATTTATGCTGCGGGATGAGAAAAGTTCGGTCAACACCTGGGAGGATCTGCAGGATCTGAACCGCAAAGTGATTGAACTTGGCGAACAGTGGAACAAGCTGGTCTGCGCGACCTGCGATGTCCATTTTCTCGATCCGGAGGATGAGGTCTACCGCCGTATCATCATGGCGAGCAAGGGCTTTAAGGATGCAGACGATCAGGCACCACTGTATCTGCGGACCACCGAGGAAATGCTGGGGGAATTTGAATATTTAGGCAGCGATAAGGCGGAGGAGATCGTTATCACAAACACGCGCAAGATCGCGGCGATGTGTGAGCGCATTTCCCCGGTACGCCCGGACAAGTGTCCGCCGGTTATTCCGAATTCGGATGATACGCTGCGTACCATCTGCTACAACCACGCGCATGATATGTACGGCGATAAGCTGCCGAAGGTGGTAGTCGATCGGTTGGAGCGTGAACTTCACTCGATCATTTCCAATGGATTCGCCGTTATGTATATCATCGCGCAGAAGCTGGTTTGGAAGTCGAATGAGGATGGATATCTGGTTGGTTCGCGAGGATCCGTTGGTTCCTCGCTGGCGGCGACGATGTCTGGTATCACGGAGGTAAATCCGCTGAGCCCGCATTATTACTGCCCGAACTGCCATTATTACGATTTTGATTCCGAAGACGTAAAGAAGTTTTCGGGTATGGCGGGCTGCGATATGCCGGATAAGATATGTCCAAAGTGCGGAAAACCGTTGAAAAAAGACGGGTTCGACATCCCGTTTGAGACGTTCCTGGGATTCAAGGGCGATAAGGAGCCGGATATAGACTTAAACTTCTCCGGCGAGTACCAGAGCCGGGCGCACAGCTATACGGAGGTCATCTTCGGAAAAGGACAGACCTTCCGTGCGGGGACGATCGGTACGTTGGCGGATAAGACAGCGTATGGTTTTGTGGCGCATTATTATGAGGATAAAGGAATCCGTAAGCGCCGGTGCGAGATTGAGCGCATCGTGTCCGGCTGTGTCGGCGTGCGGCGTACCACCGGACAGCATCCGGGCGGTATCATCGTACTGCCCCTCGGAGAGGAGATTGACACGTTTACACCGGTGCAGCACCCGGCGGACGATATGACGACACGCACCGTCACGACGCATTTCGATTACCACTCGATCGACCACAACTTGTTGAAACTCGATATTCTCGGACACGATGATCCGACCATGATTCGTATGCTGCAGGATTTGACGGGACTCGACCCGGTTAAGGATATTCCACTGGATTCGAAGGAGGTCATGAGTCTCTTCCAGAACACGGAGGCGCTCGGTGTCACGCCGGAGGATCTCGGCGGCTGTAAGCTCGGGGCGCTTGGCATTCCGGAGTTTGGTACAGACTTCGCGATGCAGATGTTGATCGATGCCAAACCGAAATATTTTTCGGATTTGGTGCGGATTTCCGGTCTGTCCCACGGTACGGATGTATGGTTAGGAAACGCGAAAGACCTTATCCTGAGCGGACAGGCGACGATTCAGACGGCGATCTGTTGTCGAGACGATATTATGATTTATCTGATTCAGAAAGGACTCGAAGAGGGACTCTCCTTCACTATCATGGAGTCTGTCCGAAAAGGAAAAGGACTGAAACCGGAGTGGATCGAGGAGATGAAAGCTCACGATGTGCCGCAGTGGTATATCGATTCCTGCCTGAAAATCAAGTATATGTTCCCGAAGGCGCACGCGGCGGCTTACGTTATGATGGCGTGGCGTGTGGCGTACTGTAAGGTATTTTACCCGCTGGCGTACTATGCGGCATATTTCAGCATCCGTGCGAGTGGATTTACCTACAAGCTGATGTGCCAGGGGCGCGATAAGCTGGAGTACCATCTGGCGGAGTACAAGAGCCGGTCGGATTCTCTTTCCAAGAAAGAGCAGGACACGCTGCGCGATATGCGTATCGTACAGGAAATGTACGCGCGCGGATTTGAGTTCATGCCGATCGATATTTACCGGGCAAAAGCCCGCAATTTCCAGATCATAGACGGAAAGCTGATGCCGTCGTTAAGCAGTATCGATGGACTCGGCGAGAAAGCGGCAGACGCGATTGTTTTTGCGGCGGAGGACGGAAAGTTCTTGTCGAAAGAGGACTTTATCAACCGTACCAAGGTTACGAAGACGGTGTGCGATCTGATGGCAGAGCTGGGAATTCTGACGGGGCTGCCGGAGAGCAATCAGCTTTCGCTGTTTGATATGGTGATGTAAAAGAGCCGTACTAAAAAATGGGCTCAATTACTATATAATTATTTAAAAATAAACATATGAAGGAGAAGAAAAATGAAACGTTCAATGGAAACAACGTGCATCCAGGGCGGATGGCAGCCGAAAAATGGCGAGCCGAGAATTCTGCCGATCTACCAGAGCACGACCTTTAAGTATTCAACCAGTGAGCAGATGGGAAGACTCTTCGATCTGGAGGAAAACGGATATTTTTATACCCGTCTGGCAAACCCGACCAATGATGCAGTCGCAGATAAGATCCGTGAGCTGGAGGGCGGCGCGGCAGCAATGCTGACATCCTCCGGACAGGCGGCAAACTTTTATGCGGTATTTAATATCTGCGGCGCGGGCGATCATCTGGTCTGCTCGGCAACCGTATACGGCGGCACATCAAACCTGTTTGTCGTTACGATGAAAAAAATGGGCGTCGATGTTACGTTAGTTGACCCGGATGCGCCGGAAGAGGAGATCGAGAAGGCGATCCGCCCGAACACAAAGTGTATCTTCGGTGAGTCGATTGCAAACCCGGCTCTGGTAGTGCTGGATCTGGAAAAATTTGCCCGGATTGCACACAGAAATGGTATTCCATTTATTGTAGATAATACGTTTGCAACTCCGATCAACTGCCGTCCGTTCGAGTGGGGCGCAGATATTGTAACGCATTCTACTACAAAATATATGGATGGACATGCGATGACCGTCGGCGGCTGCATCGTGGACAGTGGCAACTTTGACTGGGAGGCACATGCAGATAAATTCCCGGGTCTGACGACGCCGGATGAGTCTTACCACGGCATTATTTACACGAAGAAATTCGGTAAGGCGGCTTATATCACCAAGGCAACCGCACAGGTAATGCGTGATCTCGGTTCCATCCCGTCCCCGCAGAATTCCTTCTTATTGAATATCGGTCTGGAGACACTGCATCTGCGTGTGCCGCGCCACTGTGAGAATGCACAGAAGGTCGCCGAGTATTTACAGAGCCGTGAAGATGTGGCCTGGGTGAATTATCCGGGACTTGAAAATGATAAATACCATGCACTGGCGCAGAAATATATGCCGAACGGTACATGCGGCGTTATTTCTTTCGGCTTAAAAGGCGGTCGTCAGGCAGCTGGCGAGTTCATGGATAAGCTGAAACTGGCAGCCATCGTAACCCATGTTGCCGATGCGAGAACCTGCGTTCTGCATCCGGCAAGCCATACTCACCGTCAGCTCTCCGATGAGCAGCTCAGGGAGGCAGGCGTTGATCCAAGCCTGATCCGTTTGAGTGTCGGAATTGAGAATGTGGATGATATCATCGAGGATATCCGTCAGGCGCTGGAGGACTAAAATGCCAAGAATGGCGATATAACAGCTTTATGCCGGGTATCCGTGAGATGTTTCAATGCGGTTGTTAAAATGAGCGCTTACAACGACAGGTCAGTCGGGATGACACATAAATCTGTGTCAGTCTCCGGCTGACCTCTTGTTTTATTTGCAAAAATCTGCCATACTATGAGAGATGGCACTGTAGTTTTCAATGATACGGCAGGTGCCTGATGAATGAGGCAGAGAAATGGACTGGTAGAAAATGGAGAAAATACTTAAAAAATTGAAAAAACTGCTGCGTCTGATTTTCGGGCGTACCACGCTGGGAACGCTGTTTCTGCTGATACAGATTCTTGTGCTCTTTGCCGGGTTTGACTGGTTTAGAGAGTACCTGATCTATATGTACGGTGGATCTGCGATGCTCAGTGCGCTGGTTTTGATCTATATTATCAGCGATGAGGGAAACAGCACGATCAAGTTGTCCTGGGTAGTGCCGATATTGATATTTCCGGTGTTTGGAACGCTGTTTTATCTGTTTTTGACGCTGCAGCCGGGCACGCGCCGCATTAACCGGCGGATCGAAGAGGTTGGGACAAAACTTCGTCCGTACCTTTTACAGGATCCGGAGGTGCTGGCACACTATGAGAGCATCAGCGCCAGCGGCGGCAATCTCGTCCGCTATATGAACCAGTACGGACGTTTCCCGGCGTATGAAAATACGGGGGTACGCTATTTCCCACTGGGAGATGATATGTTTCCAGTATTATTGGAAGAACTCAAAAAAGCGGAACATTTTATATTTATGGAATATTTTATCGTAGAACACGGAGTGATGTGGGATGCGATTTTACAGGTGTTAGAGACGAAGGTCGCCGAGGGCGTGGAAGTCCGGTTTATGTATGACGGCATGGGAAATCTCTTCACGTTGCCGCACGGCTATGAGAAAGCGATGCAGGAGAAAGGTATCCAGTGCAAGATTTTTGCGCCGGTGCGTCCGGCTCTCTCAAGTTACCAGAATAACCGCGATCACCGGAAAATCTGTGTGATCGATGGTCATACCGCGTTTACCGGGGGCGTGAACCTGGCAGATGAGTATATCAACCAGCGGGTGCGCTTCGGACATTGGAAGGACACGGCGGTCATGCTCAAGGGAAAAGCTGTAGACAGTTTTACAATGATGTTTTTGCAGCTCTGGGATGTGACGGAACGGGATGCGGAAGAATATCGCCGTTTTCTGTGTCCGGAGACATTTCATATGCCGGAGGGCATGGACTATGGCGGCTTTGTGATGCCATATGCGGACAGCCCGCTCGACGGGGAAAATGTCGGCGAGTCGGTGTACCTCGATATTTTAGGGCGTTCACGCCGGTATGTGCACATCACGACTCCGTATCTGATTCTCGACGATACGACGCTGGCGGCGCTCAAGTTTGCGGCAAAGCGCGGCGTGGAGGTCATTATTATCATGCCGCATATACCGGATAAGTTATATGCGTACCTGCTGGCGCGTAGCTACTATGCGGAGCTTCTGCGGGCTGGTGTTCAGATCTATGAATACACGCCGGGCTTTATCCATGCGAAGATGTTTACGAGCGACGATGAGAAGGCGGTGGTCGGAACGATCAACCTTGATTTCAGAAGCCTGTATCTGCATTTTGAGTGCGCGTCCTATTTCTTCCGCAATGCGGTTGTGATGGATGTGGAAGAAGATTTCCAGAAAACACTTGCAAAGAGCGAGCGGATTACTCTGGAAAACTGCCGGAAGTATCCGTTTATCCGGCGGTTTGCGGGGAAGGCACTGCGGATTCTGGCGCCGCTTATGTAGGCGAAGGGAGAAAAACATGGAATGGCACGATGGAAAACACCGCTGCCGCTGGGCGAATCCAAAGAATGAATTGTATATCCGTTACCACGACGAGGAGTGGGGAAAGCTGGTTCGGGATGATGCGAAGCTCTTTGAGATGCTGATCCTTGAATGCTTTCAGGCAGGGCTTTCGTGGGAGTGCATTCTCAATAAGCGGGAGGCGTTCCGCGCCGCGTTCGATGAATTTGACCTGGACAAGGTGTGCGGTTACGACGAGGCGAAGGAGGAAGCACTCCGGACCGCCCCGGGAATTGTACATAACCGGCTGAAAATTCATGCCGCTGTCACGAATGCACGGATATTCCGGGAAATTCAGAATGAATATGGGAGTTTTGACGCGTATCTGACTCACTGGACAGGAGACGCGGTGATTCATGAGACAGGCAAGGTCAGCTCGCCGCTCTCAGATGCAGTGTCGGCAGATCTCAAAAAGCGTGGGATGAAGTTTGCCGGGACGGTGATTATTTATTCGTATCTGCAGGCGGTCGGGCGGATTGAGTCGCATGAGGATGGATGCTTTCTGGGATATAAGATGTAAAATAACAAGATGGCAGGTGCAGGAAAACGGGCGTGCCAGGGTTTTTGTTTCATGGGAAATTATGTCCTATGAAACAAAAAACGCTCCGCGAGGATGCGCACTCGCGCGAAGCAGAAACATGTTGCAAGCGACCGCGCTTGGCGCGAGAATGTGCCAAGGCACATTCTTTTTCACGGGAGGACGGAGCGATGGATTCCGAGAATGCGAATAAGAGTAAGAAGAAAAAGACTTCAAACATAATACAGATCTGCATCGGCGTGCTGGCGGTTGTGCTGGCGGCACTGATTATCGTGATGATGGGAATTGTCTCCAGTATTCAGGGAACGGCGCGTGTGGTCAATTATGCGGGACTGGTGCGCGGAAAGACACAGCGTATCATTAAATTGGAAATTTCCGGTCAGCCGGAGGATGGTATGATTCAGGATATTGAGGCCTTCGTCGACGGTCTGCGAAATGGCAATGGCGAACTGGGTCTGGTGCGCCTTGATGACGGGGCGTTTCAGAGTAAGATGCAGGAGTTGGAGGAGTACTTTGCCGCGCTTCACTATGAAATCCTGCGTGTCCGAGAAGTCGGCTATGAGAATACAGAGATCATTGATAAGAGCGAGCGGTTCTTTGAAATCTGTGATGAGGCGACGGGACTGGCGGAGGCGTATTCCCAGAGGAAGGCATCCTCGCTGACGGTAATTGAAAAATATATCACGATTGATATTATTGTTCTGATGCTTCTGATTGGATATGAATTTATCAAGGCGGTGCGCTTTGCGGCGATGAACCGTGCGCTGCAGAAAAAGGTGTATTTGGACAAGGCGACCGGACTTCCCAATAAGAATAAATGCGAAGAATTGCTGGATGATCCGGAACCGGCGGCAGAGAATGTGGGAGTATGCAGTTTTGACCTGAATAATCTCCGCCGAATCAACAACAGCATGGGGCATGAGGCGGGGGATGCCTACATCAGGCGGTTCGCCGTCTGCCTGCGCGCGTCCATGCCTGCGGAACAGTTCGTAGGGCGGGACGGCGGCGATGAATTTATTGCCGTTACGCATGGTCTGGATGAGGAGGCCATGCGGGAATGCCTCACCCATGTGCGGGAGGCGATGACAGAGGAGTCAAAGGGATATCCGGATATGCCGCTCAGCTATGCGGTCGGGTATGCACTTGCCAGTGATTTTCCGGGCAGCACGATGCGGGAGCTTTTCAGTTTTGCCGATAAAAATATGTATATCAACAAAAACCATGTAAAGCGCGAGGAAGCGGCAGCGGAAAAACGGCTGGATTTCCACCTGCTCAAGCTTTTAAACCGGTACGGGAGAAACTTTTCGGATTGTCTCTACTGCGACGCGCACATGGATACCTACCGGGCACTCCGTGCCAGTGCTGATTTCTTTCTGGCGTCAGACGGAAGCTATTCCGGTGCGGCGGAGCAGATAGTAGCGGAACGGGTGGCTCGTGCTGACCGCGCCAACATCCGCCAGAGCCTGCAGGTTTCAGAGCTTTCCGGGAAGCTGCAGGCGGAGGGAGATCTACTCGAATTGCAGTATGACACCAACGGTCAGGGACTCTACAGCCGCCTGACGCTGATCCCGGTAGATTGGGATGAGGAAGGAAAGCTGCATCATTTCCTGCTGGCATTTGAGACGATCCGGAAAAGTTCAGAAGGGCGGGCAGATGCGAAGGAACAGCTGACGCTTTATTATGAACAGCTCAAACAGTCGATTCTGGAAAATGACAGCTATGTGGATGCACTCCTGGATCTGTCGGATATGATATATACAGTTAATTTGACAAAGGATATTCTGGAGAAGAGTGTTGTCTTGAATGGAAAAGACGAGGAATGCCGGGAGCTATTTATGGACTATCCGCTGCCGTGTTCTTACCGTGATTATTGCAGTGAATATATGAAGATGGTCACCCAGGAGACCTTGGGAAGCTATCGTCTGGCAGATGATCCGGCTAAGTTGTTGAAGCGGTTTGAGGCAGGGGAGAAACATATTTCCGTGGAATACTGTATCCAGGAGGAAGATGGCACGATCTGCTGGGTACAGAAAACAGTTCTGATGACGCAGACGATCGTGTTTGATACGGAGCTTTCTTGTGAGATGCCGGTGGTTCATGCGATCATTCTTCTGCAGGATACGTCGCAGATGCACGCGCGGGATGAACAGGAGCACGCGCGCCTGCAGGCGGCATTTGATGAAATGCGGACGGCAAACCGGGCGAAAACAGATTTCTTAAGCCGCATGAGTCACGATATCCGGACACCGCTCAATGGTATTATCGGTCTTTTGAAAATCGATGAGGCACATTTTGATGATAAGGAGATGCTGATGGAAAATCACCGGAAAATGCAGGTGGCGGCGGGGCATCTGCTGTCCCTCATCAATGATGTGCTGCAGATGAGCAAGCTGGAAGAGGGAAAGATCATTCTGGCACATGATTATATTTCATTGGCAGAGATGACGCACGATATCGTGAGCATCATCATCGAGCGCGCGGTAGATGCGGGCATTCAATGGGAGTATGATAAAGGAAAAGCGGAGATTCCGTATCCGTATATTTATGGCAGCCAGCTCCATCTGCGCCAGATTTTCCTGAATATTTATGGAAACTGCATCAAATACAATCGTCCGGGCGGAAAAATCAGTACCAGGGTGGAGGCGCAGGATGTACGGGACGGCTGGTGCGTCTATAGGTGGACGATCTCGGACACGGGAGTTGGCATGAGCCAGGAATTTCTGGATCACATCTTTGACCCGTTTGCACAGGAGAAAAATGATGCGCGTAGTGTTTACCAGGGAACTGGGCTTGGCATGACGATCGTCAAAGGGCTGATTGAACAGATGCACGGAAACATCGAGGTGACGAGTGAGGTCGGCATTGGAACGACGTTTGTGGTGGAAATTCCATTTGAGATTGCACCGCCGCCGGAGGAGTTCCCGGTTAAGGAAGCAGCGCCGTCAGGAGATATTCACGGTTTGAAGCTGCTTTTGGCGGAGGACAATGAGTTGAATGCAGACATCGCGGAGACACTTCTGACCGATGCGGGTGCCCATGTCACGATTGTGGAGAACGGGAAGAAGGCATTAGACTGCTTTGAGGCGGCACGTCCGGGGACGTTCGATGCGATTCTCATGGATGTGATGATGCCGGTGATGGATGGTCTGGCTGCGACACGCGCGATCCGGGCGATTCCGCGGGCGGATGCAAGGCAGATTCCGATTCTTGCCATGACGGCAAATGCCTTTGAAGAGGATGCCAGGCAGTGCTTGGCAGCTGGGATGAATGTGCATCTGGCAAAACCACTGCAGATGGATAAGGTGGTAGCGGCGCTCATGGAGTGCTGCGGCAAAAAGAGGGATCTATAAAGTTTGGAAAGGGCGAAAAGGAACGCAGGTGGTATGAAAGCAATCTCTATTTACACGATTACCCGAAATCAGAATACGGAATACCTTCAAAAGCTGGAACGACAGCTTTCGGGGCGGGATGTGTTTCTGAAAATACGGGAATGGGAGCTGGACAGCATGAAAGCGCTGGTTTCGGAGTTGGAGAGACATATACAGGCGGTGTACGCACTGCGTTTTTTCTATTCCTTTCAGATTCCGAGACTGGGAAAAGAGTTTGATCTGCTTCAGATCAAGGAAGAACAGATTTTAAATATTGAATTAAAGAGCGGACAGGTGTCGGATGAGGCGATCCGCAAGCAGCTCATACAGAACCGGTATTATCTGGCGGCGCTGGGAAAGCCGATTCGTTCGTACACTTATATTAGCAGTCAGAACCGCCTGGTGCGTCTGACGAATCATGACCGCATTGTGGAGGCGGACTGGGAACAGCTCTGCCGGGATTTGCAGCAGGAGAGTGCTGATTATCCAGGCGATATCGAAGACTTGTTTCAGGCGGAGCTGTACCTGATTTCGCCGCTTACAGAGCCGGGACGGTTCTTAAAGAAAGAATATTTCCTGACATACCAGCAGAGGGATATTGAACGCCAGATTTTAAAGAAAATCCGGGCAGACCGGACGGGATATTTCTGGTTTACCGGTCTTCCGGGGACGGGCAAAACGCTGCTTTTATATGATATTGCGATGAAACTCTCCGGGCGGCAGCGGGTGTGCATGATCCACTGCGGTGAAGCGGGAAAAGAGTGGAAGGTGCTGCATGAGCGGCTGCGGCGGGTGGAGTACCTGGCGGAGGATAGTGTTCAAACGGGAGCGGAAATCAGGTTTGAAGCATACAGCGCGATCTTAGTAGATGAGGCACACCTTCTGTCGCCCAATACATTGGAAATTTTGCTGGAGATCGGCAAAACGCGTCCGGTTATTTTTTCCAGTAACTGTGAGGATATGATTTCGCCGGAAGAATTGGATCTGGGTGCAATAAAGCTCTTGGGGGAGCAGCCGGGAATCCAGACATTCCACCTGACGAATCGGATCCGTGCGAATGCAGAACTTTCCTATTTTATACAAAATATGATGCACCTGCCGCACGGACGCGGAATGCGGCGCTATCCCCATGTCGCGGTGGTTTATGCCAACGATGAGTCAGAAGCAGCTAATTTGCTGAATGATTACATTCGTCAGGGATATGAGTGCCAGGAATCCGATTGGCAGGAAAAACCGGAAAAGCCATCCGATTCTGCCGTAGAAATACAATCTCGCCATACGCGAGAAGTCGATCGCATGGTGCATCGGCTGGATGGGCGCTATTATTATGATGAAATGGGATATCTGCGCTCGACAGAGCGCGATGTGAGACATCTTTTTTATCAGCTCAGCGAGGCAAAAGAAGAACTGGCGCTGGTGGTGATGGGAAATGAGAAGCTGTATGGAACGCTGCTGAACTTGTTTTAAGGTGTTTTGAAGGAAAGGTTTTATATAAAATGTTGGAATGTGCTCAAAAAGCATATTTCCAACATTTGTTGTCGTTCATTATGCTAAGGACAAGAAAAAAGCCTCAGGCAGACACCTGAGGCCAGTTAAACTCGATTTAGGCTCTTTCAACTAAACCGGATCTTAAGCAAGAAGTACATACATACATCTTCTGAGCTCCGCCATTAGTTTTAACCTTAACAGACTTAACGTTAGCTTTCCACATTTTGTTAGATCTTCTATGTGAATGACTCACTGCATTACCAAAATGAGCAGCTTTCTCGCAGATTGCACACTTAGCCATCGTAGCACCTCCTTAACCGATCATTGGACTTCCTATTAAAATCCATAACAAAGGTATAATAGCAGAAAATAGGAAAATATGCAAGTGAAAAACCAAAAAAAATAAAAAAAGTTTTCGACAGATGTCTATTTTCTATTTCCTTTTTAACGTGGGTGGTGTATAATATACGCGTAAGCCATGAGTCATGCGGATAAAAAAGGCTGAAAAACGGTGTTGTGCTTGCACATAAGCCGTATTTCAGACATTTTTATCCATAGGGCGAAGCCCGTGAGCGAGATGGAGCGAAGCGGAATCGAGCTGCATGACGGGGTAGAGAGACGCATATATTTCATCCCACGCGCCGACACAGGAGCCGCTCCGGCTCCGCATGTCCAGCCCGTAAAAATCATGGCATAAAATTCGAATCAAACAAAAACAAGGAAAGAAACGGAGGCTGTCAATATGAAAGGACGCATCGACAATAAAATGGGTTCGATCCAGATCGATCCGGAAGTAATTGCAATGTACGCCGGAACGACAGCAGTAGAATGCTTCGGTATCGTTGGCATGGCGGCTGTCAGTATGAAAGATGGTCTGGTAAGACTGCTTAAAAGAGAAAGCCTGACACACGGCATCAACGTAGCCATCAAGGACAATGCACTCAGCATCGATTTCCACGTAATCGTGGCATACGGGGTCAGCATCTCTACCGTTGCGGACAACCTGATCGAGAGTGTAAAATATAAAGTAGAAGAGTTTACTGGCATGAAGGTTGAGAAAATCAGCATTTATGTTGAAGGCGTAAGAGTGATAGATTAAGGAGGAACAAACCCTGTGGGCATGAATTATATAGATGCCGGGATGTTAAAGAATGCATTTCTGGCTGGAGCAAAGGGCCTGGAGGCCAACAAGGAATGGATCAATGAGCTGAACGTATTTCCTGTTCCAGATGGAGATACCGGTACGAACATGACGATGACGATTCTGTCAGCCGCCAGAGAAGTGGCAGCCGTTGAAAATCCGACGATGGAGGCGCTGGCGAGAGCGATTTCCTCCGGTTCCCTGCGCGGCGCACGAGGCAATTCCGGCGTTATCCTTTCACAGCTCTTCCGCGGATTTACGAAAGAGATTGAGACGGTAGATGTCATTACGACGAGTGTTCTCTCAGACGCATTTAACCGTGCGACGGAGACAGCTTATAAGGCAGTTATGAAGCCGAAGGAAGGTACGATTCTGACTGTTGCCAAGGGAATGGCGGATAAAGCGGCAGAACTGGCACCGCAGACAGAGGACGTACTTGAATTTTCAGAGAAAGTATTGGAGCACGGCGAGTATGTTTTAAGCCAGACACCGGAGATGCTTCCGGTTCTGAAAGAGGCAGGTGTAGTGGATTCTGGCGGACAGGGTCTGATTCAGGTTATCAAGGGCTGTATTGAGGGCTTAAAAGGAAAAGTCGTGGATATCGACGCGGCAGTTACTCCGTCTGTATCGGGAAATGGAGCGGCAAAAACAGCAACAGGCGCCGGAAGCACGCAGGCAGCGGATATCCGTTTTGGTTATTGTACGGAATTTATTATCAATGCAGAAAAACCGGCGGATGAGACGACAGAGCAGGAACTGAAAGATTATCTGAGCACGATCGGCGACTCCCTGGTAGTTGTGGCAGATGATGATATTGTCAAGATTCACGTTCATACAAACGATCCAGGTCTGGCGATTCAGAAAGCACTGACCTACGGTTCCCTGTCCCGCATCAAGATTGACAATATGCGTGAGGAACATCAGGAGAAACTGATCAAAGATTCCGAACGTCTGGCGGCACAGCAGAAGGCAGAAGAGGAAGCCAAAGAGAAGAAGGAAGAACCACGCAAGAAATATGGATTTATCGCCGTATCGGTCGGAGAAGGTCTTTTTGAGATTTTCAAGGGTATCGGCGCTGACTATATCATCGAGGGCGGACAAACGATGAATCCGAGTACGGAGGATATGCTGGAAGCAATCGAAAAAGTCCATGCCGAGACAGTTTACATTCTGCCGAACAATAAAAATATTATTCTGGCGGCAGAGCAGGCAAAGAGCCTGTCAGAAGATACCAAGGTATATGTAGTTCCGTCCAAGACGGTTCCGCAGGGTATCACGGCGCTGATTAATTTTGCTCCGGATCTGACGGCGGAAGAAAATATGGAACAGATGACTGAGGAGATGAGCCACGTTAAGACCGGTCAGATTACCTACGCGGTCCGCAATACATCGATCGATGGTATGGAGATCGCAGAGGGCGATATCATGGGGATCGGCGACAGCGGCATGCTGGCAGTTGGCAAGAATATCGAGGAGACCGCGATGGAGTCACTTCGTAAGATGGTAGATGATGAGTCTGAGCTTGTGACGATCTATTATGGTGAGGATGTCACGGAAGAGGACGCAGAGGCATTCTGTGAGAAAGCCCGCAAAGAATTTACATCCTGCGAATTTGAATGCCAGAATGGCGGGCAGCCGATTTACTATTATATGATTTCGGTAGAGTAGATTTAGGTCGTTTAAAGTGATTGAAATGCGTTAAATGAATCTGCACTATTGGCTGAGAAAATGCAGATAACGAGAAAATGAATTTTCTATGTGATAGCGCAGATAAAACATTTGACGTATAAAACAAAATAATTCATAAGTATGAAATGAGGCAGGTCAGGGGAGAGATCCCTGCGTCCTGCCTCTCTTTCATTCCAATGTATTCCCGGATTTTTTGTCCGGTAACTGTCCGCGTGGCTGATTTTCCGGAGAATATTCTGAAAAGCAGGAGGAGATAAATGGAACAGCAGAATATAACCGCTGTCAAGGGCATCGGTGAAAAGACGGCAAAGCTATTTCAAAAAATAGGCGTGGAAACGGTGGAAGAACTGCTTCATTATTATCCGCGTGCTTATGACGAGTTTAAGGAACCGCAGCCGATCGCGGAACTGAAGGAAGATACGATCGCGGCAGTCGGCGGAATCCTGGCAAAAACGGCGGATGTGGTGCGGTATGGAGCGCGCCTGCAGGTTACGACGGCTGGATTGCGGGACAGCGGAGGCACACTGGCGCTGGCATGGTACAATATGCCCTATCTGCGCGGGACGCTCAAGGCGGGGGAACGCTTTATTTTCCGTGGTCGTGTGGTAAAAAAACGGGGAAGACTTACGATGGAGCAGCCGGAGATCTACCGCCCGGAACAGTATGCGAAAGTCGTGTCGTCTATGCAGCCGGTTTACGGACAGACGAAGGGACTTGGCAATAAGACGATCGCAAAGGCAGTCACGGAAGCCCTCACGATGCGCCAGATGGAACGGGAATATCTGCCGGCTGGTCTGCGGGAAAAGTACGGATTGGCGGAAATCAACTATGCGCTGGAGCACATCCATTTTCCGGCAAACCGGGAAGAACTGATGTTTTCCCGGAAACGTCTTGTGTTTGATGAATTTTTCATGTTCCTGATGTCGGTGCGCCTGCTCAAAGACAAAAAAGAAGATAAAAAGAGCGCATATCCATTTACGTTTTCCGGGGAAATGGCGTCGGTGGAAGAGCGCCTCCCATATGCTCTGACCCGGGCACAGAAAAAGGTAATCCGGGAGGTGTACGCCGATTTGTCCGGCGGGCATATCATGACCCGATTGATTCAGGGCGACGTTGGTTCGGGTAAGACGATTGTGGCGATTCTGGCGTTGCTGCAGGCGGCGGCAAATGGATATCAGGGGGCGCTGATGGTACCGACAGAGGTACTGGCGCGCCAGCATTACGAGTCGATGACCGAATTGTTTGCGTCGCTGGGAATCACATATCGTCCGGTGCTTCTGACCGGTTCGATGACAGCGAAGGAAAAAAGGCTTGCCAGAGAGTCGATTGAAAATCATGAGGCAGATATCGTGATTGGAACCCACGCGCTGATTCAGGAAAAAGTGGTGTACGACAATCTGGCATTGGTAATCACGGATGAACAGCACCGTTTTGGAGTGGCACAGCGGGAAATGCTGAGCAAAAAAGGCGGCGAGCCGCATGTGCTTGTCATGAGTGCGACGCCGATCCCGCGGACGCTGGCGATTATTTTATATGGGGATCTTGATATTTCCATCATCGATGAACTTCCGGCAAACCGGCAGCCGATCAAGAACTGTGTCGTGAACCGTGAATTTCGCCCGAATGCCTACCGTTTCATCGAAAATGAAGTCCGCGCCGGCCGTCAGGCATACGTCATCTGCCCGATGGTCGAGCCGAGCGAGATGCTGGAGGCAGAGAACGTCATCGATTATACCGAAGAGCTGCGCCGCGCCCTGTCCCCGTCGATCCGGGTGGAATATCTGCACGGAAAGATGAAGGGAAAAGAAAAAAATGCGATCATGGAAGCATTTGCGGCAAATGAGATTCATGTGCTGGTATCCACCACGGTCATCGAGGTCGGAATCAATGTCCCGAATGCTACCGTTATGATGATCGAAAATGCCGAGCGTTTCGGTCTGGCGCAGCTCCATCAGCTCCGCGGCCGTGTCGGTCGAGGAAAAGATCAGTCCTACTGCATCATGGTCAACGCCTCCGGCGAGGAAGACGCCGGAAAGCGGCTGGATATTCTCAATAAGTCAAATGACGGCTTCTACATCGCCTCCGAAGACTTAAAACTGCGCGGTCCCGGCGACCTATTTGGCGTCCGCCAGAGCGGTGATCTCGAATTCCATTTAGCGGATATATTTGCAGATGCAGATATATTGAAGGCAGTTTCGGATGAAGTGAAGAAATTAATGGATAAAGATCCGCTGTTGGAGGCGGAGGAGAATCAGGAACTGAAACGGAAGATGAATGGGTATTTGGAGAGAGGTTGGGAGAAGGTGAATTTGTGATGGGGATGGATTGAATTGCAAATCGCGGTTTGAGTAGATTAATTAGAAAAAGCTCCTGCATACACAGAATGAACATTCATCTGTGTATGCAGGAGTTTTTTGAAATTTACAGCCGTTTATCAGCCGTCAATTCTCATTACATCTGTCCCTCGTTATACCGCTTAATCAGCTTCTGGATCTTCGCAGTCGGAGTCAGTGCGTTCTCCAGAGATACGTTATGGTTCAGGGAGTTGATGATTGCAGCGATAAACTTGCTCATATCAGCTTCTACATACCAGTCACGTTTAAGAAGTTCCGGCGTGTGGTAGTTTAAGTTGGTGGTTACGACGCAGTCGAGGTAACCTTTTGCGAAAAATTCGTCGAATTTCTCAAGTCCGTTGGTGAACAGACCGAAGGTAGCGCATACAACGACGCGTTTTGCCTTGCGCTCTTTGAGGGCGCGGCAGGTGTCCAGCATGCTCTCGCCGGAGGAGATCATGTCATCGATGATGAGAACGGTCTTTCCTTCAACGGAAGAACCTAAGAACTCATGGGCAACGATTGGGTTACGTCCATTGACAACACGGGAGTAATCGCGGCGTTTGTAGAACATACCCATGTCAACACCCAGGTTGTTTGCCAGATATACGGCGCGGGACATAGCGCCCTCGTCCGGGCTGATAACCATCAGGTTGTCCTTGTCGATCTTTAAGGTTTTGTCATGGTTCAGTAATGCCTTGATAAACTGGTAGGTCGGCATGAAATTATCAAAACCGCTTAACGGAATGGAGTTCTGTACACGCGGGTCATGTGCATCGAAAGTAATGATGTTGCTTACGCCCATCTGAATCAGTTCTTCGAGCATCATCGCGCAGTCAAGGGATTCACGACCGCTGCGCTTGTGCTGGCGTCCTTCATATAAGAACGGCATGATAACATTGACACGATGTGCGGTAGCAATGGATGCGCCGATGATACGTTTTAAATCCTGGTAATGGTCGTCCGGGGACATATGATTGGTAAATCCGCTCATTTTGTAGGTCAGGCTGTAGTTGGTTACATCGACCATGGCGTAAATATCGGTACCACGGACAGACTCATTGACGATGCCTTTTGCTTCACCGCTTCCGAAACGCGGGCACGCGCAGTCAAGCATGTAGGAATCAGCATCATAGCCGCGGTACTGTAAATTTTCCTGACGTTTTTTCAGGACTTCAATATCGTTGCGGCGGAAATTGATAATGTGGGAGTTGACTTTCTCAGCCAGATCCCGGCAGCTCTCCAGTGCGGCAATTTTAAGCGGCGCAACCGGAAGCGTGTCATTAAACACGTAGTCATTCGACATGATTATACCTCCAAACAGTGTAGGTCCTTCGATGCATGCGGGCAGAGCGTACAAGTTTGTCTGCCATTTGCAGGACATAATACAACTATTTTATACCATTTTACGATAAGAAACGTCAATAGCAAATGAGAAAATTACAAAAAAAATCAAATATTTGGCTTGCTTTTGAAAAAATCCACATCTGCGAATCAGAAGCACAACTTTACAAAAAAGCTGATTACTGTTAATATAATACTGGATTCTTAGGGTTTAAAAATATTTGAAATGAGGATTTTATAAATGAAAAAAGGTCATCTGATAAAATCGGTCGATCCGGGCTCGATTGCGGAGGAAATGGAGCTGGAGCCGGGGGACGTCCTTCTGACGATCGATGGAGATGAGATAGAGGATATTTTTGATTATGAATATAAGATAAACAGTGAGGAGATTACGCTGCTGGTCCGCAAGAAGAACGGCGAGGAGTGGGAACTGGATATCGTAAATGAGTATCAGGATCTGGGGATTACCTTTGAAAATGGTCTGATGAGCGATTATCGTTCCTGCAGGAATAAGTGCATCTTCTGTTTCATCGACCAGATGCCGCCGGGCATGCGTGAGACACTGTATTTTAAGGACGATGATTCCAGACTTTCGTTCCTGCAGGGCAACTATATCACGCTGACGAATATGAAGGATAAGGATATTGAGCGGATTATCCGGTTTAAGCTGGCGCCGATCAATATTTCAGTGCAGACGACGAATCCGGAGCTGCGCTGCAAGATGCTTCATAACCGCTTTGCCGGTGAGGCACTCCAGAAAATCGACCGCCTGTATGAGGCGGATATCCCGATGAATGGTCAGATCGTTTTATGCCGGGGCGTCAATGACGGGGCGGAGTTAGACCGTTCGATCCGTGATCTGACGAAATACATTCCGGCGATGCAGAGTGTTTCGGTCGTGCCGGTCGGTCTCTCGAAGTACCGCGATGGTCTGTATCCGCTTGAGCCGTTTACACCGGAGCAGTTGGGCGATACCATTGATTTGATAGAGAAATGGCAGAAGAAGATCTATGCGGAACACGGTATTCACTTCATTCACGCCAGCGATGAGTTTTACATGGGCGCCGGGCGCCCGCTTCCGGAAGCGGATCGCTATGATGGCTATATCCAGCTGGAAAATGGGGTCGGCATGATTCGCCTGATGGAGGAGGAGATAGCCGAGGCGCTGGAGCAGCTGCATCCGGGAGAGGCTGGCGAGGTGTGCCCGGAGGAGATTTCGATTGCAACGGGACGGCTGGCTGCCCCGTATATTGAGCAGTATGTAGAGCGCGTGTGCCGCCAGTTCCCGGGGAAAAAGGTACATGTATATGCGATCCGCAATGACTTCTTTGGTGAGCGGATCACGGTGGCGGGGCTGATCACGGCAAAGGATCTGATTGCACAGTTAAAGGAACAGCCGCTTGGCAGCCGCCTGCTGCTTCCAAGCGCCATGTTCCGAAGCGGCGAGGAGACATTTCTGGATGATCTGACCCGCACGGATGTACAAAATGCTTTACAAGTTCCGGTGGATATTGTAAAATCAAGCGGACGTGATTTTGTGGAAGCAATTCTGGCTCCTGTGAAGGAGGAAAGCTCCAGGCATGGCGAGTATGAGCCGGATCCGGAGGAATTTGCCGCTCAGATGGATGATAACTGGCAGGAAGAAGATCTGGATGGCGTACAGGTGTACGCATATGAGCCGGAAGACCTGGATTAGGATGCCCCGGACGAAGTCGTTTGTTTTGAAGAGGAAGACTCAGATCTGGAGGATGAGAAAGAAACGTGATGGCTGGAAATACAGAGGAAAACGTGCTTTCGGACACACAGAAAGAAAGCGTCTGGATGTGAAATGCATCACAATGAATGAAACAAGTAACTGGACAATAAAAATAGCAGCTGTGGATTTACAAACCAGCTGCGGAGCATGAAAATAAATGGAGGCATAAATATGAAAAAGAAACCGGTGGTGGCGGTCGTTGGACGTCCAAACGTGGGAAAATCCACCCTTTTCAACGTCCTTGCGGGCGATATGATTTCGATTGTAAAAGATACTCCAGGTGTAACGCGTGACCGTATTTACGCGGACTGTACCTGGTTAGACCATGCTTTTACCCTGATCGATACTGGCGGTATCGAGCCGGATACGAAGGATATTATCCTGTCCCAGATGCGTGAGCAGGCGGAGATCGCGATCGCGACGGCGGATGTGATCCTGTTTATCGTAGATGTGCGTCAGGGCATGACCGATTCGGATTCCAAGGTGGCGGATATGCTGCGTAAATCGAGAAAACCGGTTGTTCTGGCGGTCAATAAAGTAGACAATCCGGCGAAATTTGGCAATGATGTCTATGAGTTCTACAACCTCGGTATCGGTGATCCGGTAGCGATCTCGGCAGCCTCCCGTCTGGGACTGGGCGATCTGCTGGATGAAGTCGTGGCACATTTCCCGGAGGGAAGCGGTGACGAGGAAGAGGATGACCGTCCGAGAGTGGCGATTGTCGGAAAACCAAACGTAGGTAAATCTTCTATTATAAATAAGCTTCTGGGCGAGAACCGCGTCATCGTATCGGATATCGCCGGTACGACCCGCGATGCAGTCGATACAGAGATTGTCCGCAACGGTACCGAATATGTCTTTATCGATACGGCAGGTCTGCGCCGCAAGAGCAAGATCAAGGAGGAGCTGGAGCGCTACAGCATCATCCGTACCGTAACGGCGGTTGAGAGGGCTGATGTGGTTCTGATGGTCATCGATGCGAAAGAGGGAGTAACCGAGCAGGATGCAAAGATTGCCGGTATCGCACATGAGCGTGGAAAAGGTATTATCATCGTGGTAAATAAATGGGATGCGATCGATAAGACCGATAAGACTATTTATGAGTACACCAATAAGATTAAGACCGTTCTGTCCTTTATTCCGTATGCGGAGTTCGTGTTCGTATCCGCACTGACCGGACAGCGTATGAATAAGCTGTTTGAGATGATCGACATGGTGCGCGAAAATCAGACACTGCGTATTGCAACCGGCGTTCTCAATGAGATCCTGGCAGAGGCAGTGGCACTGCAGCAGCCGCCGTCTGACAAGGGCAAGCGTTTAAAGCTCTACTATATGACACAGGTAGCGGTCAAACCGCCGACATTCGTTGTGTTTGTCAATGATAAGGAACTGATGCATTTCTCATATACACGGTATCTCGAGAACAAGATCCGTGACGCATTCGGATTCAAGGGAACTTCCTTAAAATTCCTGATCCGCGAGAGAAAGGGGAAGGATCAATAATGGAACGTCTCATCTGTATTGTGATTGGCTATATCTTTGGTCTGATCCAGTCCGGCTATCTGTATGGAAAGGCAAATCATATGGATATCCGCCAGTACGGCAGCGGAAATGCCGGTTCTACGAACGTCCTGCGTGTGATGGGAAAGAAAGCGGGCGCGATCGTATTTTTAGGGGACTTTTTCAAGGCGGTGTTTGCAATGGCAGTCTGCCGTCTGCTGTTTAAGGGAAATGCGGATGTGGATCTTCTTGCATTGTATGCGGGTCTGGGAGTCACACTCGGTCACAATTTCCCGTTTTACCTGAAATTCAAGGGAGGCAAGGGAATTGCCTGCATGGCGGGCATCATGACAGCGATGGATCTGCGGATTACGCTGACCTGTTTCGTGATTTTCTCCGTAACGGTGTTCCTGACCCGCTATGTATCGCTTGGTTCGATTCTTGTGTCGATCACCTTTTTTGCAGAGCTTGTGATCTTTGAGAGCATGGGTTCCTACCGGGTAAGCACGCCGAACCGCATCCAGTTCTATGCACTGGGCGCGATTCTGATGTGCATGGCGATCTGGCGCCATCGGAGCAATATTGGGCGTCTGTTGTCCGGCACAGAAAACAAACTGGGCGCGAAGAAATCATGAAAGAAGTTTAGCAACACTTTACATAGTTGCCATAAGGTAATTGTTCACAGGTGGGCACTTTTGGAACCGAAAGTGCCGTAAGAAAACGTGGTGGCAGCAGGAATTTGCCGTATTTAAATGCGAAGCCACGGCAAATTCCGTTACTGGGCACGTATGCATGAACAGTAACGTCATAAGTAGTGGGAATGTATAAAAATTTCCAAATAACATTGACCTGTAGAGAGAAGAAGAGAGAAAAGCAGGTCGGGAGGTATCAGGATGGCAGCAGTAGGAATTATCGGAGCCGGAACCTGGGGCACAGCCCTGGCGGTGCTTCTGAACAATAATGGGCAGGATGTGACAATCTGGTCCGCATTTGATACAGAGATCCAGGAAATGAGCCGCACCAGACGGCACAAAAATCTGCCGGAGGTTGTACTTCCGGATCAGATCCAGATGACAGCTGATCTGCGCACCGCGATGGCGGAGAAGGATATGCTGATTATGGCGGTTCCGTCCGTCTATGTCCGCAGTACGGCGGCGAAGATGAAGGAATACCTGCGTTACGGTCAGATTGTCGTGGATGTGGCGAAGGGAATCGAGGAGCAGAGTCTTATGACGATGTCACAGGTCATCGAGGAGGAACTTCCGCTGGCGGAGGTAGCCGTCCTTTCCGGACCGAGCCATGCCGAGGAGGTGAGCCGGGGACTTCCGACTACCTGTGTGGCAGCGGCGCACCGCAAAAAGACTGCCGAGTTCATGCAGAGTGTGTTCATGAGTCCGGTGTTCCGCATTTACACCAGCCCGGACATGCTGGGCGTGGAAATTGGCGCGGCTCTTAAAAATGTCATTGCGCTGGCAGCCGGTACAGCGGATGGGCTGGGATGCGGCGATAACACGAAGGCGGCACTGATCACCCGCGGAATTGCGGAGATTGCCCGTCTGGGTATTGCAATGGGCGGAAAACAGCAGACCTTCTACGGATTATCCGGCATCGGTGATTTGATCGTAACCTGTGCGAGCATGCACAGCCGCAACCGCCGGGCGGGTATCCTGATTGGAAAGGGATACACGATGGATGAGGCGATGAAGGAAGTGCAGATGGTTGTCGAGGGCGTTTATTCTGCGAAAGCCGGTCTTCTGCTGGCACAGAAATACGGCTGCGATATGCCGATCGTTTCCCAGGTCAATCAGGTGCTGTTTGACGGAAAATCTCCGAAAGAGGCGCTGGCGGATCTGATGATGCGCGATCCGCGGATCGAATCGAGCGATCTTCCGTGGGAAGGATAATTCAGACGGCAGCCGTTTTTCTGAATTTGAGTGATAGAATTCGGAAAAATAGCAATGAGATCTACTATGTTTTTCTGGAAAATGCAGGTGTCTGTGTCAGGCGGACAAAACTTGTAAAAAGTGTTTACTATAACCCGTAAGAATATCTAATATAACTACAAGATCTGGAAAAGAGAGAATTTAGCGCAAAAAGTTGAAAATCTGCTAAATTCCCTCTTTTTTAGGTGGTTTTTGTATTGACAATTAGAGGGGTAAAATTTATAATTGCCTCATTCAAATAGTTGTTGTATTCCATTGCAGCATAGAATTGGAGGAGAATATTATGAAAAAAAGAGTAGTTAGTCTTGGGCTTGCGGCCATGATGGCGATGTCTATGACCGCTTGCGGCGGTTCTGGAAATGCGGGCACTTCTGAATCAGCAGCAGAAGATGCACAGGGCGCAGAGGGAGTTGACGGCGAAGTATTTAAAATCGGCGGCATCGGACCGATCACCGGCGCGGCTGGCGCTTACGGCGAGGCTGTAAAGAATGGTACTGAGCTGGCAATCAATGAGATCAACAAGGCTGGCGGTATCAATGGTTACCAGGTAGCGTTCAACTTCCAGGATGATGAGAATGATCCGGAGAAGGCGATCAACGCATACAATACCTTAAAAGACTGGAACATGCAGATGCTTCTTGGTACCGTTACTTCCAAGCCGTGTATCGCAGTTGTAGCAGAGACAGCAGCAGATAACCTGTTCCAGCTGACTCCGTCCGGATCTGCTGTTGAGAGTATTTCCGGCGACAACGCATTCCGCGTATGCTATTCTGACCCGGATCAGGGACGTGCATCCGCTCAGTACATCGGCGAGCACAAACTGGCAACCAAGATCGCTATCATCTACGACAGCTCCAGCGAGTACTCCGATGGTATCCGCGAGTCCTTCGTAGCAGAGGCCCCGAATCAGGGTCTGGAGGTAGTAGCCAGCGAGGCATTTACATCTGATAACAATACCGATTTCTCCGTACAGCTTGATAAAGCAAAAGAGTCCGGCGCTGATCTGGTATTCCTGCCGATCTACTATCAGGAGGCATCTGTTATCCTGAAACAGGCAAACGATAAAGATTTCCATCCGCAGTTCTTCGGCTGTGATGGTATGGACGGTATCCTGAGCGTTGATGGCTTTGATAAGTCCTTAGCAGAAGGTCTGATGCTTCTGACTCCGTTCTCCGTAGACGAGGAGTCCAGCCAGGACTTCGTAACTGCTTACCGTGATGCTTACGGCATCGACCCGCTTCAGTTCGCAGCAGATGCTTACGACGGCGTATATGCAATTAAGGCAGCTGCAGAGAAGGCAGAGATCACACCGGATATGAGCACTTCCGATATCTGCGATGCACTGAAAACAGCTATGACTGAGATCCAGATCGATGGTCTGACCGGTACAGAGATGCACTGGACGGCAGAAGGCGAGCCGCAGAAAGCGCCGAAAGCTGTAGAGATCAAAGACGGCAAATATGAGATGATGCAGTAATTAAAAATTTAAAAACTTCAGAACCGTTGCGGCTATATGTATGTAGCTCTGATGGGACTGCTACTGGATGTCCGGCGGCACAGATGGCTGCCGGGCATTTAGTAACAGCTTTCTTTTTAAAACGGTTCACTGCACATGCTTGCCTGCGACGGCAACCAGGTGTTTGCTTTCTGCAGACTGCGAGACGGTCATACTTGTTCTGCTAAATTCGGTCACAGGTAAACATGTGCAGCGAAATGCGTGTACAGGGAAATGCGAAAACGTAGAAACAAAGAGGTAGGTGTATACATATGAGTTTTCTTTCTTATTTAATCAATGGCATCAGTCTGGGAAGTGTCTATGCGATCATTGCACTGGGCTACACCATGGTTTATGGCATCGCGCGCATGCTGAACTTCGCACACGGCGATATCATCATGGTAGGCGGTTTCACAGTGTTTACGATTGTCACAACGATGGGCGGTTCTCCGGTTGTGGGTATTCTGGCTTCGGTGGTTGTGTGTACAGTGCTGGGCGTTACGATCGAGCGAGTTGCATACAGACCGCTGCGTGATGCGTCACCGCTGGCAGTTCTGATCACTGCGATCGGTGTCAGTTATCTGCTCCAGAACGTGGCGCTTCTGATTTTTGGTTCCAATGCGAGACAGTTTACATCGGTTATTACTGTACCGGCATTAAAGCTGGCTGGCGGCAAGCTTTCGATCTCCAGTGTCACGATCGTGACGATTTTAAGCTGTATCGTGATTATGGCTGCCCTGATGACATTTATCAATAAGACGAAAATGGGTCAGGCGATGCTGGCGGTTTCTGAGGACCGCGGTGCGGCAACCTTGATGGGTATCAATGTAAACCGCACGATCTCCGTAACCTTTGCGATTGGTTCCGCCCTGGCGGCAGTAGCAGGCGTGCTGCTCTGCTCGGCATACCCGTCCCTGTCTCCGTACACCGGTTCCATGCCGGGTATCAAGGCATTCGTGGCAGCGGTATTTGGCGGTATTGGTTCGATCCCGGGCGCATTTATCGGCGGTATCCTGCTTGGTATCATTGAAAACCTTGCCAAGGCGTACATTTCCTCCCAGCTTTCTGATGCGATCGTATTTTCTGTCCTGATTATTGTGCTTCTGGTCCGCCCGACCGGTATTCTCGGCAAGAAGATGACGGAGAAAGTATAATAGAGAAAATTATACGATGGTTCATGCCGGGGACTTTTGAAACGGAAAGTGCTGTGTGAAAACAAGATGGTGCATGAACTGCAATAAGCAAGAGAAAGTGCAGGTGTTTAAAATGAACGCATATAAAAATAAAATTCGGATTCAGAATGCGATCACGTATGCGATTGTAATCGGCTGTTACATTCTGATTCAGATTATGATGGCAGGCGGCCATGTAAACAGTCTTTTAAAGGGTATTCTGGTTCCACTTTGTACCTATACGATTTTGGCGGTTTCCTTAAACCTCACGGTTGGTATCCTCGGCGAGCTGAGTCTGGGTCATGCCGGATTCATGTGTGCGGGTGCGTTTTCAGGTGCATTTTTTAATCATGCCATGAAAAATCTGATCGCAAGCAACCAGGTACGCTTCATTCTGGCGCTCTTTGTCGGTGCGGCGGTAGCGGCGGTATTTGGTATCCTCATCGGTATTCCGGTTCTGCGTCTGAAAGGAGACTATCTGGCGATTGTAACGCTGGCATTCGGTGAGATCGTTAAAAATATTATCAATGTTCTGTACGTCGGCATCGACGGAAACGGAATCCACGTTTCCATGAAAGATGTAGCTTCCTTAAAGCTGGCAGCGGACGGTCAGGTGATCATCAAGGGTGCACAGGGTATCACAGGTACACCGAAGACGGCGACCTTTACGATCGGCATTATCCTGGTACTCCTGACCCTGTTTATTGTATTGAATATCATCAATTCCCGGACAGGCCGTGCGATCATGGCGATCCGCGACAACCGTATTGCGGCAGAGTCTGTGGGTATCAATATCACGAAATACAAACTGATGGCATTTACCATCTCTGCTTCCTTAGCCGGTGTGGCAGGCGTTCTGTACGCACACAACCTGGCGACGCTGGCAGCGACCCCGAAAAGCTTCGGTTATAATATGTCCATTATGATCCTTGTATTTGTGGTTCTGGGCGGCATCGGAAATATCCGTGGTTCCATGATCGCGGCGGTTATCTTAACCCTGCTTCCGGAGATGCTTCGAAGCCTCAATAATTACCGTATGCTGATTTACGCGGTCGTCCTGATTGTAATGATGCTTTTGACCTCCAGTCCGAAGGCGATCGAGGTCCGCGGGCGCATCTTTTCATCATTCCGGAAAAAGAAGACAGAAGGGGAGGCGTAAATCATGGCAATGCTGGATGTAAAAAATTTAAGTATTTCTTTTGGCGGTCTGAAAGCGGTCGATGATTTCAGCATCACGATAGAAAAAGGACAGCTCTACGGCCTGATTGGACCGAACGGCGCTGGTAAAACGACTATTTTCAACCTTTTGACGGGCGTGTACAAGCCGGATGGCGGACGGATTCTGCTGGATGGAAAGGACATTACCGGTCACAAGGCAATCCAGATCAATCAGGCAGGCATCGCGAGAACCTTCCAGAATATCCGTCTGTTCAAGGAGCTGAGCGTGCTTGACAATGTAAAGGTTGGTCTTCACAACCATCATAAATATTCTACGCTGAGCGGCATTCTGCGTCTTCCGTCCTATTACAAGGTTGAGAAAGAGATGGATGAGCGCGCGATGGAGCTTTTGAAGGTGTTTGACCTCGACAAAGAGTTTGATTATAAGGCATCGAACCTCCCATACGGCAAGCAGAGAAAGCTGGAGATCGCCAGAGCGCTGGCGACCGAGCCGAAGCTTCTGCTTCTTGACGAGCCGGCAGCCGGCATGAACCCGAATGAGACGGCAGAGCTGATGAAGACGATCCGTTTCGTGCGCGATCATTTTGATATGACCGTACTTCTCATTGAGCATGATATGAAGCTGGTCTCCGGTATCTGCGAGCGCCTGACGGTCTTAAACTTCGGTCATATGCTGGCAGAGGGACCGACCAGCGAAGTACTCAGCAATCCAGAAGTTATCAAAGCATATCTGGGAGAATAGGGGGAAGTTTCGTATGTCAATGCTGGAAGTAAAAGATTTACAGGTATATTATGGTGTGATACAGGCACTCAAGGGAATTTCCTTTGAGGTAGAACAGGGCGATGTGGTAGCGCTGATCGGTGCCAACGGAGCCGGAAAGACGACGACGCTTCACACGATCACGGGTCTGCTGCCGTCCAAGGCAGGCAATATCACATTTGAGGGAACGGATATTACCCATGTACCGGGCTATAAGCTGGTATCAATGGGAATCGCCCACGTGCCGGAGGGGCGCCGTGTGTTCGCTTCCCTGACGGTTCTCCAGAACCTGAAAATGGGTGCGTATACGAGAAATGACAAGAAGGAAATTGAAGATACGATCGAAATGATTTACAAGCGTTTCCCGCGTCTGAAAGAGCGCAAGAACCAGCTTGCCGGAACTTTGTCCGGCGGCGAGCAGCAGATGCTTGCGATGGGACGCGCCCTCATGAGCCATCCGCGCCTGATCGTTCTCGACGAGCCGTCGATGGGTCTGTCCCCACTCTATGTTAATGAGATTTTCGATATTATCCAGGAAATCAACAAGGACGGAGTGACCGTTCTTCTGGTCGAGCAGAATGCGAAAAAAGCGCTCTCCATTTCCAATAAAGCATATGTGCTTGAGACGGGCAATATCGTTCTGAGCGGTGATGCGAAAGAACTGATGAATAATGAGAGAGTGAAGAAGGCTTATCTGAGCGAATAAAAATGTTCTGTGAGCCGGAGCTTTCCAAATGGGAATATTCATAACCCCCTTATGGTCTGAATACATTGTATCAGCAGACCAAGGGGGTATTTTTATGGATCATTTTAATGTATACAGCGATATCCAGGCGCGAACCGGCGGCGAGATCTATATTGGGGTGGTTGGTCCGGTTCGGACAGGGAAATCGACCTTTATTAAGCGCTTTATGGAACTTCTCGTCCTTCCGGGGCTGGAAGATGTCCATGCCCGTGAGCGCGCCCGGGATGAACTTCCCCAGTCTTCGGCGGGGAAAACGATCATGACAACGGAACCGAAATTTATCCCTAAAGAGGCGGCAAAGCTCTCGCTTGGGGACGGTGTGGAGGTGCGGGTCCGCCTGATCGACTGCGTCGGTTTCATGGTGGAGGGCGCTGCCGGTCATATTGAAAACGAGAAAGAACGCATGGTGCGGACGCCGTGGTATGAGGAGGAGATTCCATTTACAGCGGCAGCCGAGCTGGGAACGCGCAAGGTCATCACGGATCATTCGACGATCGGGCTTGTGGTTACGGCGGACGGCAGTTTTGGGGAGTTGAAACGGGAGAATTATGTTCCGGCGGAAGAGAAGACCGTGCAGGAACTGAAAAAACTGGGAAAGCCGTTTCTGGTGCTTTTAAACTCGCAGAAACCATATTCGGAGGAGACGCGGGCGCTGGCAGCCCGGATGACCGAAAAATATGAGGTGCAGGTGCTCCCAGTCAACTGTGAGCAGTTGCGCGCCGAGGATATCCGGGAGATTCTGGGGCAGGTGCTTCTGGAATTCCCGGTCACGGAGATCGATTTTTCGATTCCGAAATGGCTGGAGATTCTGCCAAACAGCCATTGGCTTAAATCGGAGGTCATACAGGCAGTCCGGGGGATGATGGATCGGACGGTACATATGCGCGATGTGGCGTTGGCGCTGCCGGAGGAAACCGGGGAAGCGATCCGTCGGATCCGGATTGTATCAATGAAAATGGATGATGGCAGCGTTCAGGCGGTGGTCGAGCTGGACGACGGGCATTATTATCAGATCCTCAGCGAGTATGTGGGAATGCCGATCGAGGGCGAGTACCAGCTGATGCAGACCTTGAAGCGGTTGGCGTCGATGCAGAGCGAGTATGAAAAGGCATCCGTGGCGCTCACGCAGGCGCGCAAGAAGGGCTATGGGGTTGTCACGCCGGAACGCGGGGAGATCGTCCTCGATGAGCCGCAGGTGGTGCGCCACGGCAATAAATATGGAGTCAAAATGAAAGCGCAGGCGCCGTCCATCAATCTCATCAAGGCGCAGATTGAGACTGAGATCGCGCCGATTGTGGGAAATGAACAGCAGGCAGAGGATTTGATCCGATACATCCGGGAGAATGCTGGAAAAGGTGAGGAAGGCATCTGGGAAACCAATATTTTTGGAAAATCAATCGCCCAGATCGTCGATGACGGGATTCAGGCCAAGATCTCCCAGCTCACTGAGGACTGCCAGGTGAAGCTGCAGGATACGCTGCAGAAAATCATCAATGACAGCAATGGGGGTATGATCTGTATTATTATATAATAGAATAGGTCTGGCTCTTGTTGGGAAAATGGTGCGTTGTCTGGAATGGGAATGTGGGACAGATAAGGTGATTTTATGAAAATTTTATCGAAACTTTATCGGGGAAATTGCAAAATTGTCAGAAATCAGTTATAATGAGGCTAATAGCAAAAACACTTTCCGCAAGGGGTATGCGGAGACACAAACGACAGAACAGGGGGGCTGATTTTATGAGGCTTACATTTATCGGTGCGGATCATGAGGTTACAGGCAGCTGTCATTTTCTGGAGGCATGCGGGCTGAATATTCTGATTGACTGCGGTATGGAACAGGGGATCAACAAGTATGAAAATGCAGAACTTCCGATTCCGTATTCGGATGTGGACTATGTGTTGGTGACGCACGCCCATATCGATCATGTGGGATTGCTTCCGCTTATCTATGCGAGGGGATTCCGCGGACAGATTATGGCGACGCGCGCGACCTGCGATCTGTGTGATATCATGCTGAAAGATTGCGCCCATATCCAGGAGTCAGAAGCGGAGTGGAAAAACCGGAAAGCCATGCGTGCCGGAAAACCGGAGGTGACACCGATTTACACGATGAACGATGCAGAAGGGGTACTGCATCACTTTGTCCCCTGCAATTACAATGAGATTATCCGTCTGAATGACAATCTGGAGATTCGGTTTGTCGATGTGGGACATCTGCTTGGTTCGGCTTCGATCGAGATCTGGATGAAGGAAGACGATTGTTCCAAGAAGATTGTATTTTCAGGTGATATCGGTAACAAAAACAAGCCACTCATTCGCAGCCCGCAGTACATCCGTCAGGCGGATTATGTTGTCATGGAGAGCACTTACGGCGGTCGGTTCCACAAGAATACAGGCGATCACGTGGAAGAATTTGCCCGCGTGATTCAGGAGACGTTGGATAAGGGCGGCAATGTCGTGATCCCGGCATTTGCGGTCGGCAGAACGCAGGAAGTGTTGAATTACATCCGTATTATCAAGGAGAAGAACCTTGTAACCGGGCACGGCGTATTTCCGGTTTACTTAGACAGCCCGATGGCGGTGGAAGCGACCGGCGTGTTCAAGGACAATATGATGGATTGCTACAATGAAGAGACGAAGGAGCTGGTAAAAAAGGGCATCAATCCGATTTCTTTCCCGGGTCTGCATCTCTCGATCACCAGCAGCGATTCCGTTGCAATCAACTTCAACGAGGAACCGAAGGTTATCATCTCGGCAGCCGGCATGTGTGATGCGGGCCGTATCCGCCATCATCTGAAACACAACCTCTGGAGACCGGAGTGTACGATTTTGTTTGCTGGCTATCAGGCAGTCGGCACACTGGGACGCAGCATTACTGAGGGACGCGAGGAAGTGAAGCTGTTCGGTGAGTCGATCGAGGTCAAAGCACGGATCGAGAAGATCGAGGGCATCAGCGGCCATGCGGACGAGACCGGGCTTTTGGAGTGGGTTGGCAGTTTTATGGAAAAACCGTCCCAGGTCTTCGTGGTACACGGCGATGACACAGTGTGCGATGCATTTGCAGAGACGGTCAAGGAGACTTACGGCATCAATGCGATGGCTCCGTTCTCCGGCAGTTCCTACGACCTGAAAGAGGGATGCTTCGTGACTGTTACGAAGGGTATTCCGATTCAGAAACCGGCAGTGAACGAAGCAACGAAGAAAGCGGCTGGTGTATTTGCCCGCCTGCTGGCAGCCTGCGACCGCCTGCGCCGTGTTGTTATGCATAACGAGGGCGGGGCGAACAAAGATTTGGCACGTTTTGCCGACCAGATCAACTCGCTCTGCGATAAGTGGGACCGCTAAGCTTCAATAATAGACATAAAGGAGATTTCTGACTTGAAAGTAACTATATACACAGACGGCGCCGCCCGCGGCAATCCAGATGGTCCGGGCGGATTTGGAACCGTCATTCACTATGTAGATCCGGCAGGAAAACTGCACACGAAAGAGATTTCCGGCGGCTACAAACGAACTACGAACAACCGTATGGAGCTGATGGCAGCCATCGCCGGTCTCGAGGCGCTCAACCGCCCCTGCGAGATCGAACTCTATTCAGATTCCCAGTATCTCGTCAACGCTTTTAACCAGCACTGGATCGAGGGCTGGATCAAAAAAGGCTGGAAACGCGGAAAAAATGAGGAGGTTAAGAATGTAGACTTATGGAAACGCCTGCTCGCTGCCAAGGAACCCCATCAGATTTCGTTTTTCTGGGTGAAAGGGCATAATGGACATCCGGAGAATGAGAGATGTGATTTTCTGGCTACTTCGGCGGCGGATGGGGACGAGCTGATGGTGGATCCGGGGGTATAGCTCGTTACTGCTCACACATGTGTGACCAGTAACAGGATTTTGCCGATGCTTCGCATTCCAAATCGGCAAAATCTGCATCCGGAACTGTATTGTACGGAATTTTCAGTTCAGAAAATTCCTACCTGTGAGCAGTTACTATAACAACCCTTACGATATGTTTACATCTTTCGATCATCTATTTTCAAACCGTCTTAAATGTGCTATTTTAAAATTATCAAGTGAACAGGAATAGCAAAGGCGGTTGAGAGTAATTTGAAAAATAAAGGAATGATCGCTGCCCTCGGTCTGATTCTGGTGCTGGGGATTGTGACGACGGCGGCAACGCGGCGTTATATCCGGGAGCAGGCGGGAAGTGAGAGAAGCCTGACGGTCGGACCGGAGGCGATGTATGAGGCGGAACCATTTGCGGCGGAAGCAGCGGAAAATGGTCTGGCGGAGGATGCGCCGGAGCCATCTTCTAAAAAAATGGCGCATGCGGAAAGCGTGGGGACAGAAGACAGAGCCTGTATGCAGGCGGAAGGAGATGTTTCTGTCCAGTCTTTAGGTGAACAAAAGGAAAAACGTGCAGATAATCGGGCGGCTGCTAAGGCGGCAGAGAAGCAGAGCGCGGGCGATGAGTCGGATCATTCTGTGAATACAGGGGCGGTTGTGTCCCCGGTTGAAAATGGAATTGTATCTCCTGCGCGAGGCGCGTCCTCCGGGACAGGTGCAGGCTCGGACCGGACAGCGGAAGATTACCGGAACCGGCTGGGCGAGATCGAGAATACGATTCAAAACCTGGAAAATTCGGGAAGTGCGAATACGACCGACGCGATGCGGGAGGCGGTCGCGTATGAGTACCGGCTCTGGGATGCCGAATTAAATCAGATTTATCAGGCAATCATGGCGGTGCTTCCAGACGAGGAGACAGACACGCTGCGTGGTCTGGAACGCAGATGGATCCGGGAACGTGATACGGCGGCGAAACAGGCGGCGGAGCGCTACAAGGGCGGCACGATGGAAAATGTCGAGTATACGGCGTCGCTGGCAAATTCGACGCGGGATCGGGCGTATGAGCTTTTGGATTTGTATGAATCGTATCTTCCGGCAGAGTAGTGAAAAAATTAGTAAATGGGACTTTTGCGGCATATAGAATTGCGGTAAGGGTCCCATTTTTGCACACTTTTTGTACACTTTTTGTACCGATAAACCTCTTGCGAAATGTAAATTCCTATGATAGGATATAAAGAATGAGGAAAATTTTACTTAAATAGAAGTAACTATAGGAGGAAGCAACGTGAAAAAATACGGTGTGAACGAACTTAGAAAGATGTTCTTAGACTTTTTTGAGAGCAAGGGACATCTGGCAATGAAGAGTTTCTCTCTGGTTCCGCATAATGATAACAGCCTTCTGCTTATCAACTCTGGTATGGCTCCGTTAAAGCCATATTTTACGGGTCAGGAGATTCCGCCGAGAACAAGAGTATGTACCTGTCAGAAATGTATTCGTACCGGCGATATCGAGAATATCGGTAAGACTGCCCGTCATGGTACCTTTTTTGAGATGCTTGGCAACTTCTCCTTCGGTGATTATTTCAAAGAGGAAGCGATTCACTGGTCCTGGGAATTTTTAACCGAGGTTGTCGGACTTGATCCGGATCGCCTCTATCCGTCTGTGTTCGAGAGCGATGACGAGGCATTTGATATCTGGAACAAAGAGATGGGTATTCCGGCAGAGCGTATTTTCCGCTTTGGCAGAGAGGATAACTTCTGGGAGCATGGCGCTGGTCCGTGCGGTCCGTGTTCTGAGATTTACTATGACCGCGGTGAGAAATACGGCTGCGGCAAACCGGGATGTACGGTAGGCTGTGAGTGTGACCGTTACATGGAGGTATGGAACAATGTATTCTCCCAGTTTAACAATGACGGTCACGGCAACTACACCGAGCTGGAGCACAAGAACATTGATACCGGAATGGGTCTGGAGCGTCTGGCAGTGATCGTACAGGATGTAGATTCCCTGTTTACGGTTGATACCAACAAAGCTCTGTTAGACCGTGTCTGCGAGCTGGCACATACCGAATATCAGAAAGATCATGAGACCGATATTTCTCTGCGTATTGTAGCGGATCATATCAAGTCCTGCACCTTCATGATTTCCGATGGCATTATGCCATCCAACGAGGGACGCGGATATGTTCTGCGCCGCCTTCTGCGCCGTGCAGCACGCCATGGCAAAAAACTTGGCATCGAGGGTGAGTTCTTAGCAGCTCTGTCCCGCACCGTTATCGACCTTTCCAAGGATGGTTATCCGGAACTGGAAGAGAAGAGCGCGATGATTTTCAAGGTTCTTTCTGAGGAAGAGGATAAGTTCAACAGGACCATTGATCAGGGTCTTGCGATCCTTGCTGATATGGAAGAAGATATGAACAAGAAGGGCGAGAAAGTGCTGTCCGGCGACAACGCATTCAAGCTCTACGATACGTATGGATTCCCGATCGATTTAACCCGTGAGATTCTCGAGGAGAAGAGTCTCGGTATCGATGAGGACGGCTTCAACGCAGCGATGAAACGCCAGAAAGAACAGGCGAGAGCGGCGAGAAAGACGACTAACTATATGGGCGCGGATGTTACGGTATATCAGTCCATCGATCCGGCTATTACAACTGAGTTTATCGGCTATGATCGTCTGACAGCGGAATCCGAGATTTCCGTTCTGACGACCGAGGATGAGATTGTAGAGGCACTGACTGACGGTCAGACTGGTACAATTATTACCAAGGAAACCCCGTTCTACGGAACCATGGGTGGTCAGGAGGGTGACTTCGGTCAGATTACCGCTCCGGACGGCTCTGTGTTTGAAGTAAAAGATACCATTCATTTACAGGGTGGCAAGATCGGTCATGTCGGTGTTGTAGTAAAGGGTATGTTCGAGGTGGGAGAAAAAGTAATCATGTCGGTTGACAAGGAAAACCGTGAGCTGACTTCCCGCAACCATTCCGCAACTCATCTGCTTCATAAAGCGCTGCGTACCGTACTTGGTAGCCATGTAGAGCAGGCTGGTTCCCTGGTAACCCGTGACCGTCTGCGTTTCGACTTTACTCATTTCTCTGCGATGACTCCAGAGGAGATAGAGAAGGTTGAAAAGATTGTAAATGATGAGATTGCAGCATCCCTGCCGGTTGTAACCGATGTTATGTCCTTGGATGAGGCAAAGAAGACGGGCGCAATGGCACTGTTTGGCGAGAAGTACGGCGAGAAAGTCCGTGTTGTCAAGATGGGAGATTTCTCCACCGAGCTTTGCGGCGGTACACACGTATCCAACACAGGCACAATTGCATCCTTCAAGATTCTCTCTGAGGCTGGTATTGCAGCAGGCGTCCGCCGTATCGAGGCGCTGACCTCCACCGGTTTGATGAACCACTACAAAGAGGTAGAGAATGAGCTGCATGAGGCGGCGAAACTGGCAAAGACCACTCCGGCTGCACTGAGCAGCAAGATTGAGTCCATGTTAGAAGAGATCAAGACTCTGCACGCAGAGAATGAGAAGTTAAAAAGTAAGCTGGCGAACGACTCTCTGGGCGATGTTATGAACCAGGTACAGGATGTAAACGGCGTGAAGCTGCTGGCAGTTGAGGTTAAGGATGTAGACATGAACGGTCTGCGTAATCTGGGCGATCAGCTGAAAGAGAAGCTGGGCGACGGCGTTGTTCTGATTGCATCTACTCTGGATGGCAAGGTAAGCCTGATGGCTTCTGTAACTGACGGCGCGATGAAGAAGGGTGCACATGCTGGAAACTTAATCAAAGCAATCGCAGGTCTTGTCGGCGGCGGCGGCGGTGGCCGTCCGAACATGGCACAGGCTGGCGGAAAGAATCCGTCTGGTATTGCAGCAGCCCTTGAAAAAGCGGCAGAAGTAGTAGCAGAGCAAGTAAAATAAAAAAATCATAAAAAAATGTAAAATGTTGTTGACGTATCATTTTTTTATGATATAATCTTTTTAGTGCTAAAAAAATACCCATACAGTTGTATTAATATGCACTTATTACACAACTGGAGGGAGGTTAGGTGTGAGCTATGTCAAATGTAATCGTTAAAGATAACGAGAGTCTGGACAGCGCTTTACGCAGATTCAAAAGAAACTGTGCTAAGGCTGGTATCCAGCAGGAGATTCGGAAAAGAGAGCATTACGAGAAACCGAGCGTTCGTCGTAAAAAGAAATCCGAAGCTGCTAGAAAACGCAAATACAATTAAGTAACGCAAAAGTCTTGGTTTTCATATGAACCAGGACTTTTTTGTGCAATAGGAGAAAGAGAAGAAATGCGATGTGGCGGATGATGGAGTGAGGGGCATGAGAGAAAAGCAGGAAAATGAGAGACGGGGAAAGGGATTGAAACAATATATTGCGGATCGGCGCCTGGCAGCAGTCAGCCTTGTGCTTGGCGTTTTGATGGGGCTGATGATTCTTCTGGGAATCCGTTACAGCCGCAATGAGCTGATTTACCGGACGGCGGGACAGTTTTTGGGACAGTTGGCGGGCTGGGCGGTGTGTATGACGGTGATGGTCTGGGCGATTTGTGTGGGACTGGATGCTTTGGGGCGTGGCTGGCCTGAGATACGGGATTTTCAGTTCAGAGAATTCCTGCCTGTGAACAGTTACCAGAAACGGACGCAAGCACGGAGGGGGAAAGACTGCGAAGACCAGGGAAGCAGCCGCGATGTGGAAAGCCAGGGACGGGAATCGAAACAGCGCGCAGCGAAAAATTCGGATTTGGGGACATGGCTGAAATGGATGTTTCTCTCCTGGTGCGTCTATCTTCCGGTTTTTCTGGCGGTTTATCCGGGCATTTATTCTTACGATGCGTCCGCGCAGCTCCTTCAGTTTTATGGAAAACTGCCGCTGACAACCCACCATCCATTAATTCATACGCTATATCTGGGACTCTGCATGAAGATTGCGGGGCGTCTGTTCCATACCTATCAGGCAGGGATGGCGCTGTATGCGCTGTCGCAGTCGTTTTTTATGAGTGCAGTATTTTCCCTGTGTCTGTGCCGGATGAAAGCGCGGCGGGCACCGCGATGGCTCTGCGTTGCTTCGTGGACGTTCTGGATCCTGAATCCGTATCTGACGGTCTTTTCCTTTGTCACGACGAAGGATGTGCTCTTTGGCGCATTTTTCCTGCTGGCATTTGATACGGCATGTTGTCTGGCGGAGGATCCGGAGCATTTTTGGCGGGGAATGTGCCAGAAGAAAGAGGATTTGGATAAAGAAAGAGAGCTGGATAAAGAGAAAAATCCGAATGGAACAGGTTCTCGGAAAGAAGTGGGAAAGACGGGTGATTGGCTGCTCTTTTTTGTGAGTGTGTTTTTCATGTGCCTGTTCCGGAATCAGGGAATCTATGTGTTCCTGTTTTTTGTTTTGGCAGTCTGCCTGTTTTTACGAAAAAAAGTGTATCGCAGAAACTGGTTTATCGGGGCATCTCTGCTGGTGGCAGCTTTATGGTATGTTTTATCCGGTCCGATTCCAACGGCGTTCGGCGTGGGAAAGGGCGATGCGAGGGAGATGCTGTGCGTGCCAATGCAGCAGCTGGCGCGCATATATCATGAAGTCCCGGAGAAATTGACGCCGGAGGAAAAGGATTATATCGAGACGCTGATTGACCCGCAGGCGCTCAGTGAGTATGTCCGTGTCAATGCGGATCCGGTGAAAAATGGATTCCATACGGAAGTGATGCAGGCAGATATGGGACGCTTCGTTCGTATCTGGTCGGAAATCGGGAAGCGCCATCCGGGTATTTATCTGGATTCATTTCTGATGGGGAACTGGGGGTACTGGTATATGGGAGACAGCCAGTACTGGATCAGCTATATTTTATACGACGGGGCATACTTGGAAGGTAATTTAAATATCCTGCATATCACGCGTAACAGCCATTTTCAGGCGCTTTCGGACTGGTTGAGGGAGGCGACACTGACACCGGCATTCCAGTCGGTTCCGGTGCTGTCGGTGCTTCTCAATCAGGCATTTCCGTTCTGGCTGATGCTGTTTGCGGCAGGATTTGCAGTCTGGAAGCACCGGGCGTATGAGATCATTCCGCTGATGCTTCTGCTAGGCTGCTGGGGAACACTTCTGCTGGGACCGGTGGTTTCCCTGCGGTATGCATTGCCGTTGATTTACTGTGTGCCGCGGATGCTGGAAATGATAGTGGGTTTGACGGGAAAATAGTAAACGGCATAGTTTCTGCTTTCCTACATATATTAGATAATAACAATGAAATAGGCGGTAGGCGCTTGTTTGGCAGACAGAAAAAAGCGATCGTTTCGGCACTTCATCTGCCGGAGGACGTCGTTCTCGGAGAGATGCTTCTGTATTTTACCGGCAGTCGGGCGGCTGTGGTAGAAAATTACAGGAGCATTCTCTTTTTTTCCGACGAAATGCTGCGGCTGACGGGAAAGAACATCCGGCTTACTATCAAGGGGAAAGGGCTTTCGATTGAGTATTATGACCGCGACAATCTGCGGGTCACGGGGCAGATTGTGTCTGTCGAATTTGGGGTGCTGTGAGGAATGAGTATGGCGAAGGTAAGACACCTTCTACATGGGATAGTGCGGCTTAACATGCGCGGCACCTCCCCGGAGAGATTCCTGAATCTCTGTACGCTGGCAGGTTTAAATGTCTGGCAGGTAAAAAAAGAGCAGGAAAATCTGCTGTTTTATATGGAAATCCGCGATTTTAAGCGGTGTGCGCCACTGGCAAGAAAAGCGGGAGTCCGTCTGCATATCGTTGAAAAGCGTGGACTGCCGGTGTTTCTCTGGCGGAACCGGAAACGGAAAGGGTGGGCGGTCAGCTTCGTCCTTTTTTTTCTGTTATTATTGTTTCTGGCACAATTTGTCTGGGAGATCGACTGGAGTGGAAACCGGCGTTATACCGAAAGTGAGCTGAATCATTACCTCCAGACGCTGCAGATTGAAGAGGGAATTCCCAAGAAGCGGATTTCCTGTGCGAGGCTGGAGGAAGAACTGCGGGAGTCATTTGAAGATATCACCTGGGTGTCGGTGCGCCTGCATGGGACGCGCCTTTTCATCCGTCTGCGGGAGAGCGAGGTTCCGGTCCGTCAGGAAGTGGAGTCCGGCGAGGCGTGCGATCTGGCGGCGGCATCCGACGCGCGGATCACGTCGGTAGTCGTCCGGAGCGGAATCCCGCTTGTGCAGGCGGGAGATACGGTGGAAAAGGGGCAGCTTCTGGTGTCGGGAACGGTGCCGATCACAGATGATGGAGGCGAAGAAATTTCCTCTTACCGGGTGCGGGCGGATGCGGATATATATGGGATCCGGGAGCGGGTCGGGAGAAAGGAGCTTCCGCTCTGGAGGGAAATGCGGACGGAAACGGGAAAGAAACGATACGGAATTGCTTTGGAAGCAGGAACACACACATTTTACTGGAAAATTCCAGAATTTTATGATATGATAGAACATACATTCGATATGGCGGAGCAGTGGGGCTTTTTCAGACGAAGCAGGCGGATGAAACCTGCCTGGACGATCCGGACGGAGTACCGGAAATTGCGGCTCCCGCTTGATTTTTATCTGCCGCTTTCTGTCGGGTGGAGTGAGTACCGGGAGACGTCTGTCTGCGAAAAAAGGTATACAGAACCAGAGCTTGCGGCGCTGTCAGCGGCATTTCAAAAGGAGACGGAAGAAAAATTGATCGAAAAAGGTGTACATATTATGGCAAGTGATGGTAGAATACTAATAAATGGCGGAGTCTGCCATTTTGAGGTACGGCTTCAGACGGAGGAGCCGATTCAAGTTGTGACACAAGGAGAACAGCAAAGGAATGAGCATAATAGAGACAATGATTGATATTCCGATGGAACATGAGCGGAATGTATGCGGACAGTTTGACGCGTATCTGAAAAAGATTGAGCGGACGCTGCACGTGACGATGATCACACGCGACGGCGCGCTGAAAATCATCGGTCCGGAGCAGACGATCCGGCAGGCGAAGAGTGTGTTCAACAATCTGTTAGAGCTTTCCAAGCGCGGCAATACCGTTACCGAGCAGAATGTTGATTACGCCCTGTCGCTGTCCTTCACGGAGAAGGATGATCAGATTCTCGAGATCGATAAGGATATCATCTGCCGGACGATCACGGGCAAGCCGGTCAAACCGAAGACGATGGGACAGAAACAGTACGTGGACCTGATCCGCAAGAAGATGATTGTATTTGGCATCGGTCCGGCGGGTACCGGAAAAACGTATCTGGCGATGTCGATGGCGATACAGGCATTTAAGAGTGGCGAGGTAAGCCGGATCATCCTGACGCGTCCGGCGATCGAGGCGGGGGAAAAACTGGGTTTTCTGCCGGGCGATCTGCAGAGCAAGATCGATCCGTACCTGCGTCCGCTTTACGATGCGCTGTATCAGATTATGGGGGCAGAAAGTTACCTGCACAATTCTGAGAAGGGCTTGATTGAGGTGGCGCCGCTTGCGTACATGCGTGGTCGTACCCTGGATAATGCGTTCATCATTCTCGATGAGGCGCAGAATACGACCCCGGCACAGATGAAGATGTTCCTGACACGTATCGGCTTTGGTTCCAAGGTGATCGTGACGGGCGACCAGTCGCAAAAGGATCTGCCTGCCGGAGCTGCGTCCGGACTGGATACGGCGATTCATGTACTCAAGAAAATTGACGATATTGGTTTCTGCTATCTGACCAGCAGCGATGTAGTCCGCCATCCGCTGGTACAGAAGATCGTAGAGGCATACGATGCGTATGAGAAAAAAGATGCGGATGCGTCCCGCGGTTTCCGGAGAAATAGTTCCGGGACGCGTGACCGGAAAGATGGAGGAAGAAAGAACAGATGACAATCCAGATCGAATATGAAGCAGAGCGGGAGTGGGAGATAGATTACCGGCCGATCATCGAGGAGATCGTGGTTGCGGCGCTCGATTATGAAAAATGCCCGTATGAGGCGGAGGTCAATGTAGTCCTGACAAATGATGAGGAGATTCATCGTATTAATAAGGAATTCCGAGGAATTGACCGGGCAACCGACGTCCTCTCTTTTCCGATGGGTGATTACGATGTGCCGTCCGATTTTGAACGGTTGGAAGAGCAGTCAGAGGACTATTTTAACCCGGAGACGGGCGAACTTCTTCTGGGAGATATCGTGATCTCGATCGATAAGGTAGACGAGCAGGCAGAGAAATACGGTCATTCTAAGGAGCGCGAACTGGCGTTCCTAGTGGCACACAGTATGCTGCACCTGTGCGGTTACGATCATATGGAAGATGACGAACGTCTTGTGATGGAGAAAAAACAGGAGGAAATCCTGGCTGGCAAAGGGTATACGCGCTAAAAGCAGGGAAAAGAACCGGAGGGAAAGGGGAGAGCCCATTCGGGAAATGAGGCATATGGGGATGTGATGGGGGAAGTACGGAATGAAAAAAAGCAGTTGGAAAATAAGGGCACTGGCACTGACTCTGATGGCAGTCTGCTGGCTGTCAGGCTGTTCGGCTCACAAAGAAATATCGGTAACGGTAGCAGAGACACAGGAGGAGACACGTGAGCTGTCCTTAAATACAGAGACGGAGGCCGAAACGCAGCCGGAAGCAGAGCCGGAGGAACGCTGCGAAAAAGACGGGAAGATACAGAGTTATCTGACCGGGGAATGGACGGATGTCGCAAAGGCGAACCGACGTCCGCTCGCGATCATGATGAGCAATGACAAGGTGGCGCTTCCGCAGTATGGCATCAACCATGCCGGAGTGGTCTATGAGGCACCAGTGGAAGGCAGCATGAACCGCTATATGGCACTGATAGAGGACTATGACGATCTGAACCGGATCGGTTCCGTCCGGAGCTGCCGCCCATACTATACTTTTTTTGCAAGGGAATTTGAGGCGGTCTATGCACATTATGGGCAGAATACGTTTGCACTTCCGTATCTGGAGCAGATGGAACATTTAGATGGAATCAAAGGCAATGGGGCATCTGCGTATTTCCGGACCAAGGATCGGAAGACCCCGCACAATGCCTATGCATCGGGACCAAAGCTGCGCCAGGCGATCGAGGCGAGCGGTTATGCGGATGTGTACCCGGAGAGCTATGAGGGGCATTATACTTTTGCGCCGGAGAGTGCGCCGGTGTGCTTTGAGGATGGTATCGCAGCGGCCAAAGTAGTGCCAGGTTATCAGTTAAGCAATCCCTGGTTTGAGTATCACCCGGAGGACGGGCTGTACTACCGGTATCAGTATGGCGGTCCGCATATGGGAGATGAAGGACAGATAGCGGTTAAAAATATTATTTTCCAATACTGTTTGTGGAAATATTATAAACCGACGGAATATCTGGATATTGATGTCCATACACCGGCGACGGGGTATTATTTTACAAATGGACACGGCATTCTGATTCGTTGGGAAAAAGACGGCGCTTACGGCGTCACAAAGTATTACGATATGGACGGTCAGGAAATCAAGCTGAATCCGGGCAAGACCTGGGTCTGCATCCTTCCGAATGACCGTATGGATAAGGCGGAATTCTATGGAGAACAGACGGAGTAGAAGAAAACCCGGAATGCGGGAAGAGACAGAAAGAGAGATAATCAGCCGGCAGCGTACGGCAGGACGTAGAGAAGAAGCAACCGGAGGCAGCCGGGAAAGTGCGGGTAGAAGCCGTAACCGGTCAGGAAGCAGCCGGAAGCCGGAAGCGGTTCCGGTGAGAAAAGAAAATTTTGTCATTCAGGGTACGATCCTGGCAGTTGCCGGTATCATTGTGCGTCTGATCGGTATTCTGTACCGCGTCCCGATGACGAATATCATCGGCGATGAGGGCATGGGATATTATTCGACGGCATTCAATGTATATAATATCATGCTGATCCTTTCATCGTACAGTCTGCCTCTGGCGGTGTCGAAGATGGTAGCGGCCCGCCTTGCGAAAGGGCAGTACCGCAATATGAACCGTGTTCTGCGGGCGGCGCTTGTCTATGCGACGGTCGTAGGTGGTCTGGCATGCTTTATTACCTGGAATTTTTCAGGCTTTTTTGCAACGACCTTGTTTAACACGCCGTTCTGCGTGTATGCACTCCGCACACTTGCGCCAACGATCTGGATCATGGCGTATCTGGGCGTGCTGCGCGGTTACTTCCAGGGACATGGAACGATGATTCCGACGGCGATCTCCCAGATCCTGGAGCAGGTGGTCAACGCGATTATCAGTGTGGTGGCCGCCAGCGTCCTTTTCAAGGTGGGACTGGATACAGCGAAAGTATATGGAAAAGATGGATATGCACAGGCATTTGGCGCGGCAGGCGGTACGATCGGCACAGGAAGCGGCGCGTTTGCAGCCCTGTTATTTGTGCTGGTATTGTTTTTACTCTACCGTCCGACGGCAAAACGGCGGATTGCCAAGGATCGGAGCGGTAGTGTGGATTCCTACCGTCAGATTTCGAGAATCTTCTTCTTTACCGTTATTCCGGTTATCGTAAGCTCGGGTGTTTACAATATTAACTCGGTTATTGACAACGGTATCATGGCGCACGGCATGGAGTCGCTGGGACGCGGCAAAGAGTTTTTAGCCCTCTGGGGTATCTACAACAACAAATATATGCTGCTGGTACATGTCCCGCTTGCGATGGCGAACTCACTGTCCTCATCGCTGATTCCTTCGCTGTCCGGTGCAATAGCGCGTAAGGACCGAAAGGCGGCGATTGAGAAGACAGCCCTTGCGATCCGGTTTGCTATGCTGATTGCGATTCCGTCGGCGGTGGGGCTGACGGTACTTTCAGCGCCGGTCAATAACCTGTTATTCCGGGGCGGCAACAATGCGGAAGCGATCCGTATGATGATGATTGGCGCTTCAGCCGTTATCTTCCTGTCGCTTTCGACGGTTACCAATGCAATCTTACAGGGACTTAACCGGATGAATGTTCCGGTGCGGAACGCCTTGATTTCGTTGGCATTACACGTGATTGCGCTGTATATTATGCTGATGATCTTCAATATGGGTATCTACAGTATGGTATTTGCAAGTATTTTATTTGCGCTCTTTATGTGCATTTTAAATGCGATCGCGATCCGCAACACACTCGGTTACCGCCAGGAGATGGTCAAGACCTTCCTGCTGCCGGCGATCAGCGCAGCATTTATGGGCGCGGCGGCATATGGCGTGTACCGTGGGGTTACGCTGGTGATCCACAGCAATGTGCTGGGAACGCTGCTGGCGGTGCTTGTGGCGGTCGCGGTATATGGCGTGCTTCTTATCAAGCTGCACTGTATCGAGGAAGATGAGATGTATTCGATGCCGATGGGACGGAAACTCACACGCATCTGCCGGAAGCTGCATCTGATGTAGGGTTAGAAATTTAGTTATGATTAAAATTTAGAAAAAAGTGAATAATAAGGATACACAACAGGAGGTATCCTTATTATGAGAAAATATCAGGGAATACTGTTTGCGGCGCTTTTTTGTTTTGCAATGCTTCTGCTTCTGGCGGCAGGGCTCTGGTGGTACCGTCCACGGCGGGCGGAACCGGTACCGGGGCGCGTGTATGAGTCAGAGCGGATGCCGGAGAATAATGCGGTTCTGAACCCGGAACCGGAAGTGGCGGAGAAACAATCCGGCTATTGTCTGACGGCGGAGGATGGGATGCTGCTTATCTTTGACGGAACAAGCGGCGAAGTCTGTTTCCAGACCCATATGCCGCTCTCAGAATTTTCCGTGGAAGAACAGGAAAAACTGCTGGAAGGAGTCTGGTTCGACACAATGACGGATGTGTTTCACTATCTGGAGTCTTTCAGCAGTTAGATGTGATTATAATACAGTCAAAAAACAAAGAAGAAAGTCCGCGTATGAACGGTACGAAGCAAACGGTCAGGAAGGGAAATAGGAATGAGTCAGAATAAAGTAATCATAGTGGGAGCGGGAGCAGCCGGAATGACGGCTGCCATTTTTGCTGCCAGGGAGGGCGCACAGGTGGTTCTGCTGGAACATAAAGACCGGGTCGGCAAGAAGATCCTGTCTACCGGCAATGGACGCTGTAACCTTTCAAACCGTTTGCAGGAGCCGTTCTGCTACCGCAGTGGTCAGCCGGATTTTCCATGGAAGGCGCTTGGGGCGTTTACGCTTCCGATGACACTGGAATATTTTGAGGATCTCGGCGTTTTGACGCGGGAACGGGACGGATATCTGTATCCATATTCCGGGCAGGCAAGCGCTGTTTTAGATGCACTCCGTCTGGGACTTGCGCGGGAGTCGGTTCAGGTGGTGACGGAATGTGAAGTTTTCTCGATCACGCCGCGCGAAGATGCGAAACACCGGTTTGAAGTGAAGACGTCCCAGGGGAGCTTTTCGAGCGAGACGCTGATTCTGGCGTGCGGCAGCAAGGCGGCACCGGGTACAGGTTCGGATGGAAGCGGATACAAACTGGCGAAACGGCTGGGACACCATATCATCAAGCCGCTTCCGGCACTGGTTCAGCTTCGTTGCCCGGAAAAGTTCTTTAAACAGCTCGCTGGAGTACGCGCGGATGCCTCTGTGATACTCTACAGCGATGGCAGAAAGCTGGCGGAGGACAAGGGTGAGGTGCAGCTTACGGATTATGGTATTTCGGGGATTCCGGTTTTCCAGGTCAGCCGCTTTGCGGCGCGCGCGCTCGATGAGGGACGGGATGTACGGGCGGTACTCAATTTTTATCCGGAATGCCCGGAAACGGAGACACGCCGGATATTAAAAGAGCGGAGTGAGCGCCTGAAAGAACGGCAGGTGGAGGACTTTTTTTCCGGCTGGATACATAAAAAACTGGCAGCTCTGTTTTTAAAACAGGCAGGAATCCGGCCAGATCGGACGGTTGGCAGCCTGACAGAGGTACAGATTCAGACGCTGGGGGATCTGCTCTGCCGGTTTGAGGTCAGCGTGAACGGTACAAATTCCTTTGAACAGGCACAGATCTGCTGCGGCGGCGTCGATGTGCGGGAGGTTGACGCACAGACGATGGAATCGAAGAAGGTAAAAGGGTTATATTTTGCCGGGGAGATTCTGGATGTCGATGGCATCTGCGGCGGTTATAATCTCCAGTGGGCGTGGAGCAGCGGCGCAGCAGCTGGAAAATGTGCTGGAAGGGAGTCAGATAAATGATACGAGTAAATCAGGTAAAACTGCCGGTCAGCCACAGTGAGGCGGATCTTCGCAAGAAAACCGCCAAAATGATGGGAGTATCGGCAGATCAGATACAGTCGGTGGAGCTGGTGCGCCAGTCTCTGGATGCGCGCAAAAAGCCAGATCTGTACTATTTATATGCATTAGATGTTGCAGTGGCAGGGAAAGAGGCGGCGATTGTCAAACGTGCGCGTAGTGTAAATGTGCAGATCCGAAAGGAAGAGGCGTACCGCCTGCCCGATCCGGGAATAGAGCCGCTTCGGGAACGACCGGTAATCGTGGGTTTTGGTCCGGCAGGTATGTTTTGTGGTCTGATGTTGGCGCGTGCCGGATATCGCCCGCTTATTCTGGAACGGGGGCTGGATGCGGACAGCCGTGCAAAGGCGGTTGCACGTTATTGGACAGATGGAACGCTGGATCCGGAGTGCAATGTGCAGTTCGGCGAGGGCGGTGCCGGTACGTTTTCAGATGGAAAGCTGAATACGCTGGTCAAGGATCCGTCTGGGCGGAATAAGGAAGTGCTGAAAATCTTGGCGCAGGCGGGCGCGGATCCGACAATTACCTATGTGAACAAGCCGCACGTTGGAACGGATGTTCTGCGGACGGTGGTAAAGAATATTCGAAGTGAGATAGAGAGCCTGGGCGGTGAGGTACGGTTTGGCTGCCGTCTGGAGGACTTTGAGACACAGAATGGTCATTTGTGTTCCATCCGCGTTAGTGCCCGTAAAGGCACGTCGGAGGCAGGACGGACGGTGGAGGAGATTCCGGCATCGGCACTGGTGCTGGCGATCGGGCATAGCGCCCGCGATACGTTTGCGATGCTGGCAGAGAAACCGCTCGACATGCAGGCAAAGGCATTTGCGGTGGGACTGCGGATCCAGCACCCACAGACGCAGATCAACTTAAGCCAGTACGGACGGGAAGAAGCCGGGAATCTGGGGGCGGCCAGCTATAAGCTGACGGCACAGACCTCCGGAGGCAGGGGCGTGTATTCTTTCTGTATGTGTCCGGGCGGCTTTGTTGTGGATGCATCCTCAGAGCCGGGACGGCTGGCAATCAACGGCATGAGCAACCATGATCGTGCCGGTGCAAACGCAAACAGCGCCCTGATTGTGACCGTTACACCGGAGGATTTTCCACAGCCGGGCACACTTGGCGGCGTGACGTTCCAGCGTCAGCTGGAGGAAGCGGCATACCGCTGCGGCGGCGGAAAAATCCCGGTACAGCTTTATGGAGATTTCCGGGAAAACCGGATTTCAACGGGATTTGGAGCAGTGACACCACAGTTTGAAGGGCAGTTTGCATTTGGAAATCTGCGGGAGGTGCTGCCGGAAGTGCTTTCGGCAGCGATGTTAGAGGGAATGGAACATTTTGGACATGTGATTCATGGCTTTGACCGCGAGGATGCGGTTTTTGCCGGAGTAGAGAGCCGGACCTCCTCGCCGCTGCGGATTCCGCGTGACCACGCGACGATGGAGAGCAGCACGATCGCGGGCATCTACCCATGCGGCGAAGGCGCTGGATATGCGGGCGGCATTACCTCGGCGGCGATGGATGGGATGAAGACGGCAGAGGCAATTATCGCGAAGTATGCTATCCCCAAAATTAAATTGTGAGAGAGAATGGTTCAGCGGCTTTAGGCTTTATAGTAAGGATGTCTGCCTGTAGCTGCGAAGAAACAAGCATTATAAGAGGAGAAATGATAGATGAAACAGGAAAGAATTGACCGTATTAATACGTTATATCATAAGAGCCAGGCAGTTGGATTGACCGAAGAAGAGAAAAAAGAGCAGGCAGCGCTTCGGAAGGAGTACATTGAGTCAATCCGTGGAAATATGCGAGGACAGTTAAATTCGATACTGATTAAAGAGAAAGACGGTTCTATTACGGATCTGGGTAAGAAATACGGCGGCGTTACGGATACGAAGAATTAATTGAAGGGTAGAAGAGATGGTTATTCATTCATCTGGATCGCAGATATCAAAACAGGAGGTTCGCGCATATGTCCTTCAAAAACGCGGGACTCTGCTGCCAGAAGAAAAACAACGATGGGATGAGGCATTGTTAGAACGTCTCCACCCCTTCTTTCCATCAGCCGGGACGGCAGTGTATGCCTATACGAGTGTGCGCGGTGAGGCAAGTACGGAATATTTGATTGACGAGCTGTTAAAACGCGGCTGCCGGGTGGCGCTGCCGCGGGTGTTTGGGCGTGAGATGCGTTTTTTCTATGTCACAGATCGGTGTCAGCTTGTGACGGGGGCATATGGCATCCCGGAACCGGCGGACGGATGTCAGGAGGCAGATGCGCCGAAAGCGCTGGTGATCACGCCTGGCGTAGGGTTTTCCAAGGATGGAAACCGCATCGGTTATGGGGCGGGGTATTATGACCGCTTTTTTGCGGCAGAACCGGATCATATGGCGGTGGGACTCTGCTATGGATTCCAGTTGTTTCCGGCATTTGAAACCGAAAAGCACGATAAAAAAATGGCATATATTGTGACACCGGAGCAGACAATTAAAGTTTTGTAATGTCTGGCGCACTCGCGCGAAGCAGAAACATATCAAAGGCATACAGGAACAGAGCAGCCGTGTGGTAAACTCTGTTTTTGCTTCCAGATACATGAACCGGAATATTTTGTAAGAAACTGGAAAGGATTCTGGCAGGAATGGGACTTGCGAAAATGAGCACCATATAGTAATATTATCTAATGTATGAAATATTAGGATTATTAGGATAATGAAAGAATAGTAAGGAGCAATACAATTTATGGATTTACATACAAACGATTCGTCCGAATCCGCAGCAGGCGTGTTTGTGTCTGACAAATGTCAGATTCCGGTGGGCGGTGTACCGCAGCAGGAACCGGAGCGCCAGCAGTATTATATGGCACTCTGCCGCCAGAAGGTACAGGAGATTTCGGACAAACTGGGGCGTCCGCTGACCTGCTTTATCTCGACGTTTGGATGTCAGATGAATGCACACGATTCAGAAAAGCTTCTCGGTATTCTGCTGGAAGCAGGATTTGTGGAAGGAACCAGTGAGGAATCGGATTTCGTCCTCTACAATACATGTACAGTCCGTGAAAATGCGAACCTGCGCGTGTATGGACGTTTAGGGTATCTTCACAGCCTCAAGAAAAAGAATCCGCACATGATGATCGCACTCTGCGGCTGCATGATGCAGGAGCCGGAGGTTGTAGAGAAATTAAAGAAGAGCTACCGCTTTGTGGACTTGATTTTCGGTACGCACAATGTATATAAACTGGCAGAGCTGCTGGAACAGCGCTTTGAGACGGGGAAGATGGTCATCGATATCTGGAAAGGAACTGATAAGATCGTTGAGGATCTGCCGTCGGAGCGCAAATATACATTTAAGTCTGGCGTTAATATCATGTTTGGCTGCAACAATTTCTGCAGCTATTGCATCGTCCCGTATGTGCGCGGACGCGAGCGCAGCCGTGCGCCGGAGGACATCATCCGTGAGATTGAAGAGCTGGTTAAGAACGGCGTCGTGGAGATCATGCTGTTAGGGCAGAATGTCAATTCCTACGGAAAGAACCTGGAATCTCCAATTACCTTTGCAGAACTTCTGCGCCGGGTAGAGCGGATTGAGGGGCTTAAACGGATCCGTTTCATGACCTCCCATCCGAAGGATCTGTCGGATGAGCTGATCGAAGTGATGGCATCTTCCAAGAAGATCTGCCGCCATCTGCATCTGCCGCTTCAGTCGGGCAGCAGCGAGATCCTAAAGAAGATGAACCGCCATTACACGAAGGAGCAGTATCTGGAACTGGCAGAGCGCATCCGCAAGGCGGTACCGGATATTTCCCTGACGACGGATATCATCGTTGGATTTCCGGGAGAGACGGAGGAAGATTTCGAGGAGACACTGGAGGTTGTGCGGAAAGTCCGCTACGACAGCGCATTTACCTTTATTTATTCGAAGCGCACCGGAACTCCGGCGGCAGCGATGGAAAATCAGGTTCCAGAAGAAGTTGTCAAAGAACGTTTCGACCGTCTGCTCGCAGAGGTACAGGCGATTTCTGCACAGGTCTGTGGACGAGATGTCCATACGGTGCAGGAGGTTCTGGTGGAGGAACCGGACAGTCACGTGGAGGGACTGGTAACCGGACGTATGTCCAATAACACAATCGTTCATTTCCCAGGTGGAAAAGAGCTGATTGGTAAAATTGTTAAAGTATATCTGAAGGAATCCAAGGGATTTTACTATATGGGATCCCTGGTAGATTAAGGAGGATAAATTTATGAAAAAGCATTATAAAGGATTGACGGTTCTGCTGTCAGCCTGCATGCTGGCAGGAAGTGCTTCTGTCGCATATGCAGGACCGGCAGATGACATTGCAAACGGTACAGTCGGTATGCCAAACACCGGTTCGTCAACATCGGCAGAGCAGTTCAACCAGGGAACCGGGCAGCAGGATGAGAACACGGCACTTCATGTCGGCGTCAATTATCTGTATAATGCGGAAGGCGATATTTCTGCATTTGCGATGGATTTGAAAAACTTTGAGGGGATCGGCGGCGTGTCCTATCGTGCATATACCAACACAGGCGGTTATCTGTGGTGGTACCATGACGGCATCCAGACCGGTGTGGTTGGTTCTGGAAGCTGGGTAGAGGCGATCCAGATTCAGCTTTCCGGTCAGGCTGAGAAGATGTACGATGTTTACTATAGCGTTACATCCAGCGGTCAGGGCAAGATGGGATATGCGAAGAACGGCGAAGTGGCTGGTACCGTGGATATCGGCGAGAAGATCCTTTCGATTGAAGTCGTATTAGTTCCGAAGGGAAGCGCAGGTCCGCAGAGTGCAGCACCGCGCTACAAATCAGCTGCTTCCGGCAGACTGAGCGTAGCAGAAAATGCAACGGTTATGTTCAATGAGGACGGAAGCGTATATAACGGCTGGCTTTCCGATGACTTTGTACGTTATTATTTTGAAAATGGCTATGCAAAGACCGGCTGGCAGTATATCGATGGTTACAAGTTCTACTTTGACTCCTGCGGTCGTCTGGTTCAGGACGTAGACAGCCTGATTGGCAAGCAGTCCGATTATCTCCTGAAGGTAAATAAGACACTGAACTGCCTGACGGTTTATGCAAAAGACGGCAATAACGGATATATTATTCCAGTGAAAGCGATGCTGACCTCCGTCGGTGATGATACACCGATTGGAACTTTCAAGACACCGGAGAAATATCGCTGGAGACTGATGGTAAATGATACTTACACCCAGTATGCAACCCGTATCACACAGGGATTCCTGTTCCATTCGATTACATACGCAACCCCGAATGGGAATAACCTTCTGACCGTCGGCTATAATGGTCTGGGTGTTTCCCGTTCTTTAGGCTGTGTACGCCTGAACTGTAGAAACTCCAAGTGGGTATATGATAACTGCCATCTGGGAACGACTGTACAGGTATACGAGGATGCCAATGTAGCATCTCCATTTGATAAGCCGGAGCTGGTACCGATCTCCGATCAGCAGACCTGGGATCCGACGGATCCGAAATTCAACTAAAATAAAACGACAGCGGTCTGTCCGGTCTGGCATTCAGATGAGTGAAGTGCCGGAAAACGGGCGGATCGCGATGAAGAGAGGTAAATTGTGGCACTTTCACCAATGATGACTCATTATCTGGAGACGAAAAAACAGTATCCGGACTGTATTCTGTTTTATCGTCTTGGCGATTTCTATGAGATGTTTTTTGAGGATGCCCAGACTGTTTCGAAAGAACTGGAACTTACCCTGACTGGAAAAGACTGCGGACTGGAGGAACGCGCGCCTATGTGCGGTGTTCCTTATCATGCCGTAGAGGGTTATTTGAGCCGTCTCGTCCAGAAGGGCTATAAGGTCGCCATCGCAGAGCAGATGGAGGATCCGAAACAGGCAAGGGGACTTGTGAAGCGGGAGGTAATCCGGGTGGTGACGCCGGGAACCCTGACAAATTCACAGGTTCTGGAGGAATCAAAAAACAATTACCTGATGGGAATTGTATACATAGACGGTGTATTCGGCGTTTCGACGGTTGATGTCAGCACGGGCGACTATCTTGTGACGGAGGTTCGCAACGAGCGCAGTCTGTTAGATGAAATTTATAAATTTTCGCCGTCGGAGCTTATCTGCAACGAGGCTTTTTACATGTCAGGAATCGATTTAGAGGACTTGAAAGTACGGTTAAACGCCGTGATCTCAGCACTTGAAAATCGGTTCTTTTCTGATGATTCCTGCCGGAGAATCCTGCGGGAACATTTTCATGTAGAGCACCTGGAAGCGTTGGGACTGGCAGACTATGAGACGGGCGCGATCGCGGCGGGTGCTGTCCTGCAGTATCTGTATGAGACGCAGAAAAATACACTGGAACACCTGACGCGCCTGACTGTCTATACGACCGGACAGTTTATGATGCTGGATACGTCCACGCGCCGGAACCTGGAGCTTACAGAGACGCTCCGGGAAAAGCAGAAGCGGGGAACACTTCTCTGGGTGCTTGATAAGACGAAAACGGCGATGGGCGCCCGTATGCTGCGGACACTTGTGGAGCAGCCGCTCATCAGCCGGGAGGAGATCCTGCGCCGCCAGAATGCGATCGAAGAGCTGAACATGAACTATATCAGCCGCGAGGAGCTGTGCGAATATCTGAATCCGATCTACGATCTCGAACGTCTGATCGGACGCATCAGTTACCGGACGGCAAATCCGCGCGATCTCATCGCGTTTGGCAATTCACTGGCGATGCTTCCGTATATCAAACAGATTTTGAAGGAGTTTTCAGGCGAGCTGCTTAAAAACCTGGAAACCGCTCTGGATCCACTGGCAGATTTGAAGGAACTGATTGACAAGGCGATCGTGGAAGAGCCGCCGATCACGGTGCGCGAGGGCGGCATCATCAAGGAAGGCTACCATGAGGAGGCAGACCGTCTGCGTCATGCAAAGACAGAAGGAAAAGACTGGCTGGCACAGTTAGAGCAGAGCGAGCGCGAAAAGACAGGCATCAAAAACCTGAAAGTCAAGTTCAATAAGGTATTTGGCTATTATTTTGAGGTGACTAATTCCTTTAAGGATCTGGTGCCGGATTATTTCATCCGTAAACAGACCCTGACAAACGCAGAGCGCTATACGACCGACCGGCTGAAAGAGCTGGAAGATATCATTCTCGGCGCCGAGGACAAGCTGGTTTCTCTGGAATATGATCTGTTCTGCCAGGTGCGCGACCAGATCGCGGGCGAGGTAAACCGGATTCAGAGTACCGCCCGTGCGATCGCGATGACGGATGTGCTGGCGTCTCTGTCGGTGGTGGCGACGCGTTACAATTACGTGAAACCTCATATCAACGAAAAGGGCATCATCCGCATCAAAAACGGACGTCATCCGGTCGTAGAGCGCATGATGGGCGGCGAGATGTTTGTCGCCAATGACACATATTTAGACAACGGAAAGAACCGGATTTCGATCATTACCGGTCCGAACATGGCTGGTAAGTCAACTTATATGCGTCAGACGGCGCTGATCACGCTGATGGCGCAGATCGGAAGCTTCGTCCCGGCGGATGAGGCGGATATCGGTCTCTGCGACCGTATTTTTACCCGTGTGGGCGCTTCGGATGATTTGGCATCCGGTCAGAGTACCTTCATGGTGGAGATGACCGAGGTTGCGAATATCCTGCGGAATGCGACGAAAAACAGCCTTCTGATTCTCGACGAGATCGGGCGCGGTACGAGTACCTTCGACGGCCTTTCGATCGCCTGGGCGGTTGTGGAGTATATTAGTAATACGAAGATTCTGGGTGCTAAGACGCTGTTTGCGACACATTACCATGAACTGACAGAGCTGGAAGGAACCTTAAGCGGCGTCAACAACTACTGTATCGCGGTCAAGGAACAGGGCGACGATATCGTCTTCTTGCGTAAAATCGTGAAGGGTGGCGCCGATAAGAGCTACGGCATCCAGGTGGCGAAGCTTGCAGGCGTTCCGGCTCCGGTCATCGATCGGGCAAAAGAACTGGTGGAAGAGTTGAGCGATGCCGACATTACAGCGCGTGCGAAGGAGATTGCAGAAAATGGTCCGGGAACCCAGACGCGCAAAAAGGTGGCAAAACCGGACGAGGTAGATCTGCAGCAGATGTCGATCTTTGACACGGTCAATGAGGACGATATCATCAAGGAGATCATGGAACTGGAAGTAAACCGGATGTCTCCGCTGGATGCGCTCAATACATTAGATAAGCTGCAGGCGAAGCTGAAAAACCGGTGGATGCACCAGTAAAAAAGAGTTTAGGAAGGATGTGGAGGAGATAGATGGCTGCGATTCAGGTCTTGGATTCCAATACAATCAATCAGATTGCAGCCGGCGAGGTCATTGAACGGCCGGCGTCGGTTGTCAAGGAGCTTTTGGAAAATGCGATCGATTCGAAGGCGACGGCGATCACGGTGGAGATTCAGGGCGGCGGTCTGCAGACGATCCGGGTGACGGATAACGGAAGCGGCATTGTACGCGAGGAGATCCCACTGGCATTTAAGCGCCATGCGACCAGCAAGATCCGGACGGCGTCGGATTTGTTTCAGGTGGCATCGTTAGGGTTCCGCGGCGAGGCGCTGGCGTCGATCGCGTCGGTGGCGAAGGTGGAACTGATCACGAAAACAAACGATTCGATCAGTGGTTCCCGTTACCGCATCGAGGGCGGCGAGGAACTGGGACTGGAGGAGGTCGGTGCGCCGGAAGGTACGACCTTTATCGCCAGAGATCTGTTCTACAATACACCGGTACGCCGGAAGTTTTTAAAAACGCCGGCGACAGAAGGATCCCATGTGGCAGATTTAGTCGAAAAGATTGCTCTGTCGCATCCGGAAATCTCCATCCGTTTCATCAATAACAACCAGAGCCGTCTCCATACCTCTGGAAATCATAACTTAAAAGATATAATTTATGCGGTCTTTGGACGCGAGATCACGGCAAACCTGATTGAGGTGGATGCCGGAGCTGATCCGATCCGGGTAGGCGGCTTCATCGGTAAGCCGCTGATCGCGCGCGGCAACCGCACGTATGAAAATTATTTCATCAACGGACGCTATATCAAGAGCAGTATCATCGGAAAGGCGATCGAGGACGCATATAAACCGTTCATGATGCAGCACAAGTATCCATTTACGATGCTGCAATTTACGATCGATCCGTCGTATATTGACGTCAACGTCCATCCGGCGAAGATGGAGATCCGTTTCAGGGACGGCGAACAGATCTACCGGATGGTCTACCATACGATCGCGATGGCACTCGCTAACCGGGAACTGATTCCGGCGGTTTCGCTGGAGAATGAGAAGGATGCAGAGAAAGAGCTGAAGATTCCGGGGCTGGAAAAGGGAGTGCTGCCGGAGCTTCCAACCAGAAAGATGGAAAGCAGCCAGGGCAGCCGTCCGTCCTTAAAACCGGTCCGTATCCGTGAGGAACATCCGGAACCGTTTGAGACGAAACGTCTGGGGGCGTCGCAGGCAGAAATGATGTCGGTCTCGGAAGATATGCCGGGATATGGGGCTGAAAACGGCAGCGGATCAAATGTGGCTGTGTCAGGAACGGGGCGGTTCGATGAAGTGTTTGGAAGAACCGACACAACCGGCAGAGTTGAAAATGTTTCAATTAATACAGAGTCAGATCTGCCAGAGCCGACCACGTCAGCGCCTTCCAGCGAATCCGTCTCAGCTTCAGCGGGGCAAACTGTATCTCCTGCATCTGTTTCAACGGGAGTGACCCAGTCCGCCCCATCTGAAAAGCCCCGTCAGATGGATCTGTTTGAAGATAAACTCCTGACCAAACCGGCGCGTGCGAACCACCGCCTGATCGGACAGCTGTTTGACACATACTGGCTGGTGGAGTATCATGATAATCTGTACATCATTGATCAGCATGCGGCGCATGAGAAAATCCTCTATGAGCGGACGATGGCATCCCTTCAAAAGAGGGAGTACACCTCCCAGATGATCGATCCGCCGATCATTTTGAGTCTCAACAGCAGTGAGCAGCTCAAATTAGAGCAGTATATGGAACATTTTACCTCGATTGGATTTGAGATTGAGCCGTTTGGCGGCAAGGAGTACGCGGTGCGTGCCGTTCCGGCGAACCTCTTTTCCGTCGCAAAACGCGAGCTTCTGATGGAGATGATCGACGATCTGGCGGAGGGCAATGGAAGCGGAACCCCGGATCTCATCAATGAGCGTGTGGCGACGATGTCGTGTAAGGCGGCGGTCAAGGGCAATCACACATTATCATTTGCCGAAGCGGACAAGCTGATCGATGAGCTTCTGGAACTCAAAAATCCGTATGCGTGCCCACATGGACGCCCAACGATCATATCGATGAGCAAATATGAGTTGGAGAAGAAATTCAAACGGATTGTATAACCCATTAAAAGGAGAGAAAGTCTTATGGGAAATCTGGAACAAGCGGCTGAAAAAAAGCCCCTGATTGTCCTGACCGGACCGACAGCAGTCGGAAAAACGGCGCTGTCCATTCAGCTTGCCAGGCGGATCGGCGGCGAGATCATCAGCGCGGATTCGATGCAGGTGTACCGCCACATGGATATCGGTACGGCAAAGATACGCCTGGAGGAGATGGACGGTGTGCCGCACCATCTGATCGATATTTTAGAGCCGACTGAGGATTTCAATGTCGTGCGGTTTCAGGCGCTTGCCCGCGCGGCGGCGGAAGATATTTACAGCCGCGGAAAAATTCCGATCGTGGCAGGTGGAACCGGCTTTTATATTCAGGCACTGCTCAATGATATTGATTTCACCCAGATCGACGAAAATACGCAGTTTCGGGAGGAGATGGAACGCCTGGCAGCCGAACAGGGGGCGGAAGTCCTGCATGAGCGCCTGCGGGCGGTCGATCCAGAATCGGCGGAGGCGATCCACGCAAACAATGTAAAACGTGTGATCCGCGCGCTGGAATATTATGAGCAGACGGGCGAGAAGATTTCTGCCCACAATGAGGCGGAGCGGGCAAAGACTTCACCGTACCATTTCTTCTATTATGTATTAAATACCGATCGGACGGTTCTTTATGAGCGGATCGAGAAGCGGATCGATGAGATGATGGAAGAGGGACTGGTCGAGGAAGTGAGGCAGCTGCAGGCGATGGGCTGCAGGCGTGATTCAGTGGCGATGCAGGGACTTGGATATAAAGAAATTCTGGCATATTTAAATGGCGAAATGTCATTGGAGACAGCGGTCAATATCCTGAAACGCGATACGCGCCATTTTGCGAAACGTCAGCTTACCTGGTTCCGGCGGGAACGCGACGTGCGTTTCTTATATTTGCCGGAATTTGATAATGACCGGGAACGCGTGCTGGAACATATTCTGCAGGAATTAGCGGCGGAAGCGGGTATTATGGAGTGTGATTCATAAGATGGATGGAACACTCTAAATTATAAATTGTAAAAATCAAGAAAAGTTAAAGAAACAAAAAAGGAATTATAGAATAACCGTAACTGTTCAGTAGGTCTGCGCATTTACTGCGCTGACCGTACGAAAACATGGGTCAGCAGGCAAAAATCCCATTGCCGTAGGCAATTTTTAATGGATTTTTGCGCGTGACTGTGAAGGTACTGAACAGTTACGAATAACCGACAACAGGAAAGGAAGCACCATGGAGTTAGAGAAAATGTATGGCGACCTCGGCATTTCGAAAGAAGTGCTTGAATATGGAGCCAGAATCGAAGCGGCTCTGGAAGACCGTTTCACAGAGATCGATGGCAATGCAGAGTACAATCAGTTAAAGGTAATCGCTGCGATGCAGAAAAACCGCGTCAGCGATATTCATTTTTCCGGTACAACCGGATATGGTTACAACGACCTCGGACGTGAGACGCTGGAACAGGTATATGCGGATGTATTCCACACTGAGGACGCGCTGGTGCGCCCGCAGATCGTGTGCGGAACGCACGCGCTCTACACGGCATTAGCCGGAAACCTGCGCCCGGGTGACGAGCTGCTTTCGCCGGTGGGAAAACCGTATGATACTCTGGAGGAAGTGATCGGCATCCGCGAGTCCAACGGTTCCCTGCGGGAGTACGGCATTTCATACCGTCAGGTTGACCTGCTGCCGGACGGAACCTTCGATTACGACGGCATCCGCGCGGCGATCAACGAGAAGACAAAACTGGTAACCATCCAGCGTTCCAAGGGATACGCATCCCGCCCAACCCTCTCGGCAGAGCAGATCGGTGAACTGATTGCATTTGTTAAATCCATCAAACCGGAAGTGATCTGTATGGTAGACAACTGCTATGGCGAATTCGTTGAGCGGATCGAACCGAGCGATCTCGGTGCGGACATGGTAGTCGGTTCCCTGATCAAAAACCCGGGCGGCGGACTGGCGCCGATCGGCGGCTATATCGCCGGAACCAGACAGTGCATCGAAAATGCAGCGTACCGCCTTGGTTCTCCGGGACTCGGACGGGAGGTCGGCGCGAGTCTTGGCGTCAACCAGTCCTTCTTCCAGGGACTTTTCCTGGCACCGACCGTTGTATCCGGCGCATTAAAGGGAGCTATCTTTGCGGCAAACGTCTATGAGCGCCTGGGCTTTGATGTGGTTCCGAACAGCACGGAGCCGCGCTATGATATCATTCAGGCGATCACGTTTGGAAAACCGGAGGGTGTTATTGCGTTCTGCCAGGGCATTCAGGCGGCGGCGCCGGTTGACAGCTATGTATCGCCGGAACCGTGGGATATGCCGGGGTATGATTCCCAGGTTATTATGGCAGCAGGTGCCTTTATCCAGGGATCCTCGATAGAGCTTTCCGCGGATGGTCCGATCAAACCGCCGTACAGCGTCTTCTTCCAGGGCGGACTGACCTGGTACCATGCGAAGTTAGGCATTTTAATGTCCCTGCAGAAGCTTCTGGATGCAGGCATAGTAAAACCTGAGCAGCTCAAAATCGACTAGAAATGACGTTTTTTGAATGATTTTGTAATTAATTTTAAGAAAACTTTAAAAAAAAATCTGCCGGACTGTCTATACACATTCCGGCAGTTTGTGCTAAGATAATAAAGATTATAGAAAGGGACGGTATTCAGTATCATGAATCGAGCAAAAAATTTCTGGATTCTGCTGCTGCTTCTGATGACAGGGATTGTGTTAGGTGGATTTATCGGAAATATGGCCTCCGGCGTCAGGGGACTGTCGTGGCTGAATTACGGACAATCCTTCGGTCTGATGGACCCGGTTGTTCTTGATTTAGGAATCCTGGTTATCACGTTTGGTCTGTCAATCCGGGTGACGATGGCGAGCATCATCGGCGTTGTCATTGCACTGATCGCATATCGTCTGATTTAATCAAAGAATCCCGACTGGCGGGAATGGCTTTCTGTATGCGGAGGAGAGGCACGCAGGAGGACAATCAATGAAAAAAGAAACAAAGAAACCAGTAAAAAGTTCTGAACCGACCGCTGGATGGCGTCTTACCATGAAAGATATCCCTGAAAAAGACCGCCCCTACGAAAAATGTGAGAGGGAGGGAGTTGGGGCACTGACGGACGCCGAGCTTTTAGCGATCCTTATCCGGACCGGAAACCGGCAGGAGTCGGCACTTTCCCTGGCAACCCGGATTCTGGCGCAGGCGCAGCCGCCGGGAATTTTAGGGCTTTTGCATCTGACTCTTCCAGAACTGATGGAGCAGAAAGGAATCGGCAGGGTCAAGGGAATCGAACTTTTGTGTGTGGGAGAACTGTCACAGCGGATCTGGCGCACCTTGACGCTTTCAGAAGCGCCTGCGTTTACGGCGCCGGAGGCGATCGCCGCCTTTTATATGGAGGAAATGCGTCACAAAGAGCAGGAAGAGATGCACCTGATGATCCTCAATACGAAGCAGAGGCTGATTCGGGATATCCTGCTGTTTCGGGGAACCTTCAATCACTCTCCGGCGTCTCCGAGGGAGATATTTATCGAGGCGCTGCGCTATCATGCAGCCAGCATCGTTTTAGTACATAATCATCCGAGCGGGGATCCTACCCCCAGTGCGGAGGATCGGCGGACGACCGTCCGGATTCAGGAGGCGGGCGCTATGCTGGGAATCCGGCTTTTGGATCATGTGATTATCGGCGAACAAGCCTATTTTAGTTTCAAAGAACGGGGAATACTATCATTATGAAAAACAGCAAGTATATTCTGGCAGGTATGTCAGCCTTCTGTCTTGTGCTGATTACAGCAACGTCTATCAAATCAAGCTTTCTGATGCCGCTTCGGACGGGTGTCGGTTTTGTTCTGGTACCGCTGCAGTCAGGCGTCAACGCGATTGGCACAGGACTCTACAATGCGCTTGAAAATTTTTCCTCCCTGCGGGAGGCGCAGGAGGAGAACAAAAATCTCCAGATGCGTCTGGATCAGATGGTGGAAGAGAACAACCGCTTGCAGTCGGAGCTTTACGAGTTAGACCGTCTCAGAGAGCTGTATCAGCTTGATCAGGAATATATGCAGTATAAAAAAATAGCCGCCCGTGTCATTGCAAAGGACTCTGGAAACTGGTTTCAGGTATTCCGGATCGACAAGGGAGCGGACGATGGCATCCAGGAAGATATGAATGTCATGGCAGGCGGCGGACTGGTCGGTATTGTAACCGATGTCGGGGCAAACTATGCAACTGTCCGCGCGATCATCGATGATGACAGCAACGTCAGCGGCATGTCCCTGCGGACCGGCGATACCTGTAATGTATCCGGCAACCTGACGCTTTACCAGGATGGACGGCTGGGACTTGACCATATCAAGAAAGAGGCAGATATCCAGGAGGGCGACAAGATCGTGACCTCCAATATCAGTGATATTTTCCTGCCGGGCATTCTCATCGGTTATGCCTCCGGGCTGACGACCGATGCCAACAACGTAACCAAATCCGGTACAATCATTCCGGTTGCAGATTTTGATAACCTGCAGGAGGTACTGGTAATCACCCAGCTGAAAAATGGGGATGGAGGCGACAATAATGCGGAAACTGCTGATTAACCTTGTCATGCTGATTCTGGCATTCACGATCCAGATCTGCGTGTTCCCACAGATCGCCTTCTTATCTTCGGCTCCGAACCTGCTGCTGATTGTGGTGTTTGTGTGCAGCTTCATCGAGGGGCGCGAGCGGGGGATGTTCTACGGGCTGGTGGCAGGTCTTTTTATGGATCTGTTTTACAGTGGACCATTTGGCTTTTATACACTGTTTTTCATCAATCTGGGGTATGTCAGTGGAATCTGCAACAAGTATTATTATGAAGACTACATCACGCTGCCGCTGCTTTTGAGCCTGGCAAGTGATTTAATCTATAACCTGTACATCTATGTATTCCGGTTCCTGATACGGAATCGTCTGAATTTTGGGCATTATCTGGTCTCCATCATTATCCCGGAGATCATATTTACCACGGTTACGACGCTTGTCGTATACCGGTTTTTCCTTTTTATCAACCGGAAACTGAAAGAATGGGAACAAAGGAGAGATTCGAACATTGTTTGATGACCTGAAAGAATATCTGCGAGAATGGTTCAAAAAAGTGATTACCTCCCGGCTTTTTGTCCTGGCGGTTGTGTTCTGCCTGATGTCGTCCGCATTGGTGATGCGGTTGTTCAATCTGCAGATCATCAAGGGCGAAGAGTATCAGGATGCATATACAGCGATGACGGAAAAAGTCATAAAGACTGCCAGCACGCGGGGTAATATCTACGATCGGAACGGCAATGTGCTGGCGTACAACGAACTGGCATACGACGTTACCATACAGGATACCGGTGCGTACAAGACGGATGCACAGTGGAACACGATGCTCTACGATCTGGTATCGATCTTGAATAAACACGGTGAGAGCGCACAGACCAGTTTAGAGCTTACGCTCGATCACGATGGAAATGTCGTGTATACCTCCGAGACACAGTCCGGACGCAAGCGATTCCTGCGTGATTATTATGGTCTTAAAAATGTGGATGAGATGGACGATTCAGATGGAAAATACCCGTCCGACATTTCAGCGCCAGATCTGCTGGAGCGGATGAAAAAGGAGTACCACCTGACACTCGGTGACGATAAGAACCGGGACGGGCGCCCGCTTGACAAAGACGGCAATCCGATCGATGTTTCGGATGAGGTGGCGCTGCAGATCGTCGGTATCCGCTACACGATGCGTTTTACCGCGTTCCAGAAGTACGAATCGACAACGATCGCGACGGATATCAGCGATGAGACCGTTGCAGACATTTTAGAGCACGCAGCCGATCTGGTGGGCGTCAATATACAGGAATCGACGATCCGTGTGTACAATGAAAGCCTCTACTTTGCGCCGATCATTGGATATACGGGAAAAGTAACGAGCGAACGTCTGGAGGAGTTAAAGACGGTCAACGATGACTATGAGTTAAATGATGTCGTAGGCCGTACCGGCATCGAATCCTCGATGGAGCTGGAATTAAAGGGTAAGAAAGGTTCCCAGACGGCATATGTAGATAACGTCGGAAGAATCCTAAGCGTGACCGGGGAAGTCGCACCGGTGGCAGGCAACGATATCTGGCTGACCCTCGATCTGAACCTTCAGAAGGGTATTTACCACATTCTGGAGAAGCAGCTGGCGGGCGTCTTGTTAAAGACGATTGTCAACCAGGATGAGAAAGATATCGCTTATATCGATTCTTCCAGTATTAAGATACCGATCAAGAAGGCATACTTCCAGCTGATCAACAACAACGTCCTCTCGATTGACAATTTCGCTTCCGAAGAGGCATCCGATGTGGAACAGCAGATTTATCAGAAGTACGAGAGCTCACGCGTGCGGATTGAACAGGAACTGCGGGGCGAACTGCAGTCTGAAAATGCAACGCCGATGAACGCGCTGTCAGAGGAAATGCAGGCATATATGCAGTATATCTATTCGTATCTTTCTTCCAGCAACAAGGCGATTGTCCAGCGTGATGCGATCGATACGTCCAGTGACATGTATCAGGCGTGGAAGAACGGTACGATCAGTCTGCGGGAATACTTATATTATGGAATTGCCAACAACTGGATCGATACGACGAAGCTGGACATCCAGAGCCGGTATTCGAATGCGGACGATGTCTTCACGGCACTGCTGGACGACTGTTTCCGCGATCTGGAACAGGATCCGGCATTCGAGAAACTGATTTATCAGTATTTAATCAATAATAATGTTGTGACCGGGCGCGAGCTCTGTATGGCGCTCTATTCCCAGAATGTGCTTGCATACGATGAGAATGAGGTCAACCTGCTGCGTGTCAGCGGGGAAGAATATGCGTACCAGTTCCTGATGAATAAGATCCGCAATATTGAGATCACACCGGCGCAGCTGGCACTTGACCCGTGTACGGCGAGCTGTGTCGTGACGAGCGCGAAGACTGGCGAGGTGCTGGCACTGGTATCTTATCCAAGCTATGACAACAACCGGATTTCGGACAGTACCTATTTTGCCCAGCTAAATGCCGATCAGTCGCTGCCACTGCGAAACAATGCGACGCAGACACTGAAAGCACCAGGCTCCACCTTCAAGCCGATCACGGCGATTGCAGGTCTGGAAGAGGGGGCAATCACGCTTTCTGATATGATTAACTGTACCGGTATTTATGAGGAAGTCAGCAATCCGATCCGATGCTGGAAATATCCGGGCTTCCACGGACCGTTAAATGTCGTGGGAGGCATCGAAAATTCCTGTAACTATTTCTTCTCGGAGGTGGCGCACCGCCTGTCCACAGAGGCAGATGGAAGCTACAAACCGGAGAAAGGTCTGGAGACGCTGAAAAAATACGCGACCATGTTCGGTTTGGACCAGACTTCGGGCATTGAAATCTCGGAGGCGACGCCGTCTATCAGTGATACCGATCCGGAGCGTTCCAGTATGGGACAGGGTACGCACCAGTTTGCGAGCGTGCAGCTTGCCCGCTATGTGACGGCGCTTGCCAACCGCGGCACGGTCTATGATCTGAGCTTGATTGATAAGGAAACGGATTCCCAGGGTAATCTGGTCAAGGATTATTCGCCGGCTGTGGCGTCAACCCTTGATTTCCAGACAAGCACCTGGGATGCAGTCCAACAAGGTATGCGCCAGGTAGTTACCAACAGTTCGACCAAGCGTGTGTTTGATGGTCTGGACGTACACGTGGCCGGTAAGACCGGTACGGCGCAGGAGTCCCAGAAACGGGGCAACCACGCGTTCTTTATTTCGTTTGCACCGTATGAGAATCCGGAAATTTCGGTGACGGTCAGTATCCCGAATGGATATTCTTCTTCGAATGCGGCGATGGTGGCAAAACACGTATACCGTTACTTCTATGGCTATGCGAGTCTGGATGATATCCTGAATTCAGGAGCTTTGGATGCGTCCAATGAACGAATCAATGGAGATTAAGAGGTGATGGAACTATGAAAAGTTCCGTAGTAATAAAGGGATGTAAGTCCGGTATGACGGTAATTCTGAATCCGGACACCCCCTTTGAACAGTTACTGGAGGATGTAGGGAAAAAGTTTAAAGAAAGTGAAAAATTCTGGGGATCCGCCCAGATGACGCTGACCCTGGAGGGGAGAGAACTGACCCCAATCGAGGAACTGCAGGTGACGGATGCGATTACCGCCAATTCCCAGATAGAGATTCTCTGTCTGCTGGATACTGACGCTAACCGCATCGCCCGCTGTGAAAAGGCGCTGACCGAGCGGCTGATGGAGCTGACTGCCCGGACGGGACAATTCTATAAGGGTAATTTATCCCGGGGCGATCTGCTGGAATCCGATGCGAGTATCGTGATCATCGGGGATGTGGAGCGCGGCGCGCGTGTCAGCGCACGGGGCAATATCGTCGTTCTTGGCACGCTGGCGGGTTCCGCCCATGCTGGGGCGGCGGGAAGTGAGGACGCGGTGATCACCGCGCTGGAAATGTCGCCGATGCACCTTCGGATTGCTGATCTGACAGCCAAAACGCGCAGCCAGGGTAAAAAGATGGGGCGCGGACCGATGATTGCATCGGTATCCGATGGAAACATTGACGTAGAATCGGTCAAAAAAAGTTTTTTAGATTATTTTCATTTTATTTAGCGTATTTAATGGATTTAAGACTGGAATTATTCTACTTTTTAGAGTAGAATAAAATGGTAAAACAGAATACAGGAGGATGTTCCTATGAGCGAAGTTATCGTTATTACTTCCGGAAAAGGAGGCGTCGGCAAAACGACAACCTCAGCGAACGTCGGCACCGGGCTTGCCATGCTCGGCAAACGGGTGGTTCTCATCGACACTGATATCGGTCTGAGAAACCTGGATGTCGTCATGGGACTGGAAAACCGGATTATCTACAATCTGGTCGATGTGATCGAGGGAAACTGCCGGATGAAGCAGGCGCTGATTCGAGACAAAAGATATCCTGACCTGTTCTTATTACCTTCCGCCCAGACGCGGGACAAGTCGTCCGTGAGTCCGGGGCAGATGATAAAATTAGTAGAAGACTTAAGAGAAGAGTTTGATTACATACTGCTTGACTGTCCCGCTGGGATTGAGCAGGGCTTTCGCAATGCGATCGCCGGGGCGGACCGGGCGCTGATTGTCACGACACCGGAGGTATCCGCGATAAGGGATGCTGACCGGATCATCGGACTTTTAGAAGCATCCGGGGTCGGGCGTATGGACCTGATCATCAACCGGATCCGGAGCGATATGGTGCGCCGGGGCGATATGATGTCGGTGGATGATGTGATGGATATTCTGTCTGTCCCTGTGATTGGCACAGTCCCGGACGATGAGGATATCGTTATATCCACGAATCAGGGCGAACCGCTGGTCGGCATGAATGGATATGCCGGGCAGGCATATTTAAACATATGCAAACGAATACTTGGAGAATCGGTACCATTTATACAGCTTGATGCGTCTCCGGGCTTCTGGTCCCGGATATCCGGCTTCCTCAAACGTGCATAGGAGGGGACGCTATGATTCTGATTGCAGAACTGTTTACGAAAAAGAATTCCGGCGAGATAGCCAGAAAGCGTTTAAAACACCTTCTGACTGCCGATCGGGCGGGTTGTTCGCCGGAACTTCTGGATCTGATTCGCGCAGATTTCCTGAGGAGCGTGTCACGTTATCTGGAGATTGATCCGGGGGATGTGACACTCCGGATTCTGAGGACATCCTCAGAACAGCCGGCGGAGGTATTCCCGGCGGTCTGTGCGTCGGTGCCGGTTCTTACTTTAAGGAGCCATTTACAGCATGATATTCGATTACCAATTTAGAAATTACAACTTTCGAGCCCTCATTTATATGATTCTGCTGAGTGTTCTCGGCATTTTGGTTGTCGGGAGCGCCAGCAATCAGGACCGTTCCTCTGTGATAAAACAGATTATCGGAGTGGTTGTATCCCTGATTATCTGTCTGGTTCTGTCTTTGATTGATTACCATCAGTATTTCCGATTTACCACGCTTATCTATGTGGTCTGTGCCGGAATGCTGGCGGCAGTTCTTTTGTTTGGACGTACCACCAAGGGCGCGACCCGCTGGCTGCGGATCGGCGGGATTCAGATCCAGCCGTCCGAGTTTGTAAAGATCGGTCTGATCCTCATCCTGGCGAATTTTCTTTCCAGAAACCGGGAGAAAATCAATGAGCCAAAGACATTGGGGATGACGGCGCTTATCTGTGCCCTTCCGGTCGGCATGGTATATTTACAGCCGAACCTTTCCACCACCATCGTCATCTGCTTCATGATTCTGTGCATGATTTATGTAGCCGGTATCAGTTACAAATGGATTGCCGGTGCGGTGGCGGTCGGGGTACCTGGATTTGCGGCGCTTATCTATCTGTCGCTGCAGGGATTCATCCCGTTTCTCCAGAAATACCAGGCACAGCGTATCATGGGAAAGATTTTCCACAGCAGCAGTGAATTTACGGATCTGAACCGTCAGCAGGATAACTCCATGATGGCGATCGGCTCCGGGCAGCTGCGCGGCAAGGGGCTTTTTAACAACACATTAAGCTCCGTCAAGAATGGAAATTTCCTCTCGGAGGAACAGACAGACTTTATCTTCGCTGTTATCGGAGAGGAACTTGGGTTTGTCGGCGGCGTGGCGGTCATTGCCCTCTATGCGCTGCTGGTGTATGAGTGCCTCTGGATTGCGGCGCGCGCAAAGGACACAGCTGGACGTCTGATTGCATCGGGCATGGCGGCGCTTCTGGCGTTCCAGAGTTTTGCCAACATTGCGGTAGCCACGGGAATCTTCCCGAACACGGGTCTTCCGCTTCCTTTCATAAGCTCCGGACTTAGTTCGTTGCTCAGTATGTTTATCGGAATGGGAGTTGTTCTCAATGTTGGATTGCAACGAAATAACGTAACCGTTCAGTAAGTACATGCATGGACTGTGAAGCTGCATGGAAATTGAATTTTATGGTTATGAAAAATAGGAATCATTAAGGAGGCAGGTATAGATGTATATCGGGTTAATCGCACATGATGCGAAGAAAAAACTGATGCAGAACTTCTGTATCGCATATCGCGGCATCCTGAGCAAGCATGAACTCTATGCGACAGGAACGACAGGCCGCCTGATTGAGGAGGTTACGAATCTGACCCTCCATAAATATCTGCCGGGTCATCTGGGAGGTTCCCAGCAGCTCGGCGCACAGATCGAACACAATCAGATCGATCTGCTGATTTTCCTGCGCGATCCGTTGGCGCCGAAGCCGCATGAGCCAGATGTTAATGATGTTGTCCGCCTCTGTGATATTCACAATATCCCGATGGCGACAAACCTGGCGACGGCAGAGCTTCTCGTTAAGGCGCTTGACCGCGGCGATATGGAATGGCGGGAGATGTACAAATGAGAAAACAGACAATCGGACTTGCGGGCGCACTGATGCTTTGCGGTATCAGCACGCTGACCGGCTGTGGTGCCCGCGGTCTGGAACAGGCATATTCATTTCAAGAACGGGAAGCGCAGATGACGCCAGCGGCAGGTGCCGGGCTGGCGCCCTTTTTTGCGTCTTCTCTCTGCGTACCGGAATCTGCAGACGGCGATATTGCTCCAGATGATGCGGTGACGGCGCAGGCGGGCGCATTGTTTGATGTGACCGACTCCAGCGTTATATATGGTAAGAACATCTATGACCAGATGTACCCGGCGAGCATTACGAAGGTAATGACGGCGATCATCGCGATCGAGGAAGGCAATCTTTCCGATGCGGTGACGGCAAATGACGATGTCGTGATCCACGAGGCAGGCGCTTCGATGGCAGGCATCAAGCCGGGCGATACCTTTACGCTGGAGCAGCTCTTATACGGACTGATGATTCCGTCCGGCAACGATGCAGCCAATGCGATTGCGGATCATATCGCCGGAAGCACGGATGCGTTTGTGGAGAAGATGAATGCGAAAGCGAAGGAACTCGGTGCGACCCACACGCATTTTGTCAATGCAAATGGTCTGCACAGCACCGACCACTATACAACGGCATATGATCTCTACCTGATTTTCAACGAGGCGCTTAAACTGCCGCTGTTTTGTGAGATCATCAACGCGCAGTCTTATACAGCTGATTATACCGATGCAAATGGAGCCGCAAAACAGCAGGTCTGGAAGGTTGGCAACTGGTATCTGAAGGGAGACCGCGAGGCACCGGAGGGAGTGACTGTCTTAGGCGGCAAAACCGGCACCACACAGGCGGCTGGCTACTGCCTGATCATGGCGAGCGATGGGGACGATGGCAAGGAATATATATCGGTTGTGCTAAAATCTGCAAATCGTCCGTCACTTTATGACAATATGACGGAAATTTTGACTAAAATTTCAAATAAGTGATTGCAATATTTATAAATTTATACTATAATTATTTATACAATAAAAGATTTTACATACAACTTAAATAAACTCAAGGAGGAGATTGTTATGGTTCAGATCATCGCAGGAGCAAAGGGAAAAGGAAAAACTAAATATTTACTCGATATGGCGAACACGGCTGTCAAAGAAGCCAAGGGTTCCGTTGTCTATCTGGATAAGAGTTCCAAACATATGTATGAGTTGAATAACCAGATTCGCCTTATCAATGTACAGGAATATCCGATTGATACCAGCGATGGATTTATCGGATTTATTTGTGGTATTATCTGCCAGGATCACGATCTGGAGCAGATGTATCTTGACAGCTTCCTGAAACTTGCCTGCCTCGAGGGAGCGGATATTGAAGAGACCTACAAGACGCTGGAGACCATCAGTGAGAAATATCATGTAAAATTCGTTTTAAGCATATCCATGAATGCAGCCGATCTTCCAGAGTGCGCGAAAGAAAGTGTTGTAGTATCTTTATAAGAGATTAAAAATGAATGAAACCGCAGCTGTCAGCGCAGGGCGGAGACAGGAGACTGTCCGATTCATCTGAAAAAGGAGAATTGGATGGTCTCTTTTTTTTCCTAATTTTCTAGTTTGGGCTCAAAACCATCTTTCCACATTTTCATTGAAATGCTTCTTTTGCAGGTACCACCTTTGGGAAAAAATAGATATGCTTTTACATTTTTTTCAAAATTATAAGTATTTCCTATCATGCATATGAAATTTTTTGTATTGGATAAAAAAATTACAAAATATACTGAAAAATAATTGTAAAATTTCGATTTATACGGTATAATGACACGTGTCGGGAGACAAAAGATTCCGATGCGTCTATTTGTGAGACAGATACAAAAGTATGCGGAAATCATTTAAAAGACAGGAAGGAAAATACTATGAATGCAGAATTCTACCAGGGGAACCGACAGCGGCTGTATGACAGCCTTCCGGATCACACCCTGCTTCTCCTGTTTTCCGGTTCTTCCATCCGAAAAACAGCCGATGAAAATTATCCGTTTTATGCCGATCGGAGTTTTCTCTATCTGACCGGCATCGGGCAGGAACACACAGTCCTGATGGCAGAGAAGGACGGAGAAGAGGTACAGGAAACACTTTACATACTTCCGCCGGATATGCTGGCCGAGCGGTGGACCGGGAAACGGTTCACACCGGAGGAGGCCAGGGCGCGATCCGGGGCCGCGCAGATCGCATCGAGCGGCGAGTGGGAAAACCGTCTGAAACTTCTGATGCGGAGCGGACGGTTTGAGCGGATTGCGATGGATCTGTACCGGCACGATCCGGAGGATGCAGATACCGAGAGTATCCGGATGGCACGGAAACTTAGAAAGTGGTACCCGGCAGCCACACTCACGGATATTTCCCGTCAGATACGCCGCCAGCGCACCATCAAGCAGCCGTGTGAGATCGAGGCGATGCGGGAGGCAGTCAAGATTACAAGGGACGGCATTCTGGCGATGATGAAGGCATCAAAGCCGGGAATGTACGAATACCAGTATAAAGCCGAATTCGACTACGCACTGGCGCAGCACGGATGCCTTGCACCGGCATTTCCGAGTATCATTTCCGCGGGAGCCAATAATTTCTGTATTCACTATTATGAGTACACAGGGCAGGCGAAGGACGGCGATATGATTCTCAACGACGTAGGCGCCCAGTACGACCACCTCTTCAATGATGTATCGCGCGGCTGGCCGTGCAACGGAAAGTTTTCCGAACGGCAGCGACTTCTTTACACATGTGCATACCGGACTTCGCAGCACATGTTCTCTATCATCCGGCCGGGAATGAAGATGGCAGACGTGGACCGGCTGGCGAGGGAATACAATTTCGAACAGCTCAAAGCGATCGGCTTATGTGACCGGTATGAGGATGTCGGCAGATATATCTGGCACGGCGGCGCCCACCATGTTGGCTGGGACACACATGATCTGGTCGATGTCGATATCGTAGAGCCGGGTATGGTTTTCTGCGTGGATATCGGCATCTACTGCGAGGAATGGGGCATCGGCTTCCGCCTCGAGGATAACTGCCTGGTAACGGAGGATAGCTGTGAGAATCTGACAGCATCCATCCCCAGAACGATAGAGGAAATAGAATCAGTGATGGGAGGAGAGTAAGCATGGAACAGTTACTTGCGTATATGCAGAAAGAGCACCTGGATGGCATGTTCATCAGCCGCCCGGTCAATGTAAAGTATGTCAGCCATTATACCGGCGAAGATTCCTGGCTTTTTATCACGGAGCAGGAAAAATTCTTTCTGACAGATCCGCGCTACACCGAGCAGGTTTCCTATGAGTGCCCGGATTACACAATTTTGAACTGGAGAGACACCTACGGTTCCATCGGAAAGGCACTTGCCTACGCGGCGGAAAAGGTTGGGGCAAAGACGATCGGCTTTGAAGCAGCCCACCTGACCGTTGAACAGTACCAGAACCTCCAGTCGGAGGTAAAAGCAGAGCTGGTACCGGCGGACGGCATCATCGAGGAGTTCCGCTCCATCAAGAGGCCGGAAGAGATTGAGTGCCTGCGTATCTCCTGTGATATTGCTTCAAGGGCATATGAAAAGATCCAGAAGGATATCCGGGTCGGCATTACCGAGAAAGAGCTGGCGGCGCGTTTAAGCCTCTATATGGTTCTGGAGGGCGCGGATACACAGCCATACGGCAATATCCTCATCTCCGGTGCGAGAACATCCCTGCTTCATGGAATTCCGTCCCAGAAGGCGATTGAATACGGCGATCTGGTCCTGATGGATTATGGATGCCAGTATCATGGTTATTTATCTGATATGACGCGTACCCTGGTAGTCGGACGCGCAACGCCGAAGCAGAAGGAAGTATACAGGATTGAGCAGCAGATGGTCGCTGCGGTGGAAGGATTCTTAAAAGATGGGGTTTCGGCATCGGATGCATATTATGAATCCACGAAGATCATCGAGGGGACTGAGTATTTTCCGTATCACTACACAGGAATCGGACACGGCGTCGGCATGTTTGTCCATGAGATCCCATTTATGAGCCCTGTTTCTAAAAATATCGTGCATGCCAATAATGTCATGACCGTGGAACCGGGTATCTATATTCCAGGATGGGGCGGTATCCGCATTGAGGATCAGCTTCTCATCACGGAGACAGGCAATGAAAACCTGATCAGCGCCACCAAGGAGCTGATTGAGCTTTAATAAAAGAGGACAAGGAGGAATATTATGAGAAAAAACAAACTACTTGCACTGGGATTAGCTGCACTGATGGCAGCGAGTGTAGCGGGCTGTTCCACTCCGAGCGCTTCGGTGGATGACACGAAGGCAGCCGAATCGGGAAGTGACAGCTCCCAGAGCGCAGCAGCGGGCGAAAAGATTTTCCGTTATTCCAACACGGCGGATATCGCGACGATTGACCCTGATAAGACAAACTCCGTAGCAGACGCGACCGTCTCCTATCATATCTATGATGGTCTGTACCGTAACGTACAGGGCGAGCTTCAGCCGGCAACCGCTGAGAGTTATGAAGTCAGCGATGATGGTCTCATATATACTTTCAAACTCCGTCAGGATACAAAGTGGAGTGATGGACAGACTGTTACGGCTAAGGATTATGAGTACGGTATGAAGCGTCTCTGCGATCCGGCAGCAGCCTGCCCTGCCAGCTATCTGGGGGCTGTTTTAAAGAACGGCGCCAAGGTCAGTGGTGGTGAACTCTCAGTCGATGAGCTGGGCGTTAAGGCACTGGATGACTTCACACTGGAGATAACCCTTGAGAATCCGGCTGATTATTTTGTCAGCATGACGAGCATGAGTGCATTCATGCCGGTGCGTGAAGATCTGGTTGAGAAATATGGCAATGAGTTCGGCGGAAGTGCCGATAAACAGGTTTACAATGGACCGTTCGTTGTAAGTGAATACAGTAACGGCAAAGTGGAACTGGCAAAGAACCCGGATTATTATGACAATGAAAAGATCAGCCTGGACGGCGTTGAGATTCTGACCGTAGCCGATCAGACTACCGCTGTTTCGATGTTCGATGCAGGCGAGCTGGATCTGGCAGAGGTTCCGACCGAGCTGGCAGCGCAGTATGAAGGCAAGACACAGTCCTACTACAGCGGCGCAGATGATTATGCGGCACTGAACCACCGGAATAAATATCTGGCAAACAAGAACCTGCGTCTGGCGATGAACTACGCAGTCAACCGTGAAGAATACATTCTTCTGACCCACAATGGTTTATATCAGGCTAACCAGAGATATGTGCTTCCGCAGGTTCGCGGTGTGGACGGCGAGTACGGCACCGAGTATCCGTTAGAGGCATTCCCGCTTCAGGGTGATATGGATAAGGCAAAAGAGTATCTGGATACGGCATTATCTGAATTAGGTCTTTCCAGTGCTTCTGATATTTCCCTGAAACTGGTTGTATCCGATTCTGACACAGCGAAGAAAGAGGCAGAGGTTGTTGCAAACCAGTGGAAGAACAACCTGGGTATCAACGTAGATATCAACATGGTTCCGTATGCAACGAGGAACGCACTTCTGGTTCCGGACAGTGATGAGTATGATATTATCATGAGCGGCTGGGCACCGGATTACTCTGACCCGTACAGCTACCTGGAGCTCTGGTACAGCACCTCCGGCTACAACTACTTAAATTACCACAGTGATGAATACGATAAGTATATCGACGCTTCCAAGACAACTTCCGGTAAAGAGCGTATGGACAATCTGTTCAATGCAGAGAAGACACTCCTGGAAGATGGCGCACTGGTACCGCTTCAGTTAAGAGAAGTTCCGTATATGGTATCTGACCGTGTACAGAATCTGGGCGCATACTTTGTTGGACTGAACTATGACTATATGTATGTGGACATCACAAAATAATCCATCATCCATCCAAAACGTATTGAAAAACGTTAGAAGATGATTGAAGTACCTGCGCTTCAGAATCCGGCAGCTACCGGATTTATGAAGCGCAGTACATATCCGGTGGCTGCTTGGCGGATGAATGAGCCGTAACCGGCGGCCGGAACAACCGGATTTGGGATGTTCCCGTAGTTAAAGGAGCGTGAACCTATGAAAAAATATATACTGAAGCGGGTGGGAATATCCATTGTGACGGTGTTTGTTCTCGTATCCGTTGTATTTTTCCTGGCAAGGCTGATGCCGGGCGGACCGTTCAATGATCCGAAAATGTCAGCAACCGCAAAGGCCAATTTAAGTGCCTACTACGGATTCGATAAACCTTTACTCCAGCAGTATCTGACATATCTGAATAATCTGATTCATGGAAATTTCGGTTTTTCTACCAAATATCCGAGCCGTACCGTCAATGACCTGTTAGCAGGCGCATTTCCGTATTCGGCAGACCTTGGTATCCGCGCATTATGTTTTGCGATTTCCTTTGGTCTTGTATTTGGTATTATTTCTGCATTAAACCGTGGCAATAAAATTGATTTAATTTTTGTAATTGTAGCTGTATTTGGTACAAGTGTCCCGGACTTTATCATGGGCGCGCTGCTGCAGCACTTCTTTGCAGTCAAATGGGGGCTGTTCCCGATCGCGCAGTACAAGGGCTTCGCCTACACGATCCTGCCGTCGATCGGATTAGGATTCTACACGATGGCATCCGTCTCGCGTATCATGCGTGCGAGTATGCTGGAGGTAGTCCAGCAGGATTACATCAAGACGGCGCGCTCGAAGGGCATTTCCAAGTTCCGTGTGACCTGGAAGCATCAGATCCGGAACGCGATCATGCCGGTTGTCACGATCCTCGGCCCGACGGTAGCAGCCGTTCTGACCGGTACATTCGTTATTGAGTCCCTGTTTGCGATTCCTGGCATGGGTAAATATTATGTTGAGAGTGTGCAGAACAACGATTACTCCCTGATCCTTGGCATGACGGCGTTTTACGGCACATTCCTTGTATTCTGCAACATGGTAGTTGATATTTTGTATGGTGTGATCGACCCGAGAGTGCGGATCGGTGGAAAGTAGGTGGCAGTATGGGTGAGATGAAAATGAAAGATGGAAATGTGCTGCCTTCTGAGAATTCCGGCGCAGCAGCGGGTACATCCGAAAACCTGACAGATGGACGCACGATTACCCGCGACAAGTTTGAGATGGTAGGTAAAAATATTGAAAAAATGGAATCGATCTCCCGACCAAGCCTGACCTTCTGGCAGGAGGCGTGGAGACGAATCCGGACGAACAAGGCGGCATATTTCAGTCTGATTCTGTTGATTGCATATGGACTGTTAGCGATCTTTGCACCGATGTTCAGCCACTACGGATTTGACCAGCAGGATGCCTACTCGATGAGCAAAGGGATTTCAGCAGCTCATTGGCTGGGAACCGACTCTCTGGGGCGTGACCTCTGGGTACGTGTCTGGATGGGCGCACGTGTTTCTTTGACAATCGGTCTTCTGGCAGCCCTTTTAAATACTGTAATTGGTACGGTGCTGGGCGGTTTCTGCGGCTATTATGGCGGCAAGTTTGATATGATCGTCATGCGTATCATCGATGTTATTTATGGTATCCCATCCCTGATCGTCTGTATTTTGGTTATGGTAGTATTAGGCTCCGGCGTTAAGAGCTTAATCATTGCAATGGTTATTGTTGGATGGACGGGAACCTGCCGTTTTACCAGAGGCGAAGTATACCGCTTGAAAGAGCAGGATTTCGTACTGGCAGCCCGCGTCATGGGCGAGTCGGCGTTCACCATCATCGTGCGTGAGATCATCCCGAATATCATGGGGCTTCTGATCACAAACCTGACAATGGCAATTCCGAGCGCCATCTTCCAGGAGGCGTTCTTGAGTTATATCGGTCTCGGCATTTCCCCGCCGCAGGCAAGCTGGGGCGTTCTGGCAAAAGAGGGAACCCGTATGATGACGGCAGCGCCGCATATGCTGTACGTGCCGGCATTCTTTATCTGTACAACTGTACTGGCGCTCAACCAGCTCGGAAATGGTCTGCGGGATGCATTTGACCCGAGATTGAGAGGAACGGAATAGGAGGTAGGAGACAATGGCTAAAAATATACTGGAAATCAAGAATCTGACCTTCTCGTTCCATACATACGGCGGCGTGGTAAAATCCGTCCGGGATGTCAGTTTTAATGTACGCGAAGGCGAGATTCTTGGAATTGTAGGCGAGAGCGGATGCGGCAAGAGCGTTACCTCCCAGTGCATTTTAAAGCTCAACCCGGAGCCGCCGGGATTTTTTGAGGGCGGTTCGATCAAATATAGAGGCGAGGAGATCATCACCAAGACAGACCGCGAGATGCGGAAAATTCGCGGTGTGGAGATTGGATTTATCTTTCAGGATCCGATGACCTCGTTAAACCCGACCATGACGGTTGGAAAACAGATCGAGGAGGTTTTTGTCGGACGGAAGGGGATGACCCGGGCAGAAGTCAGGGAACGGGCGCTGGAGATCCTGCGTCTGGTCGGCATTAATGAGCCGGAGCGCCGTTATAAACAGTATCCACATGAGCTGTCCGGCGGTATGAAGCAGCGTGTCATGATCGCGATCGCGCTGGTCGGCAAGCCGAGCATCATCATCGCGGATGAGCCGACGACCTCGCTGGACGTAACGATCGAGGCACAGATCCTGGATCTTCTGAAGGAACTGCGCGATAAGATGAACACCTCGATTATCCTGATTACCCATGATCTCGGAGTTATCGCCAAGATGTGCGACCGCGTGCTTGTTATGTATGGCGGCAAGGTGGCTGAAAAAGGAACGGTTGATGAGATCTTCTATGAGACGGCACATCCGTACACGGCAGGTCTCATCAAATCAATCGCTACGCTGGATACCTCCAAGAATCAGAGGCTGGTGCCCATCGACGGAACACCGCCGGATTTGTTCGCACCGCCGAAGGGATGCCCGTTTGCAGCGCGCTGTGAGTTTGCGATGAAGGTCTGTTATGAAGAACAGCCGGAATTTCACAGGCTTTCAGACGAACATATCTGTGCATGCTGGCTGCAGCATGAGTATGCGCCGAAGGTGGATATCATGAAGGGACTGACTGAGGCGCAGAAACAGGAAGAAGAGGAAAATGTTGCGGCTCTGCCGGAAGAGAAACGGAGGGGACACCATGGCAAAACGAATTGATAGGAGCACACCCCTGTTCCAGGTCACGGATCTCTGCCAGTATTTCAACGTCGGCAGGGGAAAAGTGCTGAAAGCAGTTGATCACGTGCATTTTACGATTTATAAAGGGGAAACGTTGGGACTGGTAGGTGAGAGCGGATGCGGCAAGTCCACGACGGGACGGTGCCTGGTAAAGCTGTATGAGCCGGCAGCAGGCACGATCACCTATAAAGGAAAAGATATTTTTAAATACACCCGTGAAGAGGAAAAAGCATTCCGCAAGAATGTGCAGATGATCTTCCAGAATCCGCATTCTTCCCTGAACCCGCGTATGACGGTCAAGGATATCATCGGTTCCGGCATGAAACTGCATGGACTGGCGACGGACAAGGATGTGGATCAGAAGGTAGAGGCGATCCTGAAGCGCGTCGGTCTGAACCGCGACCATATGTCCCGTTTCCCGCATGAGTTCTCCGGCGGTCAGAAACAGAGAATTGGTATTGCCAGGGCATTAGCGGTCGAACCGGAGTTTGTGATCTGCGACGAGCCAATCTCCGCACTGGATGTTTCAATCCAGGCGCAGGTTTTAAATATGTTAAAGGAACTGCAGGAAGAAATGGGACTGACCTATCTCTTCATCGCACATGACTTGAGCGTCGTCAAATACATTTCCGACCGTGTTATCGTTATGTATCTGGGAACGATGGTTGAATTTGCCGATTCCGAAGAGCTGTATGCACATCCGCTGCATCCGTACACGCAGGTGCTTCTGTCCTCGATTCCGGTTGCGGATCCGAGGCTGGTGCGTGAGAAGAAGCGTATCATGGTTAAGGGCGAGATTCCAAGCCCGATCAACCCGAAGGACTGCTGCCGTTTTGCCGAGAGATGTCCGTATGCGACGGAGGAGTGCAGGGCGAAGCTGCCGGAACTCCGGGAAGTGACGCCGGGGCATTTTGTGGCTTGTCATATGGTAAAGTAAATTAAATAGATTCGTGAAGGCGTCGAAGCTGACGGGGACAGGACAGCCTGGCTTCTCAGACTTATCATTGTTCGCTTGCTTTCGCTACAGATGCTCGCCTGATGCGGACTTACATCTGCCTCATTCGGACATCTGTGCTCAAAATGCGTACAATTTGATAAGCTGAAAGCCAGACCGCCCTGTCCTCGTCAGCTTCTTAGTTTTTTGGCTAATTGAGGGAGTAATTGTAGACATTGATCGCCGACTGGTGTAAAATATTAGTTAGAATTTTTTTAAAATTATGGCTGAATTTGGAAAATTTTAACGATATATAACAGAAAGGTGGATTTTCTATGCAGTACGATTTTGATACACCGATCGATCGGACCCATACTTGGTCGATCAAGCATGATTTTAAGAAAGAAAATGGGAAAGCGGATGATATTCTGCCGCTCTGGGTGGCGGATATGGATTTTCGATCGCCGGACAGCGTGGTTGAAGCGCTGAAAAAGGCAGTAGATCACGGGATTTTCGGTTACAGCCGGGCAGATGAGTCGTACTTTGATGCGGTGGCAGCGTGGTATCAGAAACGCCATCATCTGACTCTGCAGCCGGAGTGGATGACCTGCACGCCAGGTATCGTGTTTGCACTCTCGATCGCAGTGCGGGCTTTTACCCAGGAGGGCGATGCGGTGTTGATCCAGCCGCCGGTCTACCATCCATTCAGCCGGGCGATCCTCCGCAATAAGCGGACGCTGGTGGAGAATCCGCTGGTTTTAAAAGATGGACATTATGAGATGGATCTGGAAGAGTTGGAGCAGAAGGTGCTGGATGAGCATGTCAAACTGATGATTTTATGCAATCCGCACAATCCGGTTGGCCGTGTCTGGACGAGGGAAGAGCTGACCGCACTGGCTGACATCTGCCTGCGCCACCATGTATACGTGATCAGCGACGAGATCCATGGCGATTTTGTATGGCAGGGGCATGAGCAGACTCCGTATGCGTCGATTTCAGAGGAAGCATGCCTTCATTCGATGATGTGTACAGCGCCGAGCAAGACCTTCAATCTGGCTGGCATGGCGACATCAAACCTCTTTATCCCGGATCCGGAGATGCGGCGTAAATTCCGGTCGGAGCTGCTGGATGTTGGTCAGGAAAATATGAACCGTCTGGGATTGTTCGCCTGCCGTGCAGCGTATGAAGGCGGCGGGGAATGGCTGGATCAGCTTATCGGCTATCTGGCTGGCAATCTGGCACTGGTGCGCGATTTCTGTAAAAACCGTGTGCCGCAGATTCAGCTGGTAGAACCGGAGGGAACGTATCTGGCGTGGCTGGATTGCCGTGAACTGGGGATGACGGATGATGAATTGATGGCATTCTTCTCGGATGAAGCGAAGGTATGGCTGGATCCGGGCACGCATTCGGGTGAACAGGGATCTGGATTTATGCGCTTTAATCTGGGCAGTTCGCGCAGTGTGATTGCACAGGCGCTCGATCAGATCGAGGCGGCATGGAAAAAACGGAACGCATAATGAATAATAGCAGAACCGTAAAAATAAAACGTTCGGAGGGATTGCATGGAATTTGAAGAAGTGGAGAATATTGGACAGCGGATCAAGGAGATTCGCAAGAGTAAATCTATCACGATCCAGAAGCTGTCCCAGTTTACCGATCTGTCAGTGGGATATCTGAGCAATCTGGAGCGGAACCAGGCAAGCCCGACGCTGAACAATTTGCAGCGCATCTGCGTGGCGCTTGGTATTTCGATCCGGGATCTGCTCAGTCCTTCCGGCGAGGAGAGAACCCTGATTCGCCAGGAGGAGCAGCAATTATATGAATATGATGAGTACAAGCTTCAAATCCGCCGTCTGGATTTTGGAAAGAAACGCGGTATTTATGAGTTTTCAACCTATGATCCAGAGACAAAAGATACACCGCCGTCCTGGGGGCTGCATCCATACGCGGAGGTCGGAGTCATTCTGGAAGGCAAGATGGAGGTCAATCTGGATGGAACGGTTTATCTCTTAGGACCGGGCGATTCGATCTATATCAAGCCGAATCTCTATCACACGATGCGGAATGCGGGCGATACTCCCTGCCGCTCCTTCTGGCATCTGCAGATTATGGATGATTCTGTATAATTGACGGGATGAATTGATCTTGAAATTTGGACAATTCACTCGTATAATAAAGGCTGTACGTTGGGCTATACAGAATATTGCAAAAGTCCATGGCCGGAGACAAATTTGCGTGGATTTTTGTCTGGTAACTGTGAAACAGCAGAAACAGCTGCCAGAGAAGTACATCGGGAAAAGGGAGGATAGAGCTGCATGGCCAAAAACAAGAAAATTGTACGCTACAGAAAGCCATTGAATATCAATGTAGGCATGATCATTTTTGCCATGATTTTCGTCTATCTTTCTTTCAGTGTCTATACATATCTCAGGCGGGATCACGTCCAGTTTTATGAGGTCGTCGAGGGAAGTATTGTAAATAATAAAGAATACAACGGAATCCTGTTTCGGGATGAGACAGTGGAAAATGCACCGCAGACCGGGTACGTCAACTATTATGTGCGCGAGGGAAAGCGGGCAGGTGCTGGGGCGCGCGTCTATTCGCTAGATGAGACCGGCGAGCTGGGGAAATTTTTGGAAGAAAATCAGTCCTCTGGGGTGTCCCTGTCAGCAGAAAATCTGGCTGATTTGAAGAAACAACTCAGTTCGTTCTGTTTATCCTACAACGATCAGCACTTTGAAAGCGTTTACGACGCCAAATATTCTTTGCAGGCTTCGGTTGCAGAGTATATGAATTTCAATGCGCTGGGCGATATGGATGCACAGCTTCAGGCACAGGGTATCAATTACAAACAGATATCGGCGCCCCAGCCGGGTATTATTTCCTATATGACGGATTCTTTTGAGGGGGTCGCGCCGGAGGAGGTGACGGCGGATTCGTTTGACTGGAGTCAATATACGCGGCAGGTGGGACGAGCTGGGGAGCTGATCGAGGCGGGCACGCCGGTGTACAAGATCATCACATCGGAGAACTGGAGTATCGTGTTTCAGATGGATGACAAGGATAAAGAACAGTTTGCCGATCAAGATACACTGACGATCGAGCCGTTGGGAAGTGATATGAAATTCCGGGGAAATTATTCAATGTTTACCGGTTCCGATGGCAATCTGTATGGACGCCTGGATCTGGACCGTTACATGATCCAGTTTGAATCCGAGCGTTTTATGACCTTCGAGATCTCCAGCGAGGAAACGCAGGGACTTAAAATTCCGGTATCATCGGTGATGGAGAAGGAATTTTATACCATTCCAGTTGACTATATGACAACGGGCGGCAACGCTACTGAAGATGAGGCTGGCTTCAATAAAGAAGTTTACGGCGAAGGCGGAAAGGCGTCGATTGAATTTGTCACGCCGGAGATTTACAGCTCGACCGATGAGTATTATTATGTCGAGAAGAGCGACGATGGGCTGTTAAAGAGCGGCGATTATCTGGTGAAGCCGGATTCAAACGAGCGCTTCCAGGTAGGACCGACGGCAAAGCTGACAGGTGCTTACAATATTAATAAGGGATACGCGGTGTTCAAGCAGGTGAAAGAACTTGCAAATAGCGGTGAATATTACATTGTAGAAAAAGGAACCAAATATGGATTATCGGTTTATGACCATATCGTGTTGGATGCCAGCACCGTATCGGATGGCCAGATCGTATATCAGTAATGATATTTCCAAAATATAGAGATAAGGAAGGTGTATCACATATGGTTCAGGAACAGTTAGAAGAAGTACGTCAGAATATACGGAACGCCTGCGAGCGGAGCGGACGGAAGGTGGAGGATGTCACGCTGATCGCGGTCAGTAAGACAAAGCCGGTGCCGATGCTTCAAGAGGCATATGATGCCGGCGCCAGAGATTTCGGCGAAAACAAGGTGCAGGAGATTCTGGAGAAGGAACCGCAGCTGCCGTCTGATATCCGTTGGCATATGATTGGACATTTACAGAAAAATAAAGTCCGTCAGGCAATTGACAAGGCAGTTCTGATTCACTCCGTCGATACGGTGGGACTGGCAGAGCAGATCGAAAAAGAAGCGGTCAAACGTGATCTGGACGTTTCTATTCTTCTGGAGGTCAATGTCGCCGGAGAAGAGTCCAAATTTGGTTTTGCCCCGGAAGAAGTCGAGGAAGCGGCACGCGAAATTGCAAAGTACCCGCATGTCCACATACAGGGACTTATGACGATTGCACCATTTGTAGAGAATTCGGAAGAAAATCGTGGTGTTTTTAAAAAATTATATGAATTATATGTTGACATGAAACGGAAAAACATTGATAATGTTACTATGAATGTCCTTTCGATGGGAATGACCGGAGACTATCAGACAGCGATTGAAGAAGGTGCAACTATGGTAAGAGTCGGTACGGGCATTTTTGGAACCAGGGCAAAGATAGGAGAGAAATAGGGTTATGAGTATTCTGAACAAATTAATGGATACAATGCGTCTCACAGAGAATGATGACGATTACTTCGATGAGGAAGATTACGAAGAAGAAAAACCGGTGATTAAGAAGCGTTCTTTCGGCAAGAGGGACGAAGAGATGGATGATTACCGCCACGAGGAGGAATCTAAGCCGCGTTTTCTGCCACGTTCCTCTAACAACAAGGTAGTGCAGATGCGCCGCAGCATGGAAGTATCTCTGATCAAACCTACTTCCATGGAGGATACGAGAGAGATTTGCGATTACCTGCTGGCTGGAAAAGCTGTTGTTTTAAATATGGAAGGAATCCACATGGAGGTTGCACAGCGTATCATTGATTTTACCTGTGGCGCAACCTATTCGATGGATGGAAATCTCCAGAAGATTTCCAATTACATTTTTATTGCGACACCGTCATCGGTTGAGCTGTCCGGCGACTTTCCCGAACTCTTAGCAGACGGTTCCATGAATGTTTCCGGGATGAATCTCCACTTCTGATACTGATATACTCCCAGGTTCGCTATATATCTGAACCTGGGAGTATTTATTATACAATCGGAAATTTGTGTGATTTCTGATTGTATACAGGCTCTCTGGGCAGGAGCACACTTTATATAAGCACTTTCGAACAGGAGTAGAAACACGCGATGCTGCAGGAAAAAGAAGAACAGCTTTTAAAAAAGAGAATGATAGAACTGGCCGGACTCTGTTATCAGCGCGATATACAGACAAGTACCGGCTTTTTGTCGTTAAATGAACAGGCGATCTTTCACTCGATCGAGAAGATGCTGCCGCCGGTGCGGACTTGCCTGACGGGCGGCTTTGAGGGCGCAGAACGCAAACTTCTTTGTTTTCTGGCTTCGTATGACGATGAGGAGTTTGGACTTCCGATCGCCGTGTTGGAGGTCATTCCGGCAAACCTGCGCTACAGTGAGGCGCTGACGCACCGGGATTATCTCGGGGCGCTCATGAACCTGGGGATTGAGCGCAGCTGCATCGGGGATATTCTGATGAAGGAAAATGGCTGCTGCGTCTTCTGTCAGGAAAAGATGGCGGATTATCTCTGCCAGGAACTCACGATGGTGCGCCACACCTCCGTGATCTGCCGCAGGGCGGACGCGACGGAGCCGATCACACCGAAGATGGAGCGCGTGAGTGGAAGCGTTGCATCACCGCGTCTTGACAGTGTGATCGCGATGGTATTTTCATCCTCCCGCACGAAGATACTGCCGCTCATTGAGGGCGAAAAGGTGTTTATTGACGGGAAACAGGTGACTTCCCCGGCGGTGCAGCTTAAAGAGGGCGAGATTGTATCTGTGCGCGGCATGGGAAAATTCCGCTTTGCCGGGAGCGGGGGATTGTCGAAAAAGGGACGTCTGTATGTTTATGCGGATAAATATGTGTAAAAAAGAAAGGACTGAAAACAAATGACAGAAGTAAAGAATGAGAAAATGAATCGCGTAACCGTTCACCTGGACGAGAAGCCGATCTATGATATTGTAATGACCGAAGATTTTTCGGCACTTCCGGGTGAAATCGAAAAACTCTCCATTTCAAACCGCCGTCTCTGCATCGTGACGGATTCGAACGTAGAAAAATTATATCTGAATGAGGTAAAAGAACTTCTGGCGCCGTGCTGCAAGACGGTAATTTCGTTCGTATTTCCGGCGGGCGAGGAGCACAAAAACCTCGACACCGTCCGGGATTTATATGAGACCCTGATTTTGAACCATTTTGACCGCAACGATATGCTGGCAGCACTCGGCGGCGGAGTTGTGGGCGATCTCTGCGGATTCGCGGCGGCGACCTATCTGCGCGGCGTTGCCTTCATGCAGATTCCGACGACGCTTCTTTCCCAGGTGGACAGCAGCATTGGCGGCAAGACGGGCGTTGATTTTGACGCGTACAAAAATATGGTTGGCGCGTTTCATATGCCGAAGCTGGTATTTACCAATATTAATACGCTTCAGACGCTTCCGGACAACCAGTTTTCCGCCGGTATGGGCGAGGTTATCAAACATGGTCTGATCAAGGATGCGGCATATTATGAGTGGCTGCTTGAAAATGCGGCAGATATCTGGGCGAGAAAGCCGGAGGCACTTCGCAAGACAGTGACCTGGAGCAATGAGATCAAGCGTGCTGTGGTAGAGAAGGATCCGACCGAAAAAGGCGACCGTATGCTTTTAAACTTTGGTCATACGCTGGGACACGCGATCGAGAAGCTGAAAAACTTTGAACTTCTGCACGGTGAATGCGTGGCACTCGGCGCGCTGGCAGCGATGAAGCTGTCGGAAAACCGCGGCATGATCAAACCGGAGGAAACAAACCGCTTCAAAGAAGCACTGGGAGAATTCCATATCGGTACGCAGGTATCCGGGCTTGAGAAAGATGCGATTGTGGCAGCGTCCAAGAACGACAAGAAGATGGATTCCGGCATCATCAAATTTATTCTTATTCATTCCATCGGCGACGCCTACGTGGATCGCACGGTAACCGAGGACGAGATGAAACAGGCGCTCGATCAGGTGCTGGTATAATAGCAGGAAAGGAATCAGGTGCATGAACACGAAATTACGACAGTTCTTTATCTTTTTTATCGGGCTGGGAGTCAGCATCGGACTGGATCAGTTTACAAAACATCTGGCAGTTGTCCATCTGAAAGGGCAGAAGCCATTTGTGCTCATTAAGGGTGTGTTTGAATTTTATTATTCTGAAAACCGCGGCGCTGCTTTTGGAATGCTGCAGGGACGGCAGGGATTCTTCTTCCTGATTGCAGCGGCAGTCATTCTGGCAGTGTTGTGGGCGGTTTACCGGATGCCGGCAGGGAAACGGTATCTGCCGCTGATGTGCAGCTTGTTTCTGCTCGTATCAGGCGCAGTTGGCAATATGATCGACCGTCTGACGCAGAAATATGTGGTGGATTTCCTGTATTTTAAGCTGATTGATTTCCCGATTTTTAATGTGGCGGACTGCTATGTGGTGATCGCGACTTTCTCGCTGATCCTTCTGTTTTTCTTCTTCTATTCGGATGAGGAACTGGAATTTCTTTCTTTTAAAGGTGCGAAAAAGGAGTCGGGGCGATGATGCAGGAATATCTGGTTCCAGAAGAGGCGGCTGGAACCCGCATCGATAAATTTCTGGCGGACGCCTGCCCGGATTTGTCCCGTTCCTTTTTGCAGAAACTTCTGAAAGAGGGCAGCGTGACAGCAGACGGAAAAGCGGTTAAAAGCAGTTTCAAGGTAAATGGCGGGGAAACTATCGCCTTTGAAGTTCCAAAACCGCAGGAGGCGGCGATCGAGGCGGAAAATATCCCGTTGGACATTTTGTATGAAGATTCGGATATAATTTTAGTCAATAAGCCGAAGGGGATGGTTGTCCATCCGGCGGCAGGGCATTATACGGGGACTCTGGTCAATGCGCTGATGTACCATTGCAAGGATCAGCTCTCCGGCATCAACGGAGTCATGCGCCCTGGGATCGTCCACCGGATCGATATGAACACGACCGGTGTGCTGGTGGTGTGCAAGAATGATTTCGCCCACAATTCACTTGCAGAACAGCTCAAGGTGCATTCGATCACCCGCGTGTATTATGCCATCGTATTTGGCAATCTGCGCGAGGATGAGGGCACTGTCCATGCACCGATCGGGCGTCATCCGACGGATCGCAAGAAAATGAGCATCCACTCCAAACAGGGGCGCGATGCGATCACGCATTACCGCGTACTGGAACGCTTCGGGGCATATACATTTATCGAGTGCCGCCTGGAGACGGGACGCACACACCAGATCCGCGTCCATATGGCAAGCATCGGTCATCCGCTTCTGGGCGATGAGGTGTACGGTCCGGCGCGGCAGCCATTTTCACTGGAAGGGCAGACCCTGCATGCGGGAGTCTTAGGCTTTATCCATCCGCGGACTGGGGAATATGTGGAGTTTTCTGCGCCGCTGCCAGCGTATTTTGAAGAACTGCTGGAGAAGCTGCGGAAAAAAGCTGGAAAGTAAAAGTAACGTGAATAGTAAGATCGTTCTGATTCGTATACACATTCTTTTCAGATAGTTTATTCCTGTGTCGCTAAGAAATACCTTTTATTCCGAAAAAATGATGACTTTTCAGATAGCTTGTGTTATAATAAAGGCAGAACTTGAAAGGAGTTGAGGGAGACATGAAAAAAAATTTAGTAATTACAATCGGTCGCGAATGCGGCAGCTCCGGAAGAGCGATTGGACGAAAACTGGCGGAATCATTGGGAATCAAGTGCTATGATAAAGAGCTTCTTGCACTGGCAGCGAAGAACAGCGGTCTCTGTGAAGAGCTTTTTAAGACGCATGATGAGAAACCAACCAACAGCTTCTTATATTCACTGGTAATGGACACCTATTCGATGGGTTATAATACATCGGCTTATATGGATATGCCGATCAACCACAAGATTTTCCTGGCACAGTTTGACACGATCAAGAAACTGGCAGATGAAGAATCCTGTGTCATTGTAGGACGGTGTGCGGACTATGCGCTGGCAGATTATCCGAACGTAGTGTCTGTTTTCATCTGTGCAGATGAGGAAGTGAAGATTCAGGAATTGATGAAACGTCACAATATTACCCGCGATAAGGCAAAAGATGTGATGATCAAGACCGATAAGCAGCGTTCTGGTTATTATAACTATTATTCCAGCAAACGCTGGGGCAGCTCCAAGAGCTATAACCTCTGCATCAACAGCAGTGTCGTAGGCGTCGACGGTGCCGTAGAAATTATTAAGGAATTCGCCAAAAAGAAACAAGAATTTCTTAAGATAAACGAGAACGCATAAAAGTATAATTAAAACCGGTGTGTTTGAATTTCTGGTGAAGAATCAGAAAGGACGCACCGGTTTTTTGCGCCTGGATGCTTTGAAGATGAGATTGCGTTGGGGTATAAAAACAAAATAGTTACTTAAGATTTTGAATGTAGATACATGAAGAAAATGATGATGAAAGAAAAACATTCTTATATAATCCGAACGGCGCTCATGGCGGCATCGGGTATTTTATTGTGCGGGATTGCCGAAGCAGTGCGCCCGGAGGTGGATTTATCAGTCGGTGTGCCTGCTGATAAAGTTGTGATTGCAGATGGGATTTTAGACCAGGAGACACAAAATGATACAGACGAATCTTTCTGTGACCGTCTGATGAAGAAAATGGTACACCCGATTCACATGGCATCCCGGTTTTTAAATGGTCTGGGGGCAGACTCGGAAGAATATGTTCCGTCGGAAACGGAGTATAACCTGATGGCGCTCCGGACGGAAGAGAGCGCTGTTGATCTGTCTGATCCATTGGCGGCATTTGAGTCTCTTCCATGGTATAAACTTGCAAAACAATTCCGGAGTATGGGGACAGAAGATACCTGGGGCGCGAAGATGTACGAAGCGCTTGGAACGCGGGATGCACAGTGGATATCGGAGATCTACGGGTGGATCCAGACGACACCGCTTACGGCTTCCCAGAAAATGGGGCTGCCAGCTGCACAGGTACTCGGCAGCTATGATCCCTCCAATCCAGAGCATAACGCGCAGGACCCGGCGAGCTGGGTAGTTCCAACTTGGAAAAATATCCGTTTCCAGATATGCGACGGAGACGGAAAGCCGACGTCCCTCGCATCCAATGCGACCGATATTTTGTCCATGGCAAACGTATATACATACAGCCTGGACTGGAAAAATACAGACCTGTTCAATACCTATATCAATCAGCTCTGGACCAGTTCCCACCAGTACCACGTGAGCATTAGCAATGTGTATTACTGTGAGGGCTGTACAGAACTGCCGGACGAGCCGGCGACAGAGGAAACAGCAGATGACGATGTGGAGAGCGGCAGTGCAGCAGGAGAGGCATCCTCGGAGGCTTTAGATGCCCAGGGCGCAGGAGACGGTCAGACAGCGGCAGAAGAGCCGTTAACGGAGAGCGAGGCGGCATCCACAGCAAATAATTATGTCAAACCGGCACAGGGACCGGGGGCTTCCACACAGGAGCAGGCAGCCGAATCAAAAGCGGCTGCGTCCCCGTCAGAGGCGACGTTCAGTGCGGAGAGCGCTGCGGCAGTTACATTAAATGAAAACGGAAAATATTGCCCGGGACACGTTGATCTGACCATTACCGTTAAGACAACCGGTCTGAAAGAGAAGCATAATCTGTTTGCGCTCGATGGAACGGGAAATCAGACTGTCGGGAACTGGCAGGGTTGGACGGAAGAAAAACAGACAGCCGCCCAGACACTCGCTGCTCAGGATTGGCAGGAAATGTACGGTCTTGCCAGTTCAGAGTTTGCACTCGGGAATCCGCTGACACCGGCAGAAATTGCGTCTTACCTGGATTTACTTCCAGAGGATTTATCACCGGAGCGGCGTGCCGTTATCACATGCGCGCTCAATTCCGTTGGCAAGATTCCATATTATTATGGAGGAAAACCGAGTACAGCAGGACTTTCCGGCAATCATTTTGCCAGCGTGACAAGCCCGGATTACAAGGGACGGATTTTGTCAGGGCTTGACTGTTCTGGATGGGTCAACTGGGTATACTGGACCGCGCTTGGCAATAGAATGGGTGCCGCCAGCACCTACGAGATTGTGCGGACAGGACGGGCGATCAACAGCGCAGAGCTTCAGCCGGGCGACTTGCTTGTCCAGCTTGGCGGTAATTCGCACGTTGTAATGTTTTTAGGCTGGAACGCAGACGGAACCATACTGGGCGTACATGAATCCGGCAGTGCAAGCAATGTAACGGTCGGAAAGTTCCGTACGGTCTGGCCGTATTACCGGGCGTTTTTAGATTAAAAAGTGAATAAAGAATAAAATGAATATGAATTAGTCATAAGGGATTTTGAGCTGGATGGATGTTGCCTTTGTTTTTTGCTGGAGTGTTTGCTGGTAAATGGCAAAGGCGGCATCCATCCATTTTGTGTTTAGGTTAGTTTTTATGCTGAAATACGATATTGAATAATTCGTAAAATGATTTATTTACAAATAAAGGGAAACATGGTATGATAGGGAGATGGATAAAACTATTCGTGAAAGCCTACTTTATCGAATAGTTTGAAATGCAAATATGCGTATGCACTTAATCTGTTTGCTAAACTATTCATTCGTTATATTTGAAAGGATGTTCTCATGAAACTTCAACGTCTTCTAAGTTTAACCCGCCAGGCGGTTGATGACTATCGTCTGATTCAATCCGGCGATAAAATAGCTATCGGTATTTCTGGCGGTAAAGACAGCCTGACACTTTTATATGCTTTACAGGGGCTTCGCCGGTTTTACCCGGAACCATTTGAACTTTGTGCTATTACAGTTGATCTGGGCTTTCAGGCACTTTCTCCGGAGGTTTCGAACCGGTTGTCGCCGACGCTTTCATCGGATGCGGCTGCATTTGATTTAAAACCGGTTCAGGAGCTTTGTGATGAATTAAACGTGCCCTACACGGTCGTTCCGACGGAAATCGGCAAGATTCTCTTTGAAACCCGTCAGGAATCCAATCCATGTGCGCTCTGTGCCAAGATGCGAAAAGGCGCTTTAAATGAAGCGGCACTGAAACTTGGCTGTAATAAAATCGCCTATGCACATCACCGTGACGATCTGATCGAAACCATGCTTTTATCCTTAATTTATGAGGGGCGTTTCTATTCCTTCTCGCCGAAAACCCATTTGGACAAAACGGGATTGACGCTGATCCGCCCGCTGATGTATGTCCAGGAAGCCGATGTGATCGGATTTAAAAACAAATATCATCTTCCTGTCTGTAAAAATCCATGTCCCGTAGATGGAAAAACAAAACGCGAGTATGTGAAACAATTAACAAGGAAACTCAACCATGACTCACCGGGGGTAAAGGATCGCTTTTTCCATGCGATTATTGATGGAAACAATCCCGGATGGCCGGAACGGACCGATCGACACCTGAAAAATTTGATACATTCGGACCTTTCATCATCACCAAAGGAGGAATTGTGATATGGCTGCACTCTCCTACCACGAACAGGAAGACATCGAAAACACAAAACGAATCCGAGGCATTCTGAAAGAGCTGCCACCGTTCTGTACCGATTTCTTCCGCGGCATTGAACCTCGTACATCAGCGCGCACCCGGCTTGCGTATGCCTATGATTTAAAGACATTTTTTGATTTCCTGAAACAAGCAAATCCAGAGCTCAAATCAAAGAAGCTGCGCGATTTGCCGCTCTCTCTTCTGGATGAAATCAAATTGATGGATCTGGAAGAATATATGGAGTATCTGAAATGTTATTCGACCGAAAAACGTGAGGATCTGATGAATACAGAGCGGGGTATCATGCGGAAAGTCTCGACGGTTAAGAGCTTTTACAACTATTTTTACCGGACCGAGCGGATTCAGAATAACCCCGCTTCTCTTCTGCAGCTTCCCAAGATTCATGAAAAAGAAATTATACGCCTCGATGTTGACGAGGTGGCGCGTTTCCTGGATGAGGTTGAGGATGGAGAATGTCTGACTGAAAAACAGAAAGCCTACCATGCAAAGACCAAGCTGCGAGATCTGGCGATGATGACGCTTCTGCTTGGTACGGGGCTTCGTGTATCAGAATGTGTCGGACTGAATATCAACGATGTTGATTTCCGAAACGGTGGTCTTAGGATTCATCGAAAAGGCGGAAAGGAAGTCATCGTATATTTTGGTGCCGAGGTAGAATATGCGCTTCAGGACTATCTCAGCGAGCGTGAACATATTGTCCCAGAGGAAGGCAGCGAAGAAGCACTCTTCCTCTCCATGCAGCGTAAGCGCATTAACGTACGCAGCGTGGAAAAAATGGTCAAAAAATACGCACAGCTCGTCACACCGCTAAAAAAGATCACGCCCCATAAACTCCGCAGCACCTACGGCACGAATCTGTACCGTGAAACCGGCGATATTTACCTCGTCGCAGATGTTTTGGGACACAGTGATGTCAATACGACGAAGAAGCATTATGCGGCGCTGGAGGATGAACGGCGGCGAAGCGCAAGGAATAAGGTGCAGCTGAGAGAAAAAGAGTAAAGGGCAAAAAGTAAAAAAAAATTTTTAGGTAAAAAAGGCTAATTTCGTACTTTATTTCCGTGTAAAGTGAAAATAGTATTTTGCTAAAATAAAGTTCAAAATTCATATTTGCCAAGTAAAAACCGATGACCTCGACTGCTTATAGTCTATGCCATCGGTTTTCCTAGTTCAAGCACTCTCACTCTGCTTCATCTGTGTCTCAATAACTTCGTCTAAGTTGGCTGCTGTAGTTTGTTCACTCATAGCCTTCTGCCTCTAATAATAAACACTGCAAAGGTTTAAAATATCCTGCAACAGATCATACTCCATCTTTGCCTTATCATTCATTTGATAATTTATCAGAGCATTTTGCGAGTACATCGCATCTACGCTTTGCGTTTTCGTTGAAAATTCCATCAAAGTATCCGGGCCAATGCCCAAACTGGTAAAAATTTTATTCAAATGCTTATCGAATGAGCTTTTACTATCTATCTCGCCATTTAAAATTTTATCTAAAGTAGGTCGAGAAATTTCTGCCTTTTTGCAGAACGATACCTTAGAGAATCCATTGCCACTGATGTAGTCCTTTAATTTTATTCCTGTCAGTTTTCTCATTTCAAAAAGTTCATCAAAACGCACTCTCTATCTCTCCCAGTAACAAATTGTCAATAGTTTTTTAATCACTTTTCTTAAAAAGGAAAAAAATAGAACGTATAGTAAACGCTATGGTGCGTTGACAACGTATAGATTATTTCCATACGCTCTATCTCTCATTTCGTAAACGCTCCATAGCAAGTACCTTGCCAGCCCAAAGTGCTGCAACATGGTTTTGCAAGCAATAATCCGCAACGTTCGCTCCTCCAGTATTCACCTGTAATCTCCATACCGCCATCTTCTCATCTCCCCGCTTTCTTCTTTAGTGCTTATCCACCTTCCGCTTCGGGAACCATCCTTTTTCCACTCTTTTTTCCTGTTCTTTCAGTTCCTTAATGCTCCAAAAGCAACTGACGCCCAAAACACCCAGGGAAACCGACCAAAGTATTTCCTGCATTCTTACGGATAGAATCATACACAAAATGCCCACCAGCAAAAATACCGGCCAACAGCGGCTTCCAAAGTAATACTCCGCATATATAACAATAGGATGGAACAATCCAATCAGAAAAAAGGTAAGCACACCAATCAATATCCCACTAAAATTCATCATAACTCCTTGTCCTTTTCCTTATACAAACAGCACATTATCGCAGACCGGCGCAACTTATCTTCTGCGTGCAACAGTCGCCCTCAACAGCATATCCAATATGCGCAAAGAAGAAGTATTGCAATATAGAACTACAACCTTCCTCTTCCATATTTTTTAAATATCTGACACATTTTTACGGATTGCATTTTTTACACGGATCATAACCTGCAGCAATCAGCGCATCCCTACTCTCTGATGAGGATTTTTTATTGCTCTCCTTCATCTGTTTGACCGATGAACAGGACGGCCGATGAAATTTCTTTGTATTGGTATTGAGGATATAGGATTCCGTGCTGGTCTGCTGAGAAGCTGCCTGCGTAACAGCCTGTGTGGCCTGCTCTGTTTCTGCCGTCTTGTTTGTTCCAGAAGCCGAGCTGTCCCCCGTCGCATAATTGATGTTAAAGGTCGCTTTACCCATTTTGAGGGATGTAAAGTGACCTTCTCTTAGTCAAATATAATGCCGTTCCTTTCTTCGCAAACCTTTACAGAAAGTACAAGCATCCATGTTTCGTTTTTGATAAAGAATCCGTTGCTTTGGTGAGCACTTATAATCGTGTGCACACACTGGGCATGTCCAACAAACAGGTGTTATGCAATTATCCAAAATCTGATCAGGATCACATAACAAATAGTTATCCAAATGGTTCCACTCATTCATTAAATCCGGATGCAATACGGCAAAGGAATTAACACCCGGAAGAACTTCTTTCATTGAACAATACACACAATCCACGTTTCCCGTTGCCATATCTCGAATAGAACTTATATATTCGCCACCACAATCAGGGCATTTCCAGAGTGCTCGGTAACATGAATTATTTAAATAATGTGACATTGGTTCTTCATTATTAGAAGACCATCGCGACATTAATTCTGGATTCGTTAACTTGAATTGACATAAACTTTTTCTTAAAATCACCTCCTCGTCTACTTCCTTTCACACTATCACCTCCAGAATCACACGCGCTCAAATGACAGATATCTCGTTCCCTGAAACGTAAGTTTCCCAATGTCGCCTTCCGCCAGCATTCCATATTCTCTGCCAGAAACCGACAGTTCCATCCGGTCACCGCTCTCTACCTGAAACGTGACATAGTAGCTGGTACTTGAAGTCGAATGGTAGCCATGAGTTCCAGACAGGTCACCCGCATTTGCATGGCTATGATGTGTGATATTTTCACGCTTTGCGATGATGGTTGCACTCACCGACAAACGCGGTGACTGATTGTTTTTATGCCATGTTCCGATTCCTGTCACAAACTGGAAGATGATCATGCCAAAAACCATTACGAAGATAATCGGAAACATAAACTCAAACAGCATAAACATATAGCTCACCTCTTCTTCATCTTTCGTCCAATGATTACTCTGAGCACAAAACATACGACAATCACGAAAAGCGAGGCAGCGATATACAGTAATGCTTCTGTATACCACGGTGCAGAATACGATTCGTATAGTTTCGGAAAGCGCTTATACCCATAGAAATCCATACCCGTTTTAATCACAATTATGTAGAAACTCGCATAGATAATATATTTTAATAAATCGTATAGTCCATCGTCTCCGCGATATTCTGTTTTAACCTTTTAGCATCGGCAAACTGGAATTTTCAAATTAGTCTTTGCAAATAACCTTTGAATCTTCACCATCAATTACAATTCCCTGACGGTTGTTAATTGGGCATAGATTCAAATCCGAAAACTCAGTCATTATTTTCTCGGTAACTTTCTTAAATGGTGCTGTAAGATAATGCGGAAGAACATAGAAATCAATCAAATCAATCCCTGCATCATCTTCTTGTGAGTAGTCCTCCGGCTTTTCATCCATTTGCTCGATATATTGGATGCTTGGAGCGCATATAATTGCGCCTGCCGACTCGCCGATCATCAATTTTCCATTTGCCAATTCCTTTTTCAGCAGTCCATCAGTTCCCGTTTTACGGAGCTGGTCCATAAGAAAGAAAGAATTTCCGCCGGTAAAATATATCACATCTGCTTCTTCAAAAACAGACTGTATCGTTGAATAAGCCTCCGTTGAAATATCAATTTCAGTTACGATTGCTCCCAACTTTTTGAATAATTTTCGAGCCGAGCCGACATAACCGGTGTAGCCTTCACGCAGTGAAGCTGTTGGAATAAATGCGACTTTCTTATTTTCAATTTCTTCCTTTATCAGACTTCCTACACTTGAAAAGTGCGAACATAAAAATAGTTTCATCAATATTCTCCTTTATAAATCCCGACTTGTTACTCACATTATATCATATTTTTTCTTCAGTTACATCCACCAAATTTTAGTACACTGCCATTCGGCTTGCTTCTGTAACCGGCATCCGTTTAATCTTCTCCTGCATTGTTTCCTTTGTATCTTCATTGATTTCTATACGGATTTCCCTTATGTTTTGATTAAGAATACCCTCTCAATGTATGAAAGGCCGGTTCAATTATATGTGTCTATTTTAATTCTGGAAACAGTTTCTCCAATTCTTCATGAAATGTCCCATTCCTTAATGGTTTGCCGCAGCGTCTCGATGGTCTGCGTTTTCTGCTCATTGATGTTCCGGTTTACAGCCTGCATTTCTTCCTCGGTTGTAGTAGATTCCTGCCAGCTTCTGTTCACGATCATTTTTCTGGATCTTCTGTTGGTTCTGGAAGTCTCCGGCTGCTTTTCCTATAACGGTATGGGTTTCCGTCTGAAACTTCCGTTCCGGATTTTCCTTTGTGGATACAGAAAGCTCTTTTCCATTAATAGAACCGTTTATAACAACATATCTTTCACGCATTTACTCCGATAGTCACTCGGCGATATTTTGTATCTTTCTTTAAATGTTCGGTTAAACGTTCTTTGACTTTCAAATCCACTATCCAGACAAATATTTGTAATAGAATCCCTTGTATTTTCCAGACGATAACATGCGTAGTTTAACCTTGCATCATTAAGATATTGATTGAAATTTCTATCGAAATCTTTACATTTACTGGGAAGTAAAACTTCATGTCAAGTTCTACTTTTGCAATCATATCCTCAATTTTTGTTTTTATATGGTAATCGCTGATTGCCTGCTCCGGACGTTTTAAAATGTACACATCCCGGAAAATACCACTCATACGGAATTTCATGAGATGGATATCGCTGTTACCTTTTTCAGTGAAAACTACCATCAGAATATTAATATTGACGATTATGCTGCCTCACGAGGGATGAGTGTCAGCTGGTTTATCCGAAATTTCAAAAAATTCACTGGTTCCACACCAATGCAATTTATTGTAGGAATCCGAATCACCAATGCTCAGATTTTACTTGAAACAACAACTTATTCCATCAATGAGATTTCTAAGATTGTCGGGTATGATAACCAGCTTTATTTCAGCCGACTCTTCCATAAGCTAAAAGGATATTCACCTAGAGAATACCAAAAGATAAGAAATAAGTTCTGAAAACCATAATATTATAAGAATCCAATTTATTTAAAAAGAGGATTAAAAATGTTACATTCCTAGTTTTCTTATCACAAGTTGCTTCTAATACATGATTCCCCTTAAATAAAAGATAATATAAAAAGGTCACTTTACCCATTTTGAGGGGGGTAACGTGACCTTCTCTTAGTCAAATATAATGCCGTTCCTTTCTTCGCAAACCTTTACAGAAAGTACAAGCATCCATGTTTCGTTTTTGATAAAGAATACATTGCTTTGGTGAGCACTTATAATCGTGTGCACACACTGGCATCGAATTCGATGCAGAAGAATAGCGCCTCACTTTGGCAAAGCAGGGCGCTATTCTCTGTTACAGGAAAAATCAGGTTATTCTCCCATGATCTGAACCGTATATTTTCTTATCTTCAGTCCATCGAACTCCACAAAATAAATATCCTGGGCACTTCCGCCCGCTACTTTTCCATCCATTACCGGAAGCACACAATGATTTCCGCAAAGCATTGACTTCAAATGTCCCGGGGCATTTCCGCTGCAGGTTCCATAGCTTGGGAGCATATGGGTATGCACGTAATCTCCGTCTGTTGGTATCAACCGTTCCAGCGTCAGTTCAATGTCCTTTTCCACACAGGGAAGGCTTTCATTTATCATAATCGCCGTAGTCGTGTGCATGGATATGACAAAAACAACTCCTGCTGTGATTCCGCTGGCAGCCACGTCCTTTTGCACCTGATCTGTGATTTTTACCATTTCAAATTCCTGTCTGCTGGCAATTTCATGCGTATAAGATTTAATAATCATAGCCTCTTCCTTTCATTCCCAGAAACACTTCCGCATTCTCTCCCAGGATTTTTTTCAGCACATCCGGACGAAGATTCAGTTTTTCCAGACCGTCCTTTGTTCTGACCTGGCGAAATCTGGGGAGGTTGGATCCATACATCACCTTATCCATCAGATTATTCTGCAGCCATCCCGGAGCCATATTTTTCAAGAAAATCTGTTCATAATAGTTTTTGGGGCTGTCCATAAATACCGTCGCCGTATCTGTATAAACATTGGGATACTTTAACAACAGCATGCACAGCTCATCCACCCAGGGCCATCCCAGATGCGACAGGCAGAACCGAAGCGTCGGATATTCCACGGCGATATCTTCAAACAAAATCGGACGTGTATATTTTGACGGGGAATCCGGTTCCCAGCTGAAGCCGCTGTGAAACAGCACCGGCTTGTCATACTTTGTGCACAGATCTAATAACGGTTTTAACCGTCTGTCATCCGGATACATATTTAAATGGGATAAATTCAGCTTCAGACCCATCAAATTCAGCTTTTCAAACGCGTCCTTCAGTTTTTCTGCCGCACATTCCTCTCGCGGATCGACACTGGCAAAGCCGATAAAGCGTTCCGGAAACAATTCTACGATCCTCTTTACTTCTTCGTTTGACACAATCGGCTGTCCCATCGATGCAGAATAATCTTCCGCAAGAATTACCGCCCGATCCACTCCGGCATGATCCATCACAGCCATGACCTGCTCCATGGGCACAGGAGATGATTTGTACAGGCCAAACGCCTTCTTTCTGAAATTCACCCTGTCCGAATCTGTACAGATCGGACCAAATAACACCGGGTGTACATGTACATCAATAATCACGAAACGACAACTCCTTTCTCTCCAAAGCTTCTTTTACACATGATAAGGTTCAAATATACTAACAATCTCAGCAGCCTTTTTCGCGCCGGAAAGCATACATTCCGGTATGCTCCTGCCCCGAAGAACTCCGCTCATAAAGCCGGCGCCATAGGAATCTCCCGCGCCTACGGTATTCACCAGCTTCGGTGCCGGTATGCACGGCTGTCGATAAAACTCTGTTCCGTCAAAAGCCAGAGAGCCTCCTTCCCCAAACGTGGCAAGCAGCACCTCGGCTCCCATGGAACAGCCCATCCGCAAAAGCTCTCTTACCTCCTCGGTCTCCTCTTCAAATGAAAAAATACCATAATTGATATTTTTTAGAATGGTCGGAACATCCTCATGCCGATACCGCTTGGAAAAATCAAAATAGATCTTCGTTCCCTTGCTTCTCATGTCCTTCAGCAATCCTGTCACATTCCACGAAAGATCGGTATGAATGTAATCCTGTGTCCGGATAAAATCCATATCCTCTCCCGTTGGCTGATATGGAATCATGACTCCTTTTTCCGCCCTGTGATGCACCCGGTCTCTGCCATTTAACAGCATCTCTATCACTGCCGTCTGTCCCCCGGGAACAATGGTAACATGTCCGGTATCTACCTTCCTTTTCTGACACGCTTCCAGCATAGACTGTCCATAGGCATCATCTCCAATCGCCGTCACCACGGACGGCACAAGCTCGGGAACCAAATCCATCAGATTAAACATTAGATCGATTCCATTGCCTGTCGGGTAACTGATATTTAAGTTTTTGTATACATCAATGCAGGTGAATCCTACCGCTGCAAACCGCATAGCTGCTCCTCCCTCTGTTTATCTTCGTCACTGCATATACATTTTTAAATTCCGTACATTTTTCTTATCATATTCAAACGGATTAAAATAATATGCGGCATCTGCTCCAAGCATTCCGGCATACGCTGCAAAATTCAGCGCCTGCCCCCCAGGAAACATGGTTTTTAAATGGATGTACTTATCACATACATTGTCCCCAATCCATATTACCATCATTTCCTCAGTTCCTTTAGTCGAATTCCTCTTCAATCGATTGATTATATATCATTATATAATGTTATGATATCATATTAGTGCTTCTGAATCATTTTGTCAATAGGATTTTATAAAAAAACAAGAAAAAAATGCAGCCACATTGAGCCTGCGCTCAACATGTCTGCATCATTCCTTTTTCTCTTCTTTTATTCCTCTATTCTTCTTCTCTTTTTCTGTTCTTCTTTATGTAACATGGATTATTTAAATAATGTGACATAGGACGCAATTCCTCCCGTCGTTTCGATCAATCTAAATTGACATAGTAATAAAATTATATTCCGTTCATTTTCTTTCTTTCCAGTTTACCCCAGTTCAGTTTGTTCTTCTTGTATCCCACAAATGCAGTCACACGGACAAATGCCAAATAAAAGCGGAGAAAAGTTGTTTCAAAAAAACAAGCAGTAATAGCAAGGATCAGTTCTCGAAAAGAAAGCCTCTGGTCAATGGTATAGATTCTTGAAAAATATGCAGTTAATGTGAGTAAAATACCATACAGGGCATAGCAGGCAAGAAATGCCAGCATAAATTTCACATTCAGCATATCCATCATCACAGATAAAACCATTGTAAGTATACCAAAAAGTTCAATAAATGGTGACAATAATTCGTAAAACAGAAAATAAATATAGGATAAAAGTCCTACAGCTCCGTACCGTGGGTTTGCCAGCATTTTACGGTGTCCCCACATACACTGGAACAATCCCCTCTGCCATCTTTTCCGCTGCTTGCCCAATTCACTTAATTTTTCCGGTGTTTGCGACCAGCAGATGGCATCCTGTGAAAAATCAATCTTATATGGCTTACGATTCATGCGGCTGAATTCATGAAGTCTGACTACCAGTTCCATATCCTCGCCCATTGTACTGCTGTCATATCCGCCTACGGCAATCACTGTTTTTTTCTCAAATAATCCAAAAGCTCCGGATATGATCATGTTTGCATTGATTTTATCCAACAGGATACGTGCTGCCAGAAAAGAACGGTCATATTCCAGGGATTGCATTCTTGCTATTATATTTCTAGGCAGCCTATATTTTATCACATGACCTTTTTTTATGACAACACCATTGGCTGGACGGACACTTCCACCAACGGCTATTACATTTTCGTCCTCCAGAACCGGACGAACGATTTTCTCCAGCGAATCATGCTGTAAAATAGAGTCCGCATCCATGCAGATAAACCAAGGATACCTGGCTGCATTGATTCCGGCATTTAGGCTGTCTGCTTTTCCGCCGTTCTTCTTGCGGATCAAAGTAATGGGTACTTTCTGGTTCGGGCATTCATAAACATCTTCCTCGGGCTGACATTGGATTAGATGACGGATCGGGCGCGCCACTCGCTCCATATGAAATGCATCAATCAGGACCTGAGATGTTTTGTCTTTAGAACCATCATCTATCACTATAATTTCATATAGTTTATAATCCAGGTTGAGAAGTGAAGTAACTGTGTCCTTCACCGTGACCTCCTCGTTATAAGCTGGAACAAGAATGGAAACCGGTATGTAATAGCTTTGCCACAGTTTATTGTGCAGCTGTTCAAGGCGGTATGATTTGTACAGTTCAATTGCTCCTGCTACAACCGACAAAAACAAAAAGCTGGAATATCCAATCAGATATATAATAAAAAACAGATTGACACATTCCAGAAAAAAACGAAATGCATCGGTCATAAACCCGCCCTCCTTTGTGCTTTTGCTGCATCCAACTGGTACTCTAACATTTCTTTTGCATAGCGGTCATTTCCCTGTAAAATATCAGCTAATGCGTCCCTATCTGTATTCAGAACTGCAAGGCTTTTTGCAGCATTATGCCGGACATACCAGTTTTTACTGGAAATCTCTTTTTTCAAAATTTCCAGTGTCTGCGGTCCGGGATACATAGCAAGAGCGGAAATACAGGCATTCTGCAATTCCCAGCTCCCTTCCTTTTCTTCTTTGGCGTGATGAAGCAAAAAAGAAACACTTCTTTCATCCTGATATCTGCCAAAATAGCGGACACATGCGATCTGAATTTCCATATCCTGGCTTGTTTCCAACATAGACAGCATTTCATCCTTCCAGTTTGACGATGCATATCGAATATAATCCAACAGGTTTACCTGCATCCTTGGATGAAATTCACTCAATTTTTCCCAAAGGAGTGGTATCAGTTCTTCTTTTTTATCGAAGGAAAGAAGTCCATCTGCAAGTATTTTTTTATGCGGAAGCAGCTGTTCATTTGCATTCAGGAATTCCAATGCCTGCATAACTGCGTGTATATCTTCTGAACTGTATAACGCCCGCAAAGCATTCTCTCTGCAATAGAGACTTTTATTTCCAAGCAGGTCAAAAAGAAATGGGAAAACAATTTCCTTAGCCTGGAATTTCGTCATATGAAATATGGCAAATACATAAGCCAAGCAGGCCTTTTCCATATCCGATTTTCTTTTATAAACCGGGATCAGTTCTTCCATCAGCCGACTTACAGATGCGATTCCCTGCTGGAATTGTTCCGGCATACTGTTTTCAACTTTATATAATGCTTCACTGAACGTCAGAAGTCTACTGGTTGACTGGAGCTCTTTAACCAGCCTTTTTTCCTGCTTTTTATTTTCCGTTATATTATCTAAAAACAGCTGTCTGTATTCTTCGCAATATCGTTGTTCCCTCCTTTTCAGAACACAGGAACGATATCTTGAAATTATCTCTGTGAAGCAGTTAAACAGAATAATCCCCACACAGACAATAAAATAAAAAACAATCACAAATTGTGCTATCATTCGTGTCCCTTTCCTGTCCAGTATGTCTTCAGAACCTGGTATGCTTCTTTTAATCTTTCATGGTAAGATACTGTATTTTCCCATCCTTTCAGTTTAAGTCGTCCCATCTCGATTGTATTTCCTTCTCTGCCAAGACCTATAAACATCTCTTTGATCCCCACTGCTTCTATGCCATAATTTCCGTCATAATAATCATCATGAATCTGCATTCGGGACGGATCAGAAAAATTCAGCAGCTGCCATGGGATTCTAATTTCCACATCATCTCCGTTACAGATAAAATCTGCTCTGGAATCATAATCAGATGCAGATGGATTTCCATTACCATAATACAGCTTTCCACTTTCAAAAGTTCTTAACGGTGTGGCAGCATCCTGATACTGACCAATAACATCCCGTAATACCATGCAGATGTTTTCGAATACAGCGCTATCCCGAGCCGGTGGATCAATATAAGAATCTTCTCCTGTAATATCTTCCTCATAATTGGCATGAATGGGATTATAACGATCCTGAACCAACAGACGAGTATTATCTTTTCCATTTAAGATCAGTACAAAATCTGTAGGTCTTTCAAATTCTGCTGTACAATTTTCCATACGGGTACTGCCTGTTTTAGGGGTCGTATCAACCGGAACATACAGCGTGTCATTTTCCAGATCAAAGCCCTTTTTATGGAGATATAAATAAACATCGGAGGCATCATACTTCACACTGATGAAAGAGCCGTCTTCATATTGGATCACCATATCTTTATCCGTCCATTCGGAAGTATCCCCGTCCACGTAACAAACACTTTCTTTTTCCCCACAGTCAAATGCCAGCAAGCCAAAATGCTGGTCATTTGTCTGAGCATCTTCCCAGTAAATATTACGGCTTAAATCTACAGCATACATGGTATTCCAGGTATGCTTGAACCATTCATCCTGCCAGGAATAGACACAGCCTCCGGAAAGTCCGGCAGCCATAATGTCTTCATAACAATCTACCAGAATCTTTCCCTGTTCTTTTTCAGAATAGTATCCAAGTCCTCTGCTGGTCACCTGATTCTCCTGAATCTCACCTCGTCCTGTGGCTGCACCAAATTCAACAGCCAAAACCGGCATTGTATGGTGTTCGTTTAAAAGTCTTAAATATGCCCGATAAGTATTCCGTTTTCCGTCAGGAGTGATACAGTCACTAAAGTCAATCTTTTTATCAGACAAACTGTTCCATGTTGTGTATTCCATACAGGAAAGGTAATCCTGATCATATGGAGATGCACTGTAGCTGGCAAACTGACCTGATATAAATTTATCAGTTGCAGTTATATGTTCTGCGTCGATCCGGGCACATTTTCGGAAATATTCTGCAATCTCTTTAGGATAATCAAAGGGATCTGTTGCATTTCCACTGGAAAAGGAGATCAGACGCTGCTCATCATATCTTGTTGATTCATAGTACAGCATCCTGTCACCTGTTTCTGCAAGCAGGGATTCAAAGGCAGAGGCATCTTTTGAAGCAGTAAGATAGGTTCCTTTATACGGTTCCATATCCGGATATTTCTCATCTGTATATGCAACGGTTGTATCTTCCCATCCATTTCCGATAATATATCCCAGCACCCATTTCGAGACATCGTGTAAATAAAGTCCTGTACTTGTATCTGCATCATTATTGATGATCAGTCGTTTTCCATGGATCACATCTACAGTGACCAGGCAATTATCCAGAAGCTTTCCTGCAAAGGAGTCGGCATATGCATCCACTCGGGAGTTCTGTATATAATCATTTACCCAGATTCCCTGAAGTAAATATAACGGCTCCTCATGTTGGGAATTGTATTCATAGAACGCTTTATAAAAAGACGGATTCTGGACAGAATAGACTCTCAGCGTATTTGCTCCTGCTTCCTGGATCAGCTGAAACCAGCGCAGATAGGTTTCTTTGGTGATCGCATAATCGGTAGACCATTCACCTGGAATACCGCTTCCCATGTCAATTCCTCTGACTTCAAATGGTTTCCACTTATCTTTGTCCTTTATAAGGATCTCTTTATTCTCAGTCCGGACAAATGTGTTTACATGATTGTCCCGGCCTGAGTCTACATAAAATCCGCCATAAAACACAGCTATAAATCCAATAAATACAAGCAGAATGATGGCAGATATACTGATAATAAATCGTTTCATATTTTAATCATTAACCTCATTATACTGCTTTACACGGGAGGATGCTGAATACTGACGCAGAGTCTCAATGTTTTCATCCAGCCATTTTCCTCTGTTTCGCAAGTAACCTTTTAACTGTCCTTCAGCGGCAGATCTGCTGTCAAGATTTCTCGATACCGGAACCAGAAGTCCCTTTGCCTGCTGTTCCACACTTCCCCATCGTGCATCGTTTCTTGCAAGAGCTGGTGCGATAAAATCAAGGGTTTCATCGATATAACGATAAAGTGATTCCTCACTTAACAGACCTTTTCGCAAGGAATGATATCGCTGGATGATCCGTTCAGTAAAATCCTCATCTTTGATAAGCATTTCAAACCATAATCGGTTGTTCAGGAAAAATCCTGTATAAGGAAGTTCCTCCTCGAAATAGTTATTGCAGGCATTATTAAAATCCCATACACACATACGATACAGATTATCGGTTCCCTTATAAATATAAGTGGAATAGTTTCCGGCATCTGCATTACTGGAAAGCTCATTGATTATAAAGTAATCTACAAAGCTGTCTACATCTATCATAGAAGTGTAGCCATGTTTTTCCCTGTCATAATCATATGAATACAGAGTTTTTTCAAAATTTGAAAAATCCTGCCGGATTTCTTCTGTCAGTCTGGCATCCCTGTTCCTGCTTCCGGGATATTCTATCTGCAGCAGGAAGGGGGTTTTGTAGGTATACGTTGTAAAGCTGTTTAAAGCTTCTTCGCCCGCATGCTGATGATCCAGGCGAAGCAGGTATCCGGAAAATGCGCTGCGCTTGGCATTTACACGAAGTCCCAGCCTGGCGCCATCTTTTCCGCCGGTTATCATTTCAGTCATTACATATAGACCTTCATATTCATCATTAAGAATTACTTCGCAGAATCTTACATTTGGCGCATAAGACATCATTTCTCCGGCAAGATTGTAAAACATATAATTTCGTATGGCTGTTTTATCGAGCCAGGGACCGTATAATACCCATTCATGGTGCGCATCCATTCCCATAATGGAAAGCGGATTGTTTTCCCCTTTTTTATCTACAAGTCTGATGGCATAGCTTGGCTTATCAAACGTTCTTGAGGAATTACCTCTCATTCGTATACGGATTTCAGAAGATACATCTGCCGTTTCATTTGCATGATGGTACTCTTTGCTGTCATTCCCAATTATATCCATCTGAGCAGCAATTGTAGTTTCCCCATCCGTAGCGCGTGTATAAATGCGGTTGTTTCCATCATCCTTAATGGGTCTTCCCGGGATTTCCATCCCATCTGTATCAATTTTGACAATCGGAAGATATGTACACAGACCGCCATCCGCAGGATCCGTACATGGTTCCTGGGGAATTTCCTGTTCATGCTGATGAATTCTCTCTGTTTTTCGGTAGTCCTTATAAGACAATGGCGCAAAAACGGCAATCAGGATAACCGCAAAGCAGCATATAAATCCTATTATTTTATATTTCATATCAGTTATAAATCTCATCGCTTTGAGCTACAATATTAACACTTTCGATTTGTCCAAGGTTATAGAAATCATCTGTTAAAGCCGGATACTGTTTCTGAACTTTCTCCAGTATTTTTCTGGATAATTCATAAATGTACTCAGCATTTTCCTCTGTCGTATTTTTTACCCGAAGAACGACACCAGTCCCAAAATAACGAAAGACCTGGGATTCTATATTTTCACAGCGGCTTCTTTTTGCACGGATGATCAAAAGCATACGGTTATCACTGCGAATCGCTCCCATGATAAGAAAAATAAGAAAAATAGCAGAACTGCCTACTGCAGCAACCAGATAATCTCCAACTCCACAGCATATTCCCACAATAATCGTCCAGAAAATATATACAGTATCTCTGGAATCTTTTATTGCAGTTCGAAAACGCACAATAGATAATGCACCGACCATACCAAGCGACAATGCAATATTGTTTCCTATGACAGTCATAACTGTTCCTGTCATAACCGTCAGAACGATCAGTGTTACTCCAAATTTTTTGCTGTAAATCGTTCCCTTATGTGAAATCACATATGAAATAAAAATAAACAGACCAATAACAGCACTTACCAGAATATGCATTATAATTTGCTGCCAGGTCATATCCCCCTGTTGGGCAAGCAGGTTATAAATCGTCTCTTTCATTTCCTTTCCTCCTAAAACCTGTAGTTACAGCCAACTTGTCTTGCCATACAATATTTGCTCACGGAAAGCTCGCTTTTCTGAACGGGCAGAAGCATATGCTTGATATAGCTTAACAAAAAGCCATTGTATTTTACTTCCAGCACTACAGCAAAAGGCGACATTACACTGTTTAACACCAGATTTCTATCAAACACATTAAAATTCACTTCATTAGCCCGTATTCCGGAATCAAAGGTTATTCGAATAGAGTTTTCTGGCGCGATAAATGCAAATCTGTCATATTCTACAACTGTTTTAGGACGGTATGCCCACATTTCCATAATTGAATAACATTCCTGTCCAAACTCACTGCCACTGTTTAAAAGTACAGAATAATCACCCTCAATGAGAGCCTGCGCTTCCTTTCTGGATAATCTTAATGACCGCTTTCGCTGATATGGTCCCTGCTTCTGCTTCATTTCAAACAGTGCAAAATCCGCATCAGGACTATATACCCGCAAACGAAACTTCCTTCTTAACTCCAGACCATCTTCTTTTTCCTGAAAATCCCGATTTGACAAAGAATCAAAGTACAAAGAACGTACCTGGTAACCATCGGATCCATTATGTAAATCGGTATGAACCACATTTGACAGATAATTCCGGAGTTTTAAAGCTTCTGCCTGATTCAGCAGAAATTTCTTTTCTTCCCGCAGTACATCGCGCACAGTATTATTTCCTCCTGCTTTTGCTTTTTAGTAAATAGAACTATAGTATACATCCATAAAATTTTTCTGTCTATATATAGAATATAACTTCATACTATACAATGACCTCTCAGTTACTATTCAGGGATTAGCTGGACTTGAGGATAAAAATTAAATTTCCATGTGTTCCCCGTGATTTTTTGTATTATCACCTGATTACCGTTCCAAACACTATGCCACATCTTCATACAAGCTCAACCATTCTATCTTCTATTGACACCACTTTCGTTATAAAAACGTTCCTTACTCTCATACATTCTCTCATCTGCAGCTTTGGAGATTTCGTATATGCTGTCCCAATTTCCCTCTGTACTGAAAACCCATCCATATGAAACAGTCATTGAATCCACAAACTCACCGTGCCAGTTAGTTATGTTGGATTTAAATCTATGTATCATATTTTCAAACTCGTTTATATCCTCTGTAATGATAACAGCAAACTCATCTCCACCGATCCTATAAATCTTTCCATATTCATTAAAACTATTTTTCATACAATCAGCCGCTGCACGTATAAGCTCATCACCTGCCACATGACCATAGGTATCATTTACTCGCTTCAGCCCATTTAAATCTATAGAAATGTACACCCACTCATCACAAATCTTAAGCTTGTTTATATCATTCTCATATGCATGTCTATTAAGACATCTGGTAAGCTCATCTGTATTTGATGTGTATATCAGCTTTTCTTTTTCCAATTTTTCTTTTGCAATTTTGGAAAATGTATATGTTATACAACACGATGCTAATACCATATAGGCACCAACTATACAAATAGCAATAATACTGCCTTGCAAATAAAATGAATCCTCCACCGTTACAGCAACAATATATTTATCATCCTGACGAATTATACATCTGCAATGGCTTCCATCCACTTTGATATGTAGTACAGTTACACCATCACTATTGACACGATCCGATGGTATTCCTATTTCCTCAAGTTTTTTTCCTATTTCACTCCTGTCTGTAGCACCCTCGATAGTCTGTGTATCTACATCTGCCGCAACAATTCCCATCCCTTTATATACTGGCATTCCCGATACTACATTAGAAATGGTATTCTGCTTTATCTCATCGAGAAGTCTTTTGGGCTCAATGCCCACCTGAATCATCTTCGTTCCATCCTCATTCCAAGTGATCGCATACATCATTTCCTTGGCTTCCGAAGTATTAGGGGTAACATCCTGACACATTGTCAACGATTTATTTTCAAGCATTGGCTTAAAATATCCCATCTGCTCGCCAGAATAAAAATTATAACCAAAATACTTTGGCACCGAACCACTATAAATATACCCGTGCTCATCAAACAAATGTATTTCATCAATCGCCATTAATTTCGCTATTTTCTGCAATTCATCAACATCACATTCTATCTCAGGATTGGCATCAATAATATACGACACTGCTTTAGCCCTTATAATATAATCATCCTTTAACGATTTAATAAGTTCGTTCTTGCTCTTATCATTTTTATTAAGCACAGTAATCACACGATCAACAAGTACTTTCGATGTTCCATATGCATTTCTGTCATTGACATATTTCAGAATACTCGCTTCAAGCAGTAATGCAATAACAATTATTACAACAGATAAAGTTACAATTTTCCTCTTCTTCATATTTTCCTCTATCTCTTTGTCATTCGTACCTAAGCGGTTGTTCCCACCACTCATCTCTTCGACTACATTATCTTCAGATTCCCAAATTATGTAGAATGATCCTGCACCATAATCACAATATTATTCTGATAGATCCTGCTCAAATAACAATTTTCAAAAAACGGCTCATTTACTATTAATTAAACTATACCACATTGTTAATCTATTTTCTATACACCTTTACTAGTGTGCCGACAAGTTGATTTCTAACGCAAAGTGCATTACCATAAATTATCCAAATTCATTTATCAAAAAGGAGTTTTTTATGGGACGTCATACGCAATATATAGTTTCTCTTGAAAAATCAGTCATTAAAGGAAGGTGTCATCTGTCATCGGCATCTCTATTTCCTAAAATTGAAATGTGCGGTCAACCACGGGCATTTCCGTGACCGGCCTCATGTGTTTTATATCTACAAACCGGTGAGTAAATTCTGTGATTGTATAAAGATAAAGTACATTTTGAAATTTTTGTACTTTATGCTATAATCCTTGTATCTAAGCCATTTATTAACCACTAACTATAAAGTACAAAATTTTTTACTTTTAAATTTTTCGATGAAAAAGGCTAATTTCGTACTTTATTAAAAAAGCAAAAAAGGCATCGTACAAAAATTTTAAAAGTTGAACACTTAAATTTCTCACAGTTTTCACAGAAAGGAAATGTTTATGATAAAAGGAACCTTATATGGTGTAGGAGTAGGTCCGGGCGATCCGCGGCTCATGACGTATCTGGCAGTTGACACGATTCAGAAGTGCCCGGTGATTGCGGTACCGGCGGATGGAAAGGAAAATGCAGTTTCCTATAAAATTGCCAGCGGGATCGTGGAAAATCTGGATGAAAAGGAATGCTTAAACCTCACTACTCCGATGACAAAAGATAAAGCTGTTTTAAATGCAGCATACCAGGCTGCCTCGGATCAGATTATAGAGCAGCTGGAACAGGGGAAGGATGTTGCCTGCCTCACGCTCGGAGATCCGACGATTTACAGTACCTATATTTATATCCATCGAATTGTAAAAGCACATGGTTATGCAACTGAAATCATCAATGGCATTCCGTCCTTCTGCGCGGTCAGCGCCAAGCTTCAGGACAGTCTTGTTGACCGCTCAGAACAGCTTCATATTATTCCGTCCACTTATGATATTGAGGCGGCGCTGGAACTTCCAGGTACCAAGGTTCTGATGAAAGCAGCTTCCAAGATGCCGCTTGTCAAGGCGACCCTGAAAGAAAAGCATATGACAGGTATCATGATCGAAAATTGTGGTATGCCAGAGGAGCATATTTATCATAAAATCGATGAAATTCCAGAACGGGCAAGTTATTATTCGATTATTGTCGTGAAGGAAGGGAACCATGATTGAATTAAAGCATCTGACAAAAAAATACGATCATTTTCTGGCGGTCGAGGATCTGAACCTGAAAATTGAGACAGGCGAGTTCTTTGGGCTTTTGGGACCGAATGGTGCCGGAAAAACGACCACCATCGGAATGCTCTCCACTCTCCTGCTTCCGACTTCGGGTGAAATCTGGATCAACGGAGAGCTGCTGACCCGTCAGAAAAATCAGCTGAAACAAAAACTCAGTGTCGTTACGCAGGAATACTCGATGCGTCAGGATATGACAATGAACGAGATTATGGAATATCAGGGACGTCTTTATTATATGCCGCTCAGAAAGATTCGGGAGCGATCAGAGGAATTGCTGGAATTCTGCGGGTTGATCGATTATCGGAAGAGAACCGTCCGAAAGCTTTCCGGAGGCATGAAGCGGAAGCTGATGGTCTGCCGGGCACTTTTAACGGAACCGGAAATCCTTCTTCTGGATGAACCGACTGCAGGGATGGATGCATTTGCCCGCCGTCAGATGTGGAATCTTCTGAAAAAGCTGAATCAGCAAAAGCTTACCATTCTTCTGACAACGCATTATATGGAGGAAGCAGAAACGCTTTGTGACCGTGTCGGCTTTATGTGCGGTGGACGTCTGGAGGAAACAGATGCTCCGGGGCATATGATAGAGACGCTGGGGCGGTATGCGGTTGATGAGACTTCACCAGATGGGCTGAAATCACACTATTTTCATGGAAAGGAGGAGGCAATTCAGTATTTGTCCGCGTCAGAACAGGAAACAGCGCTTCGCAGTACGACATTGGAAGATGTATTTCTGGAGACAATCGGGCAGCAGCTGGAATGCCGGTAAAAATGGGTATTCTTACTGTGTTATGGGAAAAATGGGTAGAATTCCGGCGGGATTTTTATAAAATCACGCTGGCTGCCATGATTGCCCCTCTTTTATATATTCTGGTGTTTGGTCTTGGAATCCAGACCATGTCGCACGGACAATCGTATCTGAACTTTCTGATTCCGGGAGTGGTTGCCCTGACGACCATGAACGGCAGTTTCAATGCTATCGCCCAGAATTTAAACGTCCAGAGATTGTACGAAAAAGCATTTGACCAGGTCATCATCTCTCCTACCCCGCTGTGGCAGTTCATCGCGGGACAGATCATCGGCGGAAGTCTCCGGGGATTATATGCGGGAGCCGTGATTATTCTTCTGATTTTGCCGATCGGAACGGGGCTCTGTTTTAACGGCTGGTCGTTTCTTCTAATGTTTTTAAACGGATCTGTGTTTTCCACAATTGGAGTTGTGGTATCTTTTTATGCCAAAAACCATGCCGATGTGCCGCGCTTTTCGAATTACGTGATTATGCCGATGGCATATCTGTGCAATACATTCTTTTCAGCCCGGAGTATGCCGGATGGTCTGCGCCAGGTGATTGAATATCTGCCGTTATCGCAGACCAGTGCGGCGCTTCGCAGCATCGCCAATCATGAGGCATTTTCTTATACAACGATTGGGATCCTGCTTCTGTATCTGGCGTGTTTTTCGGTTGCTGCGTCCTGGTTTCTGTATAAGAAAAAGAATTTATAAACACAGGGGAAGGAGTTTTCTGTCTATGAAAAAAATAGGTTTCATTCTTCTGGGAATCATTTGTATCTTATTTAGCAGCCGGTGGACGTTGACGGCACAGGCAGGTGCTGGAACGCTACTTTCCCTGGAGGATGGTGAATATGCCATCGAGGTAACGATGACCGGAGGAAGCGGAAAGGCTTCGATCCAAAGTCCTGCTCTTCTGACGGTGACAGATGGAACGGCATACATATCCATCACATGGAGCAGTTCCAATTATGATTACATGGTGGTAGATAATAGAAAATATGAGAATGAGAGTGCCAAGGACGCAAATTCTCATTTTACGATCCCTGTTTTGGATCTGACAAAAGAACTTACAGTCAGGGCGGATACACTGGCGATGGGAACGCCTCATGAAATCGAATATACCCTTCAATTCAATACTACGTCGATTGCGTCTAAGAGCACACTTCCGCAGGAAGGGGCGAAACGTGTGCTGATGATGGCAGCCGTTATTATTATCAGTGGCGGGATTCTGAATCATATCGTAAATGAACGCCGGAAGCGGGATTATACGGGGAAACGCCGGACTTAAATTAAAAGGGATTCGTAACTGTTCAGTACCTTCACAGTCACGCGCAGTAAATGCGCAGACCTACTGAACAGTTACAGGGATTCTTCTTTGAAAACCAGCTTCGGGAGAATCCCTTTTTAATGCTTTTATCTTATTTATTATTCAGCCTGCTTTTGTACATAAAACAGGCGAGAATCAAAGTCGCAGCTCTCTCTTCTACCATCCATATACTGTCCGGAAGAGGCGTCACTGGTAATCAGTCCTAAATTCATCAGTTCGTCACCATAGTGGGTGCTTACGGCACTTTCATGTCCTTCTGTATATTCCGTGACATTGTAAAGATCGGATTCTTCCAGTCCCTGTAAATACAGCCGCGTAAACGGACCATTGGCTACATTCAGTGTCCGGTACCAGCCGACCAGGGCTTCTGTGCGGTCTTCACTGACTGCCATCCAGGCAGTGATATTGTTTTCAAACGGACTGGAAAGTCTGTAAAAAGTACCATACTGAATCAGGGACCGGTGCTGTTTCATAAAGGCGGTCTGAATTTTTAATTCAGATAGCTCATCTTCTCCGAGCTGTGCCAGATCCAGTTCATAGCCGAACGTTCCGAAGAACGCGGTATTGGCACGTGTCCAAAGCGGTGTCTGACGATGAAGCTGATGGTTCGGAGAAGCAGATACATGGGATCCCATCGAGCTGATCGGGTAACCATAGGAAGTGCCGTATTGAATCCGCAGGCGTTCAATCGCATCTGTATCATCACTGATCCATCCCTGCGGTGCATAATACAGCATACCTGCATCAAAACGCGCTCCGCCGCTGGCGCACGATTCGAACAGAATGTCCGGAAAGCGTGTTGTCAGCTGCTCATACATCTGATAAACACCCAGAATGTAGCGGTGAAATACTTCTCCCTGCTGTCTGGCGGAAACTCCTCTGCTCCATACATCACTGAGACTTCGGTTCATATCCCACTTAATATAGGAAATGGAGGCGCCTTCCAGAATCGATACAATCTTTTCATAGATGTAATCAAGGATCTCCTGCCGGGAAAAATCCAATACATACTGGTAACGTCCGTGACAAGGCGTTCGCCCTGGAACCTGGAGGATCCAATCAGGATGCGTGCGGAATAAATCGGAATCGGCATTTACCATCTCCGGTTCGATCCAGAGACCAAACTTCATACCGAGCGCTTCTATCTTCTGTGCCAGTCCGGAAAGACCGTTTGGCAAACGGTCACGGTTTGCCTCCCAGTCGCCCAGTCCGGCTTTTGAGCTGCTTCTGGCACCAAACCAGCCGTCATCTAAAACAAACAGCTCTATGCCGCATTTCTGCGCTCTGGAAGCCAGCTGTAGAAGTTTTTCTTCGGTAAAATTGAAGTAAGTTGCCTCCCAGTTATTGATCAGGATTGGGCGCTCGCGATCACGCCAGTACCCCCTTGCCAGTCGGCGCCGATACAGCCGGTGAAAAGTCTGGCTCATGTCGTTAAGTCCCTGAGAGGAGTAAACAAGCACTGCCTCCGGAGTCTGGAAGGTTTCACCAGGGTTCAGCTCCCAGCTAAAGCCAAACGGATTAATTCCTATCATAAGACGGGTGGTTCCATGTGACTCCACTTCTGCCTGAGCCAGAAAATTACCGCTGTAAATCAAGCTGCAGCCAATGGCTTCTCCCTGAAATTCGTCAGCCGAAGGGCGTTTTAAAATAATGAACGGATTCTGCTCATGGGAAGAATGTCCCCGGGTGCTGTCAATCGCCTGAATGCCATACTCAAGCCTGCGTGTGTGGAGTGCGCGCTCTCTCGCCCATGCCCCAGAAAACTGCATCCACTCATAATCGTGGTCAGGAAGATCCAGGCAAAGACTCATCGCGGTCTGAACCTGTACAGAAATGTCTCCCTGATTGGAAATAGAAGCACTTCGGGCAATGACACCGCCCTCGACAAATATTGTATATAAAAGATGCAGCTCCAGATTAGTATGGGTATCTTTTAACGTAATAATAAGAGTTTCAGCTTCCCCGTCCTGTTCAGTATAAGTAGCAGGAAGTCCTGGCAGTTTTGGCTTTCCGGATGTAACCTGATATCCAGTAAATTGAAAATCTGAATAGGTACTTCCATCATTCTGGAGAATCTCTACTGCCGGATGCCGGTAATCACCGCTTCCGTAAGTACCGTACTCCAGCTTAATATGTCCAAGTGAAAAGGTGCGATCGTTTTCATAGAGATAAGATGCCATGTCTCTGGGAGCTAATTCAAGAAGGTATGAGAAATCTTCCTTGTCACGAATCTTTTTCCCATAATACAGCTGTCCCATATGTCCGTTTGGAAGAACCATCATGATATAGCTGATGGTCTGGTTATATAAATGAAATATCTTCGATGATTCGTGATATACAATACTCATATCCTTATTTCCTCCTGTTCATCTGTCGCTTGTCATTTAATCAGATATAGACTGCTTGCTAAACTTTATTCTACCAGAAAATAGATTAAATGAACAGACTACGGACAGGAATATGGAAAATTCTATAAATTTGATTCTGCCTCTGTTATCGGTTGTGTGTACGTGTATGTGAACGGTAACGATTTATTTATAATAACGAATAGTCAGGTAATGCCCTGCGTCAATATGGTCATCCGAAAGACTGTTCATCTGGCGCAGCTCCCGTACATACTCTTCAACTGACTCCTCCGAATCTGCACAATATGTCTGAGCAATGCTCCAGAGCGTATCTCCATCTTTCAGATGAATACTGGTATAGTACTTTTCCGGTCTAGTATCTGCTTCTTCCTCAGCCATCACATACATCAGACTCCGTCCAAAAAAGCCCGAAAGCAGCATGATGAAAACAACAGCTAAAACCATAACACCTTTTTTCAACGTATACATTTGCAATCTTCTCCTCTCGTGTTTTGTTGGAATCGTCTTTTTGTATTCAAATCTGTTCTTAAAGAATGAGAAGAGATTTGAATATTATAAAAATGTCAGGAACATTTGTTCTGCATGGCTACATTATACGATACGAACAAATGTTTGTCAATGATATATGATGAATTTTGCAAACATCTGTTCGTAAAAACTTTTGTAAAAAAGAACCAAACAGAGGGGGAAACTCCATTTGGTTCTTCTTATTCATTATATATTGGATATAGTTAGCCTTCCAGTCTCGGACCTACCTCCGGTGGAATCGGGCATTCGTATTCGCCGTTTGTCTCAGCCATCCATTCATCATGGGCTTTCTGAAGGATTTCCGGGTTTTCCATGGTCTTTAAGGCAGCTAATGCCAGTGACTGTCCTGCTCTTAACATGGCTTTATGACCGATAGCGGTATTGCCATGGGCAGTCATCTGCCAGGTATGCGGTGCGGTACCAAGGGTCGTGCCTGCCATTTTGCACATAGCGGTTGGCATGACATAACTTGCGTCACCTACATCGGTAGAACCGGATGTGACTTTTCCGTTCCACACAAGAGGCGCGATCTCTGTATGAAGCGGATGTGCCTCTACTTCTTTTGCCTGTTCCGCACCGAACATACGGCGGAGCAGGTCGCGTTTGCCATCTAATTCCTCCGGAGTTGCTGTCTCATGAAAGAATCTGGATGCCATAGCAAAATCATCCGCATCGTAGTCCGGGGCCCCAAGCTCTTCCATGGATTCATGAAGAACCTCGGAAAGTACATGGTTCGGGATGTAATCAGAAAGTCCTGCATAGAGCTCGTAGGACATCTCTGTTCCGGTCATAAGGGCTGCACCTTTTGCTACATTGATGACACGCTCATAAATCTCTTTTACTTGTCTTGATTTTGGAGCGCGGATAAAGTAATGTACGGTACTGCTTCCCTGTACAACGTTCGGTGCAATGCCGCCCACATCGCGGTATGCATAATGTACTCTTGCATCGGAGATGATGTGTTCACGCAGGTAGTTGACACCGACACTCATGAGTTCCGCTGCATCCAGGGCGGAACGGCCCAGTTCCGGTGCTGCAGCAGCATGGGAGGTTACTCCCTTAAAGCTGAAGAACACGCTGACATTTGCAAGGGTGGATTCACTCCAGATCTCATTTGCATCGAATGGATGCCAGGTAAAGGCGGCGTCTACGCCGTCAAACACGCCTTCCCGTGCCATAATCGCCTTGCCGTCACCCTTCTCTTCGCTAGGACAGCCAAATAATACGACGGTTCCGGCTTCTGGATTCTCTTCGATATAAGCCTTTACAGCGAATGCGGCTGCCATGGAACCGGTTCCCAGAAGGTTATGACCACAGCCATGACCATCCGGATTCGCTCCGGCAGCAGGTTTTCTCGTGGTACAACCGCCCTCCTGGGAGAGAGACGGAAGAGCATCATACTCAGCCAGAAAGCCGATGACCGGCTTTCCTCTTCCATAAGTGGCTTTAAATGCAGTTGGCATGCCGCCGACACCCATTTCCACCTGAAATCCTTCCTGATTCAAAACTTCTTCGAAGAGCTTCGCAGTTTTGAATTCTCGAAATCCAACTTCTGCGTAGTCGAAAATTTGATCGCTTACTTTAAGGAGCAGATCCTTTTTATCGTTGACTGATTTTAAAACAAACTCTTTTTTATCCATATCTTCCGCCTATAGCATCCTTTCGTTCTATTACGCGTTGATTTTTCCCTTTTTGTGAAGTGCCAGGGAATAAAGCACGGACAGTACAATCACACCGATCATGATGTAGCTCTGATTGGAGGAAAATACTTTACGTCCTACTGTAAGGATTGCAATGATCGGAAGCAGAATCGGAACGATAGACTGCTTCGGAGCCTTCAGAATAAACGGGAATAACAGTGCGCCGATGAGGGCCGGTACCATGTTCTGGAATGCTGGCTGTAAAAATGCATTGTTGTAAATCGGTGCAAACAGCGGTGCTAAAAACATCATTCCCAGGAATACGATGATGATTGTTACAAAGGTGGAGGCAGATACGGCAATCATGGATACAATATCACCTTTTTCGCTTCCTGCAGTATATCCTGCTACTTCCATTGCATTAACAGCTGCCGGAACCTTCATATTGCTTACATTTCCGGTTACGCAGGCCATGTAGAGGGCGCCGCTTCCGATGATAGGCATAAAGGACAGGTTCTCACAGATTCCCTGGATGCTGAAAGTTAAAAGAAGCGGAACCGCATTTTTAAGTACTTCTGATACATGAACCGGAATTCCGTTTGCAGCTGCAAGACCGAACGGAACGCCCATGAATGCAACCAGGGCACAGATTACAGTGATTCTTCCAAGTAAATGAATTTTATCATTAAAGCTTTTCTCTTTCATCTTGTTCTCCTCCTAGATAAGTAAATTCGCAACACAGGCACCAAGCATACCTACGATCATGCTGAGCGGGAAAGCAAATTCTTTCAGCTTTTTATGCTGTCCGGCAAATTTGTTTACGAAAATAGAGGTAAAACCAGCTACCAGAATAGCTGCAATTGCCGGAATGTTTGCAGTGTTCGTAAAATGTGGTGCTGCCATGGTTCCGTACAGAGCCAGGAACATAGCGGTTGTGATGATCGGAACAAGGGATGCGTTGCTGTTTTTGATAGACTCAATCTTTTTATCATATGCTTTCAGGAAGAAAACGTTGAAAATGTTTCCTCCAAGAATACCGATGGTAACTACGAACAGGATAAAAATGAAAATGTCCGCCGGAATGTTCGGAACCGTGATGGATTCAAGGCCAAGTGCCTCGGCTGCCATGTTTGCCACCATGGTCTCATAAGCAGCAGAACCAACGACGCTCAGACGAAGCCATGGGAAGTAACGGCCAAGAGCCGGTACTAAAAGCAGATAACTTACGATAATCGGTAACGATGGGATGATGGAGAAAATAGCACTGCTTCGCGCTGCCTCTTTCATCTCGGTGGTTGTCATGTTCAGTTCTTTTCCCCTTCTAAATGCAACAATCATGAAAATGATCGGCTGAAGAAGAACGATCAGAATCGTAATTCCGCAAAGAACCGCCATCGTTGTACTGTTTGCTAACTGCAGATGCGTACTCATTAAATATTCCTCCTTATATATAGCCCGGAATGTCTACGTGGGTAAGCTAGCCACACTTTTCAGTTCAGAAAATTCCTATTTGTGAATAGTTACCACAGATCCATGCCTCTTTGGTTTGACATATCCGATGTTTTGATATAGACTATGTTAAACGATAGCAAGGGATTTGACAAATAAACAGTTATCATCACGTTATAACGAAAAGATTATGGATGCTATAAATTCTGGCTTAACCATATCCGTTTTGTTATGACATCATAGGGAAAATATCCTATATTCCTACATCATGAATTGAAAGGAACCGAAGAAAGATATGAACTTACAAAATATTGAATATCTCATCGAAATCTCCAACTGCGGCTCTATTTCAGCGGCTGCGAAACGTCTCTTTGTAACCCAGCCTTACCTTAGTAAAATTCTTCGTGAGACCGAAAAGGAATACGGACTTACTATTTTTACCAGAGGCAAGAGCGGCATCGTGCCGACGGAATCAGGGCGTCTCTTCCTTGATATGAGTCGGGACTTAATCGAACATGCGAATCATTTCAAGCTTACTTTTCAGGAATATTCTGACTCCTATCGCCTGCGTATCTCCTCTTCCAGCTGTTCCCATGCTAATGATGCTTTTATCCGTATGGTAAATTCTTTGTCAGATACATCCTTCCGTTTCTTTTATCGTGAGATGACCAGCTTAGAGGTAATCGAGGATATTTATACAAACCGGGCTGATGTTGGTTTTATCATGTATCCGGCCCATAAGGAAGCGGAGATTCAGGATCGCCTGATGCTTCGTCATCTCGAATTTCACCCACTCTTCCGCTCTCCTACCCAGTTTTTCTGCCGGGTCGGCCACCCGATCTTAAATGAAAGGGAAAATCTGACTCCGGAAAAACTGTATCAATATAATTTTGTACTTTATCCAAGTGAAAACACGCGGAATCGTGCGGTAGAAAGCCTTTATAATGATGAGACTCTTCAGCTTATCAACTGGAACCTGGTTCCTCAGGTAATCTATGTCAACAGCCGAGCCTCCCTTCATAACCTGATTCAGCGTTCTGATTATATCGGTATCGGCATGATACCGGTACGGGAGCAGGAAGAAAACTACAACATCGTCTCTTTCCCTCTTCCTGACTGGATGAAACCGGAAGCGGACCGCTGTGGTGATTTTGTAGCTGCTTATATCCACCAGAAAAGTTCTTCTCTCCCAAAAGCAGCCAAGGCGTATATAACTTTTCTGGAGCAATACTACGGACCGGAATCCGGCTACAAAGAGAAACTGGAGCTAAAGGAATAAAATCAAATTACCGGAATACAACTTTGCATTTAACAATCTTATACCAAATGCAAGATGCCATATATTTCGAAATATGTATACCATAATATTCTTGAACAACTTGAATAATATGTGATTTTTGCACAAGAACCACTTCTCTATTTTGTGCGGAATTACGTCAAATTATGCATCAACTATTCGCGAAAGCATCCTTTCACGAATAGTTGATAGTTTCATTCCTATTTTTGCTACTGAAATCATAATCTATGTATAACAATAATCATGTATAACACATATATAACATACCACAGAATCAGATTGACGCCCTTGTGGTTTCATGATAATCTATATACATAAAATAAAGTATGACGCAATTTGAAATTTCAGTTTAAATCGAACGTTATAAGACTTGGCGCATGATCTTTGCAAAGCACTTCTTTGAAATCAGTTTGATAAGCAGCGTATTATATCGCGTAACTGTCTACATGAGTATGAACAGTTACCATCTCGCAGCAAGAATTAAATAAACAGTTACAAAAAATAGATTGGAGAATATAGAATATGGGAGAAATTAAACAGGCAAACTTTCGAATCGATTCCGATACAGCGGATGCTTTCCGTGCATTTTGCGAACAAAAAGGAATGAACCAGGCCCAGGGCTTTGATCATGTGATGCAGGTGTTTGAGTTAAATCAAGCCAAATCCTCAATACCGGGGAGAAGTGTCGAGATTGAGGAGTTTGAAACCATGGTTAAGTCCATCACCTCCGCATATCTGTATAGCTTGGAATTGAACCAGAATGCAGAAGCCAGAGCACGGGAGGAGTTCTCTTCTGAACTTCAGAGAAAAGAACTGCGCCTCACAGAGTTACAGAAAAAAGTGGAACAACTTCAAGCAGAAAAGAAAAAAATGGATGCGGAGTCCGCTTTGCTGACCAAGCAGGAACAGACACTCACCGAACAGCTAGAATCGCTCAGAAAAGGTGCTGCTGACCAGGAACAGATCAACCAGATGCTGAAGGAGAAACTAGAAGAGGCACAAAATCAGCTGAAGAAAAATGAACATTCAAAAGAATCAGAAGAAATGCTTAAGAATGAGCTTTTGCAATGCAAACAGGAGCTTCATGATACTGTACTTGCTCTCTCTCACTCTCAGAAGGAACAGGAGATAAAGTCAGAGTCCTATCAGCATGCATCCGAGCGGATTCTGGCACTTGAAACTGAAAATAAAGAACTACAGCAGAAACTCACAGAACTTACCCAGGAATTATCAAAACAAAAAGCGGATGCTGATATGGGTATTCAGCAATGCAAAGCCCAGGCGGAGCTTACGATGGAGCGCGCACTATTCAAAAAAGAACGGGAAATGCAGGAACTCCTTCGTCAGGCAGACAAAGAAAATGCCCGTCTGGAAGTGCTGCTTGAGCAGGCAAGAGAACAGCTTAAAAAAGAAAACATTGATAAAGACGAACAATAGTTTGCATTTTGCCCGAACATATGTTACTATATATAATATAATAAGGGCTTACTATAGGCCAAACCTTTCAGTGATTCAGCTGCTGGTCCCATCAGGTGGGCGTTCGACTTGTATCCTGCCAGAATCACTGTATATCTGATATTAAAAACATTTTATATACTTCATCGACAGGAGGAATCTATATGGCACAGGGACGTATTACAGATAAACAGAAAGAGATCTTGGAATTTATTAAAGCGTGCATTTTAAAGAAAGGTTATCCGCCGACGGTACGTGAAATTTGTGAAAAGGTACAGCTTAAGTCTACCTCTTCTGTCCACTCTCATCTGGAACAGCTTGAGAAGAACGGATATATTCACCGGGATCCGACGAAACCGAGAGCCATCGAGATCGTTGATGACACCTTTAACCTGTCCCGCCGTGAACTGGTGAATGTACCACTTATCGGTACTGTAGCAGCCGGTGCGCCGATTCTGGCTGATGAGAATGTGGAGAACTATTTCCCGATTCCGGCAGAACTGCTTCCGAACAGCGAAACTTTTATGCTGAAGGTCCGCGGCAATAGTATGATCGATGTGGGCATCTATGACGGAGATCGTGTTATCGTGGAACAGACCAGTGTCGCAGAGAATGGCGAGATCGTGGTTGCACTCATTGATGATTCAGCTACCGTTAAGCGTTTCTTCAAGGAGAACGGTCACTATCGTCTCCAGCCAGAGAATGCAACCATGGATCCAATTATTGTGGATAAAGTACAGATTCTTGGCAAAGTAATCGGTCTGCTGCGCCTTATGCGGTAACCTCTTGGTTTACTGACGCTTACCTTTTGCTTATTACCATGAAAATGACAGAAGCATTATGCGGCAAAAATTAACTCAAAAGCTCTATGCTATTCGTTGACGTCCGGAGATACGGTACGCTCAATTTTATAGAATAGAGCTTTTTTGTTCGTATGATTCATTTTTGCAATATGCTTCTTTCGGTGATTAAACCGGTGCATACCGCTCAAAAAGCCAGTCTTCCAGTGCATTTAAGTTATCATCGGAATGTTCTACTTCCCGGGCATATCTCCAGGAGATTTCTTCCACATCCTTCATGGAAAGTTTCTTTCCATTTTCCAGCCATCGGACCATCAGAAATTCCTGTATCCAGCGAACAGAGAACAATGCCAGTTCCATCTTGGAACAGACCATATCGTCGTAGACAGCCCCGCAAAAATAGGTATAGACAAAAAACATTAAAAGCTGCTCGCCCAGATTTTCCCATTCTTCTTTGTGACTTCCTAAGCTTCCATATGCCTTATGAAATTCTTCGCAAATTTTATGATAGGTTTCCTCACTTCCCTGATACAGCCACTTTTCAGCACCATCCAGCACATCATCCCATTCCGGACGCAGGCGTTCCAGACCGCGTAGTACCTGCAATTCTTCTATCTGGCGTGCCCACTGATGGAGAGATGCTGCATCAATGCCTTTTTCAGCAAGACTTTCTGATACAAATTCCTGGAGTTTTTTTCTCTGATGATGAGCTTCACAGTTTCGCAGAAGTTCATCAATTTCATATTCCTTCTGCTCTTCCACCCGGATCTGATATTGTTCTGTCAGCTGTTCGGATGCCGACATTCGGAGTGTCAGAGGAAGGGATCGATCCTGTAAAATCGAAAACAGAACATCTCTTGTATCTTCCAACTGGGAAAACATCATAAAATCGAATTCTTCAAAATCGTCCTCCAAATCGTCCTCTTCTTCCAGAAAACGGACCGGTTCTTTACAGGAAAGAATGATTCTAGCCGCCTCCGGACAGGACAGGGAAAGAGATAATTCCCGAAGTCCCTCGTATTCTTCCGTATGTCTCGGGTACATCCGGCAGGTATCACAAAGAGAATCTGGTCCCAGTGCTTTATAAAGATCGCAGAGATTTTCTTCATTTAAAAATGCACAGCGCCGATTGTTCTGGTAAAAACATTCTTCATCCCAGTCAATAGAATTGCGTAATCGCGTTCCGAACTCGCTCTTTTCATTTCCATATCGCTCCAGAGAGGTTTCATCAATCATGATCTGCCATCCGGCACAGCAGCTATCTGGACAATCTCCTGCTGTACAGACAAATTTATCATAATAATGTGGTTTTAAATATCGCATTTATTTTCCTTCTTTCTTTTTATATAGATCCAGGCACATAAGGCAGTAAAAATAACAGCCGCAGCAATCCATACCGACCATACCGGAATCGGACAGACTCTTGCGTTCATCATGTTCAGTCCCTGATAAAGTGTGAAAGCACCAAATATGGAAAAAATAACAAATGCCAGTGTATTCAGCAGCCCATCGGGAGTTTTGCTCTTTAAAAGATATCCAACCAGCATTCCGAGAATATCCGCTGCAAAAAGTCCCAGAGAGCATCCAATCCATACAACAAAGGATGATTTCATGCCTTCATTGGCTCCGAACGTGATGGCTGTAAGCTGAGTCTTATCTCCCAGTTCTGCCACAAAAAATGTACAAAAAACAGCTAAGGGTGCGAACTGAATCTTTGATTTACCGCCCTCCTCCTCTTCTTCGTCATCATCACCGGCAAGAGTCGATGCGGCGAAATACAGAAATGCAAGTGCTGCAATCATCTTAATAAGCCAGTCAGGAATAAATTCACTGACAAGTCCGCCCGCCAGAACCGCAAGACCATTCAGAACAAGAATCGCCGCCGCAGTTCCTAGTATAATATCTCTCAACTTATATTTTGAAGTGAGAGCAATCAGCATAAGCTGGGTTTTATCACCCATCTCTGCGATAAATTCTGTAAAAAACACTTTAAAAAACAGCATCATTTTTCATTTCCTCCTAGATGTAATGCATGTTCCCTCACCGCTCACTGTCGATTATGATGTCCTCCCTTTTTTGCATCAATGCACAAAAGAAAAACTCATGTATATCAACTGACAGCTATGCATGATACAAAAACTGTCCATCGATATACATGAGTCTCATTATTTAAGATTTGCCAGATTATACAGTTGCTATAATCAGAATGTTGACAAACCACACTTTCGCGCTAACTACTCCCTCATGGAATATTGAATTTACTTGATAAATAGTATCAAATAAAGAATGTGTTGTCAACGGAATTTAATGCTTTTACCTACGATTGTCTCATTCGGGTTATGATCTCATAAGCGATGACAAATGTGTAAAATGGAACGCTACATTGAATGCTGTGCAAATGTCACCTCGAAAATCGTTCCCCCAGTCTTGCCTGATTTGATACAAATACTGCCATCATGTACTCTAACGATTTCACGGACAAAAGCAAGACCTAGCCCTACGCCACCCAGCTCCCGGCTTCTGGATTTATCCACACGGAAGAATGGCTCGAACACTCTCTCCCTAAGCTCCTTTGGTATTCCGCTTCCCGTATCTTCTACAGACAGATAAACATGCTTGTTTCTCTGATATGCGGTTACTGTAACCTGTCCGAGCGGATGATTATATTTGATGGCATTCTCAACCAGATTGTATACAAGCCTGTAAATAAGGATATCACTGCCTATCATAGTGGCATCCTCACATTTTCCAATCAGCTTTATATTCTTTTCCACGGCAAGAGGCTCAAGGTCTGCCAAAACCTCTTCAACAATAGCATCCAATATAATTTTATCATCCCTTCCCACCGTCTGAAGCTCACTCATGTCAAGAAGAGTCTTTACCATCCTGTTTAATTTATCAGTTTGTTCCGTAACCATTTTTATGGTCTGCAAAGTGTCTGCATCATTTCCAGGGTGAGAGGCAGAATTATATAAATCAAGCTGTACCTGCATTAACGCTAATGGAGTACGAAGCTCATGTGCTGCATTTGCAGTAAACTGTCTCTGTATCTCAAATGCTTCCGACAGACGCTCAAGCATCTTATTATAAGAAATACCCAGCTGGTTCAGTTCCTTAACATTGTTTTCCTCTATTCTTGAATCAGACAGATTCTGAGCCTGTACCTCTTCAATTTTATCTGAAAACACCCTGATTGGTCTGAGTGCATGCCCGCTTATAAAATAAGTGACGACACCTCCCAAAAGCGCCAGCAAAACCGTGATTATCAGACTGTTTCTTTTATAGTCGGTCTTATTATTGTACACCTGAACCGAAAATTCATCCGCAAACTCATCCCACTTATCGTCCGGTATGCTGATATATATTTCATCTGATTTGTTTCCTTTTTCATCCCCCTGTGACTCTACCGCATCCTGCAGAGCATCGATGTAATGCACACCATTTTTATAGACAAACATAGTCAGGCAGCCACATATAATAGCAATACACAATGTAGTAATGCACGTAAGTCTCCACTGTAGCGACATTCTTTTCATCTGTCAGACTCCTCCCGTATTTTATAGCCTTCACCTACCTTGTTCTGAATGGGATCATATCCCAGCTTCGCCTTAAGCTTTTTTCTAAGTGAAGACATATGTACCCTGATTGCTCCGCTAAAGCTGTCTGCCGTGGCATCCCACACATGCTCTATCAGTTCCTCCTGACTCACCGGTCTGCCTATATTGATAAGTAAATATTCCAAAATACCATTCTCTTTTCTTGTCAGTGGAACCGGCTCTTCCTTTGCATATGCCTCGCGTTTAATCGTATCAAACTTTATTTCTCCGCATTTAAGACATATATCATTCTGTACAAATTTCCTTCTTGTCAGGCTTCTGATACGTGCCTCAAGCTCCTGCAGATGGAATGGTTTTTCCATGTAATCATTTGCTCCTGCATCCAGTCCCTCTACCTTATCAGCAATCTGACCTCTTGCAGATAATATCAAAACCTTAGTTTCATCATTGTATTTTCTAAGCTCCTTAAGAAGCTCCATGCCATCCATCCCCGGCAGATTCAAATCCAAAACTATCAGATCATAATTCTCCGACAGTATACATTCAAGAGCCTCTTTCCCATCATAACAGGTATCCACCTCATAACCGGCAGCATACAGACTCTTTGCAACCATATCACATATTTGTTTCTCATCCTCAACAATTAATAATCTCAAAATGTTCTCCTGCTTCTTAACAATAATTTTACAACCTATATTGTATAATATCAAAGTCAGCTGGTCAACAATACAACAAAAGGGAGCAACATTATGTTGAAATACCAAAAAACATGTCAAATCATTCTGCTTATCCTTGGTGTATCCATGATAAGCTATGGTGCAGTCAGAGGTGAGGCGGCTACAGTGCTTGGTAAAGCAATAAAACTATGTCTGGAGTGTGTCGGAATTGGATAAGGAAAAGAAATTACGATCAAGAAAACTGGCAAAAATACGCGGCTGGATACAGGCCGCAGCAACGCTGCTGACCAATATTCATATTCCAAATTTATTTAAGGGTAAAATATATCAGGGCAATGCAAAAACAGTATGCGTACCCGGATTAAACTGCTACTCCTGCCCTGCCGCGACAGGAGCCTGTCCAATAGGGGCATTTCAGGCAGTTGTCGGATCATCAAAATTTAAGTTTTCATACTACATAACCGGATTTTTTATTTTACTCGGTGTAACTCTCGGCAGATTTATATGTGGTTTTTTGTGCCCATTTGGATGGTTTCAGGATTTACTTCATAAAATCCCCGGAAAGAAATTATCCACAGCCAAACTAAAGCCTCTTAGGTACCTAAAATATGTCATTCTTATTGTTTTCGTTATACTTCTTCCGATGCTTGTAACGAACTCTATAGGAATGGGAGACCCGTTCTTCTGCAAATATATCTGTCCTCAGGGTGTTTTAGAGGGTGCTATACCGTTATCTATTGGAAATGCTGCTATCCGTTCTGCGCTGGGAAAGCTTTTTTCTTTCAAGTGTATGATTTTAATTGCAGTGATTGTACTAAGTATCTTATTTTACAGGCCCTTCTGTAAATGGATTTGTCCGCTTGGAGCAATCTACTCATTATTTAATAAGGTCAGCCTGCTCAAAATCACCGTTGATAGCAGCAAATGTGTCGGATGCGGTCAATGCTCAAAGGCATGTAAGATGGATGTGGATGTGTGTAAGACACCGGATCACCCCGAGTGCATACGCTGCGGTGCCTGCATAAAGGCCTGTCCGAAGGACGCCATCTGCTACCGGTTTATGGGAAAATCATGTCAAAAAAATGACAACAGATAGCTATTAAACATTTTACTATTATTTTAAAGGAGAAATTACTCATGAAAAACAAATTATCATTTATTTCTATTTTTACACTCTGCATAGCATTATCACTTACAGCATGTGGCGTAAAGCAGGCTTCCACAACAGATTCTAAGAACACTCAGACTGAAGCCGGCTCAGAAGCATCCGGCAAATCAGATCCCAGGCTTGATGATTTATATCAGCAGGAAAATCAGCTTTTTGCAGATCACGCTGATGTGTGGAACAAGGCATTTGGCATGATGAACAAAAGTGACGCCGCTCCAAACGGAAATTATGCTGATTATCTTGCCGGTACCGTAGAATCAAACAAGAATTCATTCACAGACGATGAGCTTAAAACACTTAATGAGGATATGGAAACCATACGAAAAATCGAGGAACAGATAGCAGAGCTTGAAAACAAAAATACATCATCAGACGATAACAAGAAGGACAGCTCTAAAGCCTCATCTGTATTCAGTGATTTTTCCGGTGAGGATTTTGATGGCAATAAGGTTGATGACAGCCTGTTTTCCGGTAATGCAGTAACAGTCGTCAATTTCTGGTTTACCGGCTGCAAACCATGTGTCGCTGAATTATCCACGCTTAACGAATTAAATGATGCTATCAAATCAATGGGCGGAGAAGTTGTTGGCATCAACATTGAGACCTTCGATGGCAATAAAACAGCTATCAAAGAGGCTGCCTCTGTTCTTGAAAGCCAGGGTGTCAAATATCGTAATCTGTCAATTGACTCCTCTAGTGCTGCCGGTAAATATGCCTTAGAAATCATGGCCTTTCCAACAACTATACTTGTTGACAGAAATGGCAATATTGTAGGCGAACCAATGCTCGGTGGAATTGATAACAAAGACAACTATGATGCCCTTATGAAGCAGATTCAGTCTGTAATTGATGCAGACAGCACAAATAAATAAGAATGCACTGTCACTATGAGGAGGAGCTATGTACTCAACTGATTTGTTATTAAATATTGTGAATGGAGACATGGAGGATTATGACATCAAGGCTCTGGCGGAGCACATTCAGGAACTGTATGATAATGGCGAAATGTCTTCGTCACAGTATGATGATCTCATGAGCTACATACAGGATTTACAGTAATTTCAAGAAATCGAGCGCAGATACACCTGCGCTCTTTTGATTTTTATACATTTTTTTCTTCTAACACTTCCGTGTCATCTCCGGCGGAATTCCCTTCCGACATCATATTATCAAATATCGTTTCCTCTATCACTTTCAGACATTCATCCGGCTTTTTTATTATATCCTTACCCCAAAACCGAATGACCGTCCATCCACGGAACAGCAGCGCTTTGTTCACCTCATCATCCCGCTCCATGTTTCTTGCAATCTTTTTTACCCAGAACGGTCCGTTGTTTCCGCGCTCCAGCTGAGGTTTCAGCAGCTCCCAGTCTTTTCCGTGAAAAAATTCGCTGTCGCAGAAAATCACAATTTTATACTTCGTCAGAACAATGTCCGGTTTTCCGGGCAGTTCCTCCCAGTTTTTCCTGTATCCGTATCCGTGCTCTCTCAAAACCTTCCGCAGGACAAGTTCAATCTTTGTGTCTTTTGCATGGATCCGGCGCATGTTTTCACTTCTCCGCTCGCTTACCGGCTTCGGCATGACCGCTCACTCTCCTTAATAATGCACCAGTGCCGTGCATTTCAGCATGGAGGCCAGATCCCTCATGGGTCTGCGCCCAGCACAGGCTCCTTCCGTCCGTTCCAATGCATTTCGGCATGATTCATTGTCCATGACGGTCATAATCTCCAGCCGGATGCGCGCCCTGGATGCTCCGACATAAAACAGCATGGCATCATCGGTCACGGTCCGTTCCGTGAAATCAACCAGAATGACCGCGTCCGCTTCAAGTCCCTTGAATTTTCTGCAGCTCATGAATCTGCACTCTCCGTAAAAACCGTTCTTCGCGGCTTTATTCACAAGGCTGTCTGTTTCCGTTGACAGGGTCAGAATCACGATGTCATTGATTTCGTCCCTGTGCAACCCGTCAATCACGGTATCCATGTCTTTCAAATAGGTTTCCTTACTGCTGAAATGGATGCACGGGATTTTTCCCGCAATGCCGCGCAAAACCTCTGTCCTTCCGTGTTCCGGCAGAAGACTCAACGCGGTCCTGCATATGTTCTCCGTGTTCCTGCAGTTTTTGTGCAGGGCAAGACGGCATTCCGCATTCCGTATAAGCCACGGAACCTGATCGGACTGCACCGTCTGGAGTTTGTCGTAAAACACGTAAAAGGATGATTTTGAATCCGGACGGGCCATCACGGCGTCGTGCAGCAACTGAAGCAGTCCCGCATTCTCCATCGAGTCACGTCCGAAGTCCTGTCCCTCGTCCACGATGACATGATCATACGGGAAGCTGCCGTATGCCGCAAAATCCTTCAATTTCCGTTCCACCCGCCCATAATCCGAAACCGGAACGCCGCAAAGCCTGCACGCGTATCCGTCCAGGGTCATGAAGTCAATAAGCAGATTTTCATAATGAAGCGCAAGGAACTTTTTCAGTTCCGAATTGTAGCAGAGGAAAAGAACCCTTTCTCCGTCCGCGGCATGACGCACGGCTTTTTCAACAGCTATCATGGTTTTCCCCGTTCCGGCGGCGCCGTTTATGACCGCACTTCTCTGCTCCGTGAGGAAATTCAGAATTCCGCTCTGTTCGCCCAACATTCTGTGGAACACGGCGTGTTTCAAGTCAATGTCAAATCCGGGCGGAGGAAATATGTTAAATTCCGGGCAGAGAATCTCACGTACCAGGGCACGGAAATCCACGTCCGAAACATCGGTGACTATACCGGCAGGGACCTCCAGTGCAAACAGGCGGTCAATATACGGTGTGGGATTGGCAAGTGCTTCACTGCCCAGCGTAATTTCCCTGTCCGCTTCCAGCGACATGTCAATCGCATCAATCCGGGCATCGGAAAGGGATGGAAACCATACCCCGTGCAGGAATTTGATTTTTTCCGTCAGAGAGCCGAGGCGGCTGTTTCCGATCAGTTCCATTAGTTTCCATTTGTTTGCCGACGCCTGCCGGAACGGACCTCCCGAACGCATCGGTGCCCCGTTTCCGTACATCCATCGGCCGTCACGAAAGGAAACAGACCCCGCTTTCGCTTCCAGGCACAGGATTCCCTTCTCCCTGTCGAAGATGATAAAATCCGTCTCGCTTTCATTCAGAATCCCATCCTTCACTTCCGTAAGTCGGAAGGAATGGAAAACCATGCAGGAATCCAGCAGTTTCCTTAACGCCTCGAACATCACGTCTTCAAGACTTCCTGTCTGAAACGGGTTCGGTATTTCCGGAATCATTACGGCCATCTCATTCCATCCCCCTGATTATACCCTGATTGTTTTCATCTGGCCCGTCCGGTCCGTAAATGCACTTCATGCCGTTGGCTGTCGCGGTTTCCATGGCTTTTTCCTGACCGGAAGCAAAATACATGATTTCCGAATCCTGCCAGTAATAATCACATTCCCAGGTACCGGAGTTCCCGGGCACGCTGAATTTCACATCCCGAAGCGGCATCCGTTTCCCAGCAAGCACGCCGCTGCTTTCAAGCCATTCGGCGAAATTCCGCTCTCCGTCGGTTTCCGAAAACTGTGCAATGTCGGAAACCACCGTTTTCCAGCTTTCCCCGCGCATGTCCGTTCCCGCGGTGATGAACACGCATTCGTCCTTCCGTTCGTTTTTCACCGTCTTCCCTTCCGGGACTCCGGTCACATGTTTCCACCCGTCATTTCCGTATAACTGTTCATGGAAAAAACCGAGTCTCTTATTGCCGTATGTTCCGGCAACCACTCCGCGATCCAGGAAAACATTGAATTCCTCACAGCAGGTTTCCGGGAGAAGGCAACAGGAATAACATGCCGCAAGGTTCAGGGAATCCCTTCCCTGGCCGTTGCTGAGGGAACATACCGGGTCATTGGAACAAATGACTGCCGATTCGATTGCCTTTCTGTATATGTGCGGGAACGTGTCGCATTTTCCCTGACGCACAAGTCCGCCGAGGGTGCCCTCCGAATCTCCGCTTGCCGTGTAAATCAGGATTCCGGCCATTTCCTTTCCGTCCGCGGCTTCACCGCAGTAGATTCTTTCCTTCAGTGAGGACACGTTGTATCCGCATTCAAAACTCAATTGCTTAATCAGCAGATGCGAAACGGTATGAAGAAGCAGGAATTTCCCGGAAATATCCCGTTTGTGCTGGCTGCCGATGAATGATTTGTCATAGTTTTCCTGAAGCATTTTCACGCGCTTTTCCAGTGCTGCGTTTCCGCTTCTCCACCTGTTGATTGCATCCTCGTCAAATTCGATGAAAATACCCTCACCGTACACGTTGTAGCCCGGATACCAGTCATCTTCCGCTTTTTTCACGGAAACAAACTTGGAATTTGACTCCCCGTCCGCTATCATGGATGCGGAAAAAGGGCTGATTCTTGAAAAACCGAGCATTACCTGCACTTCGCGTATTTTTTCAATCAGGGAAATGCTTTTTACAAACGGAATGCCGTATGTTTTTATGTCGGTTCCGACACGCTTGAAATCATCGTAGTCCGTTCCCGTGACGGAGGCTCGCCCGGAAAGGGCATCGAATTCCGCGGTCCTGTATTCGATGCTGCCCGTATCGTAATTGATCACCTCGCCCGAAGACATCCGCCTGCCAAGAATTTCGCGCACCTGTTCCCTTCTGCATCCGATGTTATCCGCAATCTTTTCCGCATATTCATCAATCTTGTTCTGTATGAAAACACTCGTCTGTTCTTCCGGAAGGTTCATGCTGTTCTTCATGTCCATGGCCGCCTTGATTGTGTTCCTGAACTCTTCATACAAGGCGCTGTCTTCGACGCGGCTGTTGATGATATCCGAAAACGGCGGAATGACGAGGGAACTTGCCGTTACCGGGAAATACACGGAAGAACTTCCCCTCTGCAGTACCTTCGGATAGCACGGGCACGCATCCGTCCGGTTTTTCCACGGATGTCTTCCTTCGCACGTGAAATCATATCTGTTTTCCGTTTTCTCATCTAACAGTCCGAATATCCCGTCATTGAAAGCATCCTTCAACGTGGCCGATGCATTGCAGGTGGTGCATTTCAGACTGAGACCTTCCAGTCCTTCCGATGCGACCGGGCTTGTCGTGAACGTAAGCTGCGGGTTCGCGCAAACCGGTTTCTGACCTCCGAAACTCTTGGCGTGCGTCCATTTCACCCACGGAAAATCATTGATGTGTCCCCGCTCGCATACCGTCACGATTCTTGCCACGACGAGTTCAACGCGATCCTTCGGACAGTAAAGCCTGCGGCTCATGTTCCGGTTGTTTGTTTTTTCCTGATCCTTCGCCTTTTTGTCAAATTCGGCAATCCATTTCGAAAGGGGCTGGAAGCGGCGGCATTTCGGGCAGAAGTACCATTCCGGGAACCTGGCATACGCGATTCCGTCCCGGTTTTTGCCGCCTGCCGGCATTCCGAAATACCGTACCCCGAGTGATTTTTCCAGACGTTCATCGTGAATGCGCACGATCTGATCGTTCCAGTATTCCGGTGCCGCCGTCATGAGTGTCTGGGAAGGGAAATCAACCATTGCACCGACACCGTACTGCAGCACCGCCTGGGACGCACGCACCGCATGGGATGTTGCGTTCAGTCTGATTTTTTCAATGTTTTTACCTGTCATCCTGATCGTCCTCCTTCCACTCGATGATGGAGCCCGGCACCATCACGTCAACGTTTCTCATGGATGTCATGGTTTCGAATGCCGGATCCTCCCGGAAGGTTCCGAACACTTTCATCAGGCGTTCTCCCGAAGCATCCGGATTTTTCACCATGAACTTTCTGCCATAGCAGAAAATCTCCTCCGCATCTCTCGCCAGATCGTCCCATTTTTCCAGAATGTCCTCCATTTCCCTTTTAAGGTCAGCGGAGTCGTCCTTCATGTGAGGATTGATGCGGCGGTTGACATCAACACAACGTTTTACCATGTACCCGACGATATTATCAACTGTCTTTTTATTGTCTTCCACGCGGAACTTTATTGCATCGGTTTCACCGGACAGCCCGCCCGCCGAAAGCCTTATGTAGGCAATCAGGACCGCATGAAGTGCCCTTTTCCGTGCAGGTGCCGAAAACGGGGTGGCGCCCGTCGGTTCCACGTGACGGTAGAAGGATTCGTGATACGGCCTGAACTGCTCATAATGAGATCTGTCGCGGCTCTTTCCTCCGTCATACATGGCAAACGCCACACCCGGATATTCACGTCCGACACGGCTGGATGCCTGGATGTATTCACTGGTGAGTTTCGGCTGTCCCACCAGAAGCATTACGTTCAGCCGCGCAACGTCGATTCCGACGGAGATCATGTTTGTCGCCAGCAGGACATTGCACGGATACGGCGGCAGGTGGTTCTTCATGTTTTCCGTTGAATACTTATTCTTTTCCAGTTTGTCCAGTGTCTGGTTCAGCTGGGTGGTGGAAACACGGCTGGTCAGTTCGTCCGCGGTTCCGATTTTTCTCACTTCCGCGTTTGATTTCAAACGGTAACACATTCGCTTCATGAAGTCCTTGACGTCATCATCTACCATGGTGGCCGCCTTGCCAAGATCCTTCAGACTGTTGAAATAAGCGGTGAGCGTCCACAGTTTGTCCTTTACCTCGTCACTGGCATTCATATCTTTCGCTTTCTGCAGCATCGCGGCCATGGAGCGGATTTCCATCATTGCCTTGGTCTTGCCCGATGGCATGAGTCCCACGTATTTTCTTCCGAAATTTTCCTTACCGTAATCAATCTTCTTTTCCCTTGCGAAGAAGGAATCCTCCGCATCCAATGCCGGATGGGGGAACTGGCTGACATCCCGGTCGTAAAGAGCGGCGCACTGTTCCACCGCCCGGCGTATCGTCGCCGTTGACGCCACGATTTTCGTCACGTTTCCTTTTCTGCGGCAAAGGGCATCCACAGCGCTCTCGTACAGACCGACCATGGTTCCGAGCGGGCCGGAAATCAGATGAAGCTCATCCTGTATGATAAGCTCCGGTGCCCGGTTCCCGGAATTAAGCGCAAAGAAATTTCCGATCCGGTTCTCCCACGGAAGCATCGCGAATTTATCCACCGTTCCGAAAAGGAGCGTCGGCGGTTCGTTGTACAGTTCCTCGTCCACCACCTGAACTGGAAGCCGGTTCCCGAACGGGCATGCCTGCCTCGTGCAATAAAGGGCAAAGTGATTCCCTCCGTGCATCTTGTAGCCGAAAGCGCCGCGGATTTTTTTATCCCCGTCCCTTTCCTGTGTCATGCGGGTTCCGCACCATGGACATTTCAGGACCTGAAACTTATTGTACGTGTCCTTTGCATATTCCAGATTGTAGGAGGTTGCCTTGCGAAGTTTTTCCAGATTCTTTTTTGCCCCGTCATCAGTGTTCGGCGTGTGCTCCCCTCCGATCCACAGTCCTATGGTGATAGGAACCGTTCCGAGTGCGTAATGCCCGTACACGGGGTTTCTTGATTCGCAGTCCTTACGGATCAGTTCGCAGGCACATATAAGCGTCGAGGCTCTCGTAAACTGCTGCGCCGCAAGCAGTCTGAGCGTATACCGCATGATGACGGTCGTTCCTCCGTCCAGTCCGGGATACCGGAAACGCCGGTAAAAAATGGTCATTGCGGTCAGTCCCAGGTATGCTTCCGTTTTTCCGCCTCCGGTCGGAAACCAGATCAGATCCACCAGGGAACGGTCGGCGCTGTCGTCATCAGTCACCGAGGCCACGTCCAGAAGCATGAACGCAAGCTGGAACGGTCTCCAGGCATACCGATCCTTTGAAAAGATTTCATCCGCCGTTCTGTAATCCATGTTCCTCAAAACATCCGACAGGACTTTTTCATCCGGATACGATGCCGGATATTCTCTTTGGACCGCAAGCTGAACACGTTGCATGAACATGGCACGATTTGCAAGCTGAAACGCATCCCAAGCCATGTCGTCTTTTTCAAGAATGCGGATTCCATTCCTCATGCGTTCGCACGCTTCCCGACAGCTTTTCAGGTTCCTGTCCGCAGCCTTTGCAAAACGCGGTTCCAGTGCATGCGAACGAGCAACCAGATCATCGATCCATGCGGAATATGCATCGACCAGAGTTTTCAGATCATGGATTTTCACACCCTTTTCCGTGGTGTCCAGATCGGAAAGATATTTCATGGACAGTGTCCGGCCGTTGACCCCGCAATCATCCGGAAGTGCGAAATCCATGGACGGAACTTCAAACTCCGGGAAAAAGTCATTGCATATGAATCCCGTTCCGCTATCATCGATTTTCCAGTTGACCGCCGTTCCGAGTCCGGTTCCGTATACATGCTTGTTTCTGTACTGGAGTTCCAGGGATTGTTCTTCTGCATCAAGAAGATCGAAATTTGTGGTTCCGGAATACTGCACAAACGAAAAACCATTATTTTCCGAATCCACCCGAAGCTCCGGTTGGAAAATGCAGTTGCTGCTCTGCGGCCGTTCCGTTTTGGCATTGACCACCATAATTGTCAGGACCGTGGTTCCATTTTCCATCTTCCTCCTGAGAGCCGTTATTTCCACAAGACCGTGATCCGGAATGTGCGATTCATTCACGTAATCCCCTTCACCGAAGACAATCTCGTAATTATTCAGTTCACGTGGTTCCCTGACATAACCGCCCTGAAGCTGATCAGCAAGTTTGTACAGATTGTCAATAAGCTGATCCTCATCCGTGCCCAGCAGGTCACGTTCCTTCAGCTGACGGACCGCTTTCCGGTTGATTCCGCCTGTCAGTCTCAATGTTCTTTCTTCCCTGTCATACTTGACGTAACAGTCAAATTCTTCCGGGACGCTCCAATCCCCCGGTTTCGAGGGTGTAAACGGAATCCGGCAGTCTTCCATGCGGGCATCCCTGTACGTGCCGTACTTTAAGGATATCCTGACACGGTCGGTATTTCCCCGGACAAAAAACGTGATTCCGAAAGAGGACGGCATGTTCTGGGCCGCCAGACTGACTTCCTCGTCCAGATTGTCTTCCGAATCCGGGTCATCATCGGTCTCATCTTCTGTTTTTTTATCCTTTTCCGTTACCGTGATGTCCTTTCCGATATAATCGGACGCATCAAAGTCAACTGTGTCAGCCTGTTCCACGTCTTTCTTTTCGTCTTCCGAGACGGCGCGGTCCACGTCGTTCCCGTCCGCCTGCATTTTGTTTTCCTTCGGAAAAAGAATTCCGATGGAATACCTTTTTTCCGGAACGGTCGTGATCAGTTCATGTTCCGCATCCGGGACGGATACTTCCGATCCGGGACCGAGAAGTTCCGCTTTTACCAGGGCGATGAATTCGTCCCTGGCCTTAATCATTTCAGACTTAATTCCCATGTTTACAATCCCCCGTCAAGATCCAATGGCCGGTTTGTCATGTAAGCCGGCACCGATCTGTTATCCTTTATTATCGTTTCTATTCTGAGAACCGCCGCAAGGGTTCCAAGACGTTCCCGTATTTCAAGCGGAATGATTCCGTCAGGTGCCTCCTGTCCTTCCAGGAATTTAATAATGGCCGTTCCCAGTTCCCTCAGAATGTCTTTCCGCACCCTTCTGATTCTTCTGCATGCCTCGAAATACTCAGCCGCATGATCGAACATGTCCGTGTCATTCGTCAAAAGGGCAATCTGTTCCAAGGATTCCACTGACTGCGGTGCCACGATATGTGCATCCTCATCAATCCAGTTCATCACGGTGTTTTTCTGAACCCGGACACCGTTCCCTTTCATTTCATCGGCAAGCTGCCTTGGAGAATGACCGGTTTTTTTCATGTGTTCCAGAAGATCGTTCTTCCATCTGCGGGATATTTCATAATCCTTCACGGTTCCGTCGGCTATCCGACCGCCGTCGATCAGTTCCTGTAAAATATAATCGACAATATCCCTCGTATCTTCATCCCGGTTAAGGAAGATCATCCGATCCCCGGTTTTCAGATCATCCGCCTTTTTCTTTTCGGCTTCTCCCTTTTCATCGTTCAGTACGTATGCTTCATAATGTTTGGAAAGCATGGCTCCTTCCCCGTCCTCAAACCGGACAAGCACGGAAACATCCACGGGAGGAACCGTGTTGTTCTCTCCTTCCTGGCGCAAGGCCGCGTCGAACTTTTTCGTGACGATTTCTTCCGTGTAGGATGTAATTTTCTCATCCACATTCTCGATTTCATCCACATCCGTGACGGAAACATTTTCTTCGATTTCATCATTACCGTCATCAGCCGTGCACTGACGTTCATTAAACAGCCGCTCCGTCACGCGGCTCCGTTTCTCCCTTGCGTGGAACATGACGGCTTCCGCCTCGTACAGAAGCACCGTGATTTCCGCAGATGACATGCAGCGAAAAATGTCAAAATGTTTTCCAATCAGATTCCCGACAACCAGAATGCGGTCATATGCATGGGTTCCGTCAAAACGGGCCATCGTCACGATTTCAATGCCGGATGTTTCCGGGTCAAGTTCGGGCAGTACGTAATTCCATATGATGTCGGCATAATACGCCTTCGGAACCACCACGGCAATCCAGTGTCCGTGATTTTCTTGAATATATTCCTTCAGGAAACGGCGTTTTGGTGAATCGTCGTATCCCGCATAGTATGCGGTCTCCAGTGAGTCCGCAATTTTCTCCGCGGCTTGTGTCAGGTTGGCCGGTAATGCCTTCAGTTTTTCTTCCAGTTCTTCCAGGCGAACATGCGGCTGCCCCACTTCCCTGCGGATTTTTTCTTCCTTAACGGCATCCTCCATTTCCCTGACGGAAAACGGTGCCGTCATGAACAGGTTCATGAGAGAATATGCATTGGGAATTATGTACGCTCTTTCATCCTCGTCCAGTTCATCCATTCTGACATATCCGACGGCTTTTTTGAAATCCCGGTATGCCTTCCAGTCCGTTTCACCGTGCAGAATCACCTTATGAATTTCGCGGTCCATCATCGCATCTGCCTGACGTTGCAGTTCGACGGTCAAATCATTTCCGTTTACCGAAGGCAGGGTATGCTCCAGAAGGAAATCCTTCGTGCAGGCAAACACTCCCGCTTCTCCGTATTCCTTTATCAGTTCTTCCGCACAGGACAGATCCATGCCGCCGGACACGACCGAAAAACCGATGGATTCCCTGGTCATGACCTGCCCAAGTTCCGTGATTCCTCTTTCGATCAGGCCGTTCCCGCATACAAACATTCCGAGATACTCATTTCCGTCCGATTCCCATGTCATGTCCAGACCGACGGATATTTTTGACGCGAATTTTATCATTGCTTCGTTCTTCCCGGCATTGCCGCCGTACGGATACTCGTTTCCTTCCGTAAAATACGATGCGGTCACCAGATCCTGAAGACGTATTTTCAGATTTCCCGCCTGCAGAACCAGACCGTCCATGCAGCGGTTTGCCCGCTGACGGTCCATGACGATAATGACGGAAGCATCCGTCACGGAGGGGATGTCCTTTTTATCGCATTCAAGCAGCGTCGCCAGGAATTCTTCCCGGACACGGTTCCCGCGTCGGATTCCGCGCCCGTCATAGCGCTCCGACTGACCGTAATACGGCGTGATGCGTGCCCAGCTTTTTCTTCCTATCCTTGCCGTGCCGCCTCCGTAACGGATACTTACCCGTTCCATACCGTCCTCGTCCGTATTTAGGCCGATAAATTCCGCTCTTTTACGATCATAAAGGACTTTATCCCCCGGTCTGAGATTCCTGATGATGGATTCAACATCCTTTTCATTTCCGGCTATTACGGTCAGGGCCGCCCATGCAACCGCAATTGCGTCAAAACACGGTGAAGCCAGATGCAGCACGATGCTTCCGTTGTTTTCCTCCCTTCCGGCTTCATCAGCCAGAAAATCCATAAACGACTGCAGGAGCAGTTCTCCGGAAATGAGCTGATCCTCAAAATAAACGTCGCATTTTTTCATAATCTTTTTCAGATACTCAACTTCCACCGGACTCCCTCCTTTCGCGTTACATTTCAGCCGAAAATTTTTTCTTTTCCGCCCTCAGTTTATAGCCGTCACTGTCAAATTCCACGCATTTTGCGCGTTCCAGTCTGTGCAGATAATTATAGGCGGTGACGTTGGACTGTCCGAGCGCCGTTCCGATGTCCTCCGCACGAAAACCGTTGCTCAGTCCGATTTCCGAAACAAGCCGACAGCATTTTTCAACCGTCTTCGGCTTCTCATTCTTCAGCAATTTCCGAATATCGTTCTGCACCTTGAGCAGTGCCCCGGGAATTTTATAATGCTCCCTTTCCTCTTCCGAAAATTCCGCTTCCATCCGTGTCACACAGTCTTTTATGAACAGCGCCATCTCCTCAATGAGAGGTATCGAAACGGAATTGCCGAACTGCTTGAATTTCTGCTGATTCGACATTTTTTCCGGGAATGAAAAAGTCTCCTTCCCATTCCCGTCAAGAAACGCATAGCCGATAAATCCCTGAAGGCGTCCCCATTCTTCCGGGGTCATGGTTCGGATGCATTTTTCGTTTATGGGGGTCTTCTTTCCCTTCACATCCGTTCCGGCAATATCGCGACCGTTGACCGGATCATAAATCAGATTTCTTTCCTTGCCGGAACCTCCGGTTGCAAGAATGGTATGCGCAAGCGGTCTTGTAATGGAAGCATCATTGACAACCCGATAACCGAATCCGTTTCCGTTGCTTTTCTGCCTGGCCCGATGCTTTTCCAGCGTTTCCAGAAGACCGGATGAAAGGAAAAATTTCTCCGAAACCTCGGTATCCAGAATGTCCAAAACCGAATGGAATATTTCTTTCCGTCCTTCGGTCGGAGTTTCCTTAGGCAAAACATCCAGATGTTTTCCGAAATAATCTCTGCTGAATGCTACCATGTACACTCTCGGCCGGTTCTGCGGAAGCCCGAAATTCTTCGTGTTTCTTATGAAAGACTTTTTATCAAATGTCAGTTCGCCCTTTTCATCCCTTTCCACACCGATGACATGGTAGTTCAGCTCATTTTCCAGGGTATTTAGGATGATCCTGAAAGTCTCTCCTTTGTTATGACTTACCAGGTTTTCCACGTTTTCCAGAAACACGACCTTCGGCATCGTACGGTCGATGATTTCCGCTATGTCGAAAAATATGGTTCCCTTCGTGACATCACGGAATCCTTTTCGGAGACCGACTTTGCTGAATGCCTGGCACGGAAACCCCGCAAGCAGCACGTCATACTCCGTCCGCGTTACCAGCTCCTTGAATGCTTCATCCGTCACATCGTGTCTGGGATCATCACCGAACAGATGCTGGTACGTCCTGCACGCATATTCATCTTTCTCCGCAGAAAGCACGTTCTCGAAGTCTCCGGCCAGTTCAAATCCCCTCCTGATTCCTCCGATTCCACAGCACAAATCAATTGTTTTCATGATCCCATTCCCTCATTTTCCTCATTTTTCGGGCTTCTTAATCCAAACCGATTCCGCGGTTTTATCCGGCCCGTTTCACTCGCATAAAAAATATTATATTTCCTTTAAGTATATCACAGAATCCGCTTAAAACCGTCATGTATTTCGCAATCTTAGCTAAAATTTCCCATATTTTGCATTTTTATACAAAATATCCGTATCACATCGTACTGACGGATGAATGTGACGGGAGTTTTTTCATGCGGATTTTCAATATAATTATGGGAAGAAAACATGAATTATCAGTTTTGGGCAAAAGAGAAGGACAAGGATTTCTCCCTGTCCTGAATATTCTTTGCTTTATACCGATAAGTCCAGCGGTAAATCGCTGATGTCCTTCAGTCTCTTTCCTTCTATCAATGCGTTCAGCATCTCAATGGAATCCTCAGCCCCGGTATCTTTTACGGCTTTCACCAGTTCATACAGTGCAAAATGGTACATACAGTCAATGTCACCGGTTCCCAATGCCAATGAAGCAAGTCTGCTCGGCAGCGGCTCCCCGGTTACCACCACGATATGAGGCAGATGTCCCTTTCTGTTCCGGATCAGATTCAATGCTTCCGTTCTGCTGTTCTGGGCACGGTCACTTCTCATTGTCCATTTGGCTGAAATGGATGCATGCAGGATCGGCAATCCTCCGTTTTTTGCCCTGATATCCGTCTGCATGGCAACCGAATTATCAACGATCACAACCTGGCTGTTCAGTTCTTCATCCGTAAGCGGTTCCCGATATACAACCACATCCGGCGCAACCATGTAATCGTTTCCCATGCTTGCGGCCAGCTTTGAATCAACAGCCAAAAGCTGTGCCAGATAATCCAAATGCTCATACTGACAGAAACTGCTTGTTTTTATCGCATTTCGGTTTCCCAGTTTCACGATGTGCCATTTCCCCGGGCGGACGTTCTGAAGTTTCGGGAATGTCGCCGCCAGGAATTCCATGTTTATCTGCTCAAACTTGGCTCCCGAAGTTTGTCCCAGGGCTTTTTCATGTACCTCAGCCATAAGCTGATCCGCGATTCCCTTTGCAATCTCCTTCGACAGCCTGGATGAGGAATCCGCATTGCTCGGAATCCCGTTTTTGTCAACCGTCAGCACGCCGCCGTCAAGCAGCATCCGATGATAGTGTTTTCTTTCCTCAGTCAGTAACGCTTCCACCTTCCAATATCCTCCTTATCTCTTCTCCGACCGCCTGAGCCACCGGCGGCGGGAATGCATTTCCGATCATGCGGCATGCATGTGTCTTTTTGCTTCCGAAATCCCAGGTATCCGGAAAACCCTGGATTCTCGCGATCATCCGCGGAGTGAGTCTCGGCATCCCTTCAAAATCCTTTGCCGGTGCCTCATTCGCCACGCCGAGTCCATCAACACCGAGCGCTTCCCACGCCTTTCTTGCCCTGACCGGCCCCAGATCCGGACCTCCGTGTTTCTTTGAACCGCCAACAATCGTCGGAGCAATGCTGTTTGCTTCCTTTGCCCATTTTGCGGCACCCTGCCAGCCATTTGCTTTCATAAGATCCAACAGTGTTTCTCCGACCGTTTTGGCATTTTCCGGATGTTCCTCCGGGTAATGGAATTCCCCGTTTTCATTGTTTCTGATTCCGACAATGATAACTCTCGGACGAAGCTGCGGCACACCGTAATCACTGGCATTCAGTAATTTTATCTGTACTCTGTATCCCAGATCCGCAATCCGCTGCAGGATGGATGTTCTGTATTCGGTAAACTTTGGATCAAGCAGTCCGCGGACATTTTCAAGCATAACGGCACGCGGCTGGATTTCACCGATCAGTCGAATTGCTTCCGGGAACAGGTCACGCTCATCTTCGCTTCCCAGCTGTTTCCCTGCCTGGGAAAAAGGCGGACACGGAACTCCACCGGCCAACAGATCTATTTTCCCCTGATACGGTATTCCGGAAAACTCCCGGACATCCCTACAGATCACGTTCCATTCCGGACGGTTTCGCTTCAAGGCGGCACAATAGTCCGCTTCATATTCCACCAATGCCACATGAACGAACCCGGCCATTGCAAGCCCCAGCGCCTGTCCTCCGGCACCGGCACATATTTCCAAACTTGTAAGCATATATCGTAACCTCATCCTTATGTATTTCTCTTTACGTGAGTTACAATTATATCATACGGCAATGCTTTTATCCAGTCGTTTCGGCTTATATTCGCAACCGTATTGGGGAATCCGCTTTATAATTGAAAAAAAAGCACGCCGAAGAAATTCCCGGTATGCTGATTCTGTTTGCCTTTATTTATGCTCCGTGAACCGAATCACGTCATTCGGCGTACAATCCAGATAGGTGCAGATGCGTTCCAATGTAATCAACGTAATGTTCATGTTTTTCTTCAAACGATTAAGCGTATGATTGTCGAGGATCTTATCCTGCAGCATCATATATTGTGTTATTCCACGCTTGCGCATTGTGTCCCACAACGGGCTGTAATCAACCATGATAGGTCCTCCTCCTGCGAACAATCATAGCTGATTTTTGTGCAAATCAATATTGTGCATATATCTACAATGTGCTATGCTGTTCAGACAGGAGGTATAAATATATGCAGGAATTTGATTTTACAAACAGGGATGGAGCCAACGAGTTATCCGAGATGACCGAGCATCTTTCACAAGATGAAGCCGCCGCTGCCATTGCGGCAATTCATGCAACAAGAGATGAAAAGAAAAATACTGAGGCGGAAGACTTCAAAAACTGGTTTGATGCGGCCTTTCTTCCGATTCTAAAGGATTTTGCCGCCCTTACCGGCTCAAAATTGACAATACAGCAGGATTCATTTCATGACATTACCGCCACTTTGGCCAGCCGATGCGGTTTTGATATCACTGCAACTCAAAAAAGAATGCATATGGTTGTAGCGGCTGCCGATCATATTTCAGTGAATAAGTGGTCTGACTCTGATCAGGTAGAATTCACGCGTATCTTTGGTCTGCCAGAAATTGAAAAATAAAAAAGCGATTTTTTTCTTAATTATACATTCTACTATACACAATAGAGCTAATGTAAGAATGCAAAATTTCTGCATTAGCTCTGTTTCTATGATATAATGTTTGAAACAAATATGTCGAAATTTGAAATACGTTAAATCAGACTTGTATGGATAGCTCAAGAATGATTGAACATATTGCAATATTTGTAATATAACTTCACTTTAAGATCATTATGACATATTGCAAAAACTTCCCTAATGTGAGGAAGCAATTTTTTCTTTGGGAGAATTTATAATGATTGATTACACTAAATGGGATGAATACTATGATGGTGGATTTGCCGACGAAGAACCCATAAATAATTTTAATGAAGAGTATGATGAACGATCAGAATTAGAAAAATTGGAATATGGCGGGCAAAAAACCAATGTAACAGCAAAACAAATCATGCAGGAAACAGGTACGACGGCCATATCCGAAAAGTTTTTATATCGAAATGGAGTCGTCATTATTTTACTTGATTATTCAAAAGGTATTTTCGATAAATGGAAAAATGGAAGGATATTGCATTGTCTCGGAGATCGAACGTATACCACCCAACAAAATACAAATGGCCTATCTATAATTGACAGGACGCTTTTTAATGCAGATTCTATTGATAAGATTATAGTTCGTGCGTTTTGGAAAGATGAAACTAAGAAGTATAGACTTGTCAATGGTTTGTTGGTATTAAGTAAAGAGAAACCTTATACTATAGAGGAAAATGGAAAATACAGATGGGTCTTTCCTTTATCTCTAATGTCAAAATACAATTTCCAAATGCCTGAAAAATACTCATATTTCTTAGACATAAAAAGCGTAAAAGAAGCAGCACTAATTAATGCAGATAAGGAAGACGGAGTCCGTCTGACAACGTTAAATAAACTTGCCCGTTTTTCCTCCAGCAAAAACGACATCCATTATAAACGAACTCCTCAAAAAAAGATTAAATACACAAGTGTACAGGAAAAAATTGAGAGGAGCAGCAAAATAGCTGAAAATGCACTGATTCTTGCCGATTTTAAATGTGAAATAAATAATGACCACTTTACCTTCATCAGAAAAAATCAAAATGTGCCATATACAGAGGCACATCATTTGGTTCCGTTGGCATACTCAGATTTGTTTAATTATTCCTTAGATGTTGAGGAAAATATAATTTCACTATGCAGTACATGCCATAACCAAATTCATTATGGAAAAGATTCCGAATCACTCATAAAAAAATTATATGCGAACAGAAAAGAATTATTGAAAGAAGCAGGAATTGTATTATCAGAACAGGAACTATTAGAAATGTATAACAACTCTTAAGATGATATCCTCTTTTGTCAATGAATTCGTGTCATATAAAAGGAGATTTCCTGAACACTTACATAGTGCAAGGGAATCTTTTTTACACCTTTTTTCTTAATATATATTTCCACGAATAATCGAACCTGACGGAAGATAGCATTTTGACCCTAAATACGACGGCAATTTCAAAACGGGCCAATATATTAAACGTGCAGGAAAGATTAAAAGATCCGATCATTGAAACACGAGTGTAACGAGTGTAAATCAATGAATAAATTTGGCGTGAAACTTAAAATGGATTATAATGAAAATAATATCATAATATGTGTGAAAATGAGAGATGCATCCCTTATTACCATACTATTACTATGAAGTATCTTTTTACAGAATATTCATATACTGTACTGATACTTCTTTAATCAACCATACCCCATTTACCGACAAATAGAACTGATAACCATCTTCCGCCATCTGCTTTGCATTTACCTGGTATACAACCGGCTTCCCGTGCCGACTCCCGACTATTTTGGCAGTCTCATAATCTTTTGACAGATGCACATACAGCCTGGATTTCGGAATCAATCCAATCTTATTGATGGATTCCACATACTTCTCTCCCGTTCCATGCCACAAAACATCCGACGGAGTCTTTTGCTCCAATTCCACATCCACCCGAATGGAATGCCCCTGGTTTGCCCGGATCAGTGTTTTATCCTCATTGAAAGAATACCGCTGCTTGGAATCCGTCCGTACAATTTCTTCCAGCATCTGCATGTCAAATGGTCTGCTCTTCGCTATCCCGGCAATCAGATCTTCCGTACGGGCCCATCCGTGTTCATCCAGTTTCATACCAATGGATTCCGGGTGATGCCGCAAAATAAACGCTATGAATTTTCCGGTATTGTCCTGATGTCTCATATTCTCACTCCCCTTTCCACTGTAATGCCTACTCTTTTGACTGCGCCGCCATCAGTCCTTTCAAATATCCAATATCGAATCCTTCCTTACGCCCCTCTTCCAGAATCTTGCGCGTCATTGACAACATGCAAACACCATCCGGCATTTCCGTATCGCTCAGCCATTTTTCCACCTGGGTAACAGGCAACGCTGCACCAATACTTTCAGCGTCCTCTTTCTGCTTTGTATTTTCAAACTCAATACGCAACATAACGGAAAGAGTCTCGATCACGCCGTCAATGGCATTTTCTCCATCCGCATAACTCCGGTATGCAGACGCTGCCAGATTCGACGCGGTTTTTCCAATGTACTGTGACCACTCGTCATGTGCCGTCCAAAAATGCTCGTGCTCTATAATTTTGTCTGTCTCTTCATCTTCCCTGAATTTTTTACGGCAATCCTTATTCCAGAATCCATAACTGACTTCTTCCTGGCCTTTCCGGAATCCTTTGAGGTAGGCTTCTTTGCGCATAGACTCCAATAATTCTGAAAAATCATTTCCGCTCCGCATCCAATTTTTATCAACTTCAAACAAATAAGATGCCTCATGCTTCGGTCCGCATTTCTTAAACTTCATACCACAATTCCTCCATTACAAAATGCTCTTATTATACGCTCCCATCACCCGCTTAAACACCTTGAAATTCGTATCATCCCGCGGCGGGCAATAGACCGCAAATTCAATGGTTTTAAATGCGTGCAGATAATCCGCCATCGCTTCTTTGGCAGCACGTGCCACCACTTCCGGCTTATTCTGGAACGCTCCGCATCCGAAAGCACCCAGAATCACCACTTCGTCACCGTTCAGTACGGCAACATCCAGAATCCTGGTCAGCCTCTTCTTATGGATTTCCAGGAGTTCCCGGTCACTGACTTTTACCGCCCGGTCACTGTTACCCTGGTTGAACCGGTTACTTGGCGTCTCCCGCAGGTTCGGCGCCGCGCAGGTGATCACATCCACATCATACCAGTCCTTCTCATCCATCAGCCTCGGCGTGTTCGTATCCGTCTTGAATACGGTCACATCCGGCGTATAGATGATATCCGCATTGTTGGTCGGATTCTTTGCATTCCGATGAGGGTAATAGAATCCTTTCATCATTTCCGGTACGCTCAGGCAGAAATACAGGCCGGAACACCGACACAGACATTCCTTCTGTGCGCTGGAACCCCTTGTCACGCCGCCGCCCGGATTTGTGGCAGAGGCAAAGTTATGTACCGCCAACTTCTGCCCCGCATAACCTGCAGCCGCCTCGAAAGTCCGTTTTGCGGATACGATGATCTTCGCTTCATCCGAGAAACGCGTCTTATCCACAGCAGACAGCTCCTCTTCTTCCAGGATGAGTTTCTGGTTTTTCACCGACTGTGCAAGAGCTTCCTTAATCTTTCCGTTTGTCTCGCACAGCCTTTTAGTATCTTCAAAAAACTCTACATTCTCAAAACTGCTCATATGTTTATCATTCCTTTTTCTCTTTGTTAATTTCATATCTAACGCTATGAAAACGGCTGCGGAATTGCTCCCGCAGCCCAGTACCTGACATTGTCTGCCTCACGTGCCATCATCACGAAAATACTCGTTTACCGTATGTAACAGCAAAATCATATCCACCTCTGATACGCATGATGCATCCAGCTCAAATTCATAGACGCTGTTCTTTGTTCTGATTGTCAATGAACCATCTTCCACCTGGATACTTCCGTAGGTTGTATGCAGGTATTTGCCCGGGCAATCGCTTGCCGGACTCGTAAAGAAATAAACCTGATACTTCTCATACCGGCTGTCGGATTTATAGACCATGATAAGCCCTGGCTGATCCATATACGGTATCCGCCAATCATGTATTTCCGACCGCATTTATCTTCTGCTTTACGCAGGATTCCCAATGCTGACTGATCCAAATGCATCTCATCAACTCCTTAATCTTATCACACGGGTATTTCGCCGACCGCTGCAATAAAATCCTGATCCCGGTATCCGACTTCGTCGAATTTCCGCAGCCCGGCTTCCACTTCAAATACGTGACCGCAGCAACAACACTTAAGCTTTCGTGTAACAACAATTCCCGGCTCGCCCAGAAGTAACTCCAAGGATGATTTTCCCTCACTGGCTGCCACATACGCATCCATCTTCGCCTGTTCCTCATCCGTCAGCTGGATATGCCACCAATTATGTTCCTCATGGCACTTGGGACACGGCGGGTTGATTTTATAAAGCCTTCCCATAGTCTGGTCTCCTTTCGATTTTCACTCACCTTGAATTCTTTGCAAATCTTAACATCATTTTCGCTATCTCGTTCTTTGTAATCTCCGAAACCAGAGAGAGAATTTTAATATCTTCCTCTGTTAATTCATCGTGATAAAACACAAGCATTTCTCACAGCGGTATTTGCCGGTGAGAATCTCAGGGACAAGTATTGCAATCCGTGCTTTTTATTGCAAATTCAGTAGATTCATCACCAGTTTCACCATTACTTCTTTTTCTTCTGGATTGGATTCAGCAATCATCAACGTAACGGCCACCAAGGTTCCATCGCTGAGTCGTTTTTCTCCATCTTGGAATAAAGCGTTGTTTTTATCTAGGAATTCAAGAAAAAGTGATGCCGCAATTCTCTTGCAGCCATCCGCATAAGGATGATCCTTGATCATAAAATACAATAGATTTGCGGCTTTTTCTTCTAATGATGGATATGCATCCTTGCCGAATATACTTTGATATACTGCAGCAAGAATTCCCTCAACCTTACCTTTTTCTTTTTCAACTCCAAAGACGTCCGAATGAAACGAATCCTCCATAGCATCGACCATATGACGGCAATCTTCATAAGTGATCCTGTAAATAGGCTGATTTCCTTTTGGCTTCTCCAGTGTCTGGTGATCATACTGATCCAATAATACTAAGGCATCCGTATACAGATTTACAGCTCTTAATATGTCTGCTTCCTCAACATTCAAAGTGCATGCCAGCATCCTGGTCTGGATATCAATTGTTTTCTGTAGAGCAGCTAATCGCTTTTCGTTGATTGCATACCCTTGAATAATGTACTGTTTCAAAACATTGTTCGCCCATCTTCGAAACGCGATACCACGTTTTGAATTTACTCGGTATCCTACAGAAAGAATCATATCCAAATTATATATTTTAGGTTTTCTGCCACCTGTACTTTTGTCGGAAAATCCGACAGAAGTTTCGTCAAGTTCTCCGGAAGACAAAATATTTGATATGTGTTCACTGATTGTGGCATGTTTAACTTCAAAGAGAATTTCCATTTGCTTCTGTGTCAACCAAACTGTTTCCTGTTCCGGACTTATCTGAACTTCTATATTCACTTCGCCGTCTGTAAATAAAACTAACTCATTTTTCATTTCTATTCTTCTCCGAACACTTCCTTTAATACCTTTGGCTTCCCGGTCCTGCGATATTCCTGTTCCACTTCGGCCCGCTCCTCCTGAGTCAGTTCCATCGATAAATCTAGCATCAGGGAAAGACCGTAGATATCCGATTTATCGACCCACGGCACAGCCTGAGAAATCTGAGTAAGTGAGAAGCCGTGAGTGATCATACTCTGGCACACCTGCATATAAATCAGTACATTTTTCTGTCTGGAAACCAGATTTTGCAGATGCAGTTTAATTTCCCAATCATTGACCTCACGGCCATACTTAATCGCTTTCACAATACGAAGCATCGGATGATCGGTCTCGCGGATCTCTTTCACCCATTTCTCACGCTTTTCCTCAAATTCTTCCATGGATATATCCATAAATTTGCCATCCTTAATGTCAGTGATGATATCCGGATACTTCTTGCTTCCCCAGATATCCAGATATGAGCAGCGGGCTTCTACCGGAGTGAACAGCACCTCCAGCAGATACTCCAAATCGGGATCCGAGTCCACTCTTGAACCGAGCCCCAACCCGATATCATAGCTTTCTTTGGAGATCAGTTCTTCCAATGTGTCGTGCAAATCAAACATCTCATGAGTGTCCGGATAAACATAATTTTCCATCATATGAATTTCTCCTTTCTTCCAAAACAACGGTTTTTCTTCCGTCTTCGTTGTTACGGTTTCGTTTTCCAGTTCAATTTTTTCGTTGCAACTATATCATCATCGAATTCGAATTTCCAATTAGCGGTTTCTGCGGATAACGTTTTGAGTCAAATTTTCGCTCAGACGTTCCTGCCTGAAATCATAAAGCGCTTTATCATAATTCCGGTACCGGTATTCCGTTCATTTCAGCATTCGCCAAACCGTTGCCGCCACTATATCATCAAGTTTTTTAAATTGCAAGAGGGTATTTTTCAGATAATCAGATGTTTCAGAAGTAAAAAGAAACTACATATATTTAAGATATAAAGGGAAAAATTGACTTGGCGTCGTCCTTATTTAAGATATAACGGGAAACGTGCTTTCCGGTTTCATACCTCTTATTTAAGATATGGCAGAAAACACGTTTTTCATTTTTAACACTCTTATTTAAGATATAAAGGGAAAAATTTCCTTCATTCTGATCCCTTATTTAAGGTTTAAAGGGAATATTTAAGAAATGAAGGGAAAATAACAAAAATCTATTACAATTCCTCCACATTCTCAACTACTTTTCCATCTCTCCAGATGCGCTCCAGATCATAAAACAGTCTGTCATCGCGGGAGAAAATGTGTACGATCAGATCGCCGTAATCCATCAGGATCCATCCGGCAGTCTGATAGCCCTCGATCTGACGGCATTCATGACCGGCTTTGCCGAGTTCTTCCTCTACATTATCTGCCATTGCCTTTACCTGGCTGGCGTTGCTTCCGTCTGCGATGACAAAGTAATCAGCCAGTACAGATACTCCATGAATATCAATGACGCGAATATCTTCGCCTTTTTTATCTTCCAGCGCCTTTACGGCAAGTTTGGTCAGCTCTTTTGCTTCCACGGGGATTATCCTCCTCATTATTTTATTTAAATCCTGTTAATGTGTCTATTGATGAACATGACGTTCATGATAGTATTCCCAGGTCTGTTCGGTTGTATCATCCTCTGCCGTGCCTGTTTCCTTTAAATAATTGCGAGTGCTGTCCAGAATCTGATACAGCGCTTCGTCCAGATCTTCAAATGCAAGACGGCGGAGCTTCGGCAGATTTGGCGCCTTATCACGGCGCGGTTCGATGTAATCGGCTACGTACAGGATCTTGTCTAACAGGGACATCGCCGGTTTTCCGGTCGTATGGCAGGCGATTGCAGATAAGACCTCTGGATCGGTAATACCATACTTGTGTTCTGCCATCCATGCGCCTAATTTTGCATGAATCACAGCCGGAGCCCGCAGTTCGCCTTCAGTCAGTTCAATGCCATGCTCCTGGCATTTGCAGATGATAGTCGCATCATCATAGCGCTTTGCACAGTCGTGGAGAAGTCCAGCCATCTCCGCCTGATCCAGATTGGCACTGTAACGCATTGCCAGAGCCATGCATGTGTATGAAACACCCAGCGTATGTTCATAGCGCATCGGGTTCAATTTCTTTTTCAAATGCTTCCGTATCTCTGTAATTCTTTCGTCCATTACACATTTACCTCCTGATACAAGCCGTGCTGTTCGATATATTGACAGACTTCCTTCGGCACCAGGGAACGAACGTCTGCTGCGTGTCCTGCCCGGAAAGCCGCGCGGATCTCCGCCGAAGCGACATCCATTTCACGGCAGTGAAGACGCAGAATATGCGCCTGATATTTCTGGTTTAAATAGGAAATCTGCTCATCCAGCGAACGATCCGTCTCCTCATGCTCTCTTGCTGCCGCCAAAAATGTGACGGCTGGAAGAACATATTCGGGATGATACCATTTTTCAATGTCCATAATTGAGTCTGCGCCCGCGATAAAGAAAAATTCAACATCCGGATATTCTTCTTTCAATAAGCGAAGCGTGTCTGCTGTGTAGGTATTTCCGCCGATTCTGCGAAGTTCAAAATCAGACAGCTTAAAATAAGGATACGGCGCGATCGCAGCTGCAGTCATTGCCAAACGGTCCTTTGCCGCTGTGATCGTATGATCCTTTTTATGCGGCGGGATCCTGGAGGGCATATACCAGATGCAGTCAAGATCATATTCTTCATACGCCTGTCTTCCCAACATGATATGTCCATTATGGATCGGGTCAAATGTTCCCCCCATAATACCGATCTTTTTCATCGTCATCCGTATCCTTTCTGTCAGAGATTCATTCGCAGAATGCAGCCCCTTTATTTTGGCAGAACGATCTTACGTTTCTTCTCGTCCTTTGCCTCTTTATAAAGAACAATTTTCTTGCCGATTACCTGTACTACCTGTGCGTGGGTACGCTCAGCCAGAACGGCTGCCAGCTCATTGCCGTCATCGACGCAGTTCTTCAGAATATTCAGTTTAATTAACTCGCGGGCCTCCAGCGCCTCTGCCACAGCAGCGGTCAGTTCTGGCGTCAGGCTGGATTTGCCGATCTGGAAGATCGGATCCATGGTCATCGCGAGACCTTTTAAATAAGCTCTCTGTTTGCTTGTCATAAAATCTATCTCCTGTTAAAATTCAAACTCAGATCCAGTGTGGATTTCTGAGTTTGAAATATTGTAAATGTCAATTATTTATAGTAATCAAATTCAAGACCATACATACGAACTGTATCGCCCTCTTCGATGCCAGCCTCTTCCAGCTCAGCCAGAATACCGCTGTCCTTTAAGAATTTCTGGAAGAACTGGAAGCCCTTCTCAGAATCAAGGTTTGTATAACCAAGCATCTTCTCGATCTTCGGTCCTTCTACCACATAAATACCATCTTCATTGCGTTCCACGGTATACGGAAGATTCTCGCCCTGATACTGGTACTCAAATTCTTTTTCGAAAATAACTGGCTTGCGGTCAACCGTTTTCAGCAGATCATTTACATGGTAAAGGAGCTCTTTTACACCCTGTCCGGTAACTGCAGAAATGGCAAATACCTGGATGCCTTCCGGCTCAAATTCGCGTTTTAAGCGCTCTACCGGGTCTTCCCAGTCCTCTTCTCCGGTATTGTAAATCGAATCTACCTTGTTGGCAGCAATCACCTGCGGACGCTCTAAAAGCGACGGATTATATGCTTTTAACTCCGCATTGATGGTACGGATATCTTCAACCGGATCACGTCCCTCGACGGATGCCGCATCCACAACATGAACGAGAACCTTGGTTCTCTCGATATGGCGCAGGAAATCATGTCCCAGACCGATTCCCTGGGAAGCACCCTCGATAAGCCCCGGAATATCTGCCATGACAAAGCCTTGTCCATCCTGCAGATCAACCACTCCAAGATGCGGGTTCAGCGTCGTGAAATGATAATTGGCAATCTTCGGACGTGCATTGGAAACGCGTGAAAGCAAGGTCGATTTACCGACGTTCGGGAAACCAACCAGACCAACATCTGCGATTACCTTTAATTCCAGCTGTACCCAGAGTTCCTGTGCCGGCTGTCCCGGCTGTGCATATTTCGGAACCTGCATCGTCGAGGTCGCAAAGTGCATATTTCCAAGACCGCCCTTGCCACCTTTTAAAATCACTTCTCGGCGGTTCTCGCCGGACATATCCGCGATTACCTTACCGGATTCAAAATCCTTGATAACGGTTCCTTCTGGAACCTTGACAATCAGATCCTCGCCGTCTGCTCCGTGACAGCGGCGCTTTCCGCCCTGCTCTCCGTCGCCAGCCACATATTTGCGGACATGACGGAAATCGGTCAGGGTATTCAGTCCGTCGTCCACTTCAAAAATGACATCGCCGCCGCGACCGCCATCGCCGCCGTCCGGACCGCCAGCAGCTACGAAAAGTTCCCGGCGGAAGCTGACATGACCATCACCGCCTTTTCCGGATCTGATATAAATTTTTGCACTGTCGGCAAACATAAATACCTCCTTCTGATCTGAAAAAAGCTCCATACAATCCGTATGGAGCTTCTTTATAATTATTCGTTAATTGTTCTCGGGTAAACAGAAACCTGCTTTTTGTCTCTGCCCTTTCTTTCAAACTTTACGACGCCGTCAACCATAGCGAATAATGTATCATCTCCACCGCGTCCTACGTTCACACCTGGATGAATCTTGGTTCCGCGCTGTCTGTAAAGAATGTTGCCAGCTAATACGAACTGTCCGTCTGCTCTCTTCGCACCAAGTCTCTTGGACTCAGAATCACGACCGTTCTTTGTGGAACCAACACCTTTTTTATGAGCGAATAACTGAAGGTTCATTTTAAACATGCGTTACACCTCCCTGAATCGAATTTTAATGTATTTATCTCCATAACTCTCCGCGATATCGGTAAGTCCAAGTATCAGCGAATCCATCAGGAGTTTTGATTCCGCACTTACAGTACCGGTAAAATGAAAAATAAACTGACCTGTCTTTTCATCCATACTGCCCTTAAAACCGTCATCGGTAAATTTCTCCACCGAATTAGCCATATTGACAGTCAGAACGGATACAGCCGCACAGACAATATCTTTGCCGTACTCATCATATCCAGCATGTCCCTTTACTTCCACTCCCGTGGTACATCCTTTGGAATCGGAGTATACGTCTACTTGAATCATTTCAATTAAGCGTTGATCTTTTCGATCTTAACTTCTGTAAAGAGCTGTCTGTGACCATTTTTCTTATGGTAGCCAGTTTTTCTCTTATACCTGTAAACGATAACTTTTTTGCCTTTGCCTTCTTTAACAACTGTTGCGGATACAGTAGCACCCTCTACAGTCGGGCATCCGATCTTCATCTCACCGTTGTTAACAGCCAGAACCTGATCGAAAGTAACAGCTTCACCTGCAGCAGCACCGAGTCTCTCAACTTTGATTACATCGCCCTCGGCAACCTTATACTGCTTACCACCTGTTGCAATAATCGCGTACATCTGATGGCACCTCCTATTATCATTACTCGCCAGCTATGGCGGCTTGCGCACTTTTAGCCTCGCTGTGCGGCACACTTAGATATTCTAGCATCGGAATATGGATCTGTCAATGGTTTTTTCTTGAATTTGGGAGAAAATTTCAAACCAGTGTTACGGATAAAGCTGCTTTTTCCAAGTCCTCATAAGTACCACCAAATTGTTCAAGGGCTTGTTTCTTTGTTAGTATGCCTTTTTCAATCAGATTTAAAAGTATTTTAGCCTCACCCTTTGCCTCACCAACCTTCTCCCCTTCTGCAAACTCCGCCTTCCGTATCAGCTCCGTTTCCCGTTTTTCATCATACTCAAAAATACACACCTCTATCGCCTCCGCTCGATTCTTCCTCAGAAACTCTGCCAATATATTTTCATCGATACATTCCGTCACAGCCTTTTCAGCTGCCTGATTGATATCTTTGTATTCAATCGCATACTGCCGTATTTTATGAACCAACAGCATATACTCTTTCAACAATCGGCAGGTTTCCAGGATCTCCAGATTTTTATCCAGATTGATATTTAAAACCTTCACAAGCAATTCCAGCTCAGGATGTTCTGTCTTCTGCATGAACGAATGTGACAATTTAAGCAGACCCTCCGCCTCCCGCTCTTTTTCTCCATTGTAGAATACTACAAAATGCGGTGTCGGCAGTTCCACCAATGCCGATGCGTACAAGGTCTGGTTCCGGACCAGCATCTGGTACTCTTTCGCCACATAGAACAGAAAACGCAGTGGCATATTCGGATTCCATGTCGATTGATGTTCATATAAGTTTAACTGCATATCCAGCAAAAATGCCTGATCGTTTTTCATATTCATATATACAGCATTTTTCAGCGTCACAATCTCCAATTCTTTCGGATCTGTATAATGCGAATGATTCACTGCATTGTACAGACTCAGCAGATTCTCCCTTGTGCTGAACAGCATCCGGAACAGCGTGTCCTTGTGATTTCTCCGCACCCTCATTAAATTCCCCATAATTCTCCCCTTTCTGACAGGAGAATCTGGCTTTTCTGAGAATCTCCTGCTCTTTCATATTGCCAAGTTGGATAAGCATAAGATTTCTCAGATTAATAATTAGAATATAAGATTGCTTGAATTGCAGATAAAGAAATATATATGCTTGATGAGTTAAATGTAACATATCTGGTTCGGATATGCAAGTAAGAATTTTGCAACTATTTATTCTGTAAATACGCACAAACATATAACGGGTGTATTTCCTGTATGTGAAATGATACATACAATATGGCTAAAAGAGATTCTATATATTTGTGCAAAAATAAGGAAATATTTTTCAAAAACCATATTATGCATAAACATATTTGTATACACTTGAAGATTTTAAACCTGGTAGCGGGGGAAGGGGAAAATAGCAACTATCTTTAAGCCAGTTCCATTAAATGATTGATATAAAATTTCATCTAAAAAAACATAATCTAGTTCGTTATCAATGTCTGCAACAAAAAAATGTTCCTGGTTGATGGGTATTTCTGTCGCTGCTCTGGTTAGTGGCTGCTCCGTTGCCTCTGCTGCGGATACATTGTTTATAGGCTGCATATTGGATGACGCTTTTTGTGACAATGTTTCATTTGCGCTGACGCTTCTATTTTTACTGGTATGACTGGTAATAAGGTACATGAGAGTGAATCCACCAAAACAAATCATAAACGACTGCCATCTGAAAAAGTTTACATGAAAATTCCGATTAAAAAATAGATTCAAACACATCCCGGCAAACGCACCACCCAGACCAAACAGAAATGCTTTGTTTGAGAGCGAAAAATCAAGCGGAATTGCATCCGTTTTTTTCGTTAGCTTTTTAGCACAAAAATATCCGATTCCATAGAAGCCTAAAAAATATAAAATATCCAGTATGAAGCTCATCCTGTTTCCATAATAAATTTTATAATAGAAATAATGAAATGGATTCCATTTAACAGAAAAATTGATATTGACTTACCAGTTCATGAAAGTAAACAGGAAATTTGCACTATATAAGGGCAATTTGCCTGTTTAAAGGATTGTCTTTATTTCATAATCACTCTACACTGCTTTTTATGACAGCAAACTTTTTCCCAATCTCCACCAGAACCCTGGACGTCTTCTCCAATGACGCCACCGGAATAAATTCATATTTTCCATGATAGTTATACCCGCCGGTGCAGAGGTTCGGGCACGGGAGCCCCATGTAGGAGAGGCGGGCGCCGTCGGTGCCGCCGCGGATCGGAACGGCCTCCGGCTCGATGCCGCAGGCTGTCATCGCCTCTTTGGCGGTATCGATCAGGTACATGTACGGCTCAATTTTTTCTTTCATGTTGTAGTAGCTGTCCGTTACTTCGGCGATCACGGTGCCCTTACCGTATTTGCGGTTCAGAAAATCGGCGGCTTCGGCGAAAAATTTCTTTTTCTGTTCAAATTTTTCATGGTCGTGATCGCGGATGATATAATTTAACTGCGCCTCTTCTACATTTCCGCTCATTTCATCCAGGTGATAGAATCCCTCGTAACCTTCTGTGTACATCGGATTTTCGAAGACCGGCAGCAGGCTCTGAAATTCCATGCCAATGAGAAGGGCATTTTTCATCTTGAGCTTCGCATCTCCCGGATGGATGCTGGCTCCCTGAATCCGGACTTTGCCGGAAGCGGCATTGAAATTTTCATATTCGATCTCGCCGATCGGACCGCCGTCCACCGTATAAGCAACCGCTGCACCGAAGTCTTTCACATCGAAACGATCTGCGCCGCGTCCGATCTCCTCGTCCGGCGTAAATCCAATGCAGATCTCGCCGTGCGGGATCTCCGGGTGGCTCAGGAAATATTCTGCCATCGTCATGATCTCCGCCACGCCTGCCTTATCGTCGGCGCCCAGAAGCGTGGTTCCGTCGGTTACGATCAGATCCTGACCTTTTAAGTCGGCTAAAAACGGAAATTCTGAAACTTTCATGACAATTTGTTTTTCTGCATTTAATACGATATCTTTGCCGTCATATGCCTGGACGATGCGCGGCTTTACGTTTGTTCCGGTTAAGGACGGCGCGGTGTCCATGTGGGAAATGAAGCCAAGTGCCGGGATGGTGTTTTTTTGTCCAACGCCGGATGCACCGTGAGCAGACGCAGTGCTGAAAGAAGCTTCCGCTTCTTGCGGTGCAGAGGTACTGCCTGTATTATCCGGAATGCGTGCAAACAAGTATCCGTACTCGCTCATCCGCACATCGGATGCACCCATTTCTTCCAGCTCGCGTTTCAGCTCATTGGCTAACAGAAGCTGTTTTTCCGTGCTCGGGCAGGTGTCATATGCCTCGTCTGACTGCGTATCATATGATACATATTTCAAAAAACGTTCTACGGCTGTTGTCATGAAAAATCATCCTCTCTTTCTCCTAAATCCCGGCTCAGCGGTTCCAGATAATGGACTAATATATCCCGGTGGCTTTTGATGCGCCACGTTTTATCCATTTCCTCATATGTAAAACTCTTCCGTCCGCCCTGCTGCATCCGCTCCCAGTATGCGTCCAGATGGAAAAATGGCAGGTAGTAAAGTTCATCCCTCTGTGAAAAATATATAATTAAGAAAGCAATCCCGCCCTGCTCTTCAAATTCCCGCATAAATGCGACCTGATGCGGATGGACGTTCTGCAGTGGAAATGTATCTGCCGCGCATTCTTTCGCATCAAAGCAGACCGGGACGCCCTGAATCGCGCCGATGTAATCGACGGTACTCTTCTGGTCGAAATACGCCAGCGTGATATGGCGGCTGGTTTTATCGATCGAGACGGGCGTGATCGGCGTCGGGATTTTCTGGATCAATGCCAGCTTTTTCTCACGGTAAAGATCGTTTGTGTGGTTTATCATATCCTCCAGGGTTGAACCACGAAGTCCCCGGCTGTTCCAAGTCCCCATGTTGTTGCTCCTCCACTTATTTTTTTGATTTTTCGCACAATTTAAAATTTACGGGCGATGATTGGCTGGGCGTTTTGGAGCTGATTTCATCATCTCTTCCATCCGCTTCATCTCCGCTGGCATAGGCGCGGTAAATTCTTTGCCCGCCAGATATGAAAGCGGCTCGGAGATCGTTTCCGGCATTACCAGCCGCCACGCATGAAGCATCTGTGAACGGACGCCGAAGCGTTTCTTCACTTCCTCATTGACCCGGGGATCACCGTACTTCGGATCCCCGGCGATCGGGTGTCCGATGGAAGCCAGGTGGGCGCGGATCTGGTGGGATCGTCCGGTGATCAGATGAACCTCCAGAAGGGTATATCCATTTCCAGATACCAGCGGTCTGTATGCAGTCCGGATCGGCAGACTTCCAGGGGTCTCCTCTTTTCGGATCGACACCTGATTCGTCTTTTCATTTTTCGTCAGCCATCCCTCGATGCGGGCTTCGCCTTTTACGATTCCCCGCACGACGCAGACATAATATTTTCCCAGACTCCGGTCCTTGATGACCTCGGACATGATCTGCAGTCCCGGCAGGGAACGTCCAGCTGCCACGATGCCGCTTGTGTTGCGGTCGAGGCGGTTGCAGACGGACGGACGGAAGCACGCCAGGTCCTCTTTCTTTAATTTGCCGGAATCCAGCAGATAGTCGATCAGGTATTCAACCAACGATTCATCCGTCTCTTTCGCTTTCTGGGACAGCATTCCAGATGGCTTATTGATCAGTAAAATATGTTCGTCCTCGTAGACGATATCGAGCTTTTTCTTTTGAACCTTCTGAATCTTCACTTCCGAAAATTTCTCGATCGTCTCCTCTGCCAGAAACAGCTTGATCTCATCGCCCTCGGTCAGATGTTCGGAACCGTCGCATTTTTTTCCGTTCAGGGTAATATTTTTCTTCCGCATCATTTTATAAATGAAGCTTTTTCCCGCCAGATTCAGATATTTTGCCAGCAGCTTGTCCAGGCGCTGCCCCGCCTCATTTTTAGATACTGTCAGCATCCGCATGGCTGCCGCCTCCCTTTTTTACATCGATAATCCTTTTATTACGCGCACACCGTACTCTACAGTTCCATCGTCCTCATACTCTGACGCCGGTTTCAGGCTGTGAATCCGCTTGTCAAAGGTGCTGCGTGAGGTCACGATTTTCAGGTTCGGATCCAGTTTGTTAGCCTTTAACAGTTCATTTAAACCTGCCTCCGCGCGCTTTACATTCAGCTTTGGATTAATGCAGTACACATAGATGCCGGTCGGGTGAACGACGGTCACATCGGACGGAATCACATCTTCCGGTGTCGTCAGAACCAGATCATAGAGAACTTCAAATTTTTCCTCATACGGCATATATGCCTCATGAAACGCCTGCTCCGGTGTATGGTATTTGAAAATGGCAATCAGCGGGGAAGCGAGATTCGCCGCCGGAAGTACCGTGACGATCGCCATGACCGTCAGAATTTTTTTGACGGAATCATTGTCTGTAAAAGACCGCCCAACCAGCTGTGCGATGATAAATAGCGCCAGAAGTGCGATGATAAAAAGCTGTTTCCGCTTGAAATGATTGCGGTAGCCATAATCGCCTTTTTTTATTTTTTTCACGGTGTAAAAATCCTTTCTATCATGTTTTTATTGAATGATACTAGCTTTTTGTCTGATTTAATGGTTTAACGCCTGCATCGCGCGCAGAATCCACTCATGCGGAACTATCTTGCAGAGCACAAAAAATGCCTTCATCCATACGCCGTAAACCGACACGCTTTTTCCCGCCATACAGTCGCGGATGGCAAGTTTTACAACTTTGTGCGGATCTGCCATCACCAGACGCTTATAAAGCGGAATCTCCCCGGTTGTCTCGGCAATGTCGAAAAACTCGGTTTTGACCGGTCCGGGGCAGACCGCCGTCACGCCGATTCTGCGCGGGCGGAGTTCTTCCCGCAGGGCGCGGCTGTAGCTTAAGACAAATGCCTTGGTTGCCGCATAGATGGCAAATCCCGGCTGCGGCAGAAAGGAGGCTGCTGACGCGAACTGGAGAATCCGGCTGTTTTCGCTCATATAGGGAAGCACCATATGCGTGACCGCGCACAGCGCCTTGCAGTTGAGCTCTACCATTCCCGTTTCATCGTCAAGCGGCAGGTTCCCGACCGTTCCGATTTTACCAAAGCCGGAAGCATTTACCAAAAGCTTTACATTGGGCTTGCGCGCCGCCAGCTCGTTTTCCAGCGTCTCCCGCTGGGATGCATCCGTCAGATCGATGGCGAAACACCGCGCCGGGATCGGCAGCGTCCGTTCCAGCTCCTGCATCCGGTCCATCCGGCGGGCAATCAGCCAGACTTCCTGAAGTCCCGAAAAGCGATCCGCCAGCTGTCTGGCTGCCTCGCGCCCCATGCCGGAAGAGGCACCTGTAATTATCGCAATTTTCATGAGAAATTCCTCCCGTCTCAAGTATGTACACTCGGAGTCGTTCCTGCATTCCGAGCGTACATACGTTTTATTTCTTCTTGTGCACGTTCCGGATGGTTTTTTTCTTTCCGCTGCCACTGCTCTTTCCACCTACAGCGCCGCCAAATCCCCCCGCATTTCGTCCATTTCCATTTACGCCGGTCTGTTTGTGCCCGGTCATACCGCCCACAGCCGGTCTTTTGGCGTCTTTTGCACGATTGGCAGCAGCCGGTTTTGTCGTTTGGCTGCCATGATGCGTCCCTTTATATCCGCCAGCCGCGAAATCGCGTCCTTTGATCTGCCGCGGACGGATCAGGCATTTCTTATCAAAACCGATCAGATCCGTTCTGCCTGCCAGACGGAGTGCTTCCAGCACCAGATCATAGTTTTTCGGGTTGCGGTACTGGATCAGCGCACGCTGCATCGCTTTCTCATGCGGGTTGGTCGGCACGTACACTTTTTCCATCGTGCGCGGATCATATCCAGTGTAATACATACACGTAGACAGTGTGGATGGCGTCGGATAGAAATCCTGCACCTGCTCCGGCATGTAGCCGAGGTCGCGCAGATATTCTGCCAGTTCGATCGCCTCCTTGAGCGTGGAACCTGGATGGGAGGACATCAGGTACGGAACGAGGTACTGCTTCATTCCCAGCGAGTCATTCATCGCTGCATATTCCTTCATGAACTGGCGGTAAACCTTATTCTCCGGTTTTCCCATCCGTTTTAACACATTATCCGATATATGTTCCGGCGCTACCTTGAGCTGTCCGCTGACATGGTACTGACAAAGCTCCCGCAAGAATGCCCGGTTTTTCTCCGCCAGCAGATAATCGAAACGGATGCCCGAACGGATGAAAACTTTTTTTACCTTCGGAATCGCCCGCAGCTTCTTTAACAGGGAAATATAGTCGCTGTGATCGGCATTCATGTTTTTGCACGGCTGCGGGAACAGGCACTGTTTGTGCGGACAGGCACCGTAGGTCATCTGTTTTTCGCATGCCGGGTGACGGAAGTTTGCGGTCGGACCGCCGACATCGTGGATGTAGCCCTTGAAATCCGGTTCCTGGGTCAAAAGTTCTGCTTCCTGAATAATTGATTCATGGCTGCGGGTCTGCACGATGCGTCCCTGATGGAAGGTCAGCGCACAGAAGCTGCATCCGCCGAAGCATCCGCGGTTGCTGATCAGGCTGAATTTTACTTCCGTGATCGCTGGAATACCACCCGCTGCATCGTAACACGGATGCCAGGTTCTCATGTATGGAAGTGCGTAGACATCGTCCATCTCTTCCTGGGTCAGTGGTTTCGCCGCCGGATTCTGGACCACATAGAGGCGGTCGCTGTACGGCTCAACGAGGCGTTTTCCCGAAAATGGATCGGTGTTGCTGTACTGGGTGTAAAAGCTCTCCGCATACGTCTTTTTATCGGAGGAAACCTCGCGGTAAGACGGCAGACGGATTTCGTCGTAAACGGAATCCAGGTTTTCCGCCTTATAAACAGTTCCCTCGATGAAGGTGATATCCTTTGCCTCGATGCCGCTCGCCAGTGCATCCGCGATCTCCACGATCGAGCGCTCGCCCATTCCGTAGGAAATCAGATCTGCCTGGGAATCCAGCAGAATGGACCGTTTCATTTTTCCGGACCAGTAATCATAATGTGCCAGACGCCGCAGGCTGGCTTCGATACCGCCGAGGATGATCGGCTTTTTCGACCAGGTGCGGATCAGGTTGGAATAGACGATCGTCGCATAATCCGGACGTTTTCCCATCTCGCCGCCCGGTGTGTAGGAATCCTTTGCGCGGCGCTTTTTCGAAACCGAATAATGGTTTACCATAGAGTCCATATTTCCGGCGCTCACAAGCCATCCGAGACGCGGTTCGCCCAGAATCTGAATGGATTCCTGATTCTTCCAGTCCGGCTGGGCGATGATGCCTACTTTATAGCCGTGCGCTTCGAGCATACGGCTGATGATCGCGTGGCCGAACGACGGATGATCGACATACGCATCCCCGCACACGTAGACAAAATCGCAGCTCTCCCAGCCGCGCTTGTCCATATCCGCCCTGCAGATCGGTAAAAAATCATGTATCATTTTATCTTGCCCCCTGTATCAGTTCCCGGTAGTCCCGGATATAAAAATCAGCTAATTCTTTCTTTTCTTCGATCATGGAAAGTGAAAATACGTCCTCGACCGCGCCGACGCGCATACCAGCCCGTTTTCCAGCCAGAATCCCCGCCGGGACATCCTCAAATACCAGACATTTTTCCGGCTGTACGCCCAGATCCGCCGCCACCTTCAGATAGATATCCGGCGCCGGTTTTCCTGCTGCCACCTCACAGGCAGTTGCCACCACACCGAAATAGGAACGGATATCCAGAGAATCCAGCACGGCTGCTACCATATCCTGTGCATTGCTCGTTGCAATTCCCATGCGGATTCCTTTTTTCTTTAAAAATGAAAGAAATTCCGCAACCCCCGATTTCAGCGGTACCTCATGGCGGTATTTATCGATCGACATTTCAATCCAGATGGCCTTTATCTCATCCAGGGTCATCGGCAGCTGGAAGCGATCTTTAAAATAGATCGCTGTCTCGGAAAAGCTCATGCCCTCGATCACCTTCTCAAGATCTTCCGGACAGTCATAGCCGTAACGCTTTAAAAATTCCACATCGATCGCTTTCCACATCCACATGGAGTCGACCAGGGTGCCGTCGAGATCGAAGAGGACGGCGTCTACTGTGTTCCAGTTGATTTCAGGAGGTGTGTTATTTTGGGTGTCTGACAAATTTTCGTCATTCGATACACAATTTTGTGAGGTTAGCATTCTTTCTTTTAACGCTCTAATTTCATCTTCCGTCAGCGCCCGGTACTCTCCCGTCGCCAGTGCCTCATCCAGGGCAAGCGGTCCCATCGAAAGGCGTTTCAGGTAAATGACTTCGCCGCCCTCTGCCTCAAACATCCGCTTTACCTGATGAAATTTTCCTTCATGGATGGTCAGGCGCGCCTCGCAGAGGTCTTCTCCTGCGTCGTTCCATTTTTTCTCGATCACAAGCTCTGCCGGCCGTACCGGTGTGCCATCCTTCAGCGTCAGTCCTGCCTGAAAGCGCGCTTCGATTCCTTCTTTCAGTGTTCCCTTTACGCGTGCAAAATAGACCTTATCCACGTGTTTTTTCGGTGCCAGAAGCTCATGCGCCAGCGCACCGTCGTTTGTGATGAGAAGCAGTCCTTCCGTATCAATATCGAGGCGTCCGACCGGGAAGAGGTCTTTTCGCTTTGCTTCATCAATAAGGTCAATGACAGTCTGATAGCGCCCGTCTTCCGTTGCGGAAACGACGCCCTGCGGTTTATTTAACATATAATATTCCGTGTCTGCCCAGCCAACCGGCTGTCCATCCAGTGTAACCCGGGTTTCGTCCGGGAATATTTTCCGGTCAGACTCGCGGCAGACGGTTCCATCGACCAGAACCCGCCCTTTGCGGATCATCTCTTTTACCTGACTGCGCGTTCCCTGCTTCATCTCTGCCAGGAAACGGTCTAAACGTATACTTTTACCCTGTCCCATCACTGCCACCTCCATCCGGGATTGTATTTATTTTTAAGCTGACCGCCCCGTTTCTGCGCCCAGCCAAGCGGAAATCCATCCACACAGATTAGTACAAGACCATCTGCTGCCTCTTCCTCTGCGGCTGTCAATGTCTCGCCCTTTAAATAGCGGATCGTGCGCTCATCCGAGGCATTAAAATTTAAGTAATTTACAAATTCCTGCATCCGCAGGTTCATTGCCAGCGCCTGGGATGGTTCAAACCGCCCTTTTTTCAGTTCTCCAAGCAGAAGCCCGGTACGCAGACAGCGGAGCGGCTTAAAATAACGTGTATTGTCGCCTGCCAGCGCTGCCGGGAGGTAATAGATGCGCTCGCTGTCACGGTAGAATTGCTCCGGATTCCAGGTTCTTACCGGAAGCTGGCGCAGAAGCTCAAACAGGGGGGAAAAATCCTCGGCGGTCTGGTTTTGCGCCACGTTTTTTCCCTTTCCAAACGTTTTCCCTTTCGCTTTTCCGGAAGCCATCTGTCTGGACTTACCGTCTTCCGCCACACGGCACAACCGCGCTTCTATTTCCTCTACCAAAAGTGGATCGCTCAATGCTTTCTCACCGGCATTTTCCAAATCCTTGACATTTGCGTCTGGTTTCTCCGTCCGCTTCTCCAACAGCGCAACAAAATGTCCTTCGCCCTCCAGACGGTGCGGAAACAATCTCAGACAGCCCTCAATGCCACGGCTTCCCTCAAAGCCATATTCCGGTTTCTGCGGCACGACCGCCATCTGCGGATATTTCTCCAGAATATACTCGATCGTTCCCTCGTCCTCGTCCCTGTCAAAGGTACAGGTCGAATAAACCAGTTTCCCGCCCGGCGCAAGCATCTGCACGGCACAGTCGAGAATCTGGCGCTGCAGCGGCGCATAATAATCGGGACCTTTTTCGTTCCAGCTCTTTACCATCGACGGATCGCGGCGGAACATACCTTCGCCGGAGCACGGCGCATCGACCAGAATCTTATCAAAAAACTCCGGCAGGATGCCAGCCATTTTTTCCGGTGCCTCGCTCGTTACACAGATATTTCCCGCTCCGAACATTTCCAGATTTTTAAGAAGTGCTTTTGCGCGCGAATTGCTGATATCATTGGAAAACAGGACACCTGTACCGGCTAATTTCGCCGCCAGTTCCGTACTTTTACCGCCCGGTGCCGCGCACAAATCCAGAACCCGGTCGCCCGGCTTGATCGGCAGCCATGCCGCCGGTGCCATCGCACTCGGTTCCTGCAAATAGTAGAGTCCCGCGTAGTACCACGGATGCCTGGATGGGCGTTCGCCCTGATAATAAAAACCGTTCTTCGTCCACGGCACTGGTTTCAAATTCCAGTCCGCCGTCTGTGCCATCTCTAAAAACTGTTCCGGTGTCAGCCTGCCCGTGTTGACGCGCAGCCCTGAACGCGGCTCTTCCTCATACGAAGCCAGATACTCCGGGTATTCCTCCCCCAGAAATTGTTTCATTTTTTCAAGAAATTCTTCCGGCAGTTCTCGGTAATCCAATCGTTTTCCTCCTGTTTTTGTCTATTGCTCTGTATATCCATTTATAATCGTGATTCTAAAGACTTTTTCTTCGCGCTCATTCGTTCTTTCTTTGTTCGGTATGCCGGTTTTCAGGCTTCCAAAAGGAATGAGCCATTTTCTGTCTACATATATATAATCTATCTTTATATTACTTTTTAATGATAGAAAGGCGCTCCCATGCCATATATAAAAAAAATAGTATCCGCCCTGTTCCCAGCACTTATCCTGGCGCTTCTGCTCTCACATCCGCGTCTCTCTGCGGATGGGGCACAGAAAGGACTTCTTTTATGGTTCAATACGGTCTTTCCGACGTTATTTCCCTTTATGCTCTTCTCAAAGCTTTTAGCTGAACACGGCGGCGTCCAGCTGCTTCTAGCGCCATTTCACCCGGTTTTGAAACATCTTGGGATGTCTGTCTACAGCGGCTATGCCCTGCTTGCCGGGCTGCTCTGCGGTTACCCGATGGGAATGAAAACTGCCGCTGATTTTAACCGGAAATCGCTGCTTTCGGCACATGAAAAACGGCTTCTGACCGCCATCAGCGCTTCGCCAAGCCCCATGTTTATCGCCGGATATGCTGCACCTAGGCTGAACCCGGCAGTTCCGTCAAACTATCTGGTTCTGGCACTATATACGCCGCTTTTATTGGTTGGAAGTCTCCTATGCATTTATAATAAAGTAACTTCTTTTACCCTTCAAAACCGATTTTTTTCGAAAGAAACCGGCTCTGTCAAGCCTGCCCGCACAAAATCCACATCTGTCTCCGTTCCCGCTTCCTTCGACACCATCCTGATGGACTGCATCGAACTGCAGGTCCGCATCGGCGGTTTGATCATGCTGTATTCGATCCTCGCTGCCTTTGCCGACGCCTTCTGTTCCGGCACGCTGCGTCTGGTTCTGATCGGGACGGCTGAAATGACAACCGGCATCGATGCGATCGCCCGTTCTGGTGCCATATTCAGTATCCCGGTTCAATCCGGCGCGATGGCGGCATGTGCTGCGTTCGGCGGGTTATCCGGGATCGCCCAGACAAATTCAGTCATACGGGACAGCCGAAAAGACAGAGAAAAAAATGCCGGACTTTCCATCCGGCATTATGTACTGTGGAAACTGGTTCACGCCAGTCTCTCGTTCGTTCTCTTTATTCTGCTGCTTCGCCGGATGCCGCCTGTGTAGCGGCCGCTGCTGCCTCGGCGCCTGTGTTCTCCTCCGGCTCGGTCACGACACTGCCAGCCAGCTCATTACGGTTGGAAGATACGACATCGTAGCTGGACTGCATCGAACTCATGTAAGACTCGAAACGGCTCTGCGCGCCCTCCATCGAATGCTTGATGATGGTCTGCAGGCTGCGGAGCATGTCGTCCGTGTACTGAACGGAACCCTGGCGGATATTGTTTGCCTCTGTGACAGCGTTGTCCACGATCTGCTGTGCCTGTGCATTTGCCTGCTCAATAATGCTGTTTGCTTCTGCATATGCACGCTGCATGATCTCATGCTCATTAACCAGCTCATTGGTCTGGGCGGTCGCCTCGGCTACCATCGCGTCTGCCTGGGAACGTGCCTCCTGCAGAATCGCATCCTGGTTGCTGATGATCTTCTGATATTTCTTGATCTCCTCCGGAATGCGAAGACGCAGTTCCACGAGCAGTTCTTCAATCTCTTCTTTATTTACTAAAATCTTCGTGTTGGACAGCGGCTGAAACTTGCAGCTGTCGATATAATCTTCAATTTCTGTGATGATCTGTTCAATTCTGCTCATAGCTTTTCTCCTTACTTACATTCCCTGTCTTCCTGAAGCGCCTGGTATTTCTCCTGTACTTGTTTTGCAATGACCGGATCGAGAAATTCGGAAATGTCTCCGCCGTACATCGCAACCTCTTTTGCCATACTGGAACTTAAATACGCGTATTTAAGGTTCGTTGTCAGAAACAGGGTATCTATTTCGGGTGCAATCACCCGGTTCATCTGCGCGAGTTGCAGCTCATATTCGAAATCCGTGATCGCACGCAGACCACGCACGATGACCTTTGCGTGATTCTGGCGCATGAAATCGACCAGAAGTCCGTCAAACGACTGCACCTCCACGTTAGGAATGTCTTTTGTCACTTCCTCTAACATCTTAACACGTTCTTCGACAGAAAACAACGGAGATTTTGCGTTATTACACAAAACTCCCACGATGACCTGATCAAAAATTTCGGAGGATCGCTTTATAATATCAAAATGTCCGAGCGTCACCGGATCAAAGCTGCCCGGATAAATGGCTGTTTTCATCTTTTTTTCTCCTTTGGTATTCAAGCTTTTCGGATAAACAGATGTTTATTCGTCTTATATATCTTCTCTTTTTCGAGATGGTATCCCAGTTCTGAAAGGTAGCTGCACCCGGTCTCTTTCGATGCCTCTGTGATGATCATCGTATGTTCATCTGCCAGGGACGAATGCGCCAGATAAGTAAGCACTTCTTTCTCCCAGAGATGGTTGTACGGAGGATCCATAAAAATGAAATCAAACGCACTCTTCCGGTTTTCTATCCGTTTCAATGCATCCGAAATATCACAGTTTAACAGCGTCGCCTTATCAGCCAGGCGGGCCGCTTTCAGATTGTCACGGATGCAGTCCGCCGCTTTCGGATTCTTCTCCACAAAAACAGCTTCTTTTGCCCCGCGGCTTAAAGCTTCGATCCCGATCGCCCCGCTTCCGCTGAATAAATCGAGAAATGTGCATCCATAGATATCATTCTGAATCATATTAAAAAGAGTTTCTTTGATACGGTCCGTCGTCGGTCTCGTATCCATTCCCTCGATCGTCTTTAAAGTAAGCCTTCTGGCACTTCCTGCTATTACCCGCATGGATTTTTCTCCATCTTACTAGAAATATTAATGTATTTTGAACTGCAACCGTAAAATTTACCAAACAGTTTGCGTATTTTTTAACACTACATCTGTTTTATTATAGTATGAGTTTTACTGATATACAAGCATAAAATCGGATCAATACTAACTTTTTTCCCTACATTGTGGGTGTTTTGCCCCAAAATGTCAATTTGCACAAAACCTTCTAGTGTATTTCACTTTTAAGATCCGCATACTGAGAATGTAACAAAAAGAGACACCCGGACAAACGAAAGTTTGAAGGGGCACACGCAAAAAAGGAGGCGTCTGTTATGTCTAGTTCCAACAACACTAACAAAACCAATGTACCGGAAGCCAAGGAAGCGATGAACCGCTTTAAGATGGAGGTTGCCAATGAGATTGGCGTTCCGTTAAGCGAGGGCTACAATGGTAACCTGACCTCCGCACAGGCTGGTTCCGTCGGCGGCTATATGGTCAAAAAGATGATTGAGGAACAGGAAAAAAAGATGGCTGGTAAATAAGGCATCGTAGGGCTCTTCTGAATCTTCGCTGAAACGGCGAAAAAAACGGCAGCAGCATGATTGACAAAACCGAACTTGAACGACCGATTTTCAATCATGCTGCTGTTCTTTTCTGTAAAACATTCATTCACTTGTTTGACAGACAGATTGTATACTTACTTTAGCGATAAAAATGCCGCCAGATTCCCCCTCTTATCTCCCATCACGCGGTGTGAATATAAAAGATCCGGATTGCATTTCGTACATACATTCGTCACAGCCAGATGCTCCGGCAAAATTCCGGCATCCAGGAGCACCAGGCGGTTCGCGCCCCAGAGGTCAAGCTGGTACTTGCCATTCCCCTTATTCATGAGAATCGATTTCCCATTCCAGGAATAACAGGATGTTGAATCATCCTGACTGATTTCTGCTCCAAATTCTTCTTTAAATGCGTCTGCCACATCCTCACTGACCTCATAACAGTCCCGGCAGATGCTCGGTCCGATGCAGACGCGCAGATCCTCCGGCTTCGTGCCGAACGCCTCTCCCATCGCCTCGATCGTTTTCTGTCCCATCCGGTGAACGGTTCCCTTCCAGCCGGAATGCGACAGTCCGATCGCACGATGCACCGGATCTACAAAATATAATGGTACACAGTCCGCAAAAAATGTAACCAGCGTCAGCCCCGGCACGTTTGTGATAAGCCCGTCGATGTTTTCATAATCGCGTTCCCGCCAGATTCCTTTTCCAGCGTCAGCTTCCGTAACAAGACGGATATTCGTCGTGTGCGTCTGATGGCTGAGCACCATCTTTGACACATCCGTTCCCAGAATCCGCGCCATTTTCCGGTAATTTTCAAGCACATCGTCCCGGTTGTCGCCGCGCGTCAGCGAAAAGTTCATCGTACTGAAATATCCCTTGCTCGCTCCGCCAAGCCGGGTAGAAAATGCGTGGCGCACCATCCTGGTCTGCTCTAACAGCGGAAAGGTAAAATAAGCCACTCCGTTTGACTCATGAAGGGTAATTGATGCCGGATGAACTGTTTTTTGTATATAGGTAAGCGCCATGATCGTCACATCCTTTTTCTGTCTCTTGCTCAAATCTCGTTGTGCAGTTTTTGAATTCTCTCATTTGTAATTATCCGCACCAGAACGCGTCCCGAATTAATCTCACGTTACTGCCAAGCACCGCCACCACATCAAACCGGCACGGCGTGTCCTCGGAAATATGATAACGCGTCATATAATACCGGGCGGTACGAAGAATCCGCGCCTGCTTGCGGGCATCCACTGCCTCCGCCGGATCGCCTTCGTGTTCATCGCGGCGGTATTTGACCTCGATAAAAACCAGGTAGTCTCTATCTCTTGCGATAATATCAATTTCACCTTGGCGACAGCGGAAATTCCGGCAGAGAATCTGATAACCGTGCCGGGTGAGATATTCACACGCCAGAGTTTCATATTCAGTTCCGATGGCACGGCGGTTGAATGAATTTCCATGAAGATGAACGTTTCTTTCTCCCATTCAGCTCCCTTTCTGTTATTTCATCCCCTGCATCGCGGCTTCCTCGCCCAGCAGCTTCTTCAAAAAGGTTCTCCGGTGGATCGGGCATGGACCATAGGTTAAAATTGCCTCGTTATGCATCTTGGTTCCGTATCCTTTATGCTTCGCAAACCCGTATTCCGGATAGATTTTATCGTACTCCATCATCATATGATCCCTCGTCACTTTTGCCAGGATACTGGCTGCCGCGATCGAGACACTTTTTGCATCGCCCTTGATAATCTTAATCTGCTTTTCCTCCGAAATCCCCGGAATGATGACCGCATCATTTAAAAAGATATCCGGCTCCTGCGGAAGCTGTGCGACTGCCTGACGCATCGCTTCATAGGTCGCCTGCAAAATATTGATGGAATCGATCACCTCCGGGCTTACAATTCCAATTCCGTAGGCAGCTGCCTTTTCTTTGATTTCCAGAAACAATTCTTCCCGGCATTTTTCCGACAATTTTTTGGAATCGTTCAGCCGCAGAATCGTACAGTCTTTCGGAAGTACCGCGACCGCCGCCACCACCGGACCGGCTAATGGACCTCTGCCCGCCTCATCAATGCCGCAGACGATCCCTGCACTTTCGTACTGATGTTCATAGGCGCGCATTCCTTCGAGACGCGCCAGTTCTGCTTCCAGTTTTTCTCCTGTTAGTTTTCTCATGTTTTCCTATACCTCCGGCACTTCCAGCGTCACGCGCCCCAGTTTGCCGCTGCGGAAGTCATCTAATAGGAAGCCAGCCGCTTTTTTCGTATCCAGCTCGCTGCCCTTTAAAAGACAGGAACGTGCCCTTGCGATTTCACGCAGAATTTCCCAGGCTTTTTTTGTATCTTCGCCGTCCCCAGCCGTATTCTCAACCAGCGTCACACCATACCGCTCTTCCAGGCGCTTTCCGTAACGTCCGGACATATTTTTGATCAGCTCGGCTGCCAGCTCTTCCTTATCCAGAATCTCATCGTTGATCGAGCCGATAAATGCAAGGCACAGTCCCACATTCGGATCTTCAAATTTCGGCCAGAGGATTCCCGGCGTATCGAGAAGTTCCAGTGTCTTATTTAAGCGGATCCACTGGTTTCCCTTGGTAACACCCGGTTTATTTCCAGTCTTGGCGCAGGCTTTTCCGGCAAAGGAATTGATAAAGGTCGATTTTCCGACATTCGGAATGCCGACTACCATCGTCCGCACCGGGCGGTTTTTGATACCGCGGCGGCGGTCACGCTCAATTTTCTCCTTGCATGCCTCCTGCACCAGCGGCTGGATCTGCTTCATTCCCATGCCGCTGCGCGCGTTGATGCGGAGTGCATGGATGCCCTGCTCCTTAAACCATGCGATCCAGCGCTCTGTACAGCCGTCGTCCGCCAGATCCGCCTTATTTAAAAGGACAATCCGTCCCTTTCCCTTCGCAAGCTCATCAATATCCGGGTTGCGGCTGCCGAGCGGCACGCGCGCATCCACCAGCTCAATCACCAGATCGATCAGCTTGATATCTTCCTTCATGGCTCTTTTTGCCTTTGTCATATGTCCAGGGTACCATTGTATCTGCATGAAATTTTCTTCCTTTCTTAGAACCTATCTCGACGAAATCAACCCAAACCGGCTAACCGGCTGGATCCGCAGCCAGACCTTTCCTTTGATCTGCCGGAACTTCACATTTCCCACATTGGAAAAGCGGCTGTCCTCACTGCCGGAGCGGTTGTCACCCAGCAGAAAATATTCGTTTTTATCCAGACTAATCGGATATTCCGCCAGTCCAGCCAGAGCCGCCTTACCCAAGTCGTTCGGGGCGTCTAATTTTTCATTATTAATGTAAATATAACCGTCCTTGATCTGCACCGTCTCACCTGGCAGTCCAATGACGCGTTTTATATTGTAATTTCCCGTTTCTTTTTCAAATACAATAATGTCATAGCGCTTTGGGCGCATCACGCGGTAACTCAGGCGGTTCATCAGAACCTTTTCGTTCTGCGACAACACCGGTTCCATTGATTGACCGCTCACCCGTATCTGTGTCCCCATCGCAAACACGGCGAACCACGCGATCGAAATTACCACCGCGATATCCACGATCCATCCAACCATCAGACGGATGCGGTTTTTATCCTCTTTCAGCTCCATATGTCACTCCCTCTCTATCCATTCCCCATGAATCATCGCTCATGTCGCAAGCGACCGCGCTCGGCGCGAGAATGTGCCAGGGCACATTCTTTTTTATAATAGGGAATCACAAGGAATTTCCTATTACACGAAAAAAAGCTGCTGCACAGTTCCTCCCGCCGCGCCGGACACACATAACCGCATATCCGGATGCACAGCGGGCTGATCTGTACAGCAGCCCCATCCGCTTCAGAAATTATTTTACTAACTCTTTTACCTTCGCTGCCTTGCCGATTCTGGATCTCAGGTAGTTCAGTTTTGCTCTTCTTACTTTACCTCTTCTTACTACTTCAACGTTCTCTACAGACGGAGAATGTAACGGCCAGGTCTTCTCTACACCAACACCGTTGGAGCTTTTTCTAACAGTGAAAGTCTCGCGAACGCCGCCGTTCTGTCTTTTAATAACAGTTCCCTCGAAAACCTGAATTCTCTCGCGGTTTCCCTCTTTGATCTTAGCAGATACACGTACTGTATCGCCTACGTTGAAACTCGGAACGGTTTCCTTTAACTGAGCTGCTTCAATGTTCTTAATAATCTCGTTCATCTTTGTGAACCTCCTTTAAAATCTTTGATGTTCTTAATACGATCTTTTATCCCGTAAAAACGTGCTTCCTGTAACAGCGGAACATCTCTTTATTTCACAGAATATGATTTTATCATAGAAATCCTTGATTTGCAAGGACTTTCTGCTCTCTTTTTTAAAGAATAAAAACTACTGCTTTCTTCCAGCATCTTCTTTCCATGCTCCGGTCTCGTCCACCAGATATCCGTCCGGTGTCCATGCAGAACGATACATAGCTCCTAACGGGACTGCTCCGGATGTTTCAGACAGATAGTACCATCTTCCATTGATGAAGTGCCAGCCGGTAAGCATGATTCCGGTACCCGGCTCCAGATAATACCAGCTGCCGCTGTGCGGATCCAGATACCATTCCTCCAGCATTCCGGCATTTTCATCATTCATATACCAGTTGCCTGTGACATTATCCTTTACCCAGCCGGTTTTGAGATATCCGTCGTTGCCAAAGGCCCACCATCTGCCATTGATCTTCCTCCATGTCAGCGTTTCGATGATATTTCCCTCTGCATCCTTACTCCAGCCTCCCATCGGGTAGGAGCTGTCCTTATACTCATACCACCAGCCCTTTTCGTTCCGTTTCCAGCTTCCGGACTCGCTCATTGTGTCAGCGCTGCTGCTTCTGCCTCCGCTGCTGCTTCCGCCTCCACTCTTTCTTTCAACCGTAAGCATTCCTCCGACAAAACGGATCTCATAGTTTTCGGATGTAAGACCATAAGGCATGATCTCATAAGTACCGACAGCACTCTCCTTCGTGTAGGAGCAGGTAAACTGAAGTTTTCCGCCTAAGGAAGCCGCGTCATCGGCTCCGGCAAAGCCCTCGTATACTGCCTCATACTCGGGGATCTCACTTCTTACGGGGATCTGGAGAGCTTTTGCGGTAATCGTAAGCGGGGCTTTTCGGATCTCAAATGAAAACTCTTTATTCCCTGCCAGATAATTCGTAGTGGCTTCTGTATTTACGATCACACGATAGCTTCCCACCGCATCCGGGGCATTTGGAATAACCTCATTTCCTCTCTTAAACATTACCGTAAGTGCGCCGTCACTATCGGAGCGCACATCCGGCTTCAGTGCCGCTGCATCGTAAACACGATCCAGTGCGGAGAGATTTTCGATCGAGAGCTCCGGTGCCGCCTGAGTTACGTTAAGTTTTCCCGGGATATATGTGATCTTATAATTTCCGTTCTTCGCCGTAAGACCGGAGGGAATGATATCATATTCTCCAACGCCCTTTCCGGCTGCGTAATCGCACCGATAAGTGAGCTCACCCTCCAGAGCTTCCTCTGTATCACCGTCCACCAGTCCGCTGATCTTGCTGCTGTATACCGGCGGTGCCTCTTTGTAAGTGACTGTCTTAGGCTCTGCCGTCACGGTAAGGTCTGCCGGATTGATGGTCACAAGGGCCTGACCCTTATAGGTTATATAGTTATCCTTGGAAACCTCATAATAGACGGTATAAGTTCCAGCATTCCGGTACAGAGGACTTTCAGTAAGCGTACACTCACCTTCTTTTTCTCCGTACTTGACGGTTCCGCCTTCTGAAGTTTCCGTTAAGGTCACGGAAATGCCATGATCCTTTCCGTCATAAAATCCTGTGTAATTTTCTGACTTTACGCCATTAAGCTGGGCCTCATGAATCGTTACAATAAAGCTTCCCGTTTCCGACTTATGATCCGATGCCGATGCCACATAATATACTCTATGCTCTCCGGCATCGGTAAACGCCGGTACTGCACGGGAGGCTTTGTTCGGATCGGCCGCCTGCTCTGCTGTCATGCCATATACGAAGCTTACCGCCTTTCCGTCAACGGTTGTTGCCCTGGCTTCGACATTCGCCACCTGAGGCCGGCCATTGTAGGTAAGAGAGCCTGTCTGCTTAACAGAAACTCCGGTAATCTCTGCGGCTGTGATTTTGGCATCCTGACAGGATATTGCGGTAAGGCTGTCGCCGTTCTCCACGATGCGGTAATTATCTTTTGCCGTGCCGGTAAGTTGAATTCCGGAAACATTTACCGTACTTGTTCCTGCTGCCGGAGATGTCCATGTGAAAACTCCGCTTGCCCCCAGCTCTGCTTCATCCGCAGAAAGGAGCTTTCCCTTTACTGCTTCCAGCGAAAGCGTACCGCTTGCTGCTGTCGATCCGTCATATATCTTGGATTCGAGCGTCTTAACCGAAATCTTAAGCTCTGCCTTATTGACGCTAAACTCCTTCCATTCACTTTTCGCACCGTTGAAATTCCGGCTTTCATCGATCTCGGCACGCACATACCATGTTCCGACGTTATTTGCTGCAGACCAGACCGCACCATCACTTCCGCTGCTGTCTTTTGTGTAGGTGAATCGCACCGGCCCGGAAGCCGCTTCCGTATAAGCTACGTCTGCATCCGCATTTTTCAGCTGAACTTTGGGGGCAGGTGACTCGCCGTAATAGATATTTTCACAGGTCAGATCAGTAAATGTGTGGTCTGCTTTCTCGATCTTCAGCTGATTATTATCGATCGCAGCTGGTCTTTCCTGTGCCTTAACATTGCTTCCTTCCGTACAGGTAACTCCCACATAATATTGGCCAATGGTTCCGTCTTCCTTCAGGCACACGTCGTAGTGTCCTTCGCTGTTTCGGAAAACCTCCGTTGTAAGAGCCTCGTCCTCATAAAGCTTATAGCTGATCTCGCCATAGCCGGTAATCACGGCTGTGGCACCGGCTGTACTGTATTCTCCCCGGATCTTCGGTTTTAAAGCATTCCCTGCATCCTCACCATAGGTGATACTGCTGAACGTCTTAAACCACGAAGGATTAAATTTCGCCTTCTCGATCGTCATATCGCAGAGGAACAGATCTGTCGCACGCTTGATCCCGGTTGCTTCCGAATTCGTAGTGACAAATACGCCATATACACCGGCTGCCGCCTGTGCTCCGAGGAAGCCTCCTGTATATTCCTCTCCCTCCTTCTTTTTATAAAGTACACTATTGATCTCGAATTTTCCGCTGTTTTCCAAAGTCGGTGTCACGCTCACTTCATGTGTAGCCTGATTTCCGGTATAGGTAAATTGGGTCTCGCCAATACTGAAATCATTTTTATTTAATTCACGTTTATGTGTCGTTGCCGTCAGCTTAAGGGCATCGGATACATCAAAATTTTCATTTTCGGCAACCATAATGCAGGAATAGGATTGTCCCGGCTTCAGATTCGTGTAGGAAATTGTGAAGCTACCATTTTCTGAGGTCAAAGACTGAAAATCTGCTCTTGTTGCTTCGGCCTTAGCCGCCGCCCTCAATTCTTCGCCACTGTATGAGCTGTACGTTGTATCTTCTGTATAATACAGGGTCGTTCCATCAGACTCTGCCTGAAAGCTGACCGAGCTGTCTCCGGTAGCACTTGAAGAACCCGTCAGAGAAACCTTATATCCTGCGTAAAGCTCGACCACCGGAGCACTGTTTGCCTCCGTAGCAAGATTATCATCAACAAGCTGATTGACGGGCTTCGTTTCATCTGCCGCTGTACCCTTTCTTGTGTTATCCTTATAGCGCCATACGGAAAACTCAGCCTGGTTTGTCCCGTCAGGCACTGCTTTACTCAGGTAGCTGCTCATCGGATCTGCACCATTGACCGTGTATCCTTTTAAAAGATATTCATCATAAAACGGCTCTGTATCTGTAGAGTTGTTATAATATTTTACATGAACCGTCTGCGGCCCTGTCTTTGGGAACGCATAGATGTCTGTCGTTTCCGGCGATGCTGAAGGCTTGGCAGAATTATAGACCACGCAGACCGGCGCTGCCGGGCCGGAAAGCTTAACCTTCTTTAGAAAGCTCCTGTATTCCTTTGTGGATACTCGAAACAGCTTGCCTGCTTCCGCTCCGCTGTCGAGAACGATACTTAGCTTATCATCAGCATTAAGCTTTGCCTTCGTGAAATCGATCTCATTCGTACTGGATAGCCTTTCGATTTGCATCTTGGCAAAGGGGAATGGCTTTGAGGAGCTTTCATTCTCTACGGTAAACTTTTTTGGTTCACGTGAGATTTGAGTGATGTTATGTGCAAGGAAGATATCGGATATATCCCCATGAATCGTACCACCCTTTATCGTGACTTCATTATGTTCGGTATTGTAAATACCATATTTGGCTCCTAATATGGTTCCTCCCTCGACACGGAGAGAGGCATAGGACTCATCTAAGGCAGAATCTCCTTTTCTGTATATATACAAAGCACGTCCACCAGAAGACTCGATACTGCCTCCCCGGATCGTGATCTGTACGCCGCCTGTCGCACTGATCGTATCGCAGCTCTCAACAGAGCCGGATGAATGATTCGCATTCTGGATCACTGTGCTGTCCCCTTCAACGATCAGGTTTGCTGCACTCAATTGGATCACCGGCGAATCCTTACTTACCCCGATGATCTTTCCTCCTGTAATATGGATCGTACTCGATGTCGCACCGACAAAGCCGGAACAGCTAAGGCTGGATTTTAATGTTCCTTTTCCGGTGACCGTGACCCTTCCGTTGATCTTTCCTTCTAATACAACGGCATTCTCCTCACTGAAGCCCGCCGTATCTATCGTAATATCCTCACTGATCGGCGAAGCCGTACTGCCAATCGTGATCTGAGGGCCGGCAGCTCCCGTATTCATAAGCAGGATATCATTTAATATACCGGATACGCTGCCGGAGGCTTTGTTATACTGATATTTTTTCTCTGTGCCCTCCCCTTCTGCCCCTGCGCCACTAGGGGCATACGTAACAGTAACATCATATTTGTTTTCATCCGTTGACGGTTGAATATCTGCTTTTTTAATAACGCCGCTTTCGATCTGGCTTGCCGGAGCATTTTTATCCAGAATCCGGATATAATTTCCGGCGGCTTTTAATTCATATTTTTCACATTCAGCCTGTGTCTCCGGAGTCGGACAGATCACATTTAAACTCATATTATTAAGCAAGGACTCAATATTATCAGCAGAACACTCCATCCAGTTCGTCAACGCCGAGCTTGCCGTCATTGCCGCATAAGAAGGTGCCAGAGTAAAGCCGGGATTAACCGAGGTCAAGCCGGTCGCATCCACCGTAGGATAGGAGCCACCGAAATAGTATAGGGAACCCTGTTTTCCGCTGTCGCAAGAAGCAGAGATATCGACTTTCCCGGATAACGTCAGCTGGGTACTATTCTCCATGCTGATGGCATAAGCTGCTCTGCTGGAGTCAGTCGTATTTGTATTTTTCGCATAGATCTCGCCGCCGTTGATCGATATTTTCTCGGCTCCGCGGATCGCATATATTGAAGAATCATCGGCATTACAATTCTTCAAATGGCCTCCGCTGATGTTGACTTCTTTTACAGAACTAAGGCTTCCGTTCCAGACACCATCGGAGATCTCCACATATCCCTTCTGATTTCCAAAAACATCACCATTTATCGTACCGCCCTTCAGATATATCTTCTCATTTGCCTGCAGGTAAAATATCTGGTTGTCGATGCTGTTTTTTTCAAGAATGCCGTCATTGTGCTCAAAGATCACTTCTGCTTTTGCACTATTTTTGATCGCCGTTTCAGATACTGTGATATCTGCGGTATTGTGTATGATAAAGCAGCCGGCACTGTTGATCTTAAACAACGCTTCCCCTGTATAGGAGCCCGTCAGGGTCAGTTCGCAAGGAGTGTCAAGCTCGATGCCATTATTTTCCGAAGAAACAATATTATCAAAATGGATGGCAACTTTTATTGTTTCGCTCTGGGCTAAGATTTCCTTTACCGCCTCCGTAAGTGTAGTGACTTTTTTGTCAGTAAGTGTTCCGCCGCTGATCGAAAATCCGCCGGTATCAGGAGATATCTTGTAGACGTCATCTTCGACAGCATCTGCATACATTAGACTCCCGGTATCTATGACTGCCTCACTGATCTCGGGGATCTTTGTGATTTCCGGCTTTTTTACCTCAGAGGGCGTTGCGGCTCCGGCTTCAGAGGGCGTTGCGACCCTGACTTCTGAGAACTTCTCCTTTTCTGTATTCGTTATTTTTGTTTTCTCTGTATTTTTTGTTTTCTCTGTATTTTTTTCTTTTTCTGTATTTTTTGTTTTTTCTGCATCGGACGGAGATGCCGTCAGCCTTTTTGCCTCTGCTTGAATACGTTCCTCGACAGCGGAAACCATATCTGCTCTTGCTGATATATTTGCCCCGCCGTAATTGGCTGCAAGTATCGCTGCCAGCACGGCTGCCGATAACCTCTCATACGACCTCCTTTTACCCATAAAATCCTCTCCTTTATAAGCATTTTGACCTTATCGCTCGTAACTATGAAGGTACTGAATCGTTACGATTTTATAATATGTTATCTGGAAAGTTTTTTCAATACATCCTGCACAAAATGCATGAATTTGTAACAAGATGCATATTTCCTTCTTTCTTTTGGCCGGAGCCCCCCCCGATACCAATTTTCGTTTTAGAAAACGAATCATCCATGCTATTGTAATAGGTAGAATCATCTGACCATTTACAAGGACTTTCTGCTCTCTTTTTTAGAGTTTTTTGGTTTCTTTTTCCTCTTTCTGACGAATCAGCTCTTCCAGATATTTCTTCTCTTTCTTATCCAGAACCGCATCTTTTAAAAGATCCGGGCGGCGTTCCAGCGTCCGTTCGATCGATTTCTGACGGCGCCAGGTCTCGATATTTTTGTGATGCCCGGTCAGAAGTACGTCCGGGACCGCCTTATCCATAAATACAACCGGGCGGGTGTACTGTGGATATTCCAGCAGATTGTCGTGAAATGACTCAAATTCCGCGGATACGTCATTATTTAACACACCAGGCACCAGACGGGAAATGCAGTCGATCATAACCATCGCCGGAAGCTCACCGCCCGTCAGGACATAATCGCCGATGGAGAGATAGTCAGTCACAACCAGCTCCAACGCGCGCTCATCGATCCCCTCATAATGCCCGCAGAGGAACACCAGATCCTCTTCTTTCGCCAGTTCTTCCGCGATTTTCTGGTTGAAAACCTGCCCCTGCGGAGTCAGATAGATCACGCGCGGACGTTTTCCGGTGCGCGCCGCCAGGTCTTCATATGCATCGTAAATCGGTTCCGGCTGCATCACCATACCGGCGCCGCCGCCATAGGGCGCATCGTCTACATGATGGTGTTTGTCCTTCGAATAATCGCGGATATTGACCGCCTCAACCGAGATCAGCCCTTTGTCAATCGCACGCCCCGTAATACTTGTGTTCAGTCCCCCCATTACCATCTCCGGGAACAGGGTCAGAATATGAAAATTCATCCGTTTCTCCTATATTTATACAGCACTTTCACAACGGTACTTTTATTTTAGGATTGTCATTCCATTTACAGATCCAGAAGCCCGTCCATGATATGTACCGTTACGGTGCCAGCCTCCAGATCCACATTCAGGATGCATTCCTTGATGGATGGGAAAAGGTATTCTTTGCCCTCAGGTCCTTCGATCACATACACGTCGTTAGCCGCTGTCTGAAGGATATCTTTCACCGTACCGAACTCCTCGCCTTCGTCCGTCAGCACTTTCAGACCAATCAGATCGGCAATGAAATTCTCATCTGGATTCAGTTTCACCGCCTGATCGCGGGTGATCAGAATATCCTTATTACGGAACGGCTCGCAGTCCTCAATCCGATTCATCTCTTTAAATTTAAGAATGACCATATTTTTGAAAAACCGCACCTGTTCCACGGTCACCGGCATTTTTTCTTTTCCAGTGTCGATATACGCCTTTTTTAATTTTTTAAAACGATTCACATCATCGGTGGTAGGAAATACTTTCACATCTCCGCGCAGACCATGCGGGGACGTAATTACACCAACTCTCAGATAATCAACCATTCTGTAATCCTCCTGTATGAAATAAAAAAGCCGGACACCCTTTCAGGCAGCCGGCTTTTCAGCTTCGTCTGTATTACTGAATCTCTACAATAACTTTCTTGTCTTCCTTGGATGAAGCCGCCTTGACAACCGAGCGAATCGCTTTCGCGATACGACCCTGTTTTCCAATTACCTTACCCATATCGGCCGGTGCAACGGAAAGCTCGATTACAGTCTCATCGTCTTTGACCGATTCTGTAACCACTACCTCGTCCGGGTTCTCAACCAGTGCTTTCGCGATAACTTCTACTAATTCTTTCATACCTTTGCACCTCACAGGTCAGTATGCTTGATTTACTGGATACCAGCGATCTTTAAGAGTTTACCAACAGTCTCTGTCGGCTGAGCGCCTGTTGCTAACCATTTCTTAGCAGCTTCCTCGTCGAATTTCAGAGTGCTCGGCTCTGTGTTCGGATCGTAGATACCGATCTCCTCGATGAATCTGCCATCTCTCGGGGATCTGGAATCTGCAACAATAATTCTATAGAAAGGAGCTTTCTTCTGACCCATTCTTCTTAATCTCATCTTTACCATTTTAAATTACCTCCTGAAATTTTCCTTATTTCCTTAAATTATAAAATATAGCTAATGCACACTGCATCTACTAACACTTGTTTAAAACGGCAGCTTCATCTTTCCAAGCATACCGCCGAGTCCGCCAAGACCCTTGCGTTTTCCGCCGCCTGCCATACCCGGAAGCTGTTTCATCAGCTTTTTCATATCTCCGAACTGTTTTACCAGGCGGTTGACTTCTGCGATGTCCACGCCTGCGCCCTGTGCGATTCGTTTCTTGCGGGACGGATTCATCAGATCCGGGTTGCGCCGCTCTTCGGCTGTCATCGAAAGGATGATCGCCTCCACGCGTCCCATCGTCTTCTCATTTTCATCTAAATCCAGACCTTTAAGCTGTCCCATACCCGGCATCATGCTCATGATGCTCGCCATACCGCCCATTTTCTTGATCTGGTTCATCTGATCGAGGAAGTCGTTGTAATCAAATTCTGCCTTCTTAATCTTGCGACCGAGTTCTTTTGCCTTCTCCTCGTCGATCACAGCAGATGCTTTGTCGATGATGGAAAGGACATCGCCCATGCCTAAGATTCGGGAAGCCATACGGTCCGGGTAAAACTGTTCCAAATCGGAAAGCTTCTCACCCATACCGACATAGAGAATCGGTTTTCCGGTTACCGCCTTGATAGAAAGAGCCGCACCGCCTCGCGTATCGCCATCCATCTTTGTCAGAACTACACCGTCAATGCCGATTTTGTCATTAAACATGCTCGCTACATTGACTGCATCCTGACCAGTCATGGCATCTACAACGAGAAGTGTCTGATAGACGTCCACATTCTCTTTGATCTCAACCAGCTCATCCATCATCGCTTCATCGATGTGGAGACGACCGGCTGTATCGATGATAACCACATTGTTGCCATTTTTCGCTGCGTGCTCAACCGCCGCCTTTGCGATATTGACCGGTTTGTGGTTCGTTCCCATCGCAAATACGGGAACACCCTGCTTTTCACCATTTTTCTGCAGCTGTTCGATTGCCGCCGGTCGGTAGACATCACATGCTGCCAGCAATGGGTTTCTTCCCTTTGCCTTGAGCTTTCCGGCAATCTTTGCCGTCGTGGTCGTCTTACCAGCACCCTGGAGACCTGCCATCATGATGACGGTAATCTCATTGCCCGGTTTTAACGCAATCTCTGTCATCTCGGAGCCCATCAGCTTGACCAGCTCGTCGTTGACAATCTTTATTACCATCTGTCCTGGATTCAGACCATTTAAAACGTCTGTTCCAATCGCCCGTTCCTGTACAGAACTGATAAACTGTTTTACTACCTTGAAGCTTACATCCGCTTCCAGAAGGGCCATCTTGACTTCTTTGAGCCCGGCTTTTACGTCGCTCTCGCTGAGTCGTCCCTTGCCTGTCAGGTTTTTAAACACATTCTGCAGTTTGTCTGCCAAGCTTTCAAATGCCATCAAAAACCTCCCACATCATAAATCCAATATCTCATTTGAGATTCGCCCGATTGCCTCAATCAGCGCCTGATTCCGAGTCCGGCTGAATTCTTCCGTCAACCGATGAATCTCAGCTACTTTTTCCTTGGTTTTCTGGAACTTGGCAATCAGCCCAAGCTTTTCCTCATAACCAAGAAGTGTACGGTCACAGCGCCGGATCAGATCATGCACACCCTGACGGGTAATGCCCTGTTCATCTGCAATCTCACTGAGGGATAGATCGTTAAATACCACATCCTCATATACACTTTGCTGATGCTTTGTCAGGAGTTCTCCGTAGAAATCATACAAAAGACCCTGTTCAACAATTTTTTCCATTCCTCATCACCTGTGTTATCATACACGATAATCTAATTGGTGTCAAGTATTTTTTCTTTACACGAATCAGATTATCAAACGAATTATTTTTTATGCTACTCTGTCTGTGTTTTCTTTCAAAAACAAGCAGATTAATGATCGCATTGCATCGTTTCAAATTCTATCCCCGCACCGGATGACCGTCTTCCTTCGGCAGTTTCTTCGCCGCCCGCCAGAAGCAGATCATATGTGCCGTCGCTGTGACCGCCCAGGAGATCGGGTACGACAGATACAGGATCGCCAGCGACCGCTGCGCTGCAAATATGGTAAAGATCCAAATCACCCGCAGTCCGCAGGCGCCGGTCAGAGAGACAAGCGTCGGCAGGATCGAATACCCAAGTCCGCGGATGCTTCCGACCATCGTATCCATCATGCCGCACAGGAAATACGTCGTACAGATAATCGACATCCGGAGCAGTCCATAGGAAATAACGTCGGCATCTTCTGAATATACCTGCAACAGCCACGGACCGCCGAGGTATGCTGCAAATCCAAGCACCAGTCCTACTGTCACAACGACACCCTGGCAGGTGGCAAGAATCTTTTTGATCCGCGTATATTTCTCCGCTCCGATATTCTGGCTCGTAAAGCTTAAATTGGTCTGATACAGTGCATTCATCGAGGTATACACAAATCCCTCGATATTCTGCGATGCCGTGTTGCCTGCCATCGCGATCGAACCAAAGGAATTGACGGACGACTGAATCAGTACGTTGGAGATCGCAAAAATCGCACCCTGGATACCAGCCGGAAGACCTACTTTTATAATAAGAAGAAGTTTTCTCCGGTTGACTCCCAGCCTGGAAAGCGACAGCTTCATCGCGCCCTCTGAATGCATCAGGCAGCGGATAACCAGAAATGCGGAAATACACTGGGAAATCACGGTTGCCAGCGCGACACCCGCTACGTCCATCTGGAGCTGGGTAACAAAGAATATGTTCAGTGCTGCATTGATAACACCTGCCACGGTCAGGAAATACAGCGGACGTTTCGTATCGCCGATCGCGCGCAGGATCGCACTTCCGAAGTTATACACCATCGTTGCCGGCATACCGGCAAAATAAATCCGCATGTAGATCGTCGATTTATCGATGACATCGTCCGGCGTCCCCATCAGTTCCAACCAGAAACGTGAGGTAAACAAACCCAAAAAGACCAGAAACAGCCCGCTTATCAGGCTGACCGTGATCGCCGTATGGATTGTCTCGCTCATGTCGCGGTCATTCTTCGCGCCATAATAGCGTGCCACCAGAACGTTCGCACCAATCGACAGACCGATAAAGACGTTAATGAGAAGATTAATAAGGGAACTGGTCGAGCCGACTGCAGCCAGAGACTGGCTGCCTGCAAAACGCCCCACCACGATCACATCTGCCGCATTGAAAAGAAGCTGAAGCACACCGGAAAGCATCAGCGGAATGGAGTATGTAAGTACCTTTCCGAGAATCGGACCATTGCACATATCCATTTCATAGGATTTCGCCATGTTTTTCATCCTTTCGTATCTTAAAAATAAAAGTCCTTTCATTTTTCGAAGGCTGGTCAGTTGATACTATTCTACCCCCTTTCCATGCGCTTTTCAAGCGTTCTTTTAATCGTTGACTTTTTCCCGGCGCGTTTTATAATAAGGGTAGATAATTTACGGCGTAAACTGTCTGGCATCTTCACAGTTACAGCCACTTTACTTATAAGGAGGACATCATGATGAACACACAGCGACTTGAGAAAGTTTTAAAGAAAATGGAAACAGAGGGACTCGAGCAGATGATTATTTCCGATCCTTATGCGATCTATTATCTGACGGGTCGTTTTATTGATCCGGGTGAACGTCTGCTGGCGCTTTACATTAACCAGTCCGGCAAGAATAAGATCTTTATCAATAACCTCTTTACCGTTCCGGAAGATCTGGGCGTAGAGAAATTCCGCTTCTCGGATACAGACGATTACCTGACTCCTCTGTGCGACTGTGTTGAGGCAGGCAAACCGCTCGGTATTGATAAAACATTTGCTGCCCGTTTCCTGATTCCGGTCATCGATCATTCGGGCGCTTCCTCCTACAAGGTCAGCTCCATCTGCATCGATGAGGTCCGTGCGTGCAAGGATGACGAAGAACGTGAAAAAATGCGTGCGGTTTCCGCAATCAATGATAAGGCGATGGCACAGTTCCGAGGTCTGATCCATGAGGGCGTGACTGAGGAAGAGATCGCTTCCAAGATGTTAGATATTTATAAGAGTCTCGGTGCAGACGGATATTCCTTTGAACCACTGGTTGGCTTCGGTGCAAACTGCGCGCTTGGACACCACGGTCCGGACAACACGGTTCTGAAAGAGGGCGACACCGTCCTGTTTGATGTTGGATGCAGGAAGGATGGCTATTGTGCCGATATGACACGTACTTTCTTCTATAAAAAAGTACCGTCTGAGAAGCACCGCGCTATTTATGAGACCGTCCGCCGCGCAAATGCTGCCGCAGAAGCAATTCTGAAACCGGGCGTTCCGCTCTGCGAAGTCGATAAAGCTGCCCGCCAGATCATCGAGGATGCCGGATATGGTCCGAACTTTACCCATCGGCTGGGACATTTCATCGGTCTGGAAGTACATGAGTACGGCGATGTTTCTTCTGCGAACACCAAGGTCGCTGAGGTTGGCAATATCTTCTCCATCGAACCAGGTATTTATGTAGAAGGCGAAGTTGGCGTGAGAATCGAGGATCTGGTGCTGATTACTGAGGATGGATGCGAGATTCTAAACTCCTTCAGCAAGGAGCTGGATATTGTAGAGTAATCACATCGCATCATTTATAACACGATTATAAAAAAGAAACTGTTACAGATGGTATTTCTGGTAATTCCGATTACAAATCACGAATCATCCAGAAAGCCAGCATCTGTAGACAGTTTCTTTTTAGTTTTCTTTAAAAGCTAATTATAATTTTCATTTATAAAAAGGCGTTTTTACGCGTTCAGCTTCTCCGTCATCATTTCATTCACTTTACCCGGATTTGCCTTGCCCTTCATCGCTTTCATCACCTGACCGACCAGGAAACCAAGTACCTTTGTCTTTCCGCTCTTGTACTCTTCCACCGTCTTCGGGTTTGCGGCGAGCACATCGGAAACTGCCTGTTCCAGAGCACTGTCGTCATTGACCATGCCAAGTCCGTGTGCATCGACATAGGCGGACGGATCGACATCTTGCTCAAAAATAGCTGTAAATACTTCTTTGGCCGTGTTGTTATTGATCGTTCCGGCATCGACCAGATCGATGAGCTGTGCCAGATGTATCGGGGAAAACCACAGGCTTTCAGCGTCCTCTCCTTTTTCCTTGAGCAGGCGGCTTGCCTCGCCGATCAGCCAGTTTGCCACCTTCTTCGGTTTCTGGCAGAGGGTGGTGGTCTTTTCAAACATATCCGCCATTTTCTTAGACTCAGTCAGGATGCGGCTGTCATATTCAGACAGACCATATTCGCTCTGGTAACGTGCCATTTTTTCTGGCTGCAATTCCGGCAGGGCGGCGCGGACAGATTCCAGCCACTCATCGCTGATGCAGACCGGCGGAAGATCCGGATCCGGGAAATAACGGTAATCTTTCGCATCCTCTTTAGAACGCATCGCATAGGAGTATTCCTTGTTGTCATCCCAGCGTCTCGTCTCCTGGATGACCTTCCTGCCCTCTTCCAGCAGCTCAATCTGGCGGGCGCGCTCGCCGTCGATCGCACGGGCAATCGCTTTGAAAGAGTTCAAGTTCTTCATCTCGGTTCTCGTACCAAATGTTTCACTTCCCACCTCACGGACCGATAAGTTGACATCGGCACGCATCGAACCTTCCTGTAACTTACAATCGGATGCGCCCAGATACTGTACCAGCAGGCGCAGGCGTTCGAGGTAGGCAATAACCTCATCAGCACTCCGCATATCCGGCTCAGAAACGATCTCGATCAACGGCACGCCGCTTCGGTTGTAATCAACCAGCGAGCAGTCTTCCCACTCGTCGTGGATCAGCTTTCCGGCATCTTCCTCCATGTGAATTTCATGAATACGAATTTTCTTTTCACCGACAGGCGTATCGATCGGGATATAACCATCGTGGCAGATCGGGAGATACAGCTGGGAAATCTGGTAGTTCTGCGGGTTGTCCGGGTAAAAATAGTTTTTCCGGTCAAATTTACAGAACTGGTTGATACCACAGTTTGCCGCCAGACCGACAGACATCGCGTATTCAACGACCTTCTTATTTAAAACCGGCAGAGAACCCGGCATACCGGTACAAACCGGGCAGGTATGAGTATTTGGTTTTGCTCCAAATTCGGTGGAGCAGCCGCAGAAAATCTTGGTTTTCGTCGCCAGCTCTACGTGTACCTCCAAGCCGATGACTGTCTCATATTCTTTCTTCATCTTATCTGCCCTCCTTGTCTGTCATAACCGGAAGCTTCCATGCACCTCTCGCCTTTTCGTATGCAGATGCCGCGCCAAACAGCTTCTTTTCCTGAAAGCAGTCTGCGATCATCTGAAGCCCGATCGGAAGTCCCTTCGAATCCAGCCCGCACGGAACTGAAATGCCCGGAAGACCTGCCAGGTTGACCGAAACAGTATAAATATCGCCCAGATACATCTTCATCGGATCGGAAAGGCTGTCGCCCAGCAGCGGTGCCGTGGACGGCGCTGCCGGTCCCAGAATGACATCGTATTTCTCAAACGCCTTGTCAAATGCCTGTTTAATCAATGCTTTTGTGCGGAGTGCTTTCAGATAATATGCATCGTAGTAGCCGGAACTCAAAACGAACGAACCGAGCATGATACGGCGTTTTACCTCTGGTCCAAAGCCCTCGGAACGGCTCTTTTTATACATTTCATGTAAATCTTCATATTCCGGTGTGCGGTAACCGTACTTCACACCGTCAAACCGGGACAGGTTGGAGCTTGCCTCCGCCGATGCAATGACGTAATATGCCGGGATCGCATACTCAACCATGCCTAAATCAAAAAACTCCACTTCTGCCCCGCGTTCTTTTAACGCATCAGCTGCCGCCAGAACAGCTTTTTTTACATCTTCATCGAGTCCTTCGCCCAGATAATCGGACGGGATTCCAATCTTCATCCCTTTTACCTCTCCGGTCAGGGCAGCGGTAAAATTGTACGCCTCCCGCTTGACAGAGGTGCTGTCCTTTTTATCATAGGAAGCGATCGTCTCCAGAATTGCCGCGCAGTCTGCGGTATCTTTCGCAATCGGTCCAATCTGATCCAGCGAGGAACCGTAGGCGATCAGACCATACCGGGAAACCGTTCCATAGGTCGGTTTGATGCCGGTCACGCCGCAGAAGGAACTTGGCTGGCGGATGGAACCGCCCGTATCTGAACCAAGAGCAAAAAAGGTCTCTCCCGCTGCGACAGCCGCACACGAGCCACCGGAGGATCCGCCCGGTACATGCTCTGTATTCCACGGGTTTTTCGTCGGTCCAAACCAGGATGTCTCGGTCGTACTTCCCATCGCAAATTCATCCATATTTGTCTTGCCAAGCAGGATCGCACCGGCTTTTTTGAGGTTCAGCGCTGCCTCCGCTGAGTACGGAGGTACAAATCCCCTTAAAATTTTGGAACTGCACGTTGTCTCAATTCCCTCTGTACAAATATTATCCTTGATCGCCATCGGAACGCCCGCCAGCGGTCCGGTCAGGGTGCCATCGTCAATCTGTTTCTGGATCTCATCCGCCTGTGCCAGTGCTGCCTCCTCGGTCAGCGTTACATAAGCATGAACTGTATCTTCATATTTATGAATCCGTTCCAGAGATGCCTGTACCGCCTCCCGGACGGAGATTTGTTTTTCTTTAATTTCTTTTCCCAGCTCCAGCGCTGTTAATTCTGAAATTCCCATCCTGATTTCCTCCATATTGCTGCCTGTATCTCTACTTCTTTTTACTCCACTGTCCTCGGCACCTTGTACTGTTTTTCTTTCTGCTCCGGTGCATTCGAAAGCATCGCATCTGATTCATCTCCATTTTCCACGACATCTTCGCGGAACACATTGTGAATGTCAAAGACATGCGACATCGGTTCTACCTCCGAAGTATCAAGCTGATTCAGCATATCGATATACTCAAGCATCCGGCTCATGTCGCTTTTCGCTGCCTCCTTTTCCTCCGGGGAAAGGGAAAGCTTTGCTAAAATACCAACATAATCAATCATTTCATCGTCTATTTTCACTGCCATAAGTTCTGTTCCTTCCTATTATAATGTGTGTTATGGACAAGCTCTTTGTTTCATAGGAAATTGCGTCCTGTCACGTTACGGTACCAGACGGCTCATATCTCTCGGGAAGAGCGAAACCTCACGGACATTCTCCTCTTCAAGCAGCTGCATCGTCATACGTTCCAGACCGATACCGAGTCCGCCGTGAGGCGGCATACCGTGTTTGAAGGTGCTTAAATACTGTTCCATTCCCTCGGTATCCATACCGCGTTTTTCAATCTTCTCCATCAACTCGGTGTAGCTGTGGATACGCTGTCCGCCGGTTGTGACTTCCAGTCCACGGAATAAAAGGTCAAAGCTGAGTGTTACTTTCGGGTCTGTCGGGTCATCCATCGCATAGAATGGACGCTTCTTGGATGGATAATGGGTGACAAACACGAAATCGGCGCCGTACTCTTCTTTAAAGTAGCGTCCAATCAGGTGTTCTTCCTCCGGCTCCAGATCGTATGGGTTTTTGATCTGGGTTCCATATTTTTCGGAGGCAAGGCGTTTCGCCTCGGTAAAGGTCACTGCCGGAATCTTCTCTACTTCCGGAAGTTTGACTTTAAGGATTTCCAGCTCCGCGGAATATTCCTTCTTTAAAATTTCCACCATATGCTGAAGAAATCCGGTTTCCATCGCCATGATATCGGTAAAATCATCGATATATCCCATCTCAAAATCCAGTCCGGTATATTCGTTTAAATGACGTTTCGTGTTATGCTTCTCCGCACGGAACACCGGACCAACCTCCATCACACGGTCAAACACGCCGACCATCATCTGTTTGTAAAACTGCGGACTCTGCGCTAACACCGCCGGGCGGTGAAAATAATCGAGTTTAAAGACGTTTGCTCCGCCCTCGGCTCCTTTTGCTCCGATCTTCGGGGAATGAATTTCCGTAAATCCTTCTCCATGCAGGTACTCCCGGAATGCCCGTGCGATTCCTTCCTGGATTCTGAAACGTGCGCGCTCCCGCAGGTTGCGGAGTGTCAGAGAACGCATATCCAGTTTAGCTTCCAGGGATGCGCTCATTTTCCATTTTGATACGGCAATCGGCATCGGTTCTTCCGGTTTCGAGAGGATCCGAACACTCTTTAAACGAAGTTCCATGCCTCTCGGCGCCCGCTCTTCTTTTCGGAGGACACCGGAAACTTCTACGAATGTTTCTTCTCTTAATTCAGCAAAATCCGCGTCGGTCACACCTTTTTCATAGACAGTCTGCAACACGCCGTCACGTTTCCGGAGAATCACAAATGCGATATCGCCCATGTTGCGGACACTCATGATCGCGCCGTTTACCTTTACTTCCCGTCCTTCCATACCGTCTGCAAACACGGCTGCCAGATCCAGCACTTCTTTTTCCTTTTTACCTGTCATAAATTCCATCGCTGTTTCCTCTCTTTCTCTGCTTTTTGATATGTCCGGGACGGGAATAATGAAAAAGAATGTGCCTTGGCACATTCTCGCGCCGAGCGCGGTCGCTTGCGACAAACTACATCTTCGCGCGAGTGCGCATCATTGGCACGTTAGTGCCTTTTTGTGTAATAGGGGATTCCAAGGAATTTCCTATTACACAAAAAGTCCCGGAATGACGTTCACTCACATCATTCCGGGACGGGATATTCCCGCGGTACCACCCGCATTTAAAAAGAAACGATTGTTTTTCTTTTTACTCTTTCGCTGCTTAACGCGCAGTCACGTGATGACCTACCTGCGGCGGCTGGCGGGGTGTCCAGTGTCGCTCTCAGTCATCCGGCTCCGGAGTGTTCCCTATTGTCCCGCTCCCTCCTGACACGGCTCTCAGCCGGTGACCGCGTCTTTCTGTCGGATTCTTCGAAACAGAGTCTCCATCTTTGCCTTTTAAAAAAGTGGGCACGAATACCATGATTATCATGGCATCCTTGCCCACCCCGTTGGATTCAATTTTTATGTTCAAACTATAAACTATTTTTCTGAGTTTGTAAAGAGGTTTTTTAATTTTTTTTCACGCAGTAATTCTGTATGGAATATGTCAGCTTCGCTGACCAGTATCACGCGCCAAGTCTCACAGATGTTCGACTTGAATAGAAGAAATCTTGTACAATATTCTCCCTTGAAACATTTTTTCAAAATTCGTGTGCAAATTGTATTGACATTCAGAATTTTTCGTGTATACTACTACACATAAAAGCAAGGGCGCTTCGAGATGATCGAGGTGCCCTTTTCTTTATGTAAAATGTGTCAGAGCACATTCATCTTACGTAGATTTAATCATCACAAAATCGCAGACATAAAACCTGAAAGGAGACATGAGTTATGAAAAAAAACATCCCTGAACTGTATGGAAGTCTTGTATTCAACGACAAAGTCATGAAAAGCAAATTGCCGCGAGATGTTTATAAGGCACTCCGCAAAACGATTGAAAATGGCAGCCATCTGGATCTCGATATTGCAAATGCAGTCGCAGTTGCAATGAAGGAATGGGCCGTTGAAAATGGTGCAACTCACTTCACACACTGGTTCCAGCCGATGACCGGCATCACTGCTGAGAAGCACGACAGTTTCATCAACCCGGTTGGCAATGGCGAAGTTATCATGGATTTCTCCGGCAAAGAGCTGGTAAAGGGCGAACCGGATGCATCCAGTTTCCCATCCGGCGGACTTCGTGCCACCTTTGAGGCAAGAGGTTATACAGCCTGGGATCCAACCTCCCCGGCATTTATTAAAGACGATACACTCTGCATCCCGACCGCATTCTGTTCCTACAGCGGCGAGGCACTTGATACCAAAACCCCTCTTCTGCGTTCGATGGAAACCATCAACCGCGAGGCGCTGCGTGTCCTGAAACTCTTCGGAAATGAAGATGTGACCCGCGTTGTCTCCACCGTTGGTCCGGAACAGGAGTATTTCCTGGTTGATAAAGAACTGTTTAATAAGAGAAGCGATTTGAAGTTCTGCGGAAGAACTCTGTTTGGCGCACCAGCTCCGAAGGGTCAGGAAATGGATGACCACTATTTCGGCGCTCTCCGTCCGAGAGTTTCCGCTTTCATGAAAGAACTGGATGAAGAGCTCTGGAAGCTCGGTATTCCGGCAAAAACCAAACACAACGAGGTAGCTCCGGCGCAGCATGAACTTGCCACCATCTACACGACTACCAATGTGGCAGTTGACAACAACCAGCTCACTATGGAAATCATGAAACGTGTGGCAGAGAAACATGGCCTTGTGTGCCTGCTCCATGAGAAACCATTTGAGGGCATCAACGGAAGCGGCAAACACAACAACTGGTCTTTATCGACCAACACCGGCGAAAACCTTCTTGATCCGGATCGCGATCCGGCAAAGAACTTACAGTTCCTTCTCTTCCTGTTCGCAACGATCAAGGCAGTCGATGTCTACGGCGATCTGCTCCGCGTATCAGTTGCAACTGCCGGAAATGACCACCGTCTGGGCGGCAACGAGGCGCCGCCAGCTATCGTGTCTATGTTTATCGGCGATGATCTGGAAGCAGTTCTCAATATTGTGGAAAAAGATCTGGAGTCTGAGGCAAAAGAAATCCAGACGATGAAGCCGGGCGCAAAGGTTCTGCCACACTTTATCAAAGATACGACCGACCGCAACCGCACTTCTCCGTTTGCCTTTACCGGCAATAAATTCGAGTTCCGTATGCCAGGTTCCGCTCTCTCTGTATCGGAACCGAACATTGTCATCAATACAGCCGTAGCTGAAGTTTTAGGCGAATTTGCAGACCGTCTGGAAGGTCTTTCAGGCAAGGCTCTGGAGGCAGAAATCCATCTGCTCTTAAAGGAAGTGCTGCGTGATCACCGCCACATCGTATTCAACGGCAACGGTTACACCAGCGAATGGGTAGAGGAAGCTCACAAACGCGGACTCTTCGACCTGCCGAGCTGCGCAGAGGCATTTCCGCGCCTGATTGCTGAGAAAAACGTAGAACTGTTCCTGAAACACGGCATCTACACCAAGGAGGAACTCTTCTCCCGCTACGAAATCAAGGAAGAGAACTACATCAAGACCATCAACATCGAGGCGAAGACGATGCTTTCGATGATGAAGAAGACCTTCCTGCCGTCCGTCCTCTCCTACTGCAAGGAGCTGGCTGAAACCGCCGCAAAGACAAAGGCAATCCTGCCGGACGCACCGATCAGCGCCGAGAGCAAACTGCTTGAGAAGCTGTCCGGTCTCTACACCGAGATTTCCGAGAAAACCGAAGCACTGGCAGAGGCTGAAAAAGCGGCAGAATCCATGGAAGATAATATCGAGAAGGTTACATATTTCCACTATACGATTCTTGCCAAGATGGATGACTTGAGAAGCAGCGTTGATACCGCAGAAGCCCTGATTCCGGATTCCTTCCTGCCGTATCCGACTTACGATGAACTGCTGTTCTCCGTATAATCTGACATGTCAATATTATGACTTGATTGAAAAATCGAGAAAAATGTGTTATGATTTGGCTGCAAAATATTGGTATATTGTCTTTTATACTGATATTTTGCAGTCAATTTTGGGTTCTTATCCCTGTTATTTTCTTATCATTCAGGTATCTTGAATACAAAGGAGGTTTATATCATGAGGGAGTCACTCACATACGAAACCGGGCTTCGTGAGGAATGCGGCGTATTTGGAATGTTTGACCTGGAGGGCGGCGATGTTGCCAGAGATATGTACTACGGACTCAGCGCACTCCAGCACCGCGGTCAGGAGTCATGCGGCATCGCAGTCTGTGACACGAACGGCCCAAAGGGCGTTGTCAACTGCTACAAAGGGCTGGGACTTGTCAATGAGGTATTTCATGAGGAGACGTTAAAACGCCTCGGCGGCAATCTGGGAGTTGGTCATGTCCGCTACTCCACAACCGGTTCTTCTACCATCGAAAACACACAGCCACTGGTACTTAAGTATTTTAAGGGAACACTCTGTCTGGCGCACAACGGAAACCTGGTAAATGCGTTTGAGATGCGCCGCCAGCTTGAAGAAACCGGCGCAATCTTCCAGACGACGATGGATTCAGAGGTAATCGCGTTCCACATCGCCAGAGAACGTCTGGCTGCCCCGACCGCTGAAGAGGCAATCAAACGGACCGCGGCAAAAACACGTGGCGCTTATGCCCTGATTATCTCCAGCCCGCGCAAGCTGATCGGTGTTCGTGACCCATTTGGTCTGCGTCCTCTCTGCCTCGGCAAAAAGGGAAATGTCTGGATCATGGCATCGGAAAGCTGTGCCATCACCTCGGTCGGCGGCGAATTTATCCGTGATATCGAACCGGGTGAGATCGTGACCATCACCCGCGACGGCGTTTTTTCTGATAAAAGCCTGCAGCAGGAAAAACGGGCGCACTGCGTTTTCGAATACATCTATTTTGCCCGCCTCGACAGCCACATCGATGATGTGAGCGTCTATGAGGCTAGGCTGCGCGGCGGCGCGGCTCTCGCACATTCCTTCCCTGCCGATGCCGACCTCGTCGCCGGTGTACCGGATTCCGGCCTGACCGCCGCGATGGGATATGCGAAGGCATCCGGCATTCCATATGAGATTATTTTCCATAAAAACAGCTATGTCGGCAGAACTTTCATCAAACCGACCCAGGAAGAACGCGAAAATAGCGTCCGGATCAAGCTTAATATTCTGGAACCGGCTGTCAGGGGAAAACGCATTGTCCTCGTCGATGACTCTATCGTGCGCGGTACGACGATGAAAAACCTGATCCGCATGCTCAAAAAAGCCGGGGCGAAGGAAGTCCATGTGCGCGTCAGCTCTCCGCCATTCCTCTTCCCCTGCTATTTCGGTACCGATGTCCCATCCAATAAACAGCTCATCGCCAGCAGCCATTCCGTCGAAGAAATCTGCCGGGAGATCGATGCGGATTCGCTTGGATATATGCCGGTTGAAGATCTCGAGGAGATGGCAGGCGGACTGCCGCTCTGTACGGCATGCTTTACCGGAAACTATCCGATGGATGTGCCGGATGGGGAGATTAAGGATGCATTAGAATAAATATTGTGCAAATAAAAAAGAATGTGCCTTGGCACATTCTCGCGCCGAGCGCGGTCGCTTGCAACATGTTTCTGCTTCGCGTGAGTGCGCATCATTGGCACGTTAGTGCCTTTTTGTGTAATAGGGAATTCCAAGGAATTTCCTATTACATAAAAAAGGGCTCTCACCGAGTCCTTTTTTATCCCTCACACTTTTTCACGTTTTGTCAAAACTTTTGTTTTTGTTTAAAATGTCTTATATGTTTTTATACATTGGATGACGGACGGTTGTTCTGCGCTTTTAACGCTTTCAACTCGTCAAATACAACATCGTTCAGAACCTTAATGTAGGTTCCCTTCATACCGGACGAACGGGACTCTATAACGCCTGCACTCTCAAACTTGCGGAGTGCATTGACGATAACGGAACGGGTAATGCCGACTCTGTCTGCAATCTTGCTGGCTACCAGAATGCCCTCGTTGCCTTCCAGCTCATCGAAGATGTGGGTAATTGCTTCCAGTTCGGAGAAGGACAGGGTGCTGATCGCTGATTTAACGATCTGGATCTTTCTTGTCTCCTCTGCATTCTCCTCGTTGACAGAACGCATCATCTCAAGTCCGACAACAGTGGTTCCGTACTCACTCAGGATGATATCGTCGATGTCGTACTGTGCATCTGATTTGTAGATGAACAGAGTACCCAGTCTCTCACCGGATATATCAATAGGCGTGATGATCGCCTGATACTTCTTCACGTTCTCCTCGGCGAATCCCAATGTGGCAAGGTTGACATTTTCCTTCGTTGACAAAACGCTTAAAAGGCGTTCATTCAACATACGGTCAACAAAACCGCCGACCTGATCCTTGATCAACTCTTCGATCTCATCCACACCCTCATGAATCGCAACTCCGAGTACTTTACCTTTCTTGCTGATTACGAGAATATTGGATTCCAGTATGTCACTGAGGACTTCACAAATGTCATTGAACACAACCTTATGAGAATGGTTGTTGTGCAATAACTTATTAATTTTTCTAGTTTTGTCCAGTAATTGAACGCTCATTTTACCAGTTACCTCCTTTGCCTTTATCGTAAATTAGAATTCGATCCTAACCTGTAAGAATTGTAACACGATTTTCGTATAATAGCAAGAGTTTTTCTGTATTTTTCATTTTTTTTAATAATTAATATCTATTTCAAGAGTTTTTATGAGTTTTTTACAAAACCGCAGGCTTCGTTAGAACAAAGAAGCTTATTTCCCTTTTCGAGCATAATATGTCCACATTTCGGACACATTTCTTTTGACGGTTTCTGCCAGGTCATAAAATCACAGTCCGGGTTATTTTCGCAGCCGTAATATCTTCTGCCCTTTTTCGATTTACGGATGACAATCTCACCACCGCATTTCGGGCACTTCACGCCGATCTTTTCCAGGTACGGCTTCGTGTTTTTACAGTCTGGGAATCCCGGGCAGGCAAGGAATTTGCCGTGCGGGCCATACTTAATTACCATGTTGCGCCCGCACTGGTCACAGATCACATCCGTCACCTCGTCAGCAATCTTGACGCTCTCAAGCGTCTTCTCCGCTTCTTTAACCGCCTTGTCAAGATCCGGATAAAAGTTTTCGATAACGGTCTTCCAGCCGATCGTGCCGTCCCCGATGCTGTCGAGCAGGTACTCCATATTTGCCGTAAACTGCAAATCGACGATGGATGGGAACGCTTTCTTCATCATCCGGTTGACTACCTCGCCAAGCTCCGTCACATAGAGGTTCTTATTTTCCTTCGCTACATAGCGGCGCGCGATGATTGTCGTGATGGTCGGTGCATAGGTACTTGGCCGTCCGATGCCCTGCTCTTCCAGCGCCTTGACGAGCGACGCCTCTGTATAATGTGCCGGTGGCTGTGTAAAATGCTGTGCCGGTTCTAACTGGTTTAAATCCAGCTTCATGCCTGCTTCCAGCGACTCGTTCAGAACGCCGTCGGTCTCCTTATCCTCGTCCTGTGAATAGACGGACATGAAGCCGTCAAATTTGATTTTGGACGCCGACAGGGTGAAAAGCTCCTCTCCGGCTGCTACCTTGACGGAGGTTGTCTCGTAAACCGCCGGGCGCATCCGGCTCGCCGTGAAGCGCTTCCAGATAAGCTGGTACAGACGGAACTGGTCTCTGGAAAGCTGTTCTTTTACCTGTACCGGCGTCAGTGTAATGTCGGTCGGACGGATCGCCTCGTGTGCGTCCTGGATCTTGGCGTCTGATTTTGCCGCCGCCGGCGCCTCGGACACGTAACTTGCCCCAAACTGGTCGCCGATATAGCTTCTCGCCGCCGCATCTGCCTCTGCCGCGATGCGGGTGGAATCGGTACGCAGGTAGGTGATCAGACCGATTGTGCCACGTCCCTTGATATCCACGCCCTCATAGAGCTGCTGGGCAAGGCGCATCGTCTTCTGCGTTGAGAAATTCAGCGTCTTGGATGCCTCCTGCTGCAGCGTACTGGTCGTAAACGGGATCGGCGCCTTCTTCACGCGTTCGCCCAGCTTCACATCGCGCACTTCGTACTCACAGCCCTCCAGACGCTTCATAAGCGCCTCCACTTCCTCTTTGCTGTGAATTGCCTTCCTGCCGTCCTTATCGCCGTAATAATGGGCGGTCAGCTTCTTTCTGGAGCCATGTACGTGGAGCTGTGCATCCAGCGTCCAGTATTCTTCCGGTATAAACGCATTGATCTCTTCCTCACGGTCGCAGATCATACGCAGCGCGACCGACTGCACACGACCGGCGCTGAGTCCTCTCTTGACCTTCGCCCAGAGAAGCGGGCTGATGAGGTAACCCACCATACGGTCAAGCATACGTCTCGCCTGCTGTGCATCCACCAGATTTTCATCGATGGCACGCGGCTCTTTTAAAGATGCCTTGACGGCGTTTTTTGTAATCTCATTGAAACTGATACGGTAAACCTTTTTATCTTTCTGTTCATCCAGCTTTAATGCTTTCATCAGGTGCCAGGAGATCGCCTCTCCCTCGCGGTCCGGGTCAGTTGCGAGATAAATCTTATCCGCTTTTTTAACCTCTTTACGAAGACGCGCCAACACATCGCCCTTTCCCCGGATGGTGATATACTTCGGCTCATATCCATGCTCTACGTCCACTCCCAGCGTGCTCTTAGGGAGGTCGCGCACATGACCGCCGGAGGCGTCCACCTCATAGTTGGAACCCAAAAATTTTTTAATTGTCTTGACTTTCGCCGGAGACTCTACAATAACCAGATTTTTTGCCATAACAGACCTCTATACAATCTTCCTAACGTAATATTGATTCATTGGCTGCAGGATCAATCCCTGCATTTCCAGATTTAAAAGCGCAGTCATGCATTCCCCTGCTGTCACCCCACAGCTTTTCATGACCGCTTCCAGATGTTTCGGTTGTGAATCTAGGCAACTATACACCATTTTTTCCGACTTGGCAAGTGCATTTACTGATTTTATTGTTTTTTTACAAGAATTTTTACATTTTATATGGAAGAAATCCAACACATCCTCCGGTTTCGTCACGATCCCCGCTCCCTGTGCAATCAGCCGGTTGCAGCCCTCACTGAGCGGATCGATGCGCCGTCCCGGCAGCGCAAATACCTCTTTTCCCTGCTCCAGCGCCAGATCCGCCGTAATCAGGGAGCCGCTTCTTTTTCGTGCTTCCACGACCAGCACCAGGTCGGAAAGTCCGCTGATGATCCGGTTCCGGATTGGAAAATGGGATGCCGTCGGCGGTACACCCGGTCCATATTCTGACAATATGCCGCCTTGTTCACGGATGCGCGCATGCAGTCGGATACCGGATGGCGGATAACAGGTGTCAATCCCACAGCCCATCACGGCATACGTCAGTCCGCCGCCATCCATCGCGCCCTTATGCCCCGCCTGATCGATCCCCAGCGCCATGCCGCTCACTACCTGCACGCCGTTTTCTGCCAGAATCCGGCCGAAATACTCTGCCTCCTGTCGTCCATACGGCGTACAGCTGCGCGCCCCGATGACTGCCGCGGATGGTTTCGCATCTTCTGGAAGCATTCCACGCACAAACAGCCACATCGGTTTATCATAGATATGCATCAGGCGCTTCGGATATGCCGCCTCACCGCACAGAATGAAACGTACCCCCTGTTCCTCCAGCCTATCGTATTCTTCCACGCGCTGTTTGAAGAGCAAAACCGCTTCCTCCAGCCCCTTTTTCACAGCCTTTCCGAGAAAGGAACATATAAACGGATCCAGTTTCTTCCTATTATATAAAACCCGCTCATAGATTCCCTCAAAACTGCCGCAGGATTCATATAATTTAGCCGCCGTCACCGCGCCGATTCCATCCACTCTCGATAACCAGTAGGCATGGATGCGCTCACGGTCGGAATACTGCATATTTTCTGTCAGAGGCACTTTTTTATGCGGCGGTTCCTGTGTTTTTCCATATAGTTCCTGCATAGAAAGCTGGGCATTCTGTACATTGCTCTCTTCTTTTCCTATTTCCATATCTTTCCCCCCTATATATGTCAGGTCGGCTGCCTTTTACCTTCAAGAATGCCTCGGCATTCTTGCTGCGAGATGCGCGTCATGCAAAGCATGACATACTTCTTTTGCGCATCTTAAGCAATCCTGCCGGAGGCTATATCAGATGGGGGATTGGCTCCCACCACTGATACTAATTTGCTTCTCGCCACCTGAAGAGGTGGGAGTCATCTCACATCTGATATAACAATTACAATCCCTGTTAAACTTTTTATTCTTTCGATCTTTTAGACATGCTTCTTTTCAGAGACTCCCCCAATATTTTTTTTCAAAACTCCGGAATCCAATCGCCTCCGCCAACTGCGTCCGCCCGATCTCCGCCTGTCCATCCAGATCGGCAAGTGTGCGCGCTACTTTTAAAATCTTTCCGTGTCCCCTGGCACTGATTCCCTGCTGCCGTTCGACCTTTTCCAGAAATACCACATCTTCCCCGGATAGACGGCAATACTTTTCGATCTGGCGGCGGGTCATCTGGCTGTTGTAGGAGATAGATTCGTCTGCAAACCTCTTTTCCTGTCGAGCGCGCGCCTCCATGACGCGGGCACGCATGACAGCGGAGGAATTCCTCTGCTCCGTCTGTGGAAAACTCCCCTCATCTATACTCTTCTCTGAAGCCAGCATACCCAAATCCTGCCGCGGTACTTCCACCCCAATATCGATCCGATCTAAAAATGGTCCCGAAACGCGGTTCAGATACCGGCGGATCTGGGTTGGAGTACAACGGCATTTTCCCAAATCTGGGAAAAAACCGCATTTGCAGGGATTCATCGCCGCCGCAATCATCGTTTTTGCCGGAAATACAACCGTCTGGTTGAGACGGGAAACCGTGATGCTTCCTTCCTCCATCGGCTGACGCAGCAGATCCAAAATTTTCGGCTGAAACTCCGTTAACTCATCTAAAAAGAGGGTTCCATAACTGGCAAGTGAGATCTCCCCGGGCTTCGGATTTCGTCCTCCGCCCGCCATCGCCTGGGCGGTCGTGCTGTGATGCGGGCTGCGGAACGGACGCTGCAAAACCAGCGGTGTGTCTGGCTTCAGGAGACCGCAGATACTGTATATCTTCGAAACTTCAATGCTTTCCTCCAGCGTAAGCGGCGGCAAAATTGTCGGAATACGCCGAGCTGCCATCGTTTTTCCCGTTCCAGCCGGTCCGATATAGAGAATGTTGTGACGCCCCGCTGCTGCCGCCTCGGTTGCCTGCCGCACCAGCGGAAGTCCGACGATCTCATCAAAATCGACGTCAAATTCTTCCTGTCCCGCCTGAAACAGATCTGGTGTGAACCATTGTCCGTGAATCTGTTCCGGATGCTGCAGGCAAGCCGTCAGCGCTTTCACATCCCGGACTCCGACGATCTCGATTCCATCCACAGCCCGTCCCTCCTGTACATTCTCTTCGGATAGAAAAACCCGTTTCATTCCGCAGCGGCGCGCTTCATAGACCATCGAAAGAACACCGGTCAACGGCTTGATGCTGCCGTCCAAACCCAGTTCACCGATAAACGCCCATTGGTCCCAATCCGGTGCAGAATTGTTCTCCTCATCTTCCATCCCATCCATTTCCGGGCAGGTTTCATCCGTCTTTCTTATTTTTGCCTTTTCACCCTGTTCCCACAAGCACCTCAAAATTCCTGCCGCGATCGCCAGATCACACCCCGTTCCCTCTTTCCGCACCCCGGCTGGCGATAAATTGACCGTGATCCGCTTCGGCGGCAGGCAAACCCCCGCATTCCGAAGTGCGGTCCGAACGCGCTCCTGCGCCTCCCGCACCTCCTCCGCCAGGTAGCCCACCATGACAAAACTCGGCAATCCGTTGCTCACATCAACTTCCACCGTGATCCGGTAGCCATCGATGCCGCGGGTGCTGAAACTGTTTATTTTACTGAACATATATTTCCCCCTATTACTGATTTTTTTACCTTGCCTTGCATTTTTCATATCATACAGATTTAAAATTTGAATACTTTTAACGATATTTTGAATTTTTAGAATTAAACATTTATTAAAACAAACTTATCTTCTCTGAAATTGATATCATCCAAAAGAGATGGGAGTCTTCTTAACTGAGATAAAAGAAATTCTACTTGAATTTGATTTGAAATTAAGTGACTGTGAAGGTACTGAACAGTTACGAAATTAAAATAAATAGATTTGAATTATGAAATCAGATTTACCAGATCTAAAATAGATATCTACTCTTTCATTATATATAGACCTGCGGCAGAATGCAAGCCAAAACAGCTTAGAACTATGACACATTGTGCGTGAACGTTACTGTTCACGCATGTGTGAACAGTAACACGTGAACAAAAACAAAAGCTGCTGCAAAATGCTAACATATAACATTCTGCTGCAGCTTTTTGTTTTTAATCTATCTCTTTAAATAAAATCTTCTCCCAGCTTCTCTGCCGCCGCGCGTGCAATCTGCTCCGGCGTGATCGGAAGCTCATAGAATCGTTTTCCGACTGCATTGTACACCGCATCAGCAATCGCCGGAAGCGGCGTGTTGATAACAATCTCGCCGATCGACTTTGCTCCGAATGGACCAGATGGCTCATAACTGCTCTCAAATTCAACGTTTAAATGTCCATAGTCAATCCGGGTCGGAATCTTATACTGCATCAGGGAATTTTCACGCACACCACCCTGTGCATTGCGGGTAATATTTTCCGTCAGCGCCATGCCGATTCCCTGCATCAGACCGCCCTCAACCTGCAGGCGGGACAGATTCGGATTGATCGGTGTACCGCAGTCTACCGCTGCCGCATAATTAATAACGCTGGTTTCGCCTGTCTCCATATCAATCTCAAGCTCAACCGCACCTGCCATAAACGGAGGCGGGGAAATGTGGGCGGTTCTCGACTCGGTTACCTCCAGCGGAATTTCATGCCCGTACATGGACGCCGTTGCGATATCAGCCAGAGCGATCTTCTTCGTCTCATCCCCGGCTTTTTCGGTTGTGAATACCTCTTTTCCGTCAAATTCCACTGCATCCGCCGGGACGCCCAGAAGTTCTGCACCCAGTTTACAGATCTGCTCACGCAGGCGCAACGCACACCGTTCGGTCGCTTTTCCGGTCAGATAGGTCGTACTCGATGCATAAGAACCTGAGTCATACGGGGATGAATCCGTGTCCGCGCCCAGCACCGTGATCGCGTCGATTGGGCATTCCAGCACTTCCGCCGCAATCTGCGCCAGAATCGTGTCACAGCCGGTTCCCATATCTGCCGCTCCGAGCGACAATGTATAGAACCCTTCGTCGTTGACTTTGAGACGGGCACTTCCGACATCCATCGCCGTGATTGCCGATCCCTGCATCGCCATACCCATGCCGACGCTGCGGACCTTGCCATTGCCCATGTCACGCACCGGATATTTGTCTTCCCAGCCGATCATCTCACGCACTTTTTTTACACAACGGTCGAGTGCGCAGCTTGTATTAACCTGATTATAATATGCTGGCATCAGATCGCCCTCTTTAACCATGTTTTTCAGGCGGATCTCAAAGCGATCCATCTGAATCTGGTCTGCCAGCTCATTGACCGCCGACTCGATCGCGAAAAGTCCCTGTGTCGCACCATAGCCACGGTACGCGCCTGCCGACATGATATTCGTGTAGACAACATCGCTGATAAACCGGAATGCCTCAACACTTCCATACAACGGGATCGATTTGTGTCCTGACAGTCCAACGGTTGTCGGTCCATGCTCGCCGTAAGCACCGGTATTGGACAATGTGTAAAGATCGATGCCGCGGATCGTGCCGTCCTTCATCGCGCCCAGACGCACATGCATCTCCATCTCATGGCGCGGCGAAGACGCCGTCTGTGCCTCCATCCGGCTATAAATCAGCTTCGACGGTTTTTTCGTCATCCAGGTAACGAATGCCGGATAGACTTCACAGACCGCCGTCTGCTTCGCACCAAAACCCCCGCCGATTCTCGGCTTGCTCACGCGCACCATCGACTTCGGGATATGAAGCGCATTTGCCACGATTCTGCGGCAGTGGAACACGATCTGCGTGGAACTTAAAATATTTAATCTTCCGTAGGTATCGATCGAACAATAGGTACGGAATGTCTCCATCATCGTCTGCTGGCACGGCTTTGTGTGGTATACATGATCAATCACGATGTCGCAGTCCTTTAAAACCGCCTCGACATCCCCGTTGCCGCACTCATCGTGCGCGCAGAGGTTGCGCTTGTTGTCTGCGCCGACCGGAGCAAGACTCTCCCAGTTGTCCTCTGGGTGAACCAAGATCGGGTTGTCCTTTGACGTATGGAAATCCAGAACCGGCTCTAAGACTTCATACTGTACCTTGATCAGGCGGAGTGCTTTATCGACACATTTTTCATCTTTTCCTGCTACAATCGCCACGATATCGCCCTGAAAACGGACATGGCGGTCGATCAGGAGACGGTCATACGGGCTCGCCTCCGGGTATGTCTGCCCCGCCTGTGTGTAGCGCTTTGCATCCTGCGGCACATCCTCCCAGGTATAAATTGCCTCGATGCCCGGAACTTTCATTGCGATCGCGGTGTTGATCGTTTTTACCATCGCATTCGCATACGGGGAACGCAGAAGTTTGACGATCAGGCAGTCCTGCGGCGCCAGATCATCCACGTAAACCGGCTGTCCGGTTACCAGCTGCATCGCATCTTTTTTTCGTACAGAAGTATTGACTACTCTCATTCTGCCGCCTCCTTCTGTTTTTCTCTCTTCCAGTCTAAAAATGCCAGAATGCCGCGAAGCTGTCCTTCATAACCGGAACAGCGGCACAGGTTTCCTGCCAGATATTCGCGGATTTCATCCTCCTCCGGGAACTCTTTTTCCCGGAACAGCGCCAGCGCATTCATGATAAAGCCCGGATTACAGAAGCCGCACTGTTCGGCTCCCTGATCGGCAATGAATGCGCCAAATTCTTTTGCCTCCTCCTGGAGTCCTTCCAGCGTCGTCACGCTGTGACCGTCCGCCCGCGCCGCCAGCACGGAACAGGAAAGCACTGGTTTTTCATCCAGAAATACGGTACAGAGTCCGCAGTTTGCCGTCTCGCAGCCGCGCTTGACACTGTAACAGCCCTGACTGCGTACCAGATCAATCAGAAGCGTATCCGGTTCAATCTCCGGGGAAATCTTCGTTCCATTTAGAGTAATCGTTATCTGCATCATATGTGAATCTCCTAATATTCATACTGTTATACGATCATTTTATTGTCCTATTTCGTTTAGCACTCTTCCAGCACACGCACCGCCCGCTTTATCAGAACACCGGTTAAATGTTTCCGGTATTCAGCGCTGCCGCGCATATTTGAAGACGTCTGAACCTGATCACGGATCCACTTTGCAAGACAGGCTGCTTTCTTCCCGGTCTGCGTCTTGTCCTGACTTTCTCTGGTATCGGCATCCGCATCTGCTTTTGTTTCAGCCTTTTGCTTTTCCTCTATAAGCGCCTGTATTGTCTCCGCTGATGCCTCGAACAACACAGCACGCCCCGGACGCGCACCGATGCTAAAACGATATGCTCCATCCGCCCGTTTCGCCGCTGCACAGGTCAGCACTGGAAAATCAGTCTGCGTATTCCGCACGGACTGGTAGTGATATACGGCTTTGTCTTTATGGACAATTAATTTAACTAAAATGTCCCGGCCGCCGATCTGTTTTGCAAATTCCACCAACGGCATCCGTCCAGCTTTGTAAAGTTCCACTTCGGTGTCCATCGCCAGGAACATCGTCAGGACATCTGAAAATCCAAATCTGCCATAGATACTGCCTCCGACTGTCGCCAGGTTCCGAAGCTGCACGCCGACGATATGGCGCACCGACTCGCGCATGGCACCGTCTGTGTATGCCGCCAGTCCCGGATGTTCTTCCAGCTGGCGCAGGGTAACCATCGCGCCAATCTCAAACGCATCCTCTGTCTCCTCTATCTGATCCAGCCCCAGCCCTGAAATATCAATCGCGGTTCCTACATTGCCCCGGCTCATCTTCAGCCAGATCATACCGCCTATCACCCGGTTCGCTTTTTTCTGATTCAGCTCCCAGGCTTCCTCCAGGCTTTCTACCCGTTTATATTCTCGAATCGTCATCATAGGTTTTTCCTCTTTTTCATCTATTTCTTAAATAACAAAATTATCCATCTTTTATTATAGCATAAAACATGGTATAATTCCGTTGTTATTTTTAAAATACAACGAGGCCCCTTTTTCCAGAAAAGATTAGGAGGATTTGACAAAACTATGAAACCATCCATCCGTACCTACCTCTGCAATGACGAAAACCATCGTTTCTTTGGCGAAGGTCCTCGTCAGCTTCTTCATGCCATCGATGAAACCGGCTCGCTCCGCTCCGCCGCTCTGTCCATGAATATGGCGTATACAAAAGCACTTCGGATTATCCGCTCCGCCGAAGCCACGCTTGGATTTCCACTGACCGTCCGCACCACCGGCGGAAAAGGCGGCGGAGGCAGCCAGATGACGGCGGAGGCAAGGGAGTTTCTAGCTAAGTATGAGGCATATCGGGATGCATGTACGGAGAGTGGGCAACAATTATATGAAGAATTTTTTTGCAGGCGGAAATCTGTTTTTTTCTCTTCTGGAACACAAACGCCCTCTTTCACTTGTTTGCAAAATTCAAACGAGGTCCGGATCGCCTGCATCATCATGGCCTCTGGTCTTGGAAAACGTTTCGGCTCAAACAAGCTCATGGCTTCGTTCCACGGTGCTCCGCTCATCCACTCGGTTCTGGATGTGACCGGTTCTGTTCCGCTCTTTGCCGATCGTCTCGTTGTGACGCGCTCCCGGGAGGTTCACGATTACTGTCAGTCCCTGGGAATTCCGGTGCTGATTCATACACTTCCCAATCGGAACGAGGCGCTCTGCCTGGGACTTACACACATGTTAAAAAGGCACCCGGATTTATCAGGCTGTCTCTTTGCACTCGGCGATCAGCCGCTTCTGCGTCCACGGACACTGGAACGGATATGCCGGCGCTATCTCGAATGCAAAATATCACCAGGTCACTCTGAATCTGTTTTCCCAGATTCTGATTTTTCCATTTTGAAATCAAAATTGCCTCAGAATTCAGGAATTGCAGAAAAATCACCGATTGTACAGCTCTGCAGCATCCAAATGACGGCTTCTCCCGAACCTTCCGTCTCAACCACCGTCGGAAGCCCGATTCTCTTCGACCGGGCATATTTTGACGAACTGCTCCATCTGCCGGAAAAAGCTGGCGGAAGCCATGTTCTCCGCCAGCATCCGGACGTTGTCCAGTATGTGACTGCCGAAGTGCCGGAGGAATTGATGGATGTAGACACGCCGGAGGAGCTCAAACGCCTGGAGAATCTGGTAACAATCGAATAAAACTATAAGGACTGACATCACACATGCAGCATGATGCCAGTCCCTTTTTATCCATCTACGTATCACTTTCAGCCATACATTCCATATTTTATAGATGGATCTTATATTTTTATGTACCTATGACCTTTTTCTAATCTTCCTATTTCTTACGCCTCATCCTTCGGCAGCAGCACATTCAGGATAATCGCCATGAAAGCTGCCGGAACGATACCAGATCCGCCGAATACAAGCTGAATTGCTTCCGGCATCTTGGAAAGGATGGTTGCATGTGCACCCATGCCGTAACCAACACCCAGTGCAACAGAGACGATGGTCAGGTTGCGTGAAGTCATCTTCTCTTTCGTGATAAGCTGAATACCGCTAACTACGATCGAAGAGAACATCATAACCGCTGCGCCTCCCAGTACCGACTGCGGCATGATCGAAACGATCGCACCCAGCTTCGGAATCAGACCGCACAGAATCAGGAATACCGCGCCGGTTGCAAGTGCCATGCGGTTGACTACCTTTGTCATTGTAACCAGACCTACGTTCTGGCTGAACGAAGTGTTCGGAAGAACACCGAACAGCGCCGCAATACTGGAACCAAGTCCATCGCAGATAACGCCGCCGGAAAGCTCTTTATCGGTCGCCTCACGGTCCATACCGCCCTCAACGACACCGGAAATATCTCCGACCGTCTCAACAGCGGTTACAATAAACATGATAAGAACCGGCAAAATTGCGCGCATATCAAAGACAATTTTAACCGGGATGATCGGCGGAATGCTGATCCAGCTTGCCTGTGCTACCTTATCCCAGTTTAATACCCATGCTTTGGTATATTCGGTTCCGTCCGCTGCAATGCCCGTGTGCGGAAGCACCAGACCCATGATGAATGCTACCGCATAACCGGCAATAATTCCGACCAGAATCGAGGAAGAACTTAAATATCCCTTCGTTCCGTGCTTCACTGCCAGAATCACAATCAGGACAAAAATAGCAAGCAGCATATTTTCCATGGAACCAAAGTCCTGCGCCGAGCTGCCGCCGCCGAAGGAATTGACGCCGACCCCGATCAATGACAGACCAATCGAAAGAACGACCGTACCTGTTACGACCGACGGGAAAAATCGGCGAAGCGGCTTTAAGAAGCATCCCAGCACACTCTCGAACAGACCGCCGATGATCGAAGCACCCATAATGGCGCCGTACGCTAAAATACCGCCGCCCATCGTAGCCGCCACGCTGTTGAATACACCGATGAAACCAGAGCTGGTTCCCATGATAATCGGAACCTTGCCGCCGACCGGACCAACCGAAAATAACTGCAGCAGCGTGATCAGTCCCGCCACCAGCATCGCATTCTGCAGAAGCTCGATCTGCAGCTGTGCCAGATCGTTTCCGCCCGTGATACCACAGGCGCCTGTGATGATCAGAAGTGGTGTCAGGTTACCGACAAACATCGCAAGCACGTGCTGCAGTCCCAGCGGAATCGCCTGTTTTAACGGCATCTTCGCCTCAAACTCATAGGCAGGTCCCGTAAATTTCTTTTCATTTTCCATAGATTTTCTCTCCCTGTACCCAATTTAAAACTACCTTTTTACACAGTTTCCAAAACATTCTCAATTATAAAAAAAAGCATATGAACTGTAAAGATTGTTTTTTCATTTGTATATTATTTTTCATTAAGTAAGTTATAAGTATTACTTATAACTTACTTACCCAGTCCACAATATCACCAAATACCTCTTCCCGGTTGATCTCATGAAACAGTTCATGCCTTGCCCCCGGATAAAGTTGCATCGCCACATTGGTACATCCGGTTTCTTGCAGATCTTCCATCGTGCGCCGCACACCGCGTCCGCCTTCTCCGACCGGGTCCTCCTCTCCCGATATCAGCAGAATCGGCAGATTTTTCGGAATTCCATCAAAGCCTCTCTTCCGCTTCAAATCCAGCATGACCTGGAAAAAATCGACGAATGCCCCATCGGTAAATAAAAACTGGCAGTATGGATCCGCCTCGTATTTTTCATCCTCCTCCGTCACGCGCGACAGCCATTGATGTTCCGTTTTTCCTTTTTCAAAATAGCGGTTATAGCTTCCAAGAACCAGCTGGTGCAGCCGCTCATTTCGTCCATTTCTTCCTTCCAGCCACGCTGCCGCTGCCACGACGGTTCCGCCCAGCCACAAAAGTGGTTCCGGCTGGCTTCCGGTTCCCATGAAAATTGCGCCGTCCAGCCATTCTCCATAATGCGTGATAAAACGGCGTCCAAAAAACGAACCCATGCTGTGCCCCAGAAGAATATGCGGAATGCCCTGAAACTTGTGTTTCGCAAAACGTGCCACCTGCGCCATCGCACCGTTCACGCGGCGGACACCATTTTTCTCCGCGAACTCGCCCAATTCCCCTGGTTTTGCTGTCCGTCCATGTCCCGGATGATCGTGCCCGATGACCGCAATCCCCGCCCGGTTCATCGCCTGTGCAAATTCTTCGTATCTGCCAATGTGCTCGATCATACCGTGCGCCACCTGAATGACCGCCCACGGTGTTTCCTCCGGCTCCCAGCAGATGCCATGGATTCTGCCGCTCCCATCCTGGAATGGAATATAAAAATCTTTGCCCTGTGCCATCCTGATTTCCCCGCTTTCTAAACGCTATATCAAATTATCTCTCTCAACATTGCCTGAAATATTTTTTATTTTCCTGTTTTATTGAAGCATATAATTTTCAGATCCTTTTCATATACAGGATACCACAAAAACACTCTATTATACGATTTTCCCCCTTAAAAAAAGAATGTGCCTTGTTGTGTAATAGGGAATTCCAAGGAATTTCCTATTACACAACAAAAGCTCCATCTTTCGACGGAGCTTCTGCAGTCATACGTTTTATATATCGTATGTCATATATTCATGAATCAGTGATTCATTAGTTGTTTGTATACAGAGTAACGAGCTTGTTCAGGTACTGGTATCTAGCCTTTGCCTCTTCCTCGTTCTTTGCATCCAGCGCGCCGGCTCTATCCGGATTCTTCAGAGCCAGAGATGCGTAACGAACCTCACCCTTTAAGAATGCCTGGTAGTCACCTGTCGGTGCCTTGCTGTCCAGAGTGAACTTCTTGTCCTCTGCAGCCGGATTGTAACGGAAGTTGTGCCAGTAACCGCACTCTACTGCCAGTTTCTCCTCAGTCTGAGCCTTATCCATACCCTTCTTGATACCGTGGTTGATACACGGAGCGTAAGCGATGATTAAGGACGGACCCGGATATGCCTCTGCCTCAGCAAGAGCCTTAACAGTCTGAGCATAGTCAGCACCCATGGAGATCTGGGCAACGTATACATAGCCGTAACTCATAGCGATGGAAGCAAGATCTTTCTTCTTCACATCTTTACCGCCTGCAGCGAACTGAGCAACCGCACCGGTCGGAGTAGCCTTGGAGGACTGTCCGCCTGTGTTGGAGTAAACCTCGGTATCGTAAACCATGATGTTGATATCCTTACCGGATGCCAGTACGTGGTCTACACCGCCGAAGCCGATATCGTAAGCCCATCCGTCACCACCGAATACCCACTGGGATTTCTTGGAGAGGAAGTCTTTATTCTTAACAATGTCTTTGCAGATATCGCAGTCGATACCTTCCAGAGTTGCTACCAGTTTATCGGTAGCTGCGCCGTTCAGAGCACCGATTCCGAACGTATCAAGCCATTCTTTGCAAGCAGCCTTAACTTCTGCAGAAGCCTGGTCAGCAGCCATCACAGCCTCAATCTTACCCTTTAAGCCGTCACGGATAGCATTCTGAGCCAGAAGCATACCATAACCGAACTCTGCGTTGTCCTCGAACAGGGAGTTGTCCCAAGCCGGACCCTTGCCAGCCTTGTTCATGGTGTAAGGTGTGGACGGTGAAGAGTTGCCCCAGATAGAGGAGCATCCGGTTGCGTTGGCAATGTACATACGATCGCCGAACAGCTGAGTAATCAGTTTTGCGTACGGAGTCTCGCCGCATCCTGCACAAGCGCCGGAGAACTCAAGTAACGGCTGTTTGAACTGGCTTCCCTTAACGGTGGTCTCTTTATATTTATCAATAACATCCTGTTTGATCGGAAGTGTCTGGCCGTAATCAAAGCCCTTCTGAGCTTCTACGTTCTTCTCAAGGCTTACCATGGTAAGAGCTTTCTCACCCTTCTTGCCCGGGCAAACGTTAGCACAGGAACCACATCCGGTACAATCCAGTGCGGAGATGGTCATAACGAACTTGTACTCCGGCATACCGGTTAACGGCAGGGTCTTTGTTCCTTCCGGAGCTGCTGCTGCCTCAGCCTCTGTCATAGCGATCGGACGGATAGCTGCGTGCGGGCAGACATAAGAACAGAAGTTACACTGGATACAGTTATCCGGATTCCATACCGGTACGTTAACTGCGATACCACGTTTCTCGTAAGCTGCAGAACCGGACGGAGTTGTACCATCTACATAATCGGTGAATGCAGATACCGGCAGATTGTTGCCTTCCTGAGCATTAACAGCAGCCTGAACGGTATTTACAAACTTAACAACGTCAGCTCTTCCCTCTGTTGCGTGAGTCATATCAAGACCCTCGTCAACGCCGCTCTTCCAGCTTTCCGGAACCTGAACCTCTACAACGTGCTGAGCACCTGCATCGATAGCAGCCCAGTTCTTCATAACAACGTCTTCACCCTTACGGCCGTAGGTTGCCTTTGCAGCAGCCTTCATCAGTTCGATCGCTCTCTCCTCCGGAATAATATTTGCCAGCTTGAAGAATGCGGCCTGAAGGATGGTATTGATACGGGTCGGACCCATACCGGTCTCGATACCCAGTTTAACACCGTCGATGGTGTAGAATTTAATCTTGTGGTCAGCGATGAACTTCTTAACCTGTCCCGGTAAGTGCTGCTCCAGCTCTTCCATGTTCCATGGGCAGTTTAACAGGAATGTACCGCCGTCAACCAGTTCCTGAACCATGTTGTACTTACGGATGTAAGCTGGGTTGTGACAGGCAACAAAGTTTGCCTTGTGGATCAGGTAGGTGGATTTGATCGGTTTATGACCGAAACGAAGGTGGGACATTGTAACACCACCAGATTTCTTGGAGTCATAATCGAAGTAAGCCTGTGCGTACATATCGGTATTATCGCCGATGATCTTGATAGAGTTCTTGTTTGCACCTACAGTACCGTCGGCACCAAGACCCCAGAACTTACAGTTTACAGTTCCTTCCGGAGTGGTAACAAGCGGTGCGCCAAGCTCCAGGGAAAGGTTGGTAACATCATCTACGATACCGATGGTGAACTGTTTCTTGGTTGTGTTCTCATATACAGCTACGATCTGAGCCGGTGTGGTATCCTTGGAACCAAGTCCGTAACGACCTGTGAAGATCGGAGTCTGATCGAATTTTGTACCCTTTAATGCTGCTACTACATCAAGGTAAAGCGGCTCGCCAAGGGAACCTGGCTCTTTGGTGCGGTCTAATACGGAAATCTGCTTAACTGTATCCGGAATAGCATCTACCAGTGCGCTGGCTACGAACGGACGGTACAGGCGAACCTTTACAACGCCGACTTTCTTTCCAGCTGCTACGAGGTAATCGATCGTCTCCTCGATGGTATCGTTGACAGAACCCATTGCAATGATAACGTGCTCTGCATCCGGAGCGCCATAGTAGTTGAACAGCTTGTAGTCTGTGCCAATCTTCTCATTGACCTTGTCCATGTATTCCTGAACAATCGCCGGAAGTGCATCGTAGTACGGGTTGCAAGCCTCTCTTACCTGGAAGAAGATATCCGGGTTCTGAGCAGAACCGCGCTGACACGGGTGGTTCGGGTTCAGTGCATTCTTACGGAATGCATCGATTGCATCCATATCTGCCATATCTTTCAGATCTTCATAATCCCAGGTCTCGATCTTCTGAATCTCATGGGATGTACGGAAACCATCAAAGAAGTTAATGAACGGAATCTTGCCCTTGATGGATGCCAGATGTGCAACCGGGGTTAAATCCATAACTTCCTGTACGCTGGATTCACACAGCATCGCGCAGCCTGTCTGACGGCACGCATAAATATCAGAATGGTCACCAAAGATGGATAACGCATGGCTGGCCAGTGCACGAGCAGAAACATTAAATACGCCCGGGAGCTGCTCACCTGCAATCTTGTATAAGTTCGGGATCATCAGAAGCAGACCCTGGGAAGCGGTGTACGTGGTTGTCAGCGCACCTGCTGCCAGAGATCCGTGTACTGCACCTGCTGCACCTGCCTCAGACTGCATCTCTGTAATCTGAACTGTGTGGCCGAAAATATTGGTTCTTCCGTCTGTTGCCCATTCATCGGTAGCCTCAGCCATCGGAGAAGAAGGGGTAATCGGATAGATAGCTGCCACGTCGGTGTATGCGTAAGAAGCATGCGCTGCTGCGTGGTTTCCATCCATGGTTTTCATCTTTCTTGCCATAATGAATATTCCTCCTATTGATAGTGAATGTATTCAGTAATAAATCTCCCCAAATAGATTGTCCTGGAAATTTACCTGATAATATTATAACAAATTCTCGTCAAAATGCAAATAAATTTGATTTATATCCGGTATTATTTTTCGAACAATTACAAAAAAGCTGTCTACTGTTTTTTCAGATAGTCGGTAAAATCACAAAATATGGAAAAAAGCACCGCCAGACGAAGAAAGACTCTCCATCCAGCGGTGCTTTTCATTCAAATGCCGCTTGAATGCCCTTTTATCATTCATTTTTGCAATCTATCTTACAGCACTTTCTATATTTCACCTTAGTTTTGCCTTGGTTTTAATTGCTTCCAGGTCCATTTGCTTCCACAACCGGGTTCGTTTCCTCTGGCTCTGGAGTTGTCTCCTGTGATCCTTCGTTGGATGCCGCCGCTGTCGTGGTCGGAACTTTTGTCTCGCCGCCAGGGCTGGACGGTGCCGCTGTGGTTGTCTCATGTGCCGCTGTGCTCTCATTAGCTGCATTTGTCTCAGCTGCGGTACTCTCTGCTGCCGCCGTTGCCTCCGTTGCGTTGGTCGCTACAGTAGCGGAACTGTTACGTTTGATTTGCGCTGCCTTTCCACGATAGCTGCTATTGTGAAAAAATTCACGACTCACTTCTTTATCATTCTCATAGGTAACCAGATCCGTGGACCAGCGGCTGCCCGGAGTCGCTGCCTTTGTCTGCACTTCCTGACCCGGCTGCAGGGAACCATCCTCGGTATAAACCGCAGACGGCGGATCAATCTCGCCTGTCTTCTCAGAAGACATACGAATCTTGACACCCTCTTTCAGAATCGGAACTCCATACAGTGCGATCGTCAGTTTTCGATCAGATGCGCTGAAGCTTGCCTTGATAGCCAGCGGATATTCCGAGTTGTTGACGAACTTGAAGTCCGGTCCGCCGTAGCTGACTGCCGCATCCTCGCCCGGTGTAACGTAGGACGGCTCGTAGCTGTGTGCGTGGCGCTCCGTACTCTTAAGCCCTGCAAATACAACCGCGTTATATAAGGTTGAAGATACCTGGCAGACGCCACCGCCTGGCTCCTGGACAACCTCGCCATTTAAGTATGCGGTTGCCGGCTTGTAGCCTTTTTCTTCGGTTCTCGCACCGGTCGTATTGTTAAAGGAAAATTCCTGTCCTGGTTTGACAATCGTTCCGTTTAACGCTGCGACCGCCAGACGGATATTCTCGTTTCGGTTGCTGTTGGAGGTCGTCGTGGTTGTGTAGGTGGACATTGTCTTGTACTTATCCTGTACCGACGAATCCGCTGCGACTTCCTTCGTCTCTGCGGTCAGAACGGCATCAAACTCTTTCTTGTCAATCGCATCGACCATCGCCTGTGCCAGCTTGTCCTGATCGATGACAAGTCCCTTGGTGCCCTCGCTGAACTCAAACTTGCCCGTTTCCTTATTGTAACCGGAGATACCGCCGCTCTTGGCTGCCATGTTCCAGTTTCCGGCAATCAGTGCTGCCTCTGCCTTGGCATCCTCGATCATATTTTCCGTGTTGACTTCATATGTCTCACCCGGTTTCAGATCACTTGCATAGATCTCCTCGAGAAGCTGATCAACTTTATCCGCCATCAGATTGGTGACGTCGGCCTCTTTGTCCTCGTATTTGACCTTCATCTTCCAGTCAAATGAATCAAGGATCGCCTTGCGCGCCTCCTCCTGCGTCATTCCGTAAATATTGACGCCGTTGACGGTCACCGCTCCATCTGCCACGGTACTCTCCTGTACGGCATCCGATTCGGTCGCCCCGCCTGCCGCGCTGCCCCCACCGCACCCGCGGGAGGCAATCGCCGCTATCAGGATAACCGCCAGAACACCGATCACGATCAAAAGGATCTGTGTAATATCCAGACGGTTTCTTCTCTTCTTTTTATAACGCCCGGAAGTATGCCCACTCCGACCGGCTGCCGCCCGGTTCATCGCAGTATCCCGGCGTCCCGTGCTTGTGTGCGCAGCTGTACTTTTTGTATGGCTGGATGTTTCGGACGACGAACGATGCCCGGTACTGCTATATCCGGCACGGCTGTACGAACTCAGCGTTCCGCCCTCCAATCCTCTATGTTCAAAATTCCTTCCTCCTGAAGAATTTCTGTTGTACTCACTCATTTTCCATCACCTGTCCGTCTTTTCCATGAAATTTTATTATATGTGTTTATTTGAAAATATCCCTGCTACAGTATAGCACAATTCCAGGAAAAGAAAATAACATAATTCTTAAATTAACTTATAAATTTTTTTGATCCCCACAACCTTTTCCTGGTACAAATTTCCACAACCGCTCTGTTTTTTGTATAACGCTTCTTCTTTCAAATATATCTGATGTAAACAATCATTTTTGTTCCCGTTTACACACTGGCAAACTGCAGTGGGTATCTGCCGCATACTTGACTTTTCCATCTAATGCGGGTAGTCTTACAGCAGAAGGAGGTCTGCATCTATGCAGTTAATTGATTTACACGTTCATTCTACTGCTTCGGACGGAACACTCACGCCCACCGAAGTGACAAAGCTGGCGCTCCAATGCGGTCTGACCGCCTATGCGCTGACGGATCATGATACAGTTGACGGCGTTGCGGAAGCCACGCAGGCAGCCGAGAACACCTCCCTGACTGTCATTCCCGGTGCCGAATTTTCCAGTCCTTATAAAGGAAAAGAAATCCATATTCTGGGGCTCTACCTGAACCCGCACTGCCCGGAACTTTTATCTGCACTGCGGCAGGTCCGCGAGATCCGCAACCGGCGCAATGAAGAGCTTCTCGCTTTATTTCAGGCAGATGGATTTCCCATTAAATATGAAGATTTAATTCACGGAAATGAACACACTGTCATCACCCGTGCCCATTTTGCACGCGCACTGCTTGAAAAAGGCTGTGTCACTTCGGTCAGCCAGGCATTTGATAAATACCTCGGGGACGGCAAAAAATATTACCGCCCGAAGCAGATGATTGAGCCGGAGGAAGCGATCCGCCTGATCCGTGTAGCTGGCGGTTTACCAGCGCTCGCACATCCTCTCCAGTATAAACTTGGCTGGAAAAAGACCGAGCAGCTTCTCTCCTATTTAAAAGAAGCCGGAATGATGGGCATCGAGGTTTATTATTCCTCACACTCTCAATCCGACAGTCTTCATTTACGTGAAATAGCTTCCCGTCTCGGTCTGGTTTCCACCGGCGGTTCCGATTTTCACGGTGCCAACAAACCAGATATCCATCTTGGAAGCGGCTACGGCGGTCTGCGGGTTTCTGCACTGTTGCTGGACAACATAAAAGCCCGGTTACAGCAGAAAAACAGCTAAAATGCTGATTTACCCGCTCACGCTTCTATCGGTTCCGTATGTTCAGGCATTTACAATCTATATGAAAACTTCTTCATGAACCTGCTGAACAGACGTCTGTTTATGTGTTTACATATGATAGAGCGCCTGCTCAATCCCTTCTTCCGAGACGGACTCCGCCAGTACGGCTTTCATTCCCGCCGCGCTGGCGGTTTTTTCTGTCTTTTCTCCGATACAGACGGCTGTAAATCCGTTCAATGTCTCCTTATCCGGCTGTAAAATATCCAGGAATCCCTGTACCGTCGATCCGCTCGTAAACGTGACCGCATCGATCGCGCCCTCTTTTAGGAGTTCACGGATGCGCGCTGCAAGCGGCGATTCCTCCGGCGTGATCGTATCGTAAAGTGTCACATCCATATAGGATATTCCGGCAGCTTCAAATGCCTGCGTCAGTTCCGGCGAACCATGTCTGGCGCGCAGGATGCATACGCGTTCGTTCTGCTTCACCCGTTTTGCCAGCCCTTTTCCGAGATCTGCCGCATAAAAGCGCTCCGGAATATAATCTGGGTAAATGCCGTGTTCCCGGCAGACGGACGCGGTTCCCTCGCCGATCACAGCAAAACGCAGATGGGAGAGGCTCCTGAAATCTTTCTGCATCCGGTTCAAAAGCTCAAAGAAATATTGTGCCCCTGCCGGACTCGTGAGCACCAGCCAGTGATACGATTCCAGATTCCGAACCAGTTCATACAGTTTTTCTTTATCCGCTGTGCCAGCATCCGCTTTTTCTGATTTTTTCCAGACCGGTTTTAACTCAATCGTCGGAAATTCCAGCACCTCCGCTCCGGCATCGCGCAGATGTTCCGCCAGCTTCTGGCTGCGCTCCTTCGGGCGGGTAATCACGATCCGTTTTCCTGCCAACGGCTTTTCTTCTCTCCATGCACACGTATCAGCAAGCGCACAGACCTCCCCGATCACAAGGATGGCAGGCGCCTTGACGCCCTGACGCACACCCTCTTCCGGAAGTGTCTGCAGGGTTGCGCGGATCATTCTCTGGGACGCAAGGGTTCCGTTCATCAGAAATGCCGCCGGCGTCTCCGGTTTCATTCCCGCATTCAGAAGCCCTTCACAGATCCTCGGCGCATTCGCAACACTCATCAGAAAAATTAAGGTGCCGCCGACCCGAGCAAGTGCCTCAAAATCCAGAGCCGGCATGCCCTCCATACGATGTCCGGTAATCACATGAAACGATCCCGCCAATCCTCGGTGCGTCACCGGGATGCCAAAATATGCCGGAACTGCCAGGCTGGAGCTGATACCCGGAACCACCTCAAACGGGATCTGATGTTTCTTTAAAAATTCAGCTTCTTCGCCGCCGCGTCCAAAGACGAACGGATCCCCGCCCTTGAGGCGCACGATCGTTCCGCCCTTTTTCGCTTCCTCTAATAAAATTTCTAAGATTTCTTCCTGCTTCTTCGAATGGCGTCCACTCCGTTTACCAACGTCAATTTTCCGCGTGTGCTCCGGAATCCAGCCCAGTACCGCGTCGCCTGCCAAAGCGTCGTAGACGACGGCATCCGCCTGCTCCAGAAGTTCTCTGCCGCGCAGGGTAAAAAGCCCTGCATCGCCAGGGCCCGAGCCTATAAGGTAGACTTTCCCCAGCGGAGACAGTGCAGGCTTTCCCGATAACTGTTCCGCCAATTTTCTTCCAAGCTCCGCTGCTTTCTCTGCCTCCCCCTCAATGGAGCCAATACGGACTTCTCCCGTTTCTTCCTTATAATAAAGACCACGCAGCTTGATTTTTCCATTTTCAAGCACCGCCGAAGCTGCCGTCGGCGACGAACATCCGCCTCCAAGTGTGGCGACAAAGCCCTGTTCTGCCCTGGTTAAAACCGCAGACTCCTCAGAGTGAACCATTTTCACAAAAGGGATCTCCCGGTCACGCCGTCCCTGGATTGCCAGAATGCCCTGTCCTGCTGACGGGATCATTTCCTCCACAGAAAAATAACGGCTGATGCGATCTGCAAATCCCAGACGAATCAGCCCCGCCGCTGCCAGAATCAGCGCATCATATTCGCCAGAATCGAGCTTTCGCAAACGCGTGTTCAGGTTGCCTCGGATCCCCTTAAATTCTGCATCCGGGAATAATCTCTGCCCCTGTAAGACGCGGCGGCGGCTGGAAGTTCCAATTACCGGGTGTGCCGGAAGCTCGGATAAGCCTTCACGCAGAACCAGCACATCGCGGCAATCTTCGCGCTCTAAAAGCGCCAGCACCGGCAGCTCCTCCGGCGGACAGAGCGGCATATCTTTTAAGGAATGAACTGTCAGCTCGCACCGCCCTTCATAAAGCGCCTGATCCAGCTCTTTTACAAACAATCCCCTGCCGCCAACCGCATCAAGTGGACGGTCAAGCACCTTGTCTCCCGTCGTTTTCATCGTGATCAATTCAAATCCTGTCTCCGGACAGACATTCTGCATCGCTGCGATCGCCATCTTTGACTGAACAACTGCCAGCGCACTGTCGCGGCTGCCTACGCGGATCCTATTGTTATCTGTCAATTTTTAATCTCCTCTATAAAATATATTAAGTATCTTCTACCTCTGCTTCCGCCAGCACGCGGCGTACTTCTTTTGCCACACGATGCGTCAATCCCGGATCCGCTCCGCCAGAAATCAATCCGGCTGTCAGTTCTCTGCCCTGGGCGATCGCCGGGAAATAAAACTCTGACTGACTTTTATCGGAAGCCATATTAAACCAGACGGAATGGCTCGACGCATCCTCCTTGATCCGTGCATCCGTCCCCGTCTGCCCGGTCGCTGCCAGCGCCATAAAAAAGTTTTTTTCCTGCCAGATCGTATCTCGAACTTCCTCATAGGTTTGTTCAATCAGACGGATTTTCCGTGAATCCGCCAGCTTCCGTATCTCTTCCGAAGTGTTCGGTGCAATCACCGTGATTGCTGCGCCAAATTTTTCCAGCACGCCGACCCGCCTCGATGCCACACTTCCAGCTCCCACAACCAGCACCTGCCGATCTGTCATATCTATAAAAATCGGAAAATAGGACATTTCTCTTCTCCCACTATTTTCGTTTGGTAACTGTTCAGTGCCTTCACAGTCACGCGCAATAAATCCGCAGACCTACTGAACAGTTACTTCGTTTGTTTCTATGCCACCGGAATTGAGTTCATCTCTTCAAAACCGTATTTCCGTATTATTATAAGGTTTCACGTTTTATAAATCAAGCATGAGGCAGACCTATTTTTCATTTTAGAACCTCTTTTGTTTCTGTTCACGGGTAGGCACTTTTGGAACCGAAAGTGCCGTAAGAAAACGTGGTGGCAGCAGGAATTTGCCCTATTGAAATGCGAAGCCACGGCAAATTCCGTTACTTTTTACGTATGCGTGTACAGTAACCCTCTTTTATTAATACCCGTATACGTAAAAAGTAATCCTTGTTTTGTCTTGCCAGAACGGTGCAGATTTTGTATACTTATAACACATTTAAATTCAATACAATGAGTATAAAAAGATTGACTAATACCAATAAAGGAGTTACAACGATGGAAGAATTTTACAAAGCAATCGAAGACAAGATCAAAGCTTCCGGCTATCCGGGCGAGGTAAACGGCGAGGATATCTACAACGACATCTGCGATCAGATGGAGGAAAAAGAAAATGGAACCTACCTGTTTCTCTCCAAAAAAGACAATGGCGTCGTATTTGAATACAAGGTAGACATTCTGGATGAGTCTTTCAATCTCTCCTATGTTCATATTACCGCAAATAACGACACGTTTCATATTGATTTTGACAATTAATAGACAATCTTTTCTTGGACATCCCTGTATTTTTGACATACAGGGATATTTTTTTAAGGATTTTTTTGGAAAATGTGAGCATTGCGCCCTTTATAGAGGTCTGTTATAATTATCATTGTTAAAAGATTGACGAAAGTATAAACTGCACACAGGGTTGTGTGCCAATCCATGAAGGAGGGCTAAATATGAAAATCCAGAATATTTCCGATGTAAACACATTTTTTAAAGTAATTGATTCCTGCAAAGGAACCGTCGAGCTGGTTTCCCCGGAGGGCGACCGCATCAACCTGAAATCCAAGCTGTCCCAGTATCTGTCGATGGCAAATATTTTTTCCAATGGCTATATCAAAGAGCTGGAGCTGGTTGCTTATGAGAAAGAGGACTTAGACCGACTGATTAAATTTATGTATCAGGGGGAGTAAGCTCTCTTCTGAGGTGTACACGGTATGTACCTTGCCGTTGTATAAAAAAATGTTTGAATGATACGATAGAAACTGTATAAAAAAGCTTCCTGGCTGCATGGCAGATTGGCTCTGCTGCACAGGAAGCTTTTTTCCGTTTTATGAATCTAAGTCAAACCGTTTCTCATACTTCACGCAGTAAACACGCAAACCTTCTAAACAGCTACGCCTCTATCCGCGCCAGCTCTTGAAAGACTGTTTCAATTTCTTCCCGCGACGCCCGGAATGTTCCCTGCACCATCTGGGTGCTCCCGCCGCCGCGTCCCTGCAGACGGGCGTTTAATTCTTTTCCGAATGCACGCATATCACGGCCGAGGCTTCCGGCTGTGTAGTTATAACCTGACGCGTCATCGCCAGAGCACACCAGCACGGTCTCTCCTTTTTCCTGTTCCAATAGCAGATTTGCAAACTGACGCACCAGAACTGGCGTCATGCCCTGCTCAAATACAGTCAACGCTTTCTGCCCCTGCGGATAGACGTCTGCCTGCATGGTGAGAATGCGCTGCCAGAGGCGGTTGATCTCACCGTCCTTGCGCCCGCTCTCCTCTTTCAGATGGCTGACCGCCTCCGCCGCCTTCTCCGGTTTTGCAGAAAGCAGGTTAGAGATCGTCTGCATCTGCTCCGTCTTCGCCTCAAAATTCTCCAGCGCACGGTCACCACAGAGCATGGAGAAACGCACGCCGCCCTTGTAATTCATCAGGGAAAGCACCTTGATCACGCCGATCTCTCCCGTGTAATCCACGTGTGTGCCGCAGCAGGCACAGATATCCGCCCCCGGAATCTCTACGATGCGGACCTGACCGGTCATCTCTTTCTTGCTGCGGTAATCGATGGTTTTCAATTCCTCCTCACCCGGATATGTCACCTGTACCGGAAGATTTGCCCAGACAACCGCATTTGCCTTCTTCTCGATTTCCTTTAACTGTTCCCAGTTAAGCGGACCATTCAGATCGACCGTCACTTCATCGTGTCCCATATGAAATCCGACATTATCATATCCGTATGCGGCATGAATCAGCCCCGATATGATATGTTCTCCCGTATGTTGCTGCATGTTGGAAAAACGCTGTTCCCAGTCGATGACCGCGTGAACGGTGCTTCCCACCTCCAGCGGCGCGTCCGTCTCATGAACAACCACGCCATGTTTCTCCTCCACATGTGTCACATGCACTTCCCCGATCCGTCCGGTGTCCGACGGCTGTCCGCCGCCCTCCGGGTAAAATCCGGTCTGGGAAAGTTCCACCTCAAATCCGTGCTTTGCCGGGCGACAGGCGGTGACGATGGCATCAAATTCTTTTACATACGGTGTCTGATAATATAACGGTTCCATTTTCATTCCTCTTTTCATTTCGTTGTACAATGTTCTGTGACAAATCGTTATGGATAAACATCCATGTCGATCCGCCCGGTTATCTCGGTTATCTCGATTATTTCAACAAAAAATTTATAATAAAATATTTCCGTCCTAATTTTCCTGATTTATGGAAACTGTGGCAAGCTGCCCCTCATATGATGAAGTGTATAGAAAATCTCGGAGGACATAACCATGAGTGATTTAGCGGCTACCAACTGCGGTTGCGGATGTGATAACAACGGAGGAAGCTGCGGCTGTAATTGTGGCTGTGGATGCGGCGGTTTCGGCAACAACAACTGTCTCTTCCTGATTCTGATTCTGCTGTGCTGCGGCGGATGTGGCGGCGGATGCTTTGATCACGGATGCGGCGGCAACAACTGCGACTGCCTGATCTGGATCCTGCTTCTGTGCTGCTGCTGTGGCGGCGGTGGCTTTGGCTGCTGATAAACATCCGCCCATATCCAGCATATCTTTTGAGAATGCATCCATGTACATTTTAATACCGCAGATTTAACACCATCACATCTTATTTGCGCGTCAACTGATAAATCAATGCATTGCAGATCGCGGCGGCTACATTGCTGCCGCCTTTTCTGCCTCTTGCCACAATATAAGGAGTGTCCGGCAGGGATATAATCAATTCCTTGGACGGCACGACATTGACAAAGCCGACCGGCACGCCGATGATGAGCTTCGGGTGGATTTTTTCCTCCTGAATCAACTCGTACAGACGCACCAGCGCGGTCGGTGCATTCCCAACTGCAAAAATACAGTCTTTTCCCATTTCTGCCGCCTTGTCCATGCTGGCAACCGCACGGGTGGTCCCGGACGCTGCCGCTTTCTTCGCGACATCCTCGTCCGCCATAAAACAGTAGACCTCACCGCCCAGCGACGCAAGCGCGCGCTTGTTAATGCCGGATTTTCCCATATTCGTATCAGTCACGATGCACGCCCCATTTTTCAGAGCTTCCAACGCCTTATCGACTGCGCCCGGTGAAAATACAAGCGAATCTGCGTACTCAAAGTCGGCTGTCGTGTGAATCACGCGTTTCACAATTGGTGCTTCTTTCTCCGGAAATGTCCGCTCCCCCAGCTCCTCGGTGATAATCTCAAAACTTCTCGCCTCGATCTCCGACGGCAATACCTGACTGAGTTCTTTCATTTTCTCATCCATCTATCTACACTCCCTCTTCCAGAATCCGGTAAATTGCTTCCATATCCAAGTACTTCCGCATCGTGTCTGCCAGCCGGTTGTACTGCTCTTCCCGGTATTTCTCATAATCAAACGATAATCCGCCGACTTCCGGCTCCATTCCTTTTTCTTTCATCAGCGCACAGACAATCGTCTCCGCCACCTCTGCCTTGTCAAAAATGCCGTGGACGTAAGTGCCGTAAAGGTTGTCCCGGCAGCAGCCATCCTGTTTTTCAGTGTGGTTTCCCGCCTGTTCTTCCCTGAGTTTCAATAAACTATGATTTACGGCTTTTTCCTGCTCCTTGATCACGTTCTTAACAATATCACCGCCGACCGATGATGTCTCTCCCATATGTATTTCATATCCTTCCGCCTCCATCCCCGAAAGCCCGGAAAAGATACCGCTGACCGTCCCGAAACATCCCTTGACCTGCGTCCTGGTCTTTTCTTCCTGAAACTGTGTCTGTAACGGCAGAAGTCCCATACCGGAGATCGTACGCCCAGGCACACCCGCCTCGGTTCCTTCCTGATCTGACAGCGTCTGTCCCATCATCTGATAGCCGCCGCAGATGCCCCAGATCGGCGTTCCTCCGGCTGCTTTCTTTAAAACTGCCGCTTCCAGACCATTCTGCCGCATCCAGAGCAGATCCTCGATCGTATTCTTCGTTCCCGGAAGAACAATCAGATCCGGTCGTCCCAGCTCAGACAGACGGCTCACATAACGCACTGAAACGCCGGGGATCGGGTCAAAGACGTTCAGGTCAGTGAAATTGGATAAACGCGGAAAGCGGATGGCTGCAATGTCGATCCATGCCTCTACATGTTTTTCAGATGACTCGTTTTCCTGTTTAAGGGTATTATTCCGCCCTGTGGATGAAAGACGACTGCTTAAACTATCCTCGTCCTCGATATCCACGTCCATGTACGGAACGACGCCGACCACCGGAATCTTGCATAATTTCTCGATCATCTCAACACCTGGATCCAGGATCGTCTTATCGCCGCGGAATTTGTTGATGATAAGCCCCTTTACCATCGCCTGTTCATCCGGTTCCAGAAGCGCTACCGTTCCATAGAGCTGTGCAAACACGCCGCCCCGGTCGATGTCCCCGGCAAGCAGCACTGGCGCACCCGCCATGCGCGCCATTCCCATGTTCACGATATCATCCGATTTTAAGTTGATCTCCGCCGGGCTGCCGGCGCCCTCGATCACGATGATATCGTACTGTTCGGACAAGTGCTGAAACGCATTCTTGATTTCCGGGATTAGCTGCTTTTTATACTTGAAATATTCCTTCGCGGGCATTGTGCCGATCGGGACACCGCGCACGATCACCTGAGAACCGACATCGCTGGATGGCTTTAAGAGAATCGGATTCATGTCCACCGATGGCTCACAGCCCGCCGCCTGCGCCTGCACTACCTGTGCGCGTCCCATTTCCAATCCCTCGCTGGTAATATAGGAGTTCAGCGCCATATTCTGCGATTTAAACGGCGCCACGCGATAGCCGTCCTGCTTGAAAATCCGGCAGAGTCCCGCCGCCAGCAGGCTTTTTCCCGCATTGGACATCGTTCCCTGTATCATGATTGCTTTTGCCACGGTGAAATCCTCCTTATTTTTGAGTGTCTTACCAAATAATGGTTGCTCAGAGCTATTTAATTCGAAGCTATTTTGTGCTTAACCGAAACTATTTTTCTGCCATTTGTCCTTTCAAATGACAGAGATTATTTTATGGTTTCGTTTTATATTACAAATTCACATTGTGTTTTTCTTCAGATTGTACCTCTTTCAAAATATTTATCAACCTTTCATTTTCTCCCCGGTTCCGCACCGCCACCCGGTAATAATGACGGTTCAGCCCTTCAAAATTCTCACAGGCGCGAATCAAAATGCCATGCTCTAAACATCCCTGTTTGTAATCGCGCGAATCCTCATCCGGCGAACGGAACAACAGATAATTTGTCTGGGACGGATAAACGATAAATCCCAGTTCTTCCAGTTTTTCCGCCAGCCGCGGACGTTCCGTCTGCAAAGATTTAACCGTCCATTCCAGCAGATTTCCTTCTGAATGATCCGCCAGTACCGCAAATGCCGCCACCCCGCCCGCCTGTGCCGGAGCCGAGACACTCCACGGCTGGCGGAACTTCTCGAGGCGTTCCCGGAATCCGGCATTGGGGATGAGGCCATAGCCCAGGCGAAGGCCTGCCATTGAGCAGATTTTGGTCAAGGCATTTAAGAGAATAACGTGATCTCCAACACCATTTAACAAATTTCCAACAAACGAACATTCTCTCCGTGTATCCAAAAACCACTGAAAACACTCGTCCAGCATAAGCCAGGTATGTGTTTCCCGGCAGACCTGTGCCAACTTTTCCAGCTCGGTGGCTGAAATAGCGCGCCCTGTCGGGTTATTGGGATTTCCGAGAATCAATATTTTTTCCCAGACGTTTTCATGTTTAGAGGATAAAGTTGGGACCGAATCTATCTTCGATGCATCCCCTGAGCCATCGCAAAGCATGGCATACAATTCTTCCCTCGTACTCTCCAGAGAAAATCCATTTTCTTCCTTTAAATGAAGCCACCGGATCTCGCAGCCGCACATCCGAAGCGCCTGCTCATACTCCGAAAATCCCGGTGCCAGCAAAATCGCCTGTTTGGGCCGAATCGCTGAGACAACTGCATATAAAATATCCGAAGCACCGTTTCCAAACACGAGCCAGTCCTCCGGAATCGGCGTGCCGTCTGCCTCATAAAAAGCAGCCGCTGCACGCCGCAGCTTCCGGCATAAAGCATCCGGATATTGTTCCCAAGCAGCCGCCGATGCTATCACAGCATCACGGACAGCCTGCGGCATTCCAAGACGATTTGTATTGACTGAAAAATCTAACTCTACGGCTGCATCACCGTAAATATCGCCGCCGTGCGTGTATGGCATAGATGCTTCCTCCCTGTTGTTCCCTCTTTTTTGTGTATTCTTTATCTGGTTACTCTTTCCTTCGTTCGTTCTGTTTTTGATATTTTTATCTGTTTGATTGCTTCATTATTTGGATTTTTTGCTTTTTTTATATTCTTCTTTGTTAAAATTCCCTTATCAAAACAAAATCACGGCCCGCATCACCAGTGCCAGAAGTCCCATGATTCCCGCCGCTCCATACATCAGGCGGTTGACACGGCGGATGTCCTGCGGTTCAATCGGGTGTATCTCATCACCGATATATGGCTTCGGAACTAACTTGCCGAAATACCAGGCATCGCCCGCCAGTCGCAAGCCCAGCGCGCCGGCGCATGCCGACTCGGTCTGCGCGGAATTGGGGCTTTTGTGGTTCCGGCGATCACGCCGCCAGATACGGTAAGCATTCTTTCCGTCATATCGTAAAAGGTATGCAGATACTATCAATAAAAGCGCTGCCAGACGCGACGGAATCAGGTTTACCAGATCGTCCAGTTTTGCTGCCGCGCGTCCAAAATGCAGATACCTGTCATTTTTATATCCGACCATCGAATCCATCGTGTTGACTGCCTTGTACAGCCAGCCAAGAAACGGACCTCCGATCGCCAGATAAAACAAAGGCGCAATCACTCCATCCGATGCATTTTCCGCTACCGTCTCAACTGCCGCCCGTGCGATCCCCGCCTCTGAAAGAGGTTTCGTATCGCGCCCGACAATCATCGACACTGCATAGCGGGCTCCCTCGATCTCTCCCGCCTCCAGCTTCCGGCAGACCGCCATGCTCTCATCCCGCAGGGAGCGCGCCGCCAGCAGATAGTAAGTCATGACCGCCTCGACTACTGTCTGAATCCAGATGCCGCCCAGACGGGAAATCCAGAGGATTGCGCCTGCCACACTGCCTGTCACAAGCAGCACCAGACACACAAAAAGAACGCCCGCGCGGCGTTCCCCCCGTTCCGTTGCATGCTTTTTTCCAGCTGGACGCAAATATTTTTCCAGCCACACAATCAGATTTCCGATCGCCCGGACTGGATGTGGCATCGAATGCGGATCACCCAGGCACAGATCCAGAAGATAACCTGCCAGAATCGCAGCTAAGTGATATCCGACCATTCTGCCTTCTATCATTCCTGTCAATACTTTACTGATTGCTGTCATTTTGTCTACTCCCAACTATTCTTTTATTTGATCCGCATTCCCAGACCGCAGATAACCCGGTGCACTTCCTCCGAATATGCGGCGATCCGCTGGCAAATGCGCCCGTCTGTCTCCCGATAATCGCGCTCAAATGCTTCCATCGGCACAATGCCGCAGCCGATTTCATCCGCCGTCACGAATGCATCCGGATTTTCCTGCATCAGGCGTTCTGCAAACACGTATGGATCGCGCCCGGCTTCCATCTCACGCCTCACAAACAGTTCAAAATGCGTGATCAGATCCGCCTGCATGATCGTCTGTTCGTCCGTTTCTAATCTCCCGTCCGCGATGCGTGCCGTAACTCTACACGCTTCTGGATTTTTCGATCGATTCAGAACGGTGGATAAGTCTTTTGTTTTCCTCCGTTCCAAAGTACGTTTTTCCCACAATTTCATCGCATACGCTGTCTTTCCTTGTTCCCTGCCGCCAATTATAAAAATCATTCTGCTTTTCCTCGCTTAAAAATTCAAAAATCGCAGGCACGTACCTGCCAGCCGCATCGCCGCCAGCACCAGCAGCACATTCCGCTCGCAGCTCTGCAGAAAATGCCCTGCCAGATCGCCGTTGATGCCGCCAAATTCCCGCATGGAAAAACGATAATAGCAAACAAAGGTTGCAAGAGCCGTCAACGCTGCCAGAGCGCCGCGCAGATGTCCCCAGTAAATCATCCAGCTGATCGCCAACACTGCTAAAACTGCCATACTCACGCGAACAACCTTTGTCTCGGCACTTCTGGAAAATTCAGCGGCAAGCCCGTCCTTTTTCGCCTTTGGAAATGCCACCACCGAATAGCCGCTGCAGGCGCGTTCCAGCATAAGCGCCCCCGGCAGCAGCCACACATCTGCTCCCACAAGCTCAGAAACTGCCCCCGCATAGAGAAGCAGGTACAGCCCCAGACCGATGATCGCAAACGCCCCCGTATGGGGATCTTTTAAAATCGCCAGCTTTTTTTCCCGCTCGCCGTAGGAATGGCGCGCATCCGTCACATCGAGATACCCGTCCATATGGATTCCACCAGTAATCAATAGTGGAACCGCCGTCAACAGGCAGGTCCGGAACAGAACTCCAGCACCCAAAATTTCACAGAGCGCAAACGTGGCTATCTCTACCGCCCCGATCACCGCCCCGATCAGCGGAAAAAAACAAAGCGCATAGCGCATCCGCTCTTCCGTCCAGTCCATGCGCGGCATCGGAATGCGTGAATACATAGAAAATGCAATGACAAAACTTCCTATCAGATTCAATCTTCGATCCCCCTGACTCTATTCTGGCAACTATAACTTTAGCAGGCATTCCGCTCTGTTCCACTCACTGACTACCCTACATCTTTTGTCCTTTCATCGGCTGCAAAAACAGGTGTTGACACCGCAATCGGAATTCCATACACCACTTCCGTCACCGAATCCGCCATCTGTCCCAGTTCCCGGTTGATCCGTCCCAGAAGCTCTATGTACCGCTCCGATTCCAGATCATACGTCACACCGTCCGAAAAGATCTCATTCGTTACAATGATAAGGTCATGGCACTGGTTTTGCAAGCGTTTTATTCCTTGCAGAATCCGCTCTTGCGCACCATTTTCCTGAGCATAAAATTCATTGAGGACAAGGTTGGACATACATTCAAGGAGAAGCACTGGTTTTTGTGCCACTCGGCAGGACTCCCAGCGCTTCAAACTATCGTTTTCCTGTTCAGCGTCCAAACCAGCCGAATTGGACTCTTCGAATCTCTCCTCTAATTCTAATGTTTCTAACCCCGTATACCGCTCAATCGTCTCAAACCCTTTTGCCGCGCGCATCCGCCGATGGCGCTCCACCCGTTTTCTGCCTTCATCATCCCAAATCCGCATCGTCGCCAGATACCAGAGTGTCCCACCGTTCCTGTTCCGGCACTGCACGGCAGTCTGTTCGGCATATTCGGACTTGCCGCTGCCACTGCCGCCTGTAACTATATATAACATCGTTCATTTATCCTCTTTTTCACTGAATTGCAGCAGTTTCCATGCTTTAAAAACATACGCAAAAAATGTTTTAATCCGTATATCTCATCACACCAGCGGCTTATATTCCTCTATTTCCATCTCCGCAAACGTATCCATATCCCGGTAAATGGACAGCGCCATATCCAGCAGTGGAAACAGCGCCAGCGCCCCTGTACCTTCTCCGAGTCGAAGTCCCGCCTGGATAGCCGGAGTTACTCCTATCAAATCAAGCAGCCAGATAGACGCCGGTTCCGCCGATACATGGGCTGCCAGCATATAGTCCGTCGCTGCCGGTGCAATTCTTCCAGCAGCTGCCGCCGCAGCTGCCGCGATAACCCCGTCAATCACAACCGGAACATGATAGATGGCACCGCCCAAAAAAGCACCTGCCATCGCCGCCAGATCGAATCCGCCTACCTTTTGCAATACCTCCATGCCATCCATGGGATCCGGGTGATGCAGTCCGATTCCACGCCGGATTGCCTCCGTTTTCCGTTTCAATCCAGCCGAATCTAAACCCGCCCCAGCTCCAGTGACAAGTTCTGGATCCTTTTGCAGCAGAACCGATGCGACCGCACTGCTGGTCGTCGTATTGCCGATCCCCATTTCACCCACTGCAGACAAGCGGTACCCCTGCTCCTTCAGCACACGCACCGCATCAATTCCCGTCAAAATGGCTGTCAACACCTCCTGGCGCGTCATCGCTGCTGCTTTTGTAAAATTGGAAGTTCCACGGCGGATTTTCCGTTCCGTTAGGGGATAAAGTTCTCCCCGATGTTCTACCTCACAGGCAATTCCCATATCGATCGGAAACACATCTGCCTCTGCCTTTTCTGCCATCAGGCAGGAACAGCTCCTCCCGCGTGTCATATTCGAAACAACTGCCGCCGTAACCTCCTGCCCGGTCTGTGATACTCCTTCTTTGACTACCCCATTATCTGCGCAAAAAATTAAAAGCGCACGCCTGGAGAAGTCTGGCACTTCCTCCCCCTGCGCTGCCGCCGCCCGCACAATATCTTCCTCCAGGACTCCCAGACTGCCAAGCGGTTTTGCCACATGCCCCCAATGCTTTTCTGCCTGCTCCCGGATTGTCTTGTCCGCTGGTACAATCTGTTTCTTAAGCTGGTCAAACCGTATTTCCAGCTCTTTTTCCGAAAAATGCCGAAAATCTTCCAGAGATTCCAATGTCTTCATATTCTCCTGCTGCATCTATATGTTCCTCCCGTTTTCGTTTCCGACCTTTTCCATGGGTCCGTGAACGGGCGTACCCTTTCAGTCTATCGTTTACCGGTTCAAAATTCCGCCTATGATTGTACCATTGACCGGAACAATACGCAAATACAAATTTGTTCTCACACCGAAAGCATGAAAAAGAATGTGCCTTGGCACATCCTTTTTCAAACCCATCTTATAAAATTCCATTTCACATATCCATACAAAACATACAATCTTAGGAAACGCAATCACTTAATCCTCACGCAACCCCTTTCAACATCCACTCATACGCATCATACGCCGTCCGCAGGGAAATCTCGGCAGTCTCTAGTTCTGCTTTTTTCTGCAGATAAGACGCCTCACCCTGTAAATACGTTGCTTTATTAATCGCACCGGACTGATACTTAATCTGGGTGGCGCCGTATGTTTTTTCGGCAGACTGGTAGGCTGCCTGCGCCGCGTCACGTTCTAGGCTTAATGCCGCTATCTCAGCGTACTGCTCATCCGCTGAGGCGCTTGCGGCGCTCTCGGCTTCCTCGATCTGCTGGTGGCGCAGCTTGCGCGCCGCATCTCCGGTTGCGGAGGATCGTCTGGCTGATTTGACACTGGAACTTGCAACGACAGCTGCCGCGCGGTCCGCATCCAGATTCATAGAAGCCAGTTCCGTTGCCGATACGGCTGGAATTTCCCCCAGCGTAATAGAAGTTCCGCTCTTTCCAAGTAAAATAGCAAGCTGGCGCAGCGCCTTATTTGCCTGATCGGTCGTAGATTGTAATGCTGTCTGGGCGCTTAGCAGGTTTTTCTGAGCCTGCAGCAGATCCGTCTCCGTGCAAAGCCCCGCTGCCAGTTCCCGCTCTTTGCGATCCACCTGCGCCTGATAGTTCTCTGCCGTCTTGGCAGCCGCCTCCACCTCGTCCTGAAGCTGCCGGCAGGTGCCCCACTGGATCTGTGCGGTCTTTACGACCTGCCAGACCGTCCGGTTTCTGGACGCACGGCTTGACGCCGAATTTAAGGAAGTGAGGGACTTTTTATACTGCTTCGCTGCCATCGACAGCGTTTGTGCATTTCGCTCATAGGTGCCGATCAGTGCCTCATCTCCGCCCGCATCTTCGAGCTCATCTGCTTTATAGTTCATATCCCGGGCACCGGAAATCATCGCATCGTAGGCTTCCTGGTAGACGGCAAGGCTGTCCTGATAACTGTAATCGGCGCTGACAGCCGTTCCATTGCCGCGCCGCACCAGCGCCTCCAGTTCCCCGTACTCTATCACAGAATCCGCGAGCTGTTCCTCCGTATAGGAGCCGGACTGGCTGGCGATCGTGTTGTCTGCGCTGTTTTCGGTTATGGTGCCATCTTCCAGCGCCGGACCATCTGCCTCGCTGTCTGAATCACTTTCAGTGCCGGAAATCAAAGGCGTTTTCGCCGCCTGCGCCGGGCTCGATACAAGAATACAAGCCGCCAGGGCAATTCCGATCGAACGAGTCAATCTGCTTTTTCCGATTCGTTTCACATTATAACCGTCCAGATGCACATCCAAAGCACTTGCACCGCTTCGGTCTCTTTCTTGCCCCTTGCGCATCTTTTGCTCTGTCCCAGCTTCCGCGTTCATCCATTTTCCTTTCAGATTTCGCATCATCCGCCCACCCCTTTCTACTGCGTGGACGCCAGACCGCCCACCGCCCACTGGTAGGCGAGCTGCGCCTGGAGAAGCGACATCGCTGCCGTCTCTTTTGCCACGGATGCCGATTCATAGGAATAGGTTGCGCTCTGGTATGCGTTCTGGCTGATAAGTCCGGCTGCCAGCTTGCGGTCGTTGGTCTGTTTCGTCTTTTCTTCTAATTCAAGGCTGCGTTTTGCCTGTTCATACTGTGCCTCAGAAAGCTTCAGATTCTGATAAGCCGACTGGACATTCGACTTGACTGCCTCCTTTCCGCTGGTCAGAGTTGTCTGGTACTGCTCTTTAAGGGTGCTTGTCATCGCATTGTTGACCTGACGTGCCAGAATCTTTAACTGATAATTATTTTCCTGTGCTTTCGCAATGTCCTCTTCGAGGTTGACCGATGCACTCATCTGTTCCTGCGGGTCCGGTAATGCACCGATTTCTACTGATGCGCCATATTTCCATCCAAGCATCTGGCACAGGGATTCCTTCGTCGATGCAATATTGCTCTCCGCCGTCGTGATGGACGCCTGCGCCTTTAAAAGAGTCTCCTTGGCATCCAGCACATCCGTCTGGGTCGCGCTTCCGGATAAAAGCTTTAAGTTTGCCGTCTCATAGTCTTTTTCTGCCTTGGACACCTGGTTCTGCACACTCTTTAAGTTTTCCTGGGCATTCCAGTACTGGATCATCAGGTTCTGCGCCTGCTGTACCAACGATTTCTCGGTCTGCGTATACCCCCACGCCTTAACATTCGCATCATCGACGTTATTATCGCCCTGCTCGCGCATCTGGGTCGCGGAAGTCTCGCTTCTCTGTGCTGCTGCCAGTGCGGAACCATAATTCGCATCATCTGAATCCGGGTACTCGATACTGCTCTCGATCTCATCTGCCGCGTCATAATATTCCTGCGCGATCTCATTGCTGTCTTTGCCCTGATAATCCTTGTACTCGATCCGGTTCTTCTCCACTGTGCTGTTGTACTCATGGATCCGATCAGCAATCTCGTCAAATTCGAGCTTATCATCCTGCAGCGAAGCCCATTTTTCTGTGGAATATGCAAATTGCGGGCTGGCTGCCAATACCTGGACCGGCGCACCTGTCGCCAGGAATACTCCCAGTGAGCAGGCTGCCACGCCAGAGGCAATCCGACGGGTCAGGCAGAATCTTCTATTTTGATTCATGTATGTCACTCCATTCCGATCTATCTGATTTTAATTTCCGCAGCAAATATTTTATTTCCTACAATATTTTTTCAATTAACCTATATCTAATCCACATCCGGTATCTCTTCCTTCGGTTTCCGGCTCAGCAGTGCGTAATATACTGGAACCATGAAGAGCGCGACAATCACACCTGCGGTCAGGCCGCCGATATCTACGATCGCCAGACCCTGTGTCGTGGAACCGCTGCTTCCGATTGCCAGTGCCATCGGGATCATCGCGAGGATGGTTGTCATACTTGTCATCAGAATCGGTCGGATACGGGTCGCACCTGCCTCGATGAGCGCTGTCCGCAGATCCATCGTGGAGCGATACTGGTTGACCGTATCCACGTAGAGAATACCGTTATTTACAACAGTTCCGACCAGAATCAGGAAGCCAAGCAGGGACGTCATACTGATGCTGACGCCGGTCAGCTTCAGTAATCCGAAGGAACCAACCAAACTGAACGGGATGGTCGTCATAACCATGATGGAAAACTTCACAGACTCAAACTGTGCCGCCATGACAACGAATACCAGGAAGACTGCAATCGCAATCGCGCGGTACAGGGAGCTGAACTCACTCTTCATCATACGGTCACGGCTGTTCTGCCCAATGCTGATTGTGCCGCTTAAGTTCGGAGTAATTACCTCACTATTGATTTGCTGCTGTACATTATCACCGGTGTAATCGGCAGAGATTGTGATCTCATATGCACCGTCGGTTCTGGAAATCGAAGCCGGGCTATCCTCAAATACGACATTTGCCACATCGGTCAGTGCCACCTTCTGTCCGTTTGTTCCCGTCAAAATAATATCTTTTATGTTATCAACTGTCTCGTACTCGCCCTCCGGATACTCAACCGTTACCGTAATGTCCTCGCCGTCAATTTTAAGTGTCGTCGCGTCGATACCACTCAACATCTGGTTGATCGTCGTTCCGATACTGGAAGCCGTGAGTCCATACGCCTTTGCCATGACTGGATCAATCTTCAGGGTAATGATCGGTGCATTATTCTCAATACTGGAATGGATGTTGATGACATCCGTTCTTGCTGTCATTTCCTTGACAATCTTATCACTAACTTCTTTTAATTCATCATACTGCGTGCCGTGAAGAATCACTTCATAGCCGCGCTGTCTTCCCATGAAGCTCATGGAAGTCGATGCCGATACGTCGATCGTACAGTTTGCAATGTTATCCATCTCTTTCTGCCACTGATCGGCTACATCGTCTGTTTTCATGGTACGGTCATCTTTCAGATAGGCACTGATCTCACCGCTGTCTCCGTTGTAACGCAGCATGTACGAATCAACCTGGTCGCTCGCGGAAACAATCGCCTCCGCTTCTGCCAGCGCCTCCTCGATCTTTTCCTGTTTCAGACCCGGACGCGTCTCAATGCTGACACTGACCGTACCGGTATCATCCGATGTCATCAGCTCCGTCTGCATTCCGCTCGCCAGAATTACCGTCAGTACAAGTACCAGAACCGAAAATCCCATAACCATCGCTTTGTGGTTTAACAGACGGTCCATGATGCCGCGGTACCATTTCTGTAAACGTTCAATCGGACGTCCCATCAGGGCGCGCTTCGCCTCGCTCGGTTTGTAGAACAGATAGCACAGCGGAACCACCGTCATCGCAGAAAGCAGGGACGCCGACATACAGAATACGATCGTGAATCCCAGCGGTTTGAACATCTGTCCGGTCATACCGTTTAAGAATGCCAGCGGCAGGAATACGACACAGGTCGTGATCGTCGAACCGATGATCGAGTTGATGACAATGCCGGTTCCGTGAAGCGCTGCCGAAAAATAGCCAAGCGCCCCCTTGTCTTCCTGCTCCGCCGTTGCACGGAAACAGCTCTCCAGTACAACGATCGAGTTATCGACCATCATGCCGACGCCGAGTACCAGCGCACTCATCGTGATAACGTTCAACGAAAATCCTGCCATCGTGATCGCAATCAAGGACATCAAAATCGAAGTCGGAATGGAACTTCCGACGATCAAGGACGCCTTATAATCGCCAAAGAACAGGAAAATGATGAGCATGGAGATGATAACCGCCAGAACCATTGTCTCTGCTACGTCTTTTAAGGAATCAAGAATCGTGTCAGATGTATCATTTGCAACCGTGATCGTCAGATCCGAATCATCTGCCATCAATTCTTCAACTTTCTCTTTGACAGCCGAGGACACTTCCATATCTGTGCTGTCCTGCTGCTTCTGAATCGAAATGGAGATCGTCTCCTGACCGTTGTAACGGGAAATGCCGCCCCGGTCTTTCGTTGCCTCATACACATTTGCCACATCCGACAGAGAAATAATCTGTCCTGCCGGCGTCTTGATTGGAATATCCTGCAGCTCATTTACCTGTTCTGTTTTTAAGGAGGTAGTAACGGAAAGCTCCAGGTTTCCGGCATCTGCCTCACCCGACGGGGATGCCACGTTTGCATCGCTGATCGCACTCGCAACATCCTGCATGGTCAGATTGTACTGATCCATTTTTTCAGACTGTAATTCAATGCTGACATACTTAGAAGAACCGCCTCGCGTCTCAATGTTTGCAATTGAAGAAATTCGCTCTAATTCAGGTACTATCTTCTGATCCACATAATCGTAGAGGTTTGTCTGCGTTTTATGTGCAATCGAAAGCATCATGCTGTCTCCTTGATTGGAGTTCATCGACATAACGCTCGGTTCCACATCATCCGGCAGCTCCCGCTGGATATTGTCCAGTTTCTGCTTTAAGTTGTCATACGCCTCATCCATATCGGTGCCGTAATCGTACTGAAGCATGACCATCGAACGTCCATCGCTCGATGTGGAGGAAATCGTGTCCACGCCCTCTAGCGTGCCGATCGCATCCTCGATCGGTTCGGTTACCAGCTCGCTGATATCCTCCGGTCCTGCGCCTGAATAATTTGCCATGATAATCAGCATCGGCGTCTCCATATCCGGCATCTGCTCCAGCTTTGCCGAAAAGACCGATGAAATACCGAATACAACCAAACACAACAGAGCCATGACAGTAGTAACCGGATGTTTCAGGATATATTTCGTTACTCCCATGTCTTACATTCCTCCTGTCCTACTGTTTCTGTCCATTTTTTGCATCTTTCGGAGCACCTGCATCACCCGCAGGCTGATCGTTTCCGCCATCTGCCGGAGCACCCGCTTTCTGTCCATTTTCAGACCCTGCCGGGGCATCAGCTTTCTGGTTTCCAGCTTCATCCGCTGCTGCCGCATCTGTTTCTTCACCCTTTAAGTTAACGGTTGAACCCTCATAAAGCTGGGAACTCCATGTACTGATGACGAGATCATCTGCCGTCAGCCCCGACTTGATCTCCGCCAGCTCTGTATTATAAAGCCCCACTTCGACTTCCACTTTATGTACCGTTCCGTCCTGATAAACATAGACATTTCCAACGCCGTTATCATAGTAGATCGCATCTACCGGCACGGTCATGACATTCTCTGCACGCTCAGAAGTTACTGTTACCTTGACAGTACTTCCCGTTGAAAGGCTGTTCGCCTCCGGCAGCTCTGCTTTTATCTTAAACAGACCGTTGCTCTCGTCCGCCATGCTGCTGACATCGGTAATCACACCATCATAAGTCGTTCCATCTTTTACAATCGTCATCGCGTCGCCCTGGTTTAAGTTGCTCATAACACGCTCGGATACGTAGAACGATACCCTTTTATCTCCCTCACCGGAGATAACGCAGAGCTGCGCCTGCTGGTTGACATGATCATATACATCAATATCCATCGTCTCAATCTTGCCGGAGATCGGTGCGGTCACGGAACTGTATTCCACCTGACGATCGTAGTTTAATTTTGCCGATTCATAATTTAACTGTGCCGTCTTCGCCTGGTTCTGATACTGCTCCCATTCCTGATCAGAAATATCTCCTCCCTGATAAAGAAGCTGCATACGGCTTAAATTGCTCTGTGCCTCGGTCAGGTTAACAGAGGCGGAGTCCATCGCATTTTTCGCCGTCTCAACCTGTTCGGTATTGATCGTACAGAGAAGCTGACCCGCTGTCACCATATCACCGACGCTGACGTTGACACCCGTCACATCGCCGGATGCCTTCGCATAGACATAGACAACGTCCGATGCCTCGACAGTACCGGATGTGCTGGTTGTCCGCTCGATCGTTCCGCTCTTTGGATTCTCAGCCGCAACCGTCGCCACATTGTCCATCTGCATGTCCTGCATACCGCCCGGACCGCCGCCTGAACCTCCTTTGCTGCCACCCTTGAAACGCATAAAAAGCGCCGCAAGTACGAGCACCACCACCACCGCGATGATGGCTGTTTTCTTTTTATTCTGTTTTGCCGCTTCCATCAGAGAAGATCGTTTACTCATTTCGCATATTCCTTTCTGGTTTTTCCTGATTGTCCCTAGTATAACATCCCATTTTTAAACGAGTTTCAACTACATATAAACTGAATGTAAACGAACCGTGAAAAAAATGTGTTGCACCGTTCACAATCAGTTTAAACTCATGTGGTATACTATGAGTACTTATGATATTACATCTTTTTAATTGAATTATAGGGAGGTTTTACGGATATGTTTCACATTCTTGTGGTAGAAGATGATGCGAAACTGCGTTCCCTGTTCTGCACGGTACTTACCAACAATGGTTATCTGGCGCTTCCGGCAGAAAGCAGCGAAAAAGCATTATCTCTTTTAGATTCTGAATATGTAGATCTCATTATTTCGGATATTATGATGCCCGGAATGGACGGATATGAACTGATTGATCACCTGCGGACGAGTGGATTTACAATGCCAATCCTGATTATCACCGCCAAAGAGCGCTTCGAAGACAAGCAGCGCGGCTTTCAGGCAGGCACGGATGACTACATGGTGAAGCCAATCGATGTCAATGAGATGGTTCTGCGGGTTGGCGCCCTGCTCAAACGCGCCAAGATCGCGACGGAGCATCGGATTGTATGCCAAAATACGATGCTCGACTACGATGCACTGACGGTCACGGTCAACGGGCAGGAGACACTTCTGCCGCAGAAAGAATTTTACCTTCTATATAAATTACTTTCTTATCCAAATAAGATTTTCACGAGGCAGCAGCTCATGGACGAAATCTGGGGGCTTGACTCGACAACCGACGAACGGACGGTCGATGTGCATGTCAACCGGCTGCGCGAACGGTTTAAAAACTGCGATGATTTTATCATCATGACCGTGCGGGGTCTCGGCTATAAGGCGGTGAAAACAGAAGCATGATCAGCAAGAACTTTACCAAATATTTCCAGATTCCTCTCTACTGGCTGACCCTCCTGGTCTTTTTCTTCCTGGTGTCCTCGTTGATGCCGATGCTGACCGGATATTTTGTCTCACTGCTCACAAGCGGAATAGATAAACTTGAATTGAGATTTCATATATTCAAAGGGATTTAATAACTGTTATATTTTATTATCAAATATCTCTCAAGCCCTTGAAAACACTAAGTTTGTCGCAGGTGAGCTTTCCCTTATTGTTTCCCTTGTATTATATTGTCCCATGAGTTTTTACGAACTCTGATAAGGGAAAAAACAAGGGAAAGAAAATCTTATAAAATAGTATAACACAAAATAAAAGTGACATGGGGAACTGATTGAAATGCTTCTGATTTTTGCAACAAATGATTGATTGAACGATAAGGAGATTTGATACGATGAGAACGATATTTGCAGAATACAATCCACAACGCAACAGCATTGATGTTTATACTTCTGCTGGCTATATGCTCCGCATTGACTGCTGGGAAGCGGAGAAGAATTTAACAACTACTCCCGGATCTGACTGTGCATTAAACGCACTTGCCATTGATGAACCACTTGAGTATGCAAGATTGTATCTTGATGGAACGATGCAAATGTGGATAGATGCGGAAGATTCCTTTTAGGTATACGCAAGAAACGGCGGCTCTGATTTCTCAAAACCGCCGTTAGGATAATAACTTAAAATAGGCGCGCAAAATCACCTGCCCCAGCCAGCGTTTTTTTCTTTCCCCGTAGTCGGGGCAGGTTCATGCGCTATGCAATTATTCTTCTTTAGCTTCTATCAAGCCGATATTTTTTGCTCTGCGTTCCACATAGCAGCATATTTTCCGCCTTTCGCAAGCAATTCCTCGTGGGTTCCAGATTCAGCAATCCTGCCATCACCCATTACAAGAATTTGATCAGCGTTTTTGACAATGGAAAGGGTATGAGCAATCATTACCACTGTCTTTTTCTCTTTTAATAGATTAGCGATGGCCTGCTTTACGGCAAGCTCATTTTCAATGTCAAGAGATGCTGTTGCTTCATCCAAAAGCAGGATGGGGCTATTTTTCAGTATAGCGCGGGCTATTGAAATTCGCTGACGCTCACCGCCAGAGAGAAGATTTCCGTTCTCACCAGTCGGCGTATCGTATCCCTTTTCCATCTTACGGATGAAGCTGTCACAGTTAGCCTCCCGGCAAGCATCCTCGATTTCCGTGTCCGTAGCATTAGGGCGGGCGTGTCGGATATTATCCCGGATGGTATCGTCAAAAAGAAATACGTCCTGGTCTACCATAGAAACTTGTTCCAGTACACGCTCTGCGGCAACATGGTTAATGGGTTTACCTCCAATAGAAATCGTCCCGCCCGTTGCTTCATAATATTTTGCAATCAGATTCAAAATAGTAGATTTGCCAGAGCCAGAGTCTCCGACAATGGCCGTGAGCTTTTGATCTGGCACCGTAAAGGTGGCGTGTTTTAGTACAGGTTCACCGGGAACATACTCAAAATCTACACTGTCAAATGTGATTTCATGGGTAGCTGTGTGAAGCGGCTCCATGCTACCAGTTTCCTCTGGCTCATTCATTACACCCGAGATTTTGTTTTTTGAGATCATCAGGTTCTTATAACTGGTGAGGTCTACAAAAATCGAGTTAGCCAGCTTTGCACAGAACAGGGGCAGCATACAAATCAAAAGGTATTCCACCGTGTTCAGTGTCCCTGCGACCCAGGGGGCATAGGACAGCAAGATAACCAGCGGGCAGGACAGCCAACTCAAGATACCAAAGCCCGCACCAATAGGAAGCACTTTTGCCTCGTATACAAAGCTAATCCGGCAAAACTCCCGCATGGCGTTGATAACAGTTTTGTTCTTCATACCGCCCACACCATAGGCTCGAAAAGTCTGAATACCAGAAACATACTCAACAATGCTACTGACATTCTCCGCACAAATATCGTTCTTTTCTTTTCCGTATTTCCGTACCATGCGGAAAGAAAGCCATAGGCTGGGGATTAAAAGAAGGTCGGCTATCAGCAGGATAATTCCAGCCGGAACATAGAGCGTCATAACAAAGACAATCAACATCAATGACAGGGCAAAATTCTTTGCCAAATCTCCGACTTTATGGGTCAGGATTTTTTCGTAGTTGTTTACGTCGCTTGTAATGGTGTTGATATAATCGCCAGTGTGCCCCTGCGAAAATCGGGACAGTGGGATGCGCTTCAAATGGTCGCCCATAAAAAGCCGAATCTTTTTGCTGACCTCTGCACCGCCAATCTGCGCTTTGGTATAACCGTAGCTGTAAATCAGGATACGAAGAAGAAAAACCACTGCAATTATACCGGTCAGAGCCAGAACACGGTTCATGTCAAATTGGCCCGACCACAAAAACTGCATAACAGAGTAAAGCAGCATAAACAGGCTGCCGGAGAGAAGTCCTTCCAGAACGGTTCCGCTGACACCAATATAGAAATTGTGGTTCTTTTTCAATACATCATGCTCATTCATGCTGCTCGCCTCCCTCCAACTGATAAGTGATATTCCGGGCTGTTTCGTAGTCTTTCCACGCATTTCGATAGTAGGCATTGTTCTTACGAACTTCCTCATGGGTGCCAGCGCTGGTAATTGTATGATTTTCCACCACAGCCACCCGGTTGCACATTTTCAAAGCACTCAAACGGTGTGCTACTACAATGACTGTTTTGCCTTTGCATAGATTTTGAATAGCTTTATCAATCTCCATCTGATTTTCCGGGTCAGAGGCACTTGTGGCCTCGTCCAAAATTAAGATAGGTGCATTTTTCAGAATTGCACGGGCAATCGCAATCCGCTGTTTTTCTCCGCCAGAAAAGCGTGAGCCGAAACTGCCCACTTTTGTGTCATATCCATCCGGCAGGGACATGATAAAGTCATCAATCTGTGCCTCTTTTGCAGCAGCCCGCACTTCTTCCAGAGTAGCGTTACTACCCATGCGGATATTTTCCAGCACACTGTCACGGGTGAGGAAAGTCTTTTGAAATACGATGGCTATATTTTTCAGAATGGTATCGTAGTCAAGCTCCTTGACATTTTTGCCGCCAATCAGCACTTCGCCTTCCTGCACATCATAGAACCGGGAAATCAGTTCAATCACAGTGCTTTTACCGGCACCAGATCTGCCCACAAGAGCCATGCGCTCGCCATCACTGATTTTGAGATTGACACCATGCAGCACATCGGTTTTTCCGTCATAAGAAAATCGAACATTCCGAAGCACAATATCATGGTTTTGGGGGAAATCTGTTCCACCCTCATAAATCGGAATATCCAGTATCTCTTTGGTTTTGGTGATAGCGTTTAGTACATTTGCAAAGTTTGTTCCCAATTCCTGCAAAGGCCTGATTTCAGTTAAATACATAGAACCGACATACAAAAATAGCAAGAGCGTACTGGCAGCCAGTGAGCCTTTCAGGAAAAACATTCCGCCGATTGGAACCATCATCAACATCCCACATTCGATGATAACAACAAAGGCCGCATAAGGTGGCCCCATGCGCCGGGAAGTTTCATTCCACATGGCGTTTTCTTCCTGGATAGCGTCTGAAAACTTTTGAAACGATTTGCTCCCCATGTTATAGGCTTTAATCAATTTCATGCCGCTGATGTACTCAATCATAACCGAGTTCAGTGTGGTAATGGAGTGATTGGCCCGTTCCATCAGGTCATCCGTATTGCGGAACATCATCCCCATTACAACAACAGCAAGGATCAGCGGAACCAGGGAAATCAATGCCAGAGGAATATTGACGGTCATCAGATAAATAAAGATGACTACCGGCCCCACCAGATAGCACACAAGGTCAGGAAGGTTATGGGCCAGAAACAGCTCCAACTTTTCAATATCTTCATTCAGAACCGTTTTTATGTCCCCGGTGCGCCGTTCATTCAAGGCCCCTAAAGGCGCTCTGGCCATGTGTTCTGCAACCATGCAGCGCACTTTGAAAAGAGCGCCATAGGCCCCTTTGTGGGCTGCTACGCCGGAACAGCCAAACAGGGCAAACCGCAAAGTTACCGCCACTGCAATCATTACCACGGTATGTACAACAAGTTCCTGCGTGCAGGTATGATTGAAGGTGGCGTCCATCAGCCGGTAAATTCCAATGTAAGGGACGATAATGCAAAGACCGCTGACCGCCGATAGAAAAATTGCCAGGAACAGCCAGATTTTTTGCTCACCGGCCCAGTGGAGCAGCAAAGCTACTCTGTTTTCTTTTTTCTGTTTCATAGATCACCTCTCCTTTCCATCTGGAACAGAGAACAGCTCTCTCAATTTCGGGAGGGCATCCATTGTAACTGGTACATCATCGGGCATTTCGCCCTCGTCAAAATGCAGGACACGGGAGCAGGTACGGCAGACAAATTCAAAATCGTGGGTGACAATGAAAATAACCTTTCCCATATTGGACAACCGGCGGATCAGTCCCGCCACCTGCGTCATACTGTCAAAATCAAGGCCGCTGGTCGGTTCATCGAATACCAGCAGATCTTTCCCACAAATCATGCTAACAGCTACAGCTACTCGTTGCTTTTGACCGCCAGAAAGCGTGTTTGGATGGCGCTCCCGATATTGGGTAAGGCCTAATTCCTCCAAAGTTGCATTTACCAGTGTTTGATCTGGATTGCGTATACCAAAGGAGCACTCTGCCGCCACGCTGTCAGCGAAAAGTTCATAATTCACATCCTGCATAACCATGTAAGAGCGTTTCAGCCTTTCCTTACGCTCAATCGGCTCGCTTTCCCACAAAAATTGTCCATCGCAGTCTTTGTGAAGCCCACAGAGAGCGCGGGAAAATGTAGTCTTTCCAGCTCCGTTGTGGCCGACAACACCAATCACTTCGCCCTTTCCGGCGGATAGCTCAATGTCATGCAAAATTGTTTGCTTCTTGTAACGGAGCGTCACATTCCGCAGCTCCAATACAGGGGTAGGCGCAGGCAAGTGGGCTTTTTGCGGGAATACCGCCTGTAGATCAACAGCTCGCAGCCCCATGTGTTCACGATCAGGTTCAGATAGCTGCCAAAATTCTTCCGGGGTGTATATTCCTTTGATTTCTCCTTTTTCCAGATAAACAATTCGGTCAGCCAACTCCATCAGGTAGTACAGACGATGTTCCGCTATCAAAACTGTTTTGCCCTGTTTTTTTATCAGCCGCAAATGTTCCTTTAGTTCTTGGATCGAAGTCATATCCAGATTAGAGGATGGTTCATCCAATAGATAAATCTGTGGGTTCATGGCATAAACAGAAGCAAAGGCGATTTTCTGCTTTTCTCCGCCGGACAACTCAAAAATATTTCTGTTTCGCAGCTTTTGAATATGCAAATCTTCAGTTGTCTGCTCTACTCGCTCAGCCAATTTCTCAGGAGGGCGAGCTTCATTTTCAATTCCAAAGGCAATCTCACTGTCTGTATCAACATTGAAAAACTGCGTCCGTGGATTTTGGAAAACGGAGCCAACCTTAGCGGCAATCTGATACATGGGGATATTGCTGATTTCCTGACCATCTACCAGCACACGGCCATGAAGCTCCCCCTGATAAAACTGAGGGATCAGTCCATTCACCAGCCTTGTAATCGTTGTTTTTCCGCACCCGCTGCGGCCACAGAACAGGACGAATTCTCCGTCCGAAATTTTCAAATTGATGTCGCGCAGCCCACCATGTTCCTGCCCCGTATAGGAAAACGATACATTTTCAAACTCAATCAACCGATCACACCTCCTCGCACACATAATTCAAAAATCAGATAAGCTACGGCAACGGCCATGACGCCCCAATCGGAAATTCCGCATTTTATCTGGACAAGACAGGTGCGTGGATTGGGATTTTCAATTCCACGAGTGACAGAAGCAACAGAAAGATCATCCGCCGCTTTTGAAGCTGCCATCAATAAAGGCACATAAATACACTCAACCGTCATGCCCGGATGTGTTAAAAAGCCCGCCAGAGATGGTGAAACATCTCTCATTCGCATAGCGTCTGTGATATAGCGCCAGTCCTCTTGAATAGTTGGAATGTACCGCAGCATAACTGCCATAGGAATTACTAACTTTTTGGGTGCGCGGACACGGTTCATAGCAGACAGGAACTCATTGACTTTTGTAGTAGTCAGAACAATCCCAGCCAAGGTTCCGCACGCATAGACCTTATGAAACAAGCCTAAAAAGGCAATAAACATTGTCCGCAGCGTGCCTGTCATTTCTGCCATGATCCAAACTGTCAGGGCACAGATGACCGCATAAAAGCATACAGCCTTAATGACATATTTCCACTTTCCAAAGAAAGCCCCCAATATCGCAATCAGCATAACAAGGATAAATTGATATGCAAGTGAGGGCGCAAACATGGACGATAAAACACACATAAGAATAAGAAAGAGCTTGGCCCGTGGGTCGAGCCAAAGCTCTTTCTTGTGGCGTTTACCGCTCATGCTGTAATACCTGCTTTTTCAAACTGCTTTTTCAGCATTTTGCAGCCTACAAAAGCGCTGATTGCAGATGTAATGATAACCGCAGCAAACATGGCAATCAGGATGCCGGTATTTGCAGTTGCCTGCATGGTGTCGATGTAACTCTGTTCAGTTCCGTTCCCCAACATGGTCTGCGCCCAGCCGTTGGGGTCAGCAAAGAACACGATATATGAACCAGTGCCACCGAGAGAGAACAGGATATAAGACAGGCTGTTGAGTTTTTTGCTTTTGTACTGCCCTACACCAGCAACAAAGTCCGCGACAATCGCCATGATCATGTAGCCCAATGCAAAAGCCCAGTGCATACCAGTCACGAACCAAATAATACCCATGATAACGCCCATTATAGAAAGGCTCCAACGCTTATGTACTTTTGCAATCAGCAAAAGATAAATGGGGCCAGCAAGCAGCCCACCTCCTGCTGGCATGAAAAAAGTAAGTACAGGATTCGTTGCAAAAAAGACACCGCCCACCAATACAAAAACAAATAACAGTGCAGTAAAAATACCTGTTGTTACAAGGTCTTTCACTGTCAGACCTTTGTTCATAGAATTTACTTGATTACTCATTTTGACCTCCTACCTTTCATTGTCTTGACTCGACAAGTGGTTTGTGATATTCTTCGGTTAGATACCTCTAATCTTCGTCTAATACAATACGCATTTATCGAACAACATTCAATAGGTTCCGGCAATGTTCGTCTGTTCCTTTCAAAAGTTCGTCTAATCGTTGCAAAAAGGAGGCGGTCTGTTTTCATGTCTGAAATTATTGACCAGTTTTATACACCGCTACTGATTGGACACGGTTTTATCCGTGACCCAGACAACCAGCAATATGGGGCATTAGGTGACTGCTGGAAACTTTCTCCCGAAGTTGGAGAAGGCACCTACTGGACTTATGGACAGAAAGACTTATATGATATTAAAATCCATAACTTTTCCTTCCACGAAGATTTCATGTTGGAATGCTCCATGCCGGAATGTCTGAGTATCACTCGGTATGACTCTATTTCCGGGGAGGAATTATCTCCATACCGTAGACTGTCTGCCGGTTGTATAAAAACATTTATTGGAGGCTACGCTCCATACAAGGCTTTGATACATAAAAATATTCCAATCCGTTCGGTTGGGATTGAGATTGCACCGGCATATTATGAGGACTACCTGAAAAAACTGTACCCGGAGGCACAGATCAATCCTGTGGATGCATTTCGGAAGATCGACCAAACATCCGACTTTCCAGAAATGTCACGGTTACTCACAGAAATCAAAGACTATCGCGGGGAAGGGATTGCAGCAAAACTTTTTTATGAGAGTAAAGTCGCAGAAGCTGTTTCAATGGTGGTGGAATATCAGAAGAAACATCCTGATAAACCGGCCCATAAGCTCTCTCAACAGGATATTGAAAATCTCCAAATAGTTGCCGCTTATCTTAGCGATCACTATGCTTTTGATATTCCTCTGGAACGGCTAACACAGATTGCCTGCATGGGAACAACAAAGCTCAAAAGCTGTTTTAAGAAATACTACGACTGCACCATCACGGAATATGTTCAACAGCGGCGCATGAGTCAAGCAGAATATCTGCTGGCATATACAGAGCTGACAGTCGGGCAAGTTGCCCAAACAGTAGGCTATTCCACTTCAAGCCGATTTGCAGAATTATTCCGTAAAAGCACTGGATTGTTGCCACTGGAGTACAGAAAAAACGCACGGCGAAAATAAAATGAGTGCCAGAGGAAACTCTGGCACTCGTGAAATTTTTCACCCACATTCTAGTCGGGCTTAGCCATGTGTGGAATATATACGGAATGCATCGTCAATATTCCACTGCTGCTTGCGGTTGTTACCAAGATAGTGAGAGCTCATCTGAACACAAAGTTTCCATTGCCCTTTTTCGTACCTAAACGAAGTAAGATTTCATGTGCATGCTCATCACTGAATTTTTAGAATAATCTGTCCTAGCACGAAAGTAAATATGAATAGTTTCTAATAGTTTTTTAATAATATCCTCTGGCTTCTTGCCATCCTTTTACATACCACCTAATTCCAACATATACCAGTTGCACCAATAATAAGAGAAATAGCATATTGATCGGCAAGACTGTCTTTATCCAATCTCCAAAGTAGATTGTTATTTCCAGGCTTATAAGTGTTACCAGTATGGTAATCATATCCCAACAGTATTTCTTATATAGCCCTGCAATCTTTATCCCTATAAACGCTACAAGTATTCCCGCACCCACCAGACATCCACCGCAAATCAATATTCTTATCAGCCAGTATATAATTCCGGCAATGACAGGATTGGATATTCCATTACTAATCTGTGCCACATTCTTTCCTATCAGTGCAATCCAGCCAGCAATAGTCTGTGTGAAAGTTCCGATTGCACCAAAGAATATTCTGCAATCAGAAATAAATACCTTTGACTGTATCATCTGAAAAAGAGTAGTTGATGCGGAATACCATATCAGCAGAAACATCAATGCTTCATACATAGCTGTTTTTGCTTTATATCTGCCTGCCATTTTTTCTCTCTGCGTATCATACCTTTCCTTCGCTTTCAGATAAGCTGTCTGGTTACAATTCCTGCACTTTTGATAGAGCACCGACTTTTCAACCGGTATCTCTACTTTTTTCTGATGGGAGAGTGCATAATCCCGTTCCTGTTCTGCCTGTCTTAGCTTATCGCGACATTCCTCTATCATGTCCTTTGCGGTGAGCGTTTTCTCTTTCTCGCTCTGCAATAATTCTTTTGTTTTCCTCAAGTCGTTCTTTAAGGCTTGAATGTTCCCTGCTCTGTTCTCGCTGTTTAACCTCTCGTTCAAGGTCAGCGATTCGTCGAGCTGCATTTTCAGTTCCCGGATAGTCATGTCTTTCTGGTCGAGTTCTTCCTGCATCTGCTCCGTCAGCATTAGCAGTTCTTCCAGTTGATCGTCGCTCTTTGAGTTTCTTAATTCGTTCATCAATCAACCTTCCTTTCTCTAATTGCTGTTCAAGTTCAGTAATTCGCTGTTCTGTTTCTGCAATAGCCGGTTCTCGCTGTTTAATTTCTGTGCCAATTCCTGCCATTGCTGATTTTCGTCTGTAAGCTTCTGTATCTGGTCTGTCTTTTCTTCCAGAAGCATCAACAGTTCTTCTGTATTCGGTAAGATTTGTAGCAGCTCTGACAATTCTTTCTCTAATTGCTGCAATCGTTCTTCCTGCTCCTGAAAGCACATCAGCTTCTCGTCCTTTTCCTGTATCTCCTGAAGCATCTCTGCCATGATATTCTGCTGTTCCTCTATCTGTGTAATCATTGCTTCCATCATGGGAATTACTTCTTTGCTTTCTTCTAATGTCATTCAACCACTCCTTCCATATTGACAATGCACCGGATACCTTACCAAAGGTTGTGATTACCTTTTGCAGCAATGCATTTTGTTTTTTTATCATCTGGTTTTCCTCGACCTTCCATGAACCTTTCCTTATCTGCCCGGTGAGATATTTTTCCTCGATCTTCCTTGCATCTGCACCCTCATGAATCGTAGGGATTTTTAATTTGCCCTGTCTTTCATAAGAGCGGTGGTCAATCTGATTGTCTATGGATAAATGCCGGTTACACATCCTAGCCCATTCGCTTCGCCATAACTCACAATTTTTTGGACTGTTCCAGCCGGTAGCATCGGTCAGAACCCGTTTCCATTGTTTTCTGTTTCTTGCCCCGACTTTCTGTACTCCGTTTTCATCAAGTACCGGAATACGGATTCCATGACGGTCTGGATTTTTCTTATCCTGCCACCAATCCGGGTGGGATTCATCAACCACGATATTTTCCTCAGTATCTCTGACAAAATCCCAGTCCTTGACTTCTTTGTTGCCCCATGAATGATCCGGATTGAATGGTCGCATGGTTACAAGTAAATGCACATGTGGGTTTCCATCGTTCTTATCGTGTATGCTCCAATCGGCACACATTCCCTTGTCCACGAAAGTTTTTTGAATATATTCGGTTGTATAATCAATCTGTTCCTGTCTGCTCCATTCTTTCGGTAAGGAAAATTCAAACGAGCGTCCAAGCTGTGCATCTGCATTTTTTTCTATCTTCAATACCTCATTCCATAGCCGCTGTTTCTGAAATGTGATTTTAAACTTTTCCAGTGCGGCTTCCTTATCGCCTGCCCTTTTATAACGGATAGACTGTTGAAACCTTTTTATATTTTCTTCCGGTACATGCAGCCATTCAGGAGGTGCATTTTCACACATCATCAGACTGGTGTAGACGACTTCCTTTTTGGAAGTGTAGTAGCTGATCCTGCCTGTTTCCTCATTTTTCATCACATCTCCATTAAGATATGCCGATGCGGATATGACAGATTTTCCTTTACTGCGTCCGACAATCTTTACTGTAAAGTGAAATATCGCCATGATACGATTCCCCCTTTCTGCCGTATCCGGCATTGATTTCCGACAGCATCTTCTTCTAGTTTGGCAGGAGTGAAGCTGTCGGAACGCCCTCTGCGCAAGAGTGCCCCCTGCGGCATGAGCAGGTCTGGCTGAAAGCCCCGCCGACGGAACGAGCCCGGCAAGCGTAAGCGCAGACCGGTTGCCACTTGTGGCAAACTTATAAGGACGACCTCTGGTTGTCCATAAGTGCGCCCTTCATTCAAAGGCAATGAAGGGAATGGAAAAACCACTCCCTCCGCCATTACACTTCCTCCATATCTGTAAGTGGCTCTTTCTGCATCGCCTTTGAGAAAAACTTTCCGTTTGTTTCCTGCCTTTTTAAGAAGCCTATCAACTTTGGTAAATCTTCCTCCTCAATCGGACAGCCAAGAACCGATTCCACTGCGCCACCAATCTGACAGAGCCTGTGGGTTCGTTTTTTACTTTCCTCTGCTTTCTTTCGCTTTTCCAGTTCCTTCCGCTGTGCAATGAGCTTTTTTGTAGCTTCAATGCTTTCCTGTTCCTTTTTCTCTAATGCACGTATTCTTTCTTCATAAGTCTTTGTTGATTTCGCCATATCGTCTTCATCCTTTCTTTTTCCGATAAACAACAGTTCCCGGTTGCATATCAGGAGAAGCACATGGTATAATCCTCTTGCGTGTAGGTATATCATGGCTTCGGTCTGATAGAACCTTTGGCGGTTTCTTAGGAAGCCGCCTTTTTAAGTTGCCACATTTCTTGTGACAGCTTTTACATTTCCTTTATCCCTCAGATCACGCCCCTCGTTGGCTTCCATGAACTTTTCCAGAATGTCAGTTTTAATAAGGACTTTTCTTCCGACCTTTAATACCGGAAGCTTCTTCCATTCAACCAGCTTTCTCAAAGTGTTTCTGCCAATTCCTGTATAGTCGGCTGCTTCCTCGATGGATAATGCAATCTTTCTTTCCGTCATCTTGTCACCTCCTTATAAATTGCATTATGCAATTTTTGTTGTGCTGTTAGTATAGCGGTTTTATATTGTGTTGTCAAGCGTTATGAAATTTTAAAAATAATTATTATATTGCATATTGCAATTATGTGAGGTACATGCTATAATTCATACATACCGAAAAAGGAGGCAATCAGCATGAAAGATAAAGAACTACGCAAGCTGATAGGCAGCAGGGCAAAACAGCGTCGTCTGGAATTAAATCTGACACAGCCTTATGTTGCAGAGAAGATGGGAGTTACAGCTTCCACAATCCTGCGTTATGAGAATGGTTCGATTGACAATACCAAAAAGATGGTGCTGGAAGGTCTTTCGGAAGCACTTCATGTATCTATTGAATGGCTCAGAGGGGAAACCGATGAATACGAAACCGATATTACGGATAAGAAAGAATTACAGATTCGTGATGCAATGGGCGATATTCTCAAACAGTTACCTCTCGACCTTAGTAAAAAGGAAGATGCTTTTTCCAAAGATTTACTGCTGTTGATGTTAAAGCAATATAACCTGTTTCTGGAATCATTCCAGTTTGCCTGCAAGAATTACAAGGGCAACACGAATGAAGCTGATATTGCAAAAGTAATGGGGTTTGAATCGAATGATGAATATAACGAGATTATGTTTCTCCGGGAGATCACCCACACTGTTAATGCCTTTAACGACATGGCAGATATCGTAAGGCTTTATTCCAAGAAACCGGAAATGGCAGAACAAAGGCTTGAAAATCTTTTATCAGAAGTTTTGTATGAGGATTCCGATTCGGTATAGAACGACAACCGGAGTTATGATATACTTACACGCAAGAAGCATTTCATCAGTTCCGATTGTCTGATATCGAAAGGAGACACACGATTATGGCAAAAGGATCTGTAAGAAAAAAAGGAAAGAAATGGTACTACCGCTTCTATGTAGAAGATGCAAGCGGCAATCTGGTTCAGAAAGAATACGCTGGAACAGAAAGTAAAAGTGAAACGGAAAAACTGCTCCGTCAGGCAATGGACGATTACGAAAGCAAGAAATTCATTGCAAAGTCGGAAAATATTACAATTGGAGAATTACTTGATATATGGGCAGAGGAAGAATTAAAGACCGGTACGCTCAGTAATGGGACAGTCCAGAATTACCTCGGTGCCATTACCAACATCAAGAAGCATCCAATTTCAGAGAGAAAGTTGAAAAATGTAACATCTGAGCATTTACAAGCCTTCTTCGATCTGCTTTCCTTTGGTGGCACTTATCCAGATGGTTCAGAAAGAAAAGGTTATAGCAAAGATTACATTCGTTCTTTCTCGGCAGTATTACAGCAGTCATTCCGATTTGCAGTATCACCAAAGCAATATATCACTTTCAATCCGATGCAGTATATTAAGCTGAAATACCAGACGGATGAGGTTGACCTGTTTTCCGATGATGACATGGATGGCGATATACAGCCAATTCCACGAGAGGATTATGAAAGACTGATTGAATTTCTACAGAATTACAATCCACCGGCAATACTTCCAATCCAGATAGCTTATTATGCAGGACTTCGTATCGGTGAAGCCTGTGGTCTGGCATGGCAGGATGTGAATCTTGAAGAACAGTGCCTTACAATCAGACGCAGTATCCGATATGATGGTTCAAGGCACAAGAATATCATCGGACCAACCAAACGAAAAAAGGTAAGGATTGTTGATTTTGGAGATACACTGGCAGAGATTCTTCGCAATGCCCGAAAGGAACAACTTAAAAACCGAATGCAGTACGGAGAACTTTACCATAAAAACTACTACAGAGAAGTAAAAGACAAAAACAGAGTTTACTATGAGTTCTATCATCTGGACGGAACAGAGAATGTTCCAGAAGATTATAAGGAAATATCCTTTGTCTGCTTAAGACCGGATGGAAGTTTGGAACTGCCAAGCACGTTAGGAATTGTTTGCAGGAAGATTGCTCAGAAACTGGATGGATTTGAAGGATTTCATTTTCACCAGTTGCGACACACCTACACAAGCAACCTTCTGGCAAATGGAGCAGCACCAAAGGATGTGCAGGAACTGTTAGGGCACTCAGATGTCAGTACCACCATGAATGTCTATGCACACTCTACAAGAAAAGCCAAGCGGGAATCTGCAAGGTTACTTGATAAAGTGGCAGGCAATGACTAAATAAAACTTTCCCTTATTTCCCTTACGATTATCTCATAAGGGCAAAAATAAGGGAAAATACATATCGTTTCGCTAATGCACAGGCTGGAAAGCCTGTAAAATAGGGAAAGTTAGAAATATATTTCGGCAAACACGAAGTTTTTCGGATTTTCGGTCCGAATTTTCCGAGTCTGATGTCATTTTTGAGCAGCCTTGCGTTCAGTATCGCGCTGTCGCTGCTCCTCTGGTCGAAAATCCTCCGCCCGATCGGTTCCATAAGCCTTGCCGCTAAGCAGGTAGCAGACGGAGACTTTTCTGTTCATGTGCCAAATTCGAAGTCTTTGCAGGCGATCTGTGAACTAACCGACAATTTTAACCGTATGGTGCAGGAGTTAAACAGCATCGAATCGCTGCGAAATGATTTCGTGACCACGGTTTCCCATGAGTTCAAGACACCGCTCGCCGCCATCGAGGGCTATGCGACATTGCTGCAGGATCCATCTCTCTCAGAGGCGGACCGGAATGAATACACGCGCATCATCATCGACAGCACGCGCCAGCTTACCACGATGACCGGCAACATTCTTCTGCTTTCCCGCCTGGAAAAGCAGGAGATCGTGACCGGCCGCACGATGTTCAGCCTCGACGAACAAATCCGTCAGGCGATTCTTCTGCTGGAACCGCTCTGGGAGAAAAAGCATCTGAATCTCGACATTGATTTGACGGCGTGCAAATTTTACGGCAACTGTGAGATGCTGCAGCAGGTCTGGATCAATCTCCTGCAAAATGCCATCAAATTCACCCCGGCTGGCGGTATGCTTTCTGCCAAACTCGTTATCACAGGAGATAAGGTGCGTGTCTCCATCCGCGATACCGGCGTCGGCATGGATGACGCCACGATGAAACGGATCTTTGAAAAATTTTACAGCAGGAACTCTGATCCCAATGAAAAGGGCAACGGGCTGGGACTTTCCATCACGAAACGGATCATCGATCTGATGCACGGTACCATCGAGGTATCCAGCCAGGTGGACGAGGGTAGCTGCTTTACAGTGATTCTGCCGCTTGAAAAAGCATAAAATCTCATCGGCAAAACATATTGTACCCGACAATCATCAGAGAAATGGCGATGCTGACCCATAGAAAATTCTTTGGGAAAATGAGCACCAGGGTCATGCCAAATCCCATTGAAAAAAGGACTAAACCAAATAAACGCTTCATAGAATGATACCTCTCTGAAATGTCTGTTTTCAAAAGAAGTTAAATAGCAGGCGATCATTGCCAGAGACATCTGACATTCGATCGTGTGCTATGATCATTCTATGAAGCGTTTTGATTTTAATTTCTTTATTTCTTCTCTTCCATCTCGCCCGCCATTTTCTCAGCTGTCTGCATCGTCTCCGCATCGATCGGTCCGGTGCTTCCGCCGACAAATTTATTGACGAGATCCGGTGCCATGTCGAGAACCTTGGTCAATGCATCCTGATGCTTGATATTGACCACCTTCGTCATGCCATTCTGAATGACCAGCACCGCGCTCGGCGTCATCTTGGCGCTCATGCCGCCCGCATTCTTCTCTTTCGTCGACTGACCAAACGCGCCCGCCGCCATGCCGCAGGTTACATCCACGAGTGGAAGTATAATCGCATCGCCAACTGTCACCGGCTCTCCCACGACTGTCTTTGTTGTGACGAACTCATCCATACCCTGAAATAATGCACCGATTGTCGATGCAAACTGATTGTCTGCCATATTATCTTCCTCCTCGGTTTCTATATTTATAAACCTGTGTCCGTACATTCTTATCCATCCAGATCCGAAGCGCCATCAATGCCAGCACGCCAATCTGGACTCTGCCCCGGAACGAAAGCTCCCCGTCCAGCGCATTTGCATCCATGACCGGAGTCAAATCAATCTTCTTTCCGTAAACTGGATACAAAAAAGCCGCCACACTCAAAATTTGTCCCATCAAATAAGGATCCTCCACGCCAAACGTAACCTGCCCGGACAGCTTTCTGGGAAATATATGCCGCAGAACTCGCATGAGCTGGCGTTTGATCAGGCGAAATGACTTCTGATTTTCTTCATTTTCTATAAATGCAAGGACGGATTGGCGTTTGTGCTCCAGGTTGTTGATTCGGGTAAGCAGCTTTGAGAGGGATTGCCGCAGGGCGCTCCATTTTTGTTTGAACCAGCTAATGATTCTATGAAGGAACGATTCACACTTTTCCTGGCTGGGATTTGAATTTAATTCATTCTTTGCCCGATGCGTTTCTCCTTCTGCCTCCTTCACATCTGGAAATGCATCTGCATTCTTCACAGCTTGAGACATTTCCGCCTCCCTCTGCGCACTCCGTCTCTTCACCGCCTCCTCCAGCAGCCTGGCCGTTTCCTCCGCTTTCTCAATCGCGGCGTCTGTCTTCTCCGATGCTGCTTCCGCCCGCAAAATCAGTTCACCGGTGTCTAAATCATCATCCTCTGTTTTCTCCTGCGCATTTACAAATTCCAGCTCATCCGAATCCGCTGCCTGCGTGCCTTCCCGCACACGCCCAGATTCCGTATCTTTCACTTCACTCTCACTCCCGAAAATCCGGAATCCAAACAACTTAACCGCATATCGAAGCTCATTTTCATAAGCAATCCGCAGCGACACCGCATGAAGCAGCCAATGGATATGCAGATGCACGCCAAAATCCTTGATACTGTGGTAGCTTCCGTTCCCCCGGTATCGAGTCGGGACAAATAAAACCGCCAGCAGGCACAGAAACAACAGTCCCAGAATGACAAGAAGCAGGATTCCGAGTATTTTCAAGATTATGAACAAAATATGCAGCAATCCATCCCCTCCCACTTCTTATTTTTTCATTGACAAATTCATGTATCAGCTCTGTATCATATGATGTTGGGGTCAAAAGACATTTTCAGTCCAAAAAATCTTCCTCAAAGGCTGCAAAATACTTACCTCTTTTTCCTCAGCCTGTCTTCCTTCTCTCTCAGATACGTCTTCACATCAAATCCACCCGTCTCGCGGTACGTCTCATCCACAATCCGCCCCACCGTCTCCACGGCATCCTGGTAGCCCGCGCCGACCCCTACGATCAGCAGATCCGCCTGCTCCCGGTAATAATTCTGCCGGAGCACATAGGCAGGCAGGATATCAAGCAGGTTGTGTCCGCCTGAGGCAGGCGTGATCACGTGAACGCCCGGCTGTACCTTTCCGAGGCGGAGTCTCTGTAGAATCGAAAAACGATGCTTTTTAGCAGTTTCTCCCAGATACAGATATTTATACCAAATCATCGTCCCCGCCTCCTAAAAAAGGAGAGCCTGATCCATGGCGCTCTAAAAACAGCACGTTTCCGGCTATTTCTCTCCGCCTGTCAGCTCTCCCTCCTTTACGTGATCAATCTTTTTTATAATTTTTAATAATCGACCGTCTCAGCAGATCCAGCGCCTGAATCACCGTCTGTTCACGCACCTTCTCGCGGTTTCCGCGGAAATGGTATTCCTCTACTTTGACTTTATCCTTCATATAACATGCGATATAGACGAGTCCCACCGGTTTCTCCTCGGTTCCGCCGTCCGGTCCGGCGATGCCGGTCACAGCGATACAGGCATCCGCATCCGTCGTAAATACACCGCCTGCAGCCATCTCACGCGCCGTCTGTTCGCTGACCGCGCCGTATTTTTTCAGGGTTGCCTTACTGACGCCCAGGATCTTTTTCTTTGCCTTATTGGAATACGTCACGTATCCCTCGTTAAAGACCTCTGAAGCCCCCGGCACGTTGACGATGCGTCCGGCGATCAGACCGCCTGTGCAGGACTCTGCGGTTGTCACAGTCAGGTCGTATTTCTTTAAGAGGCGGACAACGACATCCTCCAGATTCTCATGCTCATCTGTCGTGTAAACCGCATTACCGAACCGTTTCTTGATCTCTTTGATAACCGGTTTTAACAGCTGTTTTGCCGCGTCTTCGCTCTCGGCTCTCGCGGTCACGCGCAGATGTACTTCTTTCGTCTTTGCATAGGTCGCAATCGTCGGGTTCGTCTGCTGGTCGATGAGGTCGAGAAGCATCTCCTCCACCTTGCTCTCCCCGTATCCGCAGATTTTGAGCATCTGGGAATAGATCACACAGTCAGATCGTTTCTGAATATAAGCACAAACCTGATCTTCCACCATCGGATACAGTTCGTTCGGCGGTCCCGGAAGAAGGATCGCGGTCTTACCGTTTTTCTCCAGGGCAAGTCCCGGAGCTGTACCGTTTGTGTTGGAAAATACCACCGCGCCCTCCGGCACCAGCGCCTGACGCCAGTTGCTATCCGGAATATCGGTGCGCTTGCGCTGCCGGTACCAGTCCTCCAGATGTATCCGCACCTCCGGATCCTCGACTAACGGCATTCCCATCAGCTCCGCGCAGACATCCTTCGTGATATCATCCTCCGTCGGTCCCAGACCGCCGCCGATGATAACGAGATCGGCTCTTGAGAGCGCCGTCCGGAAGACTTCTGTCATGCGCTCCCGGTTGTCCCCTACCGTCGTCTGGTAATAGACGTTAAGCCCCAGCTTTGCACACGTTTCCGATAAATACTGCGCATTGGTATTGACGATATTGCCAAGCAGCAGCTCTGTTCCTACCGAGATCAGTTCGACTATCATATCAGATACTCCCTTCTGTCAGTATTTTATGATTCTTGTAAATATAATCAACCAGTGACACAATCGTCAGCAGCAGCGCGATCCAGACACAGATCGTCGTGACAAACGCAAGCGCCGGAATATCCAGAATCAATAACACCACCGATACCATCTGAAACGTCGTCTTAAATTTGCCCCAATAGCTGGCGGCGATGACAACTCCGTTGTCCGAGGCGATCAGACGGAATCCGCTGATGATAAACTCCCGGCTGATGATGATGATAACCATCCAGGCTGGAAGCGCGTTCAGCTCAATCAGGCAGATGAGCGCCGAGCACACTAGAAGCTTGTCCGCGAGCGGATCCATAAATTTTCCAAAGTTCGTAACCAGATTGTACTTTCTGGCAATCTTTCCATCCAGAAGATCGGTCAGGCTGGCTATGATAAACAGTGCCAGTGCAATCATACGGAAAGTATGGTTTTCACCATTCTGCCAGAGAAGGAAAAACACAAAAAACGGAATCATGATGACGCGAAGCGTCGTAAGCTTATTCGGTAAATTCATCAGCCAACTCTCCTATCAAATCATATTCGAGTGCTCCCGTTACGCGGACACGGCAGAAATCGCCGGACATCAGCGGAACATCCGCATTGACAAAAATCAAACCATCTACGTTCGGCGCGTCTTTATAGGTACGTCCCACGAAAGCATTCTCGTCTGCCACTTTTCCCTCGATCATAACCTCAAGCACACGATCTTTCATATCCTCGGCTTTCTCAAAGGCAATCTCCTGCTGCAGCTCCATGATCTCGTCGCGGCGGTCTTCCTTGACCTCCTGCGGTACCTGATCCGGATATCCGGCTGCCGGTGTGTCCTCTTCTGCAGAGTATGCAAACACGCCCAGGCGGTCAAATTCCATCTCATCGACGAACCGCATCAGTTCCTCATGATCCTCCTGTGTCTCACCCGGGAAACCGGAAATTAAGGTCGTGCGGAGTGCAATATCTGGGATCTCTTCCCGCAGATGCGCGATCCGCTCCCGAAGCTCCGCCTGATTCGTGCGGCGTCCCATCCGCTTGAGAACGGCATCGCTCGCGTGCTGGATCGGAATATCCAGGTAGTGACAGACTTTTTCCTCCGTCTTGATCGCCTGAATCAACTCCTCGGTGATCTCCTCCGGATAACAGTACTGGATACGGATCCATTCGATTCCATCGATCTGTGCCAGTTCATGTAAAAGTTTCGGCAAGGTCTTCTCTCCATACAAATCCACGCCGTAAAGCGTTGTCTCCTGTGCGACAAGAATCAGTTCCTTCACGCCCTGATCCGCAAGCTCCTTTGCCTCTGCGAGAAGCTGCTCCATCGGCACACTGCGGTACGGTCCACGCAGGGACGGGATAATACAATAAGTACACCGTTTGTTACAGCCCTCGGAAATCTTTAAAAAAGCATAATGTCCGCCGGTCGTCACCAGACGTTTGCTCCGCATCTTCGTCTCCGGAAGCTCGGACAAATCGTGGAAATCAGATACCCGCTCGCCCTTCAGCGCCTCCGCCAGCACCTTGCTGACCTCATCATAGCTGGTCGTACCGAGAATACCGTCCACCTCCGGCACCTCCTGCAGGATCTCTTCCTTGTAACGCTGTGCCATACAGCCGCTGACTAAGAGCGCCTTGCAGGTTCCGCTCTTTTTGTACTCTGCCATCTCTAAGATAGTGTTGACACTCTCCTCCTTGGCATCGTTGATAAAGCAGCAGGTATTGACCAGAATGACATCTGCCTCCTGCTCGTCATCGGTAAACGTGTACCCGTCCTGGCTCAACGAACCCAGCATACGCTCTGCATCAACCAGGTTTTTATCGCAGCCAAGGGATATACAAAGTAATTTCATTCAATTCTCTCCTAATACCATATTTAAAAAATTTCTGTAACCATAATCGATTTGAACCGTCACAAAAATTCTATATCGTAACTGTTCAGTACCTTCACAGTCACGCGCAAAAATCCATTAAAAATTGCCTACGGCAATGGGATTTTTGCCTGCTGACCCATGTTTTCGTACGGTCAGCGCAGTAAATGCGCAGACCTACTGAACCGTTACTCTATATCTAAGAAAAGACCATCTCCATGTACATAATGAACACGGGACGGTCTTCTGTCACCTTTTAGACCTCTTCCTCCGGGGAATCGTTCTCTGCTACAATTTTAACCTTAGAATGGTACAGCTCGTCGATCGCGATCGAAAGCGGTTTTCTTCCATTCTCAATGACCAGTGCCTCATCACCGGCGATCAGCTGTCTTGCACGCTTTGCAGTCGCAATTACGATGGAGTAACGGCTCTGAATCAGCGGTTCTTTCCCCGGCTCAGCCTCATTGTTTACAACATTAATTAAGTCAAGATATGACGGACGCAGCATCATAATACATCTTTCTCCTTTCAGAATTGCTTCATCTCTTCTTTTATTTTTTCAATCAAAGTCTTGTGATTTTCTGTTCTGGCATGCATCGCCTGAATCAGTGCGTGCATTTCTTCTACACAGCGGTCTACCTCATCATTCACCAGAATGAAATCGTAGTCATCCATCTGCTTGGACTCCTCTGCTGCTCTCGAAAGCCGTGCGGCAATCTTCTCCGGTGTCTCGGTTCCACGACCTGCCAGCCGGTTTCTAAGCTCCCCGGCACTCGGCGGCGTGACAAAAATGAGAACTGCCTCCGGGAATTTCTTCTTGATTTTCAGGGCACCCTGAATCTCAATCTCCAAAAGGACATCCTTGCCCGCTTTCAGGTTGGAAAACACATACTCCTTCGGTGTGCCGTAATAGTTTCCGACATACTGGGCGTATTCGACCAGCTCATCGTGTTCGATCATCTGTTCGAACTCTTCCCGGGTCTTAAAGAAATACTCTCTTCCATCAACCTCGCCCTCGCGCGGTGCGCGGGTGGTCGCGGAGATGGAAAGGGCATAATTGTCATACCGCTCCAGCAATGCACGCATCAATGTTCCCTTGCCTGCCCCTGAAAATCCGGATATAACTGCCAGTACTCCCTGATTATCCATATATTTCGCCTGCTTTCTAAATTCTATCTATTATTACAATATTTCATATTCTCCGTATTTTCACCGCCAACGGCAGCTTTCCGTGAATACCTCTTCCAGCATGATCGGCTATTCAATATTCTGAATCTGCTCTCTGACTTTCTCGATCTCTGTCTTGAGTGCAATCGCACAATCGGAAACCTCCAGATCGTTTGCCTTGGAAAGGATCGTATTCGCCTCGCGGTTCATCTCCTGTGCAATGAAATCCAGCTTACGTCCGACGCTTCCGCCCGCCGTCAGCTCCTTGCGGGTCGCCTCGATGTGGCTTCTCAGGCGGACCGTCTCCTCATCGGTGCAGATCTTGTCTGCAAAAATCACAACCTCTGCCGCAATCCGGCCTTCATCGACGCTGCTTCCTTCCAGAAGCTCTTTCACCTTATCTTCTAGTTTCGCCCGGTATTCTTCCACGATCTTCGGGGAACGTTCTTCAATCTGATCGACCAGCGTTACCATATAGTCCAGCTTGCCAAGCAGATCCTGCTTCAGATTCTCACCCTCGCGTGTGCGTGTCTCGACAAATTTCTCTGCCGCCTCGCCGATCGCCTTTTCGAGAATCTGCCACATATGCTCCTCGTCCTCCGGCGCCTGCTCCATCGTAAAGACCTCCGGACACCGTGCAAGACGCATCACCGTCGCGTCATTCGGAATTCCAAGCTCGTCCGCCATCTGACGGAAATAATCCATATACTCGCCGGCCAGGGAACGATTGTACTTTAAGGACATCTTCTCATCCGTATAATCTTCATAGGAAATAAAGACATCTACCTTTCCCCGCTGAATGTATTTCTTGAGCTGCGCGCGAATCGCCGCCTCAAAGTAATTAAATTTCTTCGGCATCTTAATGCTGAGATCCAGGTAACGGTGGTTTACCGCCTTCATCTCCACAGAAATCTTATATTCATCCGTTGCCATCTCGCATCGGCCAAATCCAGTCATACTTTTAAGCATAGTGACGCCTCTCTCTTTCATCCATAGATAATGGTATTATAATGCAAATCGCCGCAAGCGTCAACCGAATTTAAAAGTGATTGTTTTTCGTGTCTTCTTTCATTATAATAGTAGATACTACACAAATAAAGGAGCACCAAAACCATGGCATTTGACGGAATTGTAATCGCAAACCTGGTTAAGGAGTTTAGTGACGCGCTTACCGGCGGCAAGATCGCAAAGATCACGCAGACCGAGCGCGATGAACTTCTTTTTACCATAAAGAACTTCCGGGAGACGAAACGGCTTCTTCTCTCGGTCAACGCAAGTCTCCCGCTGGCATATCTGACGGATACCAACAAGCAGGGACCGATGACTGCCCCGAATTTCTGCATGCTGCTTCGCAAGCACATCGGAAGCGGACGCATCGTGTCGGTCAGCCAGCCGGGTCTGGAACGCTGTATTCATTTTGAGATCGAACATCTGGACGAGATGGGTGACCTCTGCCGCAAGCTGCTTATTGTCGAACTGATGGGAAAATACAGCAATATCATTTTCTGCAGCCCTGACGGCACGATCCTCGACAGTATCAAACATATCTCCGTGCAGGTCAGCTCCGTGCGCGAGGTTCTGCCGGGACGGCAATATTTCCTCCCGCAGACGGTCGCGAAGCAGGATCCGCTGACTGCATCTGCCGATGATTTCGCCGTCATTCTGGCACAGTCATCGGCACCGGCAGGAAAAGCCATTTACACGAATTTCACCGGTATCAGCCCGGTCATGGCAGAAGAATTCTGCTATGAGGCATCGATCGATGCCGACCGCCCCGCATCGGAACTGAATGAGCTGGAGCGCACGCACCTCGGGCACACGCTGGAACTGGCAATGGAATCCATCAAAAATGGACAGTTCTCGCCCTGCATCGTATACCGTGAAGATGAGCCAATGGAATTTGCCGCTCTCCCATTGACCTCGTTCCCGCCGGAATATCAGGTCGAACACTTTGATTCGATCAGTAAAGTGCTGGAGACCTACTATGCGTCCAAGAACGTCATCACACGAATCCGCCAGAAATCCTCGGATCTGCGCCGGATCGTCCAGACTGCCCTGGAGCGCAATTATAAAAAATACGATTTGCAGCAGAAGCAGTTAAAGGACACCGAAAAACGGGATAAATACAAGCTCTACGGCGAGCTGTTAAACACCTACGGTTATGAGCTGACCGGCGGCGAAAAAGAACTTGTCTGCACGAACTACTACACAGGAAAAGAGGTCAAGATCCCGCTTGACCCGCAGCTGACCGCCCGCGAAAATTCGCAGAAGTATTTTGACAAATATGGAAAACTCAAACGTACTTTCGAGGCTCAGAGCCAGCTCATTGAGGAGACGAAGCAGGAGATCGAGCACCTCGAATCCATCAGTACCTCCCTCGATATTGCCTTAAAGGAGGAAGATCTGACCCAGATCAAGCAGGAGCTGACGGAATATGGCTTCATCAAAAAGCACGGTCCGGCTGGAAAGAAAGTGAAAATCACAAGCCGTCCATTCCACTACCTTTCCTCCGACGGATTCCATATCTACGTCGGCAAAAACAACTACCAGAATGAGGAGCTGACCTTCAAGATCGCGACTGGAAATGACTGGTGGTTCCACGCAAAAGGAATTCCGGGTTCCCATGTCATTGTGAAATCCGAAGGAAAAGAGCTTCCGGACCGCACCTTCGAGGAAGCCGCCGGGCTGGCTGCCTACTATTCCAAGGGACGGGAAAATGAAAAAGTTGAGATCGATTATGTACAGAAAAAGCAGGTCAAAAAAGTAGCGGGCGCTGCTCCGGGATTTGTGATTTATCATACGAATTATTCGATGATGGCGACGCCGTCGAATCAGCTGGAAGAACTGCCATCATAATGCCGCCTGAAAAAAGACAATGTCTATATTTCTGCAATTCACAATGAGTCCAGTAAAAAACGCCACAGGCACACAACCCATGGCGTTTTTTTACTGGACTCAAATGAACTTAGCGAATCTCGCTCTTACCACCCATATACGGACGCAGAACCTCCGGAATGCGGACAGAACCGTCTGCCTGCAGGTTGTTCTCTAAGAATGCGATCAGCATACGCGGCGGAGCTACTACAGTGTTGTTCAAGGTGTGTGCAAAGTATTTGCCGTCTTTGCCGTTGACACGGATCTTCAGACGTCTTGCCTGTGCATCACCTAAGTTGGAGCAGCTTCCAACCTCGAAATATTTCTTCTGACGCGGGGACCATGCCTCTACATCAACAGATTTTACTTTCAGATCAGCCAGGTCTCCGGAGCAGCACTCCAGGGTACGAACTGGAATATCCATGGAACGGAACAGATCCACGGTGTTCTTCCACAGTTTGTCATACCACATCTTGCTGTCTTCCGGTTTGCAGACTACGATCATTTCCTGTTTCTCAAACTGGTGGATGCGGTATACGCCTCTCTCCTCGATGCCGTGAGCGCCCTTCTCTTTACGGAAACACGGAGAATAGCTGGTCAGTGTTTTCGGAAGCTCTTCCTCCGGAACTACGGTATCAATGAATTTACCGATCATAGAGTGCTCGCTGGTACCAATCAGGTAAAGATCCTCGCCCTCGATCTTGTACATCATCGCATCCATCTCATCGAAACTCATAACGCCGGTTACAACATTGCTGCGGATCATGAACGGCGGGATACAGTAGGTAAATCCACGGTCAATCATGAAATCTCTTGCATATGCGATAACAGCAGAATGAAGTCTTGCGATATCGCCCATCAGGTAATAGAAACCATTTCCAGCTACCTTTCTGGCACTGTCCAGATCGATGCCGTTAAATTTCTCCATAATCTCGGTGTGGTACGGGATCTCAAAATCCGGTACAACCGGCTCGCCGAAGCGCTCGATCTCTACGTTCTCGCTGTCGTCTTTACCGATCGGAACACTCGGATCAATGATGTTCGGGATGGTCATCATAATCTTTAAGATGCGCTCGCCAAGATCCTTCTCCTGCTCTTCCAGCTCAGACAGGCGGGCAGACTGCTCTGCTACCTGTTTCTTCAACTCTTCTGCTTCCTCTTTCTTTCCCTGACCCATCAGAGCGCCGATCTGTTTTGCAATCTTGTTCTTGTTCGCACGCAGATCATCTGCTTCCTTCTTCGCTGCACGGTTCTTGGCATCCAGCTCAATTACCTCATCTACCAGCGGAATTTTCTTGTCCTGGAACTTATTTTTAATATTCTGCTTTACAATGTCAGGATTTTCTCTGACGAATTTAAGATCTAACATATCTTCCTCCTACTGTTATGCAATTAACTGCACGAAAACTATTTATAATTATACTACAACTTTGTACGAATGAAAAGCCCTGTTTCAAGAGTTCCTCTGTTCGTTACTGTTCACGCATACGTGAACAGTAACGGAATTTGCCGTGGCTTCGCATTTAAATACGGCAAATTCCTGCTGCCACCACGTTTTCTTACGGCACTTTCGGTTCCAAAAGTGCCTACCCGTGAACTGTAACCTATGTTCTTCTTGATACAAAACAGGATAGACTGCCCCATTATATTTAACTCAACTTCGTCAAATAGGACAGACACGCCTCCAGGCACAGTCCGTCCTGCTCCGGGGCACCAAGTTCTTCTGTCTTTTCCACACATTTTTTTGTAAAAGCTGCCGCCCGTCTGACGGCTTCCTCCATCGGCACACCTCGCACCATGCTGGCACCGATGACTGCTGCAAAGACATCCCCGGTTCCGTGGTAATTGCCCGCCACAAATTTAGTTGCATGAAAGACCGGATCCTTGCCACGCTCATGGATCACGTTGAGGATCCGTTTGCCCTTGACCACGCCTGTCAAAATGACTGACCGCGCGCCCAAAAGGTGAAGCTTCCAGGTCAGATCTGAGAGCTTGCGCTTACTCCATCCATTTTCCTGATACAGCGTGTCCGTCAGGGCACAGGCTTCAGTCAGATTTGGCGTGACAACGTCCGCATACTGCATCAGCTCCCGCATCGCCTCGATCAGATCCTCGTCACAGACGCTGTAGAGATGTCCGTGGTCGCCCATCGTCGGATCTACCAAAACCTGCGTATTTTCCCGTTTGAAATCCCGGATAAAATCTGCCACGATCGACGCCTGTCTGGCAGAACCTAAGAATCCAGTCATGATTCCGTCCATCTCAAATCCCATCTTCCGCCACGGCTCCAGATATGCCTCCATCCGATCGGTATAATCATCCATATAGCATTCCGGATATCCCGCGTGATTGGACAGCACCGCCGTCACCACCGGACAGCACTGTACTTTGAGGGCGCTGATAACCGGCATTGCCGCCGTCAGCGAACAGCGCCCGTAGCCTGACAGGTCATTTAAAACCGCTATTTTCTTCTGAATTCCTTCCATGTATAATTTTTCCTCATTTTCTTAATTTTAAGATACCAGGGTCAAAAGGTCAGAAATTCGACGCAAGCTTGCCTGCAGGAGAATTTTTGACCTTGGAACCCGCCAAAAACATGAGTAAGTAGCCATTTTTCAAAGAAAAATGAGCGAATTACGAATGTTTTCGAAGATTGCGGGAGCATATAGTGCGGAGCAATCTGGTATCAGAGGGGTCAAAACGTCTTTTGACCCCAACATCATTTTAAGCAACTTTATAATCTAACATATTCTCGCGGCAGATACGACTGCCTGCAGCATGATTCTGGTTTCTACAAGCGTGTATCTATGCATTTGTGTTTCATAAGCCGTACACTCCAATGACGCAACAAGGAGACTGCGCCCGGACAGATGTTTTTCCCATTCTGCCCAATCACAGTCTCCTGTATGTATTTCATTTTAATTCTTCTCGACTGAGATAAATTGCCTTATGCTCTCGCTTCTACAGACAATGCATCCAGAAAACCTGCCTTGCGGAGTGCCGGACGAACTGCCATATATATAACAACAGACGCAATCGTAGATGTCACCGCATTGATCGAAGTCGCTGCGATATTCCATGCAAGTGTGAGCTCTGCCGCCGGTTTACCAATGATCCAGAGTTTATAATAATATCCGATCAGCGGATCTGCAATGACGTTGAATAAAAGACCTGCCACCGCTGCTGCAATCGTAAAACCAAGGATGTGGTTCTTATCGGTGCTCCGGTCAATCTTGCCCAGACGATGTGCTACGAATCCGGCGATCAGTCCGATGCAGAGTTTGCAGATAAATGTCTTCGGTGCATATACAATATAAACCGGATCGAGAAGGTCACCTATCGTCATGCCGATAGCACCTCCCAAACCGCCGTAAAAGCCGCCGACTAAGAGTGCCCCGATGACACAGACTGCATTTCCCAGATGAATGGAGGTTGCATCGCCGCCCGGAAGTGTGATCTTCACCTGTCCGTATGTAAATACGACATAGGAGAGAGCTGCCAGCAGACCGACCATCGCGATCTTGTAAGCCTGATTTGATTTGTTTGCCATGATGTTTCATCCTCCCTTGTTATTGGACTCATCATAGCACAATCTTGTCCCCTGAAAAACATACAGTTTTTATCATTTTAAGCAGGTCAGTTTTAACTTGCCACTTTTTTATCCGGATTAATCATGTGCCTCCACGCACAAAAGGACGCCTCTCTCCAGCTCCAGAATGCCCTCTTCCCGTTTGAGTTCATTGCTGATGCAGAGACTCGTCCCCAGCCCGATCGTCCGCCGCTGGAGCGGGTATTTAAATCCCCGCAGCGTCAGTCCCTCGACAGTCTCGGTCATCGGCAGGAACGAAATGTATTTTCCATACACCTCTTCCCGGTGAAATACCTTATGCCCGCCCAGAAGATACAGGCGGTTGCGGGCATCATAAATATTCACTTCCATTCCCTGGCAGAAAAACTGATACATCAGCTGGATATTGCCGATGGCGTGATCCATACGGCCGCCCAGCGCCCCCAGGATATCAACTGCCTCACAGCCCTGGCGCGCCGCCGTCAAAAGCGCCAGCTCCGTATCCGTCTCATCCTTCTCCGGTTTATGGATCTCAAATTCGATGTCCGGCTGGTTCTGATATTCTTCCAGAACCTTTTTGTCCACCGTGTCCAGATCGCCGACCACCGCATTCGGAGAAATATGCAGCGGGCGCAGAACCTCCAGCCCCGCATCTGCCGCAATTACATAGTCATACGAGCGCTGTGAGAGAAAATCTTTCGCAAACGCAATATCAATCGTTCCGCCTGTCACAATCAAACAACGCTTCATCTTCATCATCCCTGTTCAAATTCCTGAAAAATATTTAAAAATGTTTTTACATTCCCAGCCGGGTTTCCCTTAAATACGGCGCTTCCCGCCACGATCACATCGGCTCCTGCCTCTAATACCGTCCGCACATTGTCCGGCGTGATTCCTCCGTCCACCTCAATGCGGGTGGAAAGTCCCCTCTCGCTGCACATTGCGCGCAGCTTCTTGATTTTTTCTACCGTATATGGAATAAATTTCTGACCGCCAAATCCCGGGTTGACCGTCATCAGAAGAACCATGTCCACCTCCGGCAAAATAACATCCAGTGTCTCGACCGGGGTCGCCGGATTTAACGCTACACCTGTTTGCAGTCCTGCCTCACGGATCTGCGCGATCGTGCGGTCCAGATGAAGACAGGCTTCCTGATGCACACAGATCAGATCCGCCCCCGCTTTTTTGATATCCTCTACATAACGTCCCGGTTCTTCCACCATCATGTGTACGTCAAACACACGATCCGTCACCGGGCGCAGGCTCTTAATCACCGGCATTCCAAAGGAGATACTCGGCACAAACGCGCCATCCATCACATCCAGATGGATGTACTGTGCGCCTGCCTTGTCCACCTCAGCGACCTGCTCTCCCAGCTTCGTAAAATCTGCCCCCAGAATCGAAGGTGATAATATAATCATGGTTCTTTCCTCCCAATTTCTTGTCAACGGCTGCTTCTGCCGTATTTCTTTTTCTCTTTTAATTCCTGATACATCAAACGGTAATTGTCATACCGGCTCTGCCCGATCTTCTGCTCCTGCACCGCCGTCTTGACGCCGCACTCGCGCTCGCCAATGTGGACACAGCCTAAGAAACGGCATTCATCCTCATATGCCTCAAATTCCGGGAAAAAGTCCTTGAGCGCCTCCGGCTCCAGATCCTCGATATAGAGGGAACTGAATCCCGGCGTATCCATCATATAGGTGCCCTCTTCCACAAAAAACAGTTCTGAATGGCGCGTCGTATGTTTGCCCCGGCGGATCTTCTCACTGATACCGCCCGTCTCCATCTGTGCCTCCGGCTGGATAAAGTTCGTGATCGACGATTTTCCAACACCCGAAGGTCCTGCTAAGACCGTTGTTTTCCCGATGATCAACCGATGAAATTCCTCCAGCCCTGATTTTTCATAGGTGCTGATAAAATGCACCGGATAGCCTGCTGGTTCATAGATCGCACGCAGCTTCTCCTGCTCGGCTGCATCGACCAGATCGATCTTGTTGAAACAGATGCTGACCGGAACTTCCTGCCGTTCCATCATGACGAGGAAGCGGTCGAGAAGGTTTAAATTTGGCATCGGATCGGTGATGGCAAAAACCACCACCGCCTGATCAACATTTGAAACCGCCGGGCGGATCAGACGGTTTTTACGAGGAAGGATCTCGTCGAGATTGCCTGTCGCCTTCTCCTCATCGAGAACACTGATCTCCACGTCATCGCCTACCAGCGGCTTGATGCCGCGATTTCGGAAAATTCCCTTTGCACGGCATTCATATACCTTTCCAATACCGTCGTGTACATAATAGAAACCGCCGATCCCTTTAATTATCTTTCCCTGCATACCTGTACCTTACAACTACCTCTTATTAATTATCTGAAACTTCCACAAATTCAAGCTGATACGTTTTTAGAACCCGATCGTTCGTCAGATCGAGGATCTGCAGCTCGCCTGTCTGCACACCGTCCGCTCCCTCGATATTATAATGAATCGGAAGTGTGATATTGCCGCCGATCTCCCTCGGTTCCATGACCGTCTTAGTCACAGTATTGCCGGCAATCGTCTGCTTCATCACAATACTGACGCGGATATGCGTATCTCCGGAACTTGGTCCAAACAGTTCACTCATCTGGAATTCATCGTTGATCGCCGCCACATAGCGGGTCCCTTTTCCCAGACTGACTGTATAGCCAATGGCACTTCCCTCCGGTGTATCTGTTTTCTCCAGGACATCCTGACTGATGATCTTGCCCTTTGCCACTTCCGAACTCTTCGCTTCCTTGCGCTCGCCAAGCCCTAATCCGACCGCTTCCAGAACAACTTTTGCATTTTCCTCTGAAAGCCCTGTAATCCTCGGCATCGGTACCGTCGGTACGTTCGGACCTGTGCTGACATACAGCGTCACCGTGCCGCCCGGATCCACGCTGGACGGACTGTATCGGATCACTATACCGGAGGCAACCGTATCGCTGCTCTCTTTCTGCACTACTACGGTCAGTTTATTTTCTTCTGCCAGAAGCGTCTCCGCATCCTCGCCGGACATCTCTTCCAGTCCAAGTTTCGTCAAATCTATTGCCTCATTGCCTTCTCCGATCGTGACGATAACTTCCGTCTGTTTCGAGACAACCGTGCCGCTGGCAATACTCTGACCGATGACCTTCCCTTTTTCAGAGGTTTCCGACTTTGCATATTCATAACGGATTTTCAACGACTGCTTTTCCAATGCTGTCTTCGCCTCATCCTCCGTCATGCCGTCCAGTGGCGGAACCCTGCACTCCGTTGATTCCAGACTCTCGCTCTCAGACGCCTCCGAAGAAGCTTCAACGGTCGTCTTCGGATGCTTCTGACTACCAGATCCCAGATTAAAGATGCCTGTCAACTTCGCAGCAATGACAATCACAACCACCACAATCAATACGGCTGCACCGATTCCAATCATCGTAAGCAGGCGCTCCATCTGCGGATTGACATCCTCGCTGTCTTCTTCTATACGGCGTCCCTTCCGTCTACGGTCTGGGCGCCTTGAGGTTTCTTCCTCATAGACATCCGTCTCTTCTTCCTGCCAACCTTCTATCTCTTTCTCCGGCTGTTCCGGCTCTTTCCAGACTACCTCACCACGTTCATTTTCTGTCGGAACCGGTCCGGTCTTTTCGCTCACTGCCGGATGTTCCATCGTTTGTTCCAGATTTCGATTTCTCTGTGCCTCCATCTGGCGGTTCAGTTCCTCTGCCCCGCGCACGACTGTCGGGGAATTTTCATCAAATTCCGGTTCTTTTTTCAGAAAATCATCGTTTGGATCCACCAGCGCATGGCGCAGATCCGCGATCAGCTCATACGCATTCTGGTAACGGCGTTCCGGCTTTTTCTGGGTACATTTTAAAATAATGCGGTCCAGGCTTGCCGACACCTCCGGGTTGATGCGGCTCGGCGGCTGCACCGGTTCTTCCAGATGTGCCAGTGCCACTGAAACCGGGGTATCCCCGTCAAACGGAAGTTTTCCTGTTAGCATCTCATACATCGTGATTCCCAGTGAATACAGATCGCTTCGTCCGTCGCTATAATTTCCTTTTGCCTGCTCCGGCGAGATATAATGCACGGAACCGACCGCATTGACCCCGATCGTCTGGGACGATACAGCTCTGGCGATACCGAAATCCGCCACCTTCACCTTGCCGTCACGCGAGATAATCATATTCTGCGGTTTGATGTCCCGGTGCACAATATGCTGGTCATGTGCCGCTGCCAGCCCCTGCGCTACCTGAATGGCAATTCCAATCGTTTCTTTAACGCCCAGATGACCTTTCTTGAGAATGTAGCTTTTCAGCGTGATTCCCTCGATGAGTTCCATGACGATATAATGAAGACCGCCCTCATCCACAACGTCATAAACACTCACAATATTTGGATGGGAAAGCCCTGCCGCCGCCTGCGCCTCCATCTTGAATTTGCTGACGAAATTCGCATCCTGGCTGTACTCATCCTTTAAAACCTTGATCGCCACCAGACGGTTCAGAGTGTGGCATTTTGCCTGATACACCTCTGACATGCCGCCCGTACCAATCAGTGAGAGGATCTCATAGCGATCCTGCAGATAGGTTCCCGGTTTCAGCATCATGATTCTCTCACCTCCTTGATCTGCGGGTCAATCAATATGACCGCGATATTATCTTTCCCGCCGTTCTGGTTTGCGAGCGCCGTGAGCGCCCTTGCCTTGGTGTCCAGGGTTCCCGGCAGAAGCACCATCCGGTAAATTGCTGAATTATCCACCATATTGGTTAACCCGTCCGAACACAGCAGTACGTAATCGCCCGGGTTCAATGAAACCTCAAAGAAATCCGGCTCCACATGCCCACCGATCCCAACTGCGCGGGTAATGATATTTTTCTTCGTCTCATATTCTCGGCTGCCGCGGCTCATCTGTCCCAGCGAGACCATCGCCTCCACGTAGGAATGATCCCGGGTAATCTGATGAATGCCGGAGCGCTCAATCCGGTAGAGACGGCTGTCCCCCACGTTTGCTACGTAGAGTGTATTTCCCTGAATTGAAGCCGCTACCAGCGTTGTTCCCATGCCGGCAAGCTCCTCGCGCTCACAGGAAAGGGAATAAAGTTCCTGATTGACTGCCTCGATCCCCTTTCGAAGCGCCGCGACCGGCTCATTCTCACCACTCTCTTTGATATATTCCGGCATATGCTCGATCAGATAGCGCGAAGCGAAATCTCCCGCCTGATGACCGCCCATTCCGTCCGCCACGACAAACAGGTTGGAGAGTTCTCCCACCGGCTCCGTGCTGGCAAACTGGGCGTCCTGATTGACCTTACGCGTTTTTCCAATATCCGTCAGTGCGTATGCTTTCATTTGACCGCCGCACCTTCTTTCTCCTGCTCTTTATCCATATAGCTCTTCCGGAGCTGTCCGCAGGCACCGTCTATGTCGCGCCCCATCTCGCGCCGGATTGTCACATTGATTCCCTTAGATTCCAGACATCCCTTAAATGCTTCGATCGCTTTCCGTCCCGACTGTACATAAGAGCGCTCCTTGATCGGATTGACCGGAATCAGATTCACATGCCCGTGCTGATCCTGAATCAGCGCCGCCAGCTCGCGCGCCTCGTCCAGATTGTCGTTGACTCCCTGCACCAGGCTGTACTCAAACGTCATGCGGCGTCCCGTTTTTTCAAAATAGTAATGACAGGCCGCCAATACATCCTTTAACGCATATGTACGCGCGATCGGCATCAGGCTCTTCCGCACCTCGTCATTCGGCGCATGCAGAGAAAGTGCCAGCGTGATGGTCAGTCCCTGATCTGCCAGCTCCCGGATCTTCGGAACCAGCCCACAGGTGGAAACCGTCACATTCCGCTGACTGATATGCAGTCCGCCTTCCTCCGTCAAAAGATGGATAAAGCGGATCAGGTTATCGTAATTGTCCAGCGGTTCACCCGATCCCATCACAACCACGTTGGAAACGCGTTCGCCTGTATCGCGCTGAATCTGATAAATCTGGTCCAGCATCTCCGACGGGCGCAGGTTCCGTTCCAGGCCGTCCAGGGTCGAAGCACAGAAACGGCAGCCCATCCGACACCCCACCTGCGAGGAAATACAAACGGAATTTCCATGCTTATAACGCATCAGGACACTCTCGATGACATTGCCGTCCGCGAGGCGGAACAAGTACTTGCGGGTTCCATCGATCTGCGAAATCTGCACCCGTACCTTTTCCAGTGATACATACTCGCACGCGTCCTGCAGCTTCTGCCGGAGTACCTTGGAAAGGTTTGTCATATCGTCAAAGGAAGATGCCAGTTTTTCATGCATCCACTGATAGATCTGGGCGGTCCGGAATGGTTTTTCGCCCAGACTCACCAAAAAGGCACGCAGTTCCTCCTGCGTCATTGATTTTATATCCTGCTTTTCCATATCGGACTGCCTCCCTCTCTCCTATATGCACTCTCGGAGTCTTTCCTGTATTCATACACTGTTCCGTCCAGTTATCCTTTTCTTTTCATCACAGAGATGAAAAATCCATCACACGGATGAACGCCCGGATAGAACTGGATGTATCCCTCTTTCAGGCTGTCATCCTGAAAATCAATCCCCAGACGACCACTGATATCAACCGGCTCAAATGGATATTCGTTTAAAAACCTTGCCCGGTTTTCATCATTTTCCAGACGGTTGACCGTACAGGTGCTGTAAACCAGCACTCCACCCGGCTTCACGTACTGCCAGACCACCGACAGCATCTGCCGCTGCAATGCAGCCAGGTCCCGGATTCCGTCCATTGAAGCGTTGTATTTGATATCCGGCTTGCGTCCGATAATGCCAAGTCCTGAACACGGCAGATCGGCAATGACCACATCCGCTTTCTGCTCCATCGAAGCATCGAATTCACACGCATTCCAGACGCAGGCAGAGACGTTTGTACAGCCGCTGCGGGCAATATTCTCCTTGATCAAAGATACCTTGTAATCACTCACATCCCGGATCTCAACCTGTCCAGTTCCGTGCAGCAGATCCGCCGCATGAAGCCCTTTTCCACCCGGTGCCCCACAGACATCGAGTACAAAATCACCCTCTTTAATACCCGCCGCATCACCAGCCAGCGACGAACTCAAATCCTGAATCCGGATTAGTCCTTCGCGGAACGCATCCAGACTCTCTGGATAGTCCACTCCCGTCAGACGGTAAACACCGCTTCCCGCCGCTGTCTCCTCTGCCGTCACGCCCTGGGCAGACAGGGAGGCAAGAATCTCTTCTTTCCCTGCACGGCTCTCGGCAAACCGCACCATAAACGGACGTTTCTCCAGACCAGCCTGTGCCATCCTGTGCGTCGTCTCTGCCCCATAGTTTTCCTTCCAGAGAGATAAAATCCAGTCCGGCATTGAATACCGCACTGAATCATCCGGGAAGGTCAATTTGCCTTTTCCACGCGCCACAGAACGCAGCACACCATTTACAAAGCCGGAAAGTCCGGAAAATCCGCGTTTTTTCGCAAGGCGCACCGCCTCATTGCACGCCGCCGAATCCGGTACACGGTCCATATAATAAATCTGGTACACGCTCATCCGCAGAAGTGTGCGGATAAACGGTTTCATCTTATGAACTTTTGTTTTGGAATATGCGTTGATAATATAATCAATCTGGATTTTATACTCCACCGTCCCGTCCACAATCCGTTTTAAAAACGAGCGGTCTGATTTCTCCAGATACTGATATTTAGAAAGAGCCTGAAAAAGGGCCAGATGTGTATACTGTCCCTTTTCCAGAATCTCAGTCAAAATTTCTGCCGCTATTTCACGCAGCGCAGTTCCATCAGTCATCGCGTCGTCCTCCAAATAATATAATCAGACGCAGAAGCTGTAAAATCGAACCAGCCGCCGCTGCCACATACGTCAGTGCCGCCGCACCAAGCACCTGTTTGGTATATCCTACTTCTTCCCCGCGAAGAATCCCTGTTGAATCAAGCAGACGTACCGCACGCGCGGATGCATTGAACTCAACCGGAAGCGTCACCAGCTGGAACAGCACCGACAAGGAAAATAAAAGAATTCCAAGTGAAACGATCGGAGATCCCATGCCGCCGACCAGGACACCAATCAGGATCATAGGCCAGGAAAGCTGTGCGCCGATGTTGACCACCGGCACCATTGAACCGCGCAGGCGCAGCGGAACATACTCAGATGCATCCTGCATCGCATGTCCGCACTCATGCGCCGCAACACCAATCGCCGCGACCGAAGTAGAACCATATACACTCTCAGATAAATTCACGGTCTTGGTCCGCGGATCATAATGGTCGGTCAGGCTGCCTGCCACCTGGCGGATCTGGACATCATAGATGCCCTGTGAATTTAAAAGCTGTCTCGCTGCCTCGGCTCCCGTCATGCCGGTCATGCTCCGGACTCTTGAAAACCGCGCGTAGGTGCTTTTTACCTTCGCAGATGCCCCTAATGACAGAAATACACCAATTAATACCAGAATCATCGTCGGATCAAACATACTGTAATATCCATATCCGTATCCGTACATATCACTCCAACTCCTTTCAAACGCCTGGCTGCCTGTAGCAGTTCAGTTCCTGCTGAAGCATTCATTTTATCCGAGCTTTACTCCTGTTTCCACCGGATATCCGCGTAAAAATGCCGCCGTATCCATCCGCTTCTTGCCTTCCAGCTGAAGTTCCCGGATCGTGAGAATCCCTTTGCCGGTCTGGACAGAGAATGCATCTTTACCGACACATACCACCTGTCCGAATGTCTCCGGTAACGGCCTTCCCGCCGCATCTTCCTCGACATCCGCCGACCAGATTTTCAGGGTTTTTCCTTCAAATTTTGTATAAGCGCTCGGCCATGGATTTAAGCCGCGGATCAGGCGCTCAATCACTGCCGCATCCATCGACCAGTCGATCTGCCCCATCGACTTATCGAGCATTGTCACATGGGTTGCCTCTGCCTCATCTTGTTTAACCGGATGCAGGATTCCCGCCTCCGCTTTCTCAAGCGTGGAGAGAATCAGCTTTCCTCCCGCAAGGCTCAAGCGGTCAAACAGGCTGCCGCCTGTCTCTTTCGGATCCAGGCGTACTTCCACGGTATCCAGGATATCTCCGGTGTCCAGACCGACATCCATCTGCATCGTCGTCACACCGCTGACCTCATCGCCATTGATGACCGCCCACTGGATCGGGGCTGCCCCACGGTATTTTGGCAGAAGCGACGCATGGATGTTGATACAGCCGTATTTCGGCAGGTTCAGAATCCGCTCCGGCAGAATCTGGCCAAATGCAATCACGACGATCACGTCCGGCTGAATCTTCGTCAATTCCTCAAAAAATGCCTCATCCTTGCGGACGCGCACCGGCTGATACACCGGGATTCCATATTCCAGCGCTTTTTCCTTGACAGGCGGCATTGCCATCGCCTTGCCGCGTCCCTTCGGCTTATCTGGCTGTGTCACCACCGCCGCTACTTCATGCCGGCTCTGATAGAGCGCTTCCAGTGTCGGAACCGCAAAATCCGGTGTTCCCATAAATACGATCTTCATATCTGCCTGTCACCCCACTCTTGTTTTTCTCTCATTCTGCCAATGTGCTTTATTCTTCCTCTGCCGCTACATCCTCTAACGGACCTTCTACCAACTCCACATACAGATGTCCGTGCAGATGATCGCACTCATGGCAAATCGCACGTGCCAGGAAATCATCTGCTTCCAGGACAAACTCTTCCATTTTTTCGTTCAGCGCGCGTACCTTTACATGGCTCGGACGGGTTACCAGACCAGCCTTGCCCGGAACGCTTAAGCAGCCTTCCTGACCAGTCTGGCTGCCGGACATTTCCTCGATGACCGGATTGATCAGGACATACTGGTTGCCATCCTCCACGTCGATTACTACGATCTGTTTGCGGATACCGACCTGCGGTGCTGCCAGACCTACGCCGCCGGCTGAATACATCGTGTCAAACATATCCTCTATCAGTTCAAGTGTGTGATCGGTTACCTCCGTCACTGCCTTACACTCTTTTTTCAGTACCTCATCGCCAATAGTTCTAATTGACCGGATTGCCATTTTATACACTCTTCCTCTCTATGATATATCGTATTGAATCTGGACCGCCTGCCATTTTGTATCTGCGGCAGCCAGGGTTTCAATCTGACCCCTGATTTGATCCAGTATAGCACATTTTTCACACTTTATATATAAAATTTTTCTGTAGATGTCATTAACTTTGTATACCGGTGCCGGAACCGGACCGATACACTCGGCACTTTCGCGCAGCCGCCGCGCCGCCATTTCCGCACATTCATCCAGCACCGCCTCATCGCCGCAGGCAAAATAAACCGCAGCCATCTGGCAGACTGGTGGATAATGAAGCAGCCTCCGGTAATTGATCTCATGGCTGTAAAACAGCTCATAATTCTGCGCCGCTGCCGCCTGCACGGCATAGTGTTCCGGCCGGTACGTCTGGATGACCACATCGCCGGGCTTCCCGGCGCGCCCCGCTCTGCCAGCCGCCTGCGTCAGAAGCTGGAACGTCCGCTCCGCGCTGCGGTAATCCGGCGTATTTAAGGAAAGATCCGCCGCCAGGATTCCGACCAGCGTCACTCCCGGAAAATCATGCCCTTTTACAATCATCTGCGTGCCGATCAGGATATCTGCCTCACGATTTGCAAATGCCTCCAGAATCGCTTCATGTCCGCCTTTTTTTGCCGTTGTATCCGCGTCCATCCGCAGGATCCTCGCATCCGGAAACCGAATTTTCGTAAATTCTTCCATCTTCTGCGTTCCGGCCCCAAACCCGGCAATATACGGTGATCCGCAGGACGGACACTGCTTCATCAGCGGAATCGTATAGCCGCAGTAATGACAGACCAGACGGTTCTTCCCGTGTAGTGTCAGGGAAACATCACAATGCGGACAAGTCACTGCCTTTCCGCAGGAACGACAGGAAACAAAATTGGAATAGCCGCGCCGGTTCATAAAAAGCATCGCCTGCTCGCCACGTGCGAGTCTCTCTGTCAACATTGCATCCAATGACCGGCTGAACACCGATTTATTGCCTGCCTGCATCTCCGCACGCATATCAGCGATCTGTACTTTCGGCAGGATACTTCCCGCCACTGCCCGGTGATGCAGGGGCAGAAGCACATATTCGCCATTCTGAGCCCGCAGATACGATTCCAGAGAAGGAGTCGCTGAGCCCAAGACCAGCGAAGCCCCGGAAAGCCGGGCGCGCTCCGCCGCTACCTCCCTTGCATGATAGCGCGGCATCGTCTCGCTCTTATAGGCGCCCTCATGTTCCTCGTCGATCAGAATCAGTCCCAGATTGGAAAATGGGGCAAACAGCGCCGACCGCGGTCCGATCATCACGGAAACCTCGCCCCGCGCCGCCCGTTCCCACTGATCATAGCGTTCTCCCGCAGAGAGACGGGAATTCAGAATCGCGATCTGATCGCCAAATCGCCGGTAAAACCGCATCACCGTCTGATATGTCAGCGAAATTTCCGGGATCAGCAGAATCACCTGCTTTCCATCCCGCAGGACACGCGCCATCAGCTCCATGTAGACTTCGGTCTTTCCACTTCCCGTAACGCCGTGAATCAGATACGTTTCACGTTTCCCCGTCTCATAATCCTCACAGAAACGGTCAACCGCCGCCTGCTGCTCTTCATTGAGATGCACGGTCTGTCCGGCTGGACGCGGCAGTTTTGCATGGTTTAACCCGCGTTCCTCACGGGAAACTTTCACTGAAAGCTGTCCCCGTTCCTCCATCGGGCGGATCGCCGCCAGGGTCAGGTCAAGCTCCCGTCGGGCAAATTCCATCGGAATATCCAGATTGTCCCGGAATGCCTCAAGGAGCCGCACCCGCGCCTTATAATGCCGCTTCTGTGCCGCCAGGATTGCCGCTTCCAGCTCTTCCTGGTTTAAAAGACAATGCAGCGTCTTTTTCTCGCGCGGTTTTATCTTTTCCTTGACGGGAAGTACGGTTTTGAGCGTCTGGTTCATCGTCGCGCCATAACGTTCCCGCATCCACCACGCCAGACGGATAAGCTGGGATTGCACCGACATACTGCCCGGTGCGATCCCAGCTATCTCCTTGATGCGGGATGGGTCATACTCCGCCGTATTTCCCATTCCCACCACATATCCAGTCCGAAGTGAATTACCCTTTCCAAACGGTACCGTCACGCACGTTCCCGCCGTAATCTCCTCCGCCAGCTGCGCCGGAATCCGGTACTGAAACGGGCGATCCACCTTCTCATGGGATATATCTATAATAATATCCGCGTATTGATACGCCATGATTCCTTCTCTTTCTATTTCTAATTCAAGTCGAACGTCCGTGAGACTTGGCGCGTGATTCTGGTCAGCGAAGCTGACATATTCTTTACAGAATCACTTCTCATCCTCGCGGAGCGTTTATCTCAGTCGGAGAATGGACTCCCACTGAGACAAATTTGCTATTACTCATCACCTGAAGAGGTGGGAGTCTTCTCGACTGAGATAAACCTCGCTGCCGTCTCCCCCAGCTTCATACTGTTGGAACCCTTGAACAGGACTGCATCTCCCTCACCGATCTGTGCATCCAGCCAGTCAAGCATATCTTCTTTTTCGTCCTCTTCAAACGAAACGACATGCAGATCCGGTTTGACTTTCTTTGCTCCCTCGGCGATCGCCTGCGCCAGTTCGCCATATACAACCAGGATATCGACCGGTTTTTCCGCCAGAAACGCACCAACTTCACGGTGGAACTGAATCGTATTCTCTCCCAGTTCCTTCATATCCGCCAGAACCGCAATTCTGCGTCCTGCCGGCAGGGAAGAAAGCACACCTATCGCCGCTTTCATCGAATCCGGGCTTGCATTGTAGGTATCGTCCACGATCGTATAACCATTTTTATGATAAATCTGCTGACGGTTCTTGAACCCGCCAAATTCAAGCAGCTTTTCCGCTGCATCGGCAAGCGGCACACCGTAGGCATCCGCAACCGCCAGGGCAGCCAGCGCATTCATGACATTGTGCTCGCCCATAACAGTCAGCTTCACCGGGACGCGCACCTCGCCGTGTACCATCGTAAAGGACGGAAATCCATCCGGATATGAAAGATCCTCGGCGCGGTAGTCGTTATCTGCTCCAAGTCCATAACGGACGGTATGGCAGCCTGCTTTTGCATGCACGGTGGAAAGCATATCATTATCTCCATTTACAAACAGGATTCCGCCTGCCTTCATACCGTCCTGGATATGCAGCTTTTCTTTTAAGATATTCTCGCGGGAGCCCAGATTCTCAATATGCGTCACACCGATATTCGTCATGACTGCCGAATCCACCGCCGCAATCTCCGCGATCACCGCCATCTCGCCCGGCTCACTCATTCCCAGTTCCAGCACGCCGATCTCATCATTCTCAGAAATCTCCGAGATCGTGAGTGGCACACCGATCTGGCTGTTGTGGTTTGCCGGTGTCTTGAATGTCTTATATTTCGCTGAAAGCGCCGCCGCCACCATTTCGCGCGTCGTCGTCTTTCCCACGCTGCCGGTGATACCAACTAACGGGATAGAAAGACGTGCCCGCAGGCAGCGCCCGATCGTCTGCAATGCCAGTTTCGTATCTTTCACCTGGATCAGCGCGCCGTGAAAGCCCTCCGGTGCCGCCTCATGCTCCGAAGTCAGTGCGGCTGCCGCCCCATTGTCCATCGCCTGAACCAGGAAACGATGCGCGTCTGATTTCTCCCCGATCAGCGGAACAAACAGATCCGCCCCACGCATACTCCGGGAATCAATGCTGATGTGTTTTAACTCCGTATCTGCATCTCCGCAGAGCAGTGTTCCCGACACTGCTTCCACGATATGTCTGACTGTAATATGGTCCATATTTTGCCTCCAAATTGATTACATATGCAGCTTCTTCACCGTCTCCTGCACTACTTCCCGGTCAAGGAAATGATAGCGCACGCCCTCGATCTCCTGATAATCCTCATGCCCCTTTCCGATGATCGCGATGATATCGCCATCCTCCGCATGGGACAAGCTGTACTCGATCGCTTCGCGGCGATCCGGGATCTCTACGTATTTACCGTCGGTTTTTGCAAGTCCGGTCTTGATATCTGCCAGAATATCTTCCACTTTCTCAAAGCGGGAATTATCCGCCGTGATGATCGACAGATCTGCCAGCTTTCCGCCAATCTCTCCCATCGAGTACCGGCGATCGCGCGCCCGGTTGCCGCCGCATCCGAAGACGCAGACGAGACGCTTCGGCTTGTAGTCGCGCAGCGTCAGAAGAAGACTTTCCATGCTGACCGCATTGTGGGCGTAGTCAACGATCACGGTGCACTTTGCTGATTTATATACAATCTCCATCCGTCCATCGACCTGGATATGTTCCAGCGCATGGCAGACTTTCTCCTTCGGCAGGTCAAAGAAGCTACACACGCCCGCTGCCGCCAGCGCATTGTCCACGTTAAATTTGCCCGGAATGCCGACACGCAGATCGCTCTCATATCGTCCATGAGTCTGAAATTCGACGCCCACGAAATCATGTTCGCGTACATAGTGAATGTCATCCGCTGTAAAATCAGCCGCCTGTTCCAATGAAAAGGCCAGGATCTCTGCTGTCGCCCCTTCTACGATCGCATCAAAGTGCGGATCATCGCGGTTGACGAGCGCTGTCCGGCAGTTTTTCAAAAGCTGCTTTTTGTAGTAAAGATATTCTTCAAAACTTGCATGTTCATTCGGGCCAATATGATCATTGGAAATATTCAGGAAAATTCCATAATCAAAGAAAAGTCCATCTACCCGGTGCATCAGGTAGCTTTGGGAAGAAACCTCCATCACGATGTAACGGCAGCCCGCTTCCACCATTTTTGCAAAATATTCTTGCAAAATGTAGGATTCTGGCGTCGTATTTTTGGTCGGATAATGATTCTCACCGATCACAGCGCCGTTCGTTCCGATGAGACCCGTCTTCTGTCCGGCTGCCTCCAGAATCGCCTTGATCATATAAGTGGTAGTCGTCTTTCCCTTCGTGCCGGTCACACCGATCGCCGTCATCTTCCGCGCCGGATAATCAAAACGTGCCGCCGAAAGAAGCGATAGCGCGTTCCGTCCATTCTCCACTTGAATGACCGTCACGTTCTCAGGCGCCTCAACCGGATGCTCGACCACCAGAACCGGCGCGCCCTTTTCAACCACATCCGGGATAAAGGTATGCGAATCAACGTTTGCCCCGCGCATACACACAAACACCGTCCCCGGCGCCGCCTTTCTTGAATCGTAGACCACCTCGTCAACCTCCGTCTCCAGGCTGCCCTGCAATAATGTATACGGCAATTCTTTCAGCCAGCTTTTAAGCTTCATAGGATACCTCCTGATTTTGATATTTTATAATGATTCCGCTTTTTAATATCCTTCTTCCATCATGTTTTCAAACTGCTCCATGCTCATCAGCACCTTACGCGGCTTCGTGCCTTCTTCCTCACCGACCACGCCTGCATCTGCAAGCTGATCCATGATACGCGCGGCACGGTTGAAGCCAATCTTAAACATACGCTGCAGCATGCCGATGGATGCTTTGTCTTTCTCAATAATAAATTTACCTGCCTGTGCAAAATAGGCATCGCGCTCACCGCCGCCAAAGCCCGCATCCATCGCCGTCGAACGGATCTTGGACTCAACCTCAGCGCTGTACTCTGCGGTCAGCCCCTCCTGTTTCAAAAATCCGACCACATCCGAAACCTCATTGTCGGACACAAACGCGCCCTGTACACGCTGGGGTTTCTGATAGCCCGACGGATAGAACAACATATCGCCCTTTCCGAGCAGTTTCTCCGCGCCGTTCATATCAATAATGGTACGGGAATCCACTCCGGAAGAGACGGAAAAAGCAATTCTCGACGGAATATTTGCCTTGATCACACCGGTGATGACATTGACCGATGGTCGCTGCGTCGCAATCACCAGATGAATGCCCGCTGCACGCGCCAGCTGTGCCAGACGACAGATCGAATCTTCTACTTCGCCCGGCGCTACCATCATCAGATCGGCAAGCTCATCCACGATAATGATGATCTGTGGCAGTTTCTCCGGTTTCTTCGGATCGTCGATATCCGCAATCGACTCAACCTTGGCATTGAAACCCTTAAGATCGCGCACACCGTATTTTGCAAACTTCTGGTAACGGTCGGTCATCTCTGCCACCGCCCAGTTGAGGGCGCCGGACGCCTTTTTCGGGTCGGTCACAACCGGAATCAGAAGATGCGGAATACCGTTGTATACACTTAACTCAACCACCTTGGGGTCGATCATGATGAGCTTGACCTCGCTCGGCTTCGCTTTATAAATCACACTCATGATCAGCGTATTGATGCAGACTGATTTACCCGATCCGGTCGCACCCGCGATCAGAAGATGCGGCATCTTCGCAATGTCGCTGACAACCGTCTGACCTGCGATATCTTTTCCGACCGCGAATGCCAGCCGGGACGGATATTTCTTAAATGCCTCTGACTCCAGCAGATCGCGCAGCAGAACCACATGGTTCTCCTTGTTCGGAACCTCGATACCGACCGCCGCCTTGCCAGGAATCGGTGCCTCGATACGGATGTCCGCCGCTGCCAGATTTAACTTGATATCATCCGCCAGCGCTACAATCTTGCTGACCTTGACACCCTGCTCCGGGTGAAGCTCATAGCGGGTAACCGTCGGTCCACAGCTGATGTTTGTAACCGTCACGCCCACGCCGAAGTTCTGGAGCGTCTGCTGCAGCTTGATCGCTGTCTCCCGGTACTCCTGATCCGAAAAATCGGTCTGTCCCGTGCCGCGTTTTAAAAGAGTCAATGGCGGGAATATGTATTCTTTCTGGATCTTCTTTTCTTCCTCTTCCTTGCGCTCGATCTGCTCTGGAACCGTCAGTTCCTCAACTGGAAGTGCTTTTCGTTCTTCCCGTTTCTGCTCCAGTTTTTTCTGTATCGCCTCTGTATCTGTCTCGATCACCTTTCCGGATGCGGTCACGACCGTTTTGGAATCCTCCGGGACAAAGAAACTGCCCTTTGTCTCGCCCCGCTCTGATTCCAGCGTCTTATAATAGCCATCGATTGGTTCGGAATCCGTTTCCCCAGATATAGGTTCGTTCCATTCATCCTCATTCCCCATCGAAACGGTTTCCCACTCGTTTTCCGATGGCTCAAAGACATCCTGACGCCCTAAATCTGTATGAACCTCCTCTGCGGTCAAACCGGACGCCGCCTCCGCAGCCGGTTTCTCCCGTGTCTCTACCGGATAATAGCCTGGACCTTTCCGGCTCTCGCTGCCGGCAAATTCTTCCATCGTCCGGGTATCACGGCGTACATACAGGCGTTTCAACAGCTGGTCGCTCGCACTGTCCTCTGTCTCTGCGGGCTCCTTTGCAAATTCTGTCTCTCTTACCGCCCGCGCCGTCTCGCGCTCCGCTTCTTCCTGAAGCTGGGATTCTGAACCAGCGTATGCATATGGATCCTGCTCCGATTCCACTGGTTCTTCTTCGCACTCCACCGGATCTTCTTCATACTCCACCGGTTCCGGTTCTACCGCTCCGCCGCCGTGAAATATCTGACCGCGAAATACATCTGCCGGATTCTTCTTCTCTACTCCCTGTCCGGAATCCTGTGCCAGATTTTTTCCCTCTGCCGGAACATCGGTCCAATCATCATAAGCCACGGCCTCATCCTGCAAGTTTTCCTGCCTTCCATGCATCTCACGGAATTCCTCCGGTGCATCCTCCGGTCCCAGCACGGTTCCCTCCGGGACTCCTTCCGAGAAATTCCGCATCACTGGCAGCTCGGTCAGCTTGGCGCCCTCGAGATCAACGCCACGGACCCGCTGCTCCTCCCGCAGACGGCGTTTTTCTTCCTTTTTCTCCTCATGTATCTCACGGCGGCGGCTCATATCTTCTTTCGCATACTCATATGCCCTTCCGCTGCCCTGTTTAACGAAGTTTACCAGGGAACGCTCCGTAATGCACACAGCACCGAGTGCCAAAAGCACCAGCAGAATCAGAACTGCTCCGATCGTTCCCACTGTTCCGCACAACAGCAACATCAGAATGCCACCGATAAATCCGCCTCCACCTGCCTGCGCGTAATAATCGCCCAGATTCCAGTCCAGATGCTGACCGCCTCCCATGAGAAGCTGGGAAAGTCCGCAAAATGCCAGAAGCACCTCGCCAACCGCCACCAACTTGGCTACGGCTTTCTGGTTGCCTCGGTTTGAAAGATAAAAACAAGTTCCCATAAATAAAAGGAATGGCACCAGATACCCCATCACGCCGAATACGCCAAGCAGAGTCGATCGCAGAAAACTTCCGACAAAGCCGCAAAGCCCGAAATTGCTCAAAAACAAAAGTACCGATATTGCAAATGATACAATAATCGCCACTTCCGTTCCCATAAATGCCCCTGTACCACTTTTCTCCACCGGCTCCGGCGCCTGGCTGGCGCGGCTTCGGCTTCCTGTTCCTTTCGCGGTGCCTTTTCCAGACGAAGCTTTCTTCTTCCCCCTACTCTTTTTCTCGTTCAGCGTCTCCTCCGCTTTCTTCGCCGCAGGGGACTTTCTGGATCGCCCGGCTTTTTTCTCTGTCCCAGCTGTCTCCCCGGCACGCTCTGTACTCTGTCTTTTCCTGCTTGTATCTGCCACCTGTCTCATGCCTCCAACATTTCCCATGTATCTGCGGTTCCTCCTGTTTCACAAAATACAGCCTCCCGCAGACTGCTTTTCTCATTTTACATTCTTATTATCTCATTCAGTATACCCAAATTCAGGGAAAAAAGCAACGCTTTCCTAAAATTTTCGCACGTATGTTCTACTTTCTTTTCAGATTTTCACTAAAATCCGTCTTCGTCATCCGGTCGTGTGCATCTATTTCTTGTTTCTTCCCATCGATCGCCCGGTTCAGCCATGCAAGCGCTTCCCGGATCCCGCCGCATTCATCGATCAGTCCCTCCTGGACCGCCTCCCCGCCAACCAGGACCGTTCCCAGATCTTTTGTCATCATCTCCGTATTGAGCATCAGACTCCGGAGGCGCTCATAGGAGATCTGACTGTGTCCGGACACAAAGCTTAAAATACGATCCTGAATCATTTCAAAATAATCATACGTCTGCACGGCACCGATCACCATCCCCGTCATCCGTACCGGATGTACCATCATCGTCCCGGTCGGGACAATAAAAGAGTGATCGACCGCCACTGCGAGCGGCACACCGATCGAATGGCTGTCTCCGATGACCAGTGAAACGGTCGGTTTGCTGAGCGAAGCAATCATCTCCGCCAGTGCCAGTCCACAGCTTACATCGCCGCCCACCGTGTTAATCAGGACTAAAACTCCCTCCGTCTCACCGCTCTCCTCGATCTCCGCCAGCTTAGGCAGAATATGCTCATATTTCGTCGTTTTCGTATTGCCGGACAGATTTTCATGTCCCTCTATCTCTCCGATGATCGAGATTAATTCAATGTGATTGCCATTCTTTCCCGTAATATCCGTCTGTCCATTTTCACGCTTCTGAATCGGATCCTCCTGCGCCTGTTCCCGACTTTCTCCCGCCTTATCTGCCTGCTTGTCCCACGCTTCATTTTCCCATTCCCTGTTTTCACGATTTGCCCGAATCATATTTTCCTCTTTTCTGCGCTCTTTCCATCTTACACGCGGATTCAATGTTTTTTCTCAACTGCCTAATTCATTCTTAGTATTCTGTCTTCCTATTATCTTTATTCACCGAAACCGCTTTTTATACAAACAAGGATGTGCCTTGGCACATTCGGGCGTCTCGCGCGGTCACTTGCGACATGGTTCTGCTTCGCGCGAGTGCGCATCCCCGCGGAGCGTTTTTTATTTCATAGGACACAATTTCCTATGAAACAGAAAAAAGAGAGCTGGGAAAAGCTGCCTTTTCTCCCTGCTCTCTTTCAAATAATTTTTATTGACTTTCCATGGAATTAATCGCCCAGTACATTGACGATCTTCGCCGGGGTACGGTAATTCCAGGTGGAAATCTTGATACCATCCCTTGCATTCGATGCATGGCACACGCGCCCGCCGCCGATATAGAGTGCTACATGGTTGATCGTTCCACCGCTGTTTGTGTAGAAGATCAGATCACCCGGACGCATCTGGGAAGAACTGATACTTCTTCCTGCTCCCGCCTGGGAACCCGAATGATGCGGCAGGCCGACGCCGAAGTGTGCCATAACCGACATCGTAAATCCAGAACAATCCGTACCATTTGTCAAGCTGGTACCGCCCCATACATACGGATTCCCAAGGAACTGAGTCGCGTAGTTTGCGATCTGCGCACGCTTGGAGGAGCCGCTTGAAGATGCTTTCTGGCTGCCAGAACCACCGTTACTGCTGCTCTTGCTTCCAGAGCCTCCCTTGCTGCTCGCCGCCTTGGTCTCAGGCTCCGGGGTCTCCTCAACCGGTGTAAACTCGATCGCCTCATTTAACGCATACCGGACATCGACAAATTCAGTCGCTACATAGGCACTCGTCTCATCCAGTGCAATCTGCACCCAGCCATCCTGCTGGCTCATAACCGAATACCGCTCGCTGTTGGAAATCTGCGTCCAGATCGGCGCGTCCGTGTTCGGCTCCGTACGGGCATTCAGACGGTCAGTTGATACGATCGCCATCAGCTGTGCAACCTGCAGTGCCTCCTGCTTCGCCGCATCTCCAGTCAGAATAAATTCGGATTTAACATAGCCAGTAACCGGACCGGACTTGATCTTATACCAACCGCCATCCTCGGTCGTTTCCAGAATCTCACCACCGGACTTGCTCGTCATCTTACCGATGATCTTCGCATCCTCCTTCGGCTCCACGCGGATATTTAAGTAGTTATTGACATTGGAAATACCCAGATTGTCATACATATTGAGAACCATCGTCCGCAGATCCAGCTTACGCGCTTCATTTAACGCATAGCGCACATCCACATAATCCGCTGAAATATAGCCCCCGCTGATCTGAATCCAGCCGTCCTGCTCGCTGACAATGGAATAACGCTCATTTTTCAGCGCCTGTTCCAGCACCTGCGCGTCCTCACTCGGCTCACTCCGGATATTCAGCTTGTCAGTCGTGATGACCGCCATCTTCTTGACCAGCTCAAATGCCTCTGTTTTTGCCGCCTCGCCGGTCTGTACAAATTCTGAACTGATGTAGCCCTCCAGACCGCCGGAAGATATCTGATACCAGCCTTCCTGGGAATCGTCCAGAATCTCGCACGCACTGCCGCCCATCAGTTTGCCAATGACATCGGAGGTTGTACTGGCGCTCTCACGCATATTAAGATAACCAGATACATCCACAATACCCAGATTCTGGTAGGACTCGACTACATTTTTCTTTTCTTCGTCCTCTTTTGCCTGTTCCTCATCCTCCGGCAGCGTCTCTCCGATCACGGTTTCCTGCACCTCTGCCTCGGATGCCGATGCCACCCGGGCGTTTCCAGAACCTCCGAAGGTGCCGCCCTGTGCCAGCTTCACGATGATAACCAGAGCCAGCACCACAATGACGGCACAGCCCCCGATCATGAACCAGTGCATCGGATCTTTGCCATTTCGTCTCTGACGTGCTTTCTGCAGGCGTTCTTTATAATCTTCTGTCTTTTGCTCTTCCATCTTATCCTCCCCCTATCAGTCTCCCAGCATATTGACAATCCGGTACGGATTCCGGTAATTCCAGGTAGAAATCTTGATGCCGCTTCTCCGGCTCGCCGCATGGACGATCTGACCATTGCCAATGTACATCGCCACATGGTTGACCGTTCCCTTGCGATTCGTATAGAAAATCAGATCGCCCGGACGCATCTTCGAAGAATCAATCTTCGTACCCGTCCGCGCCTGTTCCCGGGACACCCGCGGCAGGGACACGCCCGCCACATGGCTGTATACATACTTTGTAAAACCAGAACAGTCCACACCCGAATGCGGGTCATTACCGCCCCAGACATAACGGTTTCCGACAAACTGAAGCGCATAGTTGACAATCTGGGTCCGCAAGGATTCTTTTTCTTTTAATGGGGTAAATGGGATCGCCTCCGGCAATGCATAACGCACATCTACGAAATCAGTCGCCACATACGCACTCGTCGTATCGAGCGCAATCTCGACCCAGCCATCCTGCTGGCTTATAACGTCGTAACGCTCATTGTTAGAGATCTGCGTCCAGATCGGCGCATCCGTGCTCGGCTCCGTGCGGGCATTCAGGCGGTCGGTTGAAACGATCGCCATCAGTTCTGCAACCTCCATCGCCTCCTGCTTCGCCGCATCTCCTGTCAGGATATACTCCGCCTTCACATATCCAGTGACGGGACCCGACTGGATCTTATACCAGCCGCCGTCCTCGCTCGTCTCCAGAATCTCTCCGGCAGACTTGCTCGTCATCTTACCGATGATATTGCCATCCTCACTTGGCTGATCGCGCACATTCAAGTAATTATCCACACTGGAAATACCTAGATTTTTGTATAAATTCAGCACCATCGCACGCATATCCAGCTTCCGCGCCTCATTGAGTGCGTATTTGATCTCCGCATAATCCGTGGAAATATAACCGCTCGAAATCTGAATCCAGCCATTCTCCGGCTCACCCTCGACCACATAGCGCTCATTTTTCAATGCCTGACCGACAACCTCAGACTCCGTGTTCGGCTCTTTTCGGATGTTCAGGGAATCTGCCGTGATGAGCGCCCGCTTTTCAACCAGTTCCAACGCTTTTTTCTTCGCCTCATCCCCGGTCAGAACAAACTCTGAGCTGATATAACCGGAAATACCGCCAGATTCGACCTGATACCAGCCTTCGGTTGAATCATCCACGATCTCACACGCACTGTCGCCCATCAGCTTGCCGATGATGTTGCCATCCGTGCTCGCCGTCTCACGCATATTCAGATAACCAGACACCTGCACGATACCCAGATTTTTATAGGAAGCTACCACTGCTTCTTTCTCTTTGATCTCCTCTGCTCTGGACTCTTCGGATGCCTCGTCCTTCGAAAGCTCTGATGCTGTCGCCGCCCCATTCTTTGCAGTTCCGGCTCCCGCCTGACGGCTGAGCAGGGACTTGCCTGCAAACGCTGCAACTGCAAGGGCAATTACCACTCCTGCTGCTATCACTCCGAAGCGCAGGTTCTGACTCTTATCTTCGCCCTGACGCCTGCGCGAATGTCCCGCGGATTCCCGGACCGGCTTTGGTGTCTGATCCTGAGCTGGCTCTGATTCCTGACTCTGAACTGCTTCCGGCTCTTGAATCCGCTCCGCCGCTGGCACCTGTTCTGACTCCTGCGTTTCTTTTTTATTTTCTTCTTCTAACATATGGATCGCTCCTGATTTTTCTTGAAATTATGACTTAATATCTTAAACGTCTTAAACGTAATTTTTATTTTATCATATTCGTAGGGAATTGCCAAGGAAGGATGTGGAGGAAAAAATGAATTTTCTATAAATGAATTATTACAGAAGTGTTAAGTTGTAGATAAACGGTTAAGTCGTGAAAGGTGGAATTAGTTGGAAATATGGGAGGAGAATGCGCGGCTGCTTAGTCCGAAAGAATGCCCTCCGACCGCTCGCGCCGCCGGAGGGCATTCTTTCTCACTTATAGTCGTGGTTTTTAATTTGTTAACCCACTTTTCATTCCGTATATTTTTTGTCTGTTATCGGTTAATGATTTTGATAAAAGCCTTCAAATCTTATACCCCCTGCTTATTTGGCAAGCATCATACGGTCATTCGCAAATTCTTCTCCGCTTACCTTTTCAAATCTCTCTAACAGGTCTTCTACCTGCAGATTCTTCTTCTCTTCCCCTGCTACATCGTAGATAATCCGACCTTCGTGCATCATAATCAGACGGTTGCCGATCTGAATCGCATCTTTCATGTTATGGGTAACCATAAGCGCGGTCAGATTTTGTTCATCTACAATCTTTTCGGTGAGATCGAGGACTTTGCGGGCTGTTTTGGGATCGAGGGCGGCGGTGTGTTCGTCTAAAAGAAGGAGCTTTGGCTTCTGGAGGGTCGCCATCAGAAGGGTGAGCGCCTGGCGCTGTCCGCCGGAGAGTAAGCCCACTTTGCTGGTCATACGGGTCTGAAGCCCCAGATCGAGCTGTGCCAATGCCTCACGGTAGAAGTCCTTTTCATTCTTTTTGATGCCCCAGCCGAGTCCTCTGGATTTGCCGCGGCGCAGTGCCATGGCAAGGTTTTCCTGTATCTCCATATTGGCAGCGGTGCCGCGCATCGGATCCTGGAAGACTCTGCCGATATATTTAGCGCGTTTGTATTCTGGTTCCCTGGATATGTTTACACCGTCGATCTCGATTTTACCGGAATCAATCGGATATACGCCTGCGATCATATTTAACATGGTGGATTTTCCAGCACCGTTTCCGCCGATGATCGTCACGAAATCGCCCGGTGCCAGGTGCAAGTTGATACCGTTTAAGGCTTTTTTCTCATTAACAGTTCCTTTATTAAAGGTTTTCTTTACATTTGTTATCGTCAGCATTACTCCTCGCCCCCTTCTGAATAATCTTTTCTCAGCCGATATTTAGCGAGTGCTACCGGAACACAGAGTGCCAGCGCTACAATGACAGCAGAGAGCAGCTTCATGTCGTTTGCGTCCATACCCATGCGGAGTACAACCGCACGGATCACAAAGTAAATGACCGAACCGACAACCACGGAGGTCAGTTTCCAATAAAAAGAGGTCAATCGTCCCATCAGGACTTCGCCGATGACGATCGCCGCCAGACCAATGACGATCGCACCCGTACCACTTCCAACATCACCATATTTCTGGCTCTGGCAGACGAGTGCGCCGGAGAGAGCGACCAGGCCGTTGCTGACCATCAGGGATAAAAGCTTCGTCATACGAGTGTCCACGCCCAGCGCGCGCACCATATCCTCGTTGTTACCAGTTGCACGCATCGCACTTCCGATCTCGGTTCCGAAGAACCAGTAAAGAAACAGAATAGCCGCCACCGCCAGCACAATTCCAACGATCATCGATGCCTGTGCCTGGGTCATCCCGAAGGAAGCAGCCAGACCACTGATAAGTGTCTTGACTTTCAGAAGCGGCAGATTGCTCTTTCCTCCCATGATCCGGAGGTTGATCGACCAGAGGGAAATCTGGGTCAGAATTCCTGCCAGAATCGCTGGTATCTCAAATACAGTATGAAGAATACCCGTTACCGCACCAGCCACGACACCGGCTGCCACTGCAACTAAAAGTGCCAGCACCGGATTTACTCCTTTGTTGACTACCAGGACTGCACAAACGCAGGCACCCAGCGCAAAGCTTCCGTCTACCGTCATATCCGCGATATCCATCAGGCGGAATGTAATGTAAACTCCCAATACCATGATTCCCCAAAGAACGCCCTGTGCAACCGCGCCCTGCAGGGATACTAATAAACCGCTCAAACTTTTACCTCCCTGTGTTTTGTATTTTCTTCATCTGATTAACTGTAAAGACTGCCAGATCGGCATATTTATTTTATGCTTCTGATCTGACAGTCCATCTCATTTGAAGTTTAGGTCTTTCTGGTACTCTTTATTTCTCAAGTCCAGATACATCGATTCCCAGCGTCTGTGCTGTCTCTTCATTGACACTCAGCTCGCACTTGGAAGCGTCCAGATAACCGATCGGCATCTTAGAAATATCGGCGCCCTCAGTCAGGATTTTAACGGCCTGTTCACCGGTCATGTAGCCTAACTGGTAGTAATCAATACCGTAAGTAGCAAGACCGCCTGCATCTACCATGCCCTTCTCGCCGCAGATAACCGGAAGTTTATTCTCATTTGTTACCATCGTTACGGTTGCCATACCAGCTGCGATCATGTTGTCGGTTGGTGTGTATACGCAGTCTACATTGCCAACCATAGATTCTACAACGGTAGGAATCTCATTGGAATTGGAAACGGTGTAATCTTCATACTCAATACCGGCTGTGTCGAGTGCTTCTTTCGCCATATCAATCTGAAGAACGGAGTTTGCCTCCGCGCTGCAATACAGAAGTCCGACCTTCTTTACATCTGGAATAATCTGCTGCATCAGGTCAATCTGCTCTTTAACCGGAGTCAGATCAGAAGTACCCGATACGTTGCCGCCCGGAACCTCGTTGCTCTCTACCAGACCGGAAGCCGCCGGATCGGTAACGGCGCTTACAAGAATCGGAATCGAATCCGTCACACCTGCAACTGCCTGTGCTGCCGGGGTTGCGATTGCAAAAATCAAATCATCTTTATCGTTGACCAGTTTCTCTGCGATCGTCTGGCATGCAGACTGCTCGCCAGCTGCATTCTGCTGGTCGATCTCGTATTTGATGCCTGCATCGTCCAGCGCTGCCACGAAGCCCTCATTGGTCTTATCCAGTGCCACATGCTGGGTCAGCTGTAATACGCCAATCTTATAGGTCTCGCCGTCTGCTGTCTGCTCTGCCTCTTTGCTTTCTTCTCCGTCTGCGGACTCCGCTGCTGTCGTGTCCGTACTTGCTGTCTGTCCTCCGCAGGCTGCCAGGGATGCCGCCATCGCGCCAGCCAGCATCAGGGCTGCTAATTTCTTTGTCTTTCTCATAATATCATCCTCCTGAACCTTTTCAACGTATGTAACAGATTTTCCTCTTATGCATCAAACCATGATTTATTTTTCACTTTAAAGAGCTGAACTGTTACGCTTTAAAGCAATCATACTACAAACTCCAAAAAGAGTCAACCTAAAATTCCGCTATTTTATAGGGAATTCAGGTTGACTCTTTTTTATTTTGCTTCCGCGATCTGCAGTTTCACCGTAAACGTTGAACCTTTTCCGACTTCCGACTCTACCTTCACGCTTCCATGATAAAAATTCACGATATGCTTGACGATCGAAAGACCAAGCCCGGTGCCGCCCTGTTTGCGGCTGCGCCCTTTATCCACCCGGTAAAACCGCTCAAAAATACGGCTCTGGCTCTCCGCCGGGATGCCGACGCCGGTGTCGCGGACCGTCAGTATCATATCCGCGCCCCAGTGCTTGACCTGCACCCAGATTTCGCCGCCCTCGTTGTTATACTTGACCGCGTTTGTCAACAGATTGTTAAACAGCTCCTGCATCTGGCGCAGATCGGCACGAATTGTGAAATTCTCGCACTCTTTATGGACTGTGATGCCGCGCGACGCCGCCTGCGCGGCAATCGAAGACAGGCTGTCCTCCAGCAGTTCCACCGTGCGGATTGTCACAATATCTGCTTTCGCACCGCGCGATTCCAGACGGGAGATCATCAAAATATCATCCACCAGGTTCGTCATCCGCATTGCCTCTTTTTTTATGCGTCCCAGAAAATCATGTGCCGTGTCCGGATCCTGTGCCATGCCGCTTTCCAAAAGCTCGACATAACCGCGGATCGAAGTGATCGGTGTTTTCAGCTCATGCGATGCATTGCTGAAAAACTCCTGCCGGATCTGTTTTTCTTTCTCAATGCGCTCCAGATATTTCTTCATATTCCGGGACATCCGCGTCGTCGTGTCCGCGATGACATTGATCTCCTCATACGGGCATTTTTCAAACTGAAAACGCGTGTAGTCGTCATCCATCCGCACCATTTCGCTGGAAATTTCCTGCAAAGGACGCGTGATTGACTGGGAAAACCGTTCCGCCTCCATTGCCGATGCAAAAAAAGCTATTCCAAAGCTCAAAAAAGCGGCCGGAATCAACATCAGGATATATTCACCCAAACCGGTTGAACAGGCAGAAAGGCGCAGTATGTATTTGCCGTCCGATGAACGGATCGCCGCGTACGCCATCTGCATTCCTAACGTTCCAGAACGGCGCACCGAATATCCATAGCCCGTCGCCAGCGCATCCTTCACTTCCTTGCGCTCCAGATGATTTTCCATCTGATTCACCTGCGCTACTTCCGTATCAGCCACCACCGTGCCATCCATCCGGATCAGCGTATAACGGCTATTATTGTCGTTCGTAAGGTCGCTCAAATCCATCAGCTGTTCTTCCACATTCCCCGTATAATCCAACATACGGTCAACGGATTCCAATGCAAAATGCATGTCCTCCCTTGACCGTTTGAGCAATACACTGCTGGTAACCACCAGAGCGATAAATGTATTCAGAACCAGCGCCAGGAATAACAGATGAATAAATTTCGTCAAAATCGCTTTTCGCATCGTTTCATCACTTTCCCGCTTCTTTTTCCTTTAAAAACCGATAGCCCACGCCGCGCACTGTCTTGATCTGGGCTCCGGCATCATGCAGCTTCTGCCGGAGTGTCTTGATGTGCATGTCCAGCGTTCTCGTCTCCCCATCATAGTCATAGCCCCAGATATGATCGAGAAGCTCGTCGCGCGTCACCACCCGGTTGATATGTTCCATGAGATATGTTAAAAGTTCAAATTCTTTGAGCGTCAGCTCCGTCCGGTCGCCGCAGGCAATCACCTCCCGCGTCTCCCGGTTGATGCTGACTTCACCGATCGTCAGGCTGGAAACCTCCTCTTTTGCAGGTTCCACCCGCTTTAAAAGGTTTCTGACGCGCGCCGAAAGCTCCAGAATACCGAACGGTTTCGTCATGTAGTCGTCAGCACCGTTGTCAAGTCCCTGTACAATATCCATCTCACGATCCTTTGCCGTCAGCATCAGGACCGGGGCTGCGGAAAAGTCCGGCATCTCCCGGATTTTGCGGATCGCCGCCATGCCGTCCATCCCCGGCAGCATCCAGTCGAATACAAACATCGCCGGATACTCCCGCTGCGCCTCCCCGCCTCTCCGGAGCAGGGCCGAGAGGTTGTCAAGCGCTTCCTCTGCCGTCTCAAATCCGCTGGCGCAGTAACCGAAGTTTTCCAGTGCCACGCAGATCAGATTCCGGATATTTTCATCATCCTCAATCACATATATCCGATATTTCATTACTGCATCTCTTCCTTTACGTAGCCAGCTACATTCTTGGCATGATCCGCGATTCTCTCATAATTTGCCAGTGCATCCAGGAAGATAACACCGCCCTCAATCTTGCATTCTCCATTGGAAAGACGATTCATATGGCTCTCGCGCATCTCCTCTTCCATATTGTCAACCTCTTCCTCCCAGCGGGCAGTCTGACGTACTTTCTGCATGTCATGCGCCTGACGTGCCTCCACGGACGCCTCGACCGATTTAAGCGTTGCATCTGCAATCGTCCGCAGCTCTTTCAGCGCCAGATCCGAGAAATCAATATTCACATTCTCAATCCGCTTCTTAGCAAGCTCTGCCAGGTTTTCACAGTGGTCACCGACACGTTCAAGATCACCGATTGTATAATACATATTCTTAACGAGAAGATGCTGTTCATCATTCAAGGAGAGGTTGTTGATCTTTAAGAGATATTCGGTCAGCATTTTCTCCATGCGGTCGATCGTCTCTTCATTTTCAAATACCTGTTCACAAAAATTATCATCTGCATCTACTAAGGCTGCTGTCGCTATTTTTAAGTTGGCAACCGCTACCTTACCCATGTTGACAACCTCGTTGCACGCCGTCTCAATCGCAAAGGACGGAGTTTCGAGGATACGGTCGTCTAAGTGACGGATCATCTCGGTCTCGACACTGTTTGCCGACCACTCTTTCTCTGTCTCCTTCGGCTTCGGAACAATCACATCCGATGCCTTTACCAGGAAACCGGCAAACGGGAACATAATGCAGGTGTTGACAACGTTAAATATCGTATGGAAAATCGAAATTCCCACACTGTCCGCACGCGTCATCGCAAGCTCCGGATTCATCATAAACACGATGTATAAAGCGACGCCAAATACAACTGCACCCGTCACATTGAACAGAAGGTGAATGACCGCCGCACGCTTTGCCGTACGGGTCGTACCGATACAGGATAACAGCGCGGTCGCACAGGTACCGATGTTCTGTCCCAATGTAATAAAGACTGCTGACTGCCAGTTTACCATGCCGTTGATCGCCAGCATCTGTAAAATACCGACGGACGCGGAACTACTCTGGATGATTGCGGTAACTGCCAGACCGACTAAAATACCTAAAAGTGGATTCTGTCCCAGTACCCGGAAGGACTCGGAGAAGATCGGCGCATCCCGGTACGGCTCAATCGAACCGGACATGAAAGAAAGACCGATAAACAGGAGTGCAAAACCGATCAGGACTTCGGCACCCTCTTTTTTCTTGTGGCTCTTCGCAAACATCGTGATGAATGCGCCGATACCGAAGAGAACCGGTGCAAAGAACTCTGGCTTTAACACCTCGCCCCACTCACTCATCGACACAATCCAGCTCGTCACAGTCGTACCAATGTTGGCACCCATGATGATGCCGGTCGCCTGCAGAAGATTGATAATTCCGGCATTTACGAAACCAACGACCATAACCGTCGTCGCGGAACTACTCTGGATGATCGCGGTAACGCCCGCGCCCACCAGCACGCCCAGCAAGCGGTTCGAAGTCAGGATCTCAAGCACACGTTGTAAACGGTTGCCCGCAAACTTCTGCAGACCATCCGCCATCGACTCCATTCCATACAGGAACATTCCCAGTCCTCCAATGAACTGAAAGAGTGTTCCCAAAGTACTAATAGACATACATATTCTCCCATCATCTTTTGATCTTTACACATAGTATGTCTTCACTATATCAAATAAATGTAAAAATAACCAGCAGGAAATGTAAAATCTGTGTAAAATTTGATATTCGCAACACTGTACTGCCTGAATGAAAGGATGGTTACAGGACAGCCCGGTACCAATCCTATAGTGCCGGGTTGCGAAAGCCGCCTTCCACAAACCGCCCGCTCGCAAACATCGCCTGAACAGCAGCCCGGTAGTCAGACAGCTTCTGTGCCTTCTTAATCCTCTTCAATTCTTTTTCACATCCCGGAAAATGGCACTGGAAATAGTACCAGAGTTCCTTCATTTTAAACAAAGTATTCCGGTCGCCGGACATGATTTCTGCATAACCGGTCAGGAGGCGATCGTGGAACTGCTGGAAAGATTGGAGATGATTCGAGGATGGCAGATTCCGCACCTCTCCAAAAATCCACGGGCTCGCAACCGCACCGCGCCCAAACATCAGTGCGGCTAATTTCATTTTTTTCTGCGTTTTACCGCTATCAGATGCTTCATCTTGTCCTACAATTTCTTTCATAAGTGCAGACGCATCCGCCGCCGAAAAAAGATTTCCATTATAGCTGACCGGGCAGCGGCTCTGCTCCAGCGCATACGCAAATGACTCCATCCGTATTTTCCCCTTATAATAGTCCTCGCGCACTCTCGGGTGTACAATCAGTTCTTCCAGCGGATAATGATTATAGATTGCGAGCAGGCGTGGAAATTCAGACGCTTCTTTCATGCCGATCCGGGTTTTGATCGACAAACGCACCGGCTTTCCATCCGCAGCGTGGATTTTTTCCAATCCGTTGCAGACTTCCTCCAGAAACAAGCTCAAATCTTCCGGCTCGGCTAAAAATCCCGCGCCCTTTTTCTTCGTAACCACCGTCCCCGACGGACAGCCCAGGTTCAGATTAACCGTCCTATATCCATACTCCGCCAGTTCCTCGCAAACCCACAGAAAATCTTCCGCCGAATGCGTCAGAATCTGCGGGATCAGGCATAATCCCTGATTATGCTCTGTAAGAATATCGTTCCTCTCCCTGGATGTCAGCTTATGGCTGGAACCTGGTGCAATGAACGGACTGTAATACCGGTCAACGCCCCCATAAATGACTGCATGCGCCTGCCGGAATACGTATCCCGTGATTCCCTCCATTGGTGCAAAATCTAATTTTACACTCCTTGCATCGTTCGCGCTTATACGATTCTCGCCCACTTTTAATGCCTCTGGCTGAATCATTTTCTTCACGCTTCATTTCCTCCCAGTGATATGATATAGATCGGATTCTGCCCTTTCATCAAATGACTGGAACCAATCTTCTCCGCTTTTGCAATCTGCATGGACAGAATCTCCGCCTCTATCCCGCGCTCTTTCAGGTAACTCATAAGCACTGTCAGAGACTCCAGCGCAATCAGGTTGATCACAATTCGGATATCTGGGTTCAAGCGGAACAATTCATCCAGAATCTCGCGCATCTGTCCGGTTGTTCCCCCGATAAATGCCCGATCCGGTCGGTGAACACTTACCTGTGCAAATGTCTCCGGCGCCTTTCCCGGCACGATCGTGACCGCCTCTGTTCTGGCTTTCTCACAATTTGCCCGGATCAGATCAACCGCCTCTTCCTTATATTCAAACGCACACACATGAATCCCCGGACAGCTTACCGCCGCTTCCACACTGACAGAACCCGTTCCCGCGCCAATGTCCCAGAACTCACAGTCCTCATACAATTCCAGCTTGGACAATGACACGGTCCGCACCTCACTCTTCGTCATCGGGACCTTGCCCCGGATAAACCATTCATCTCGCATTTGGTACTCCCCATTTTCTAAATTCTCATATAAATTCACTCAATTGGTATATTTTTGCTGACTCCCTTTGGCACATTCATCCAGCCATTTTCGCAAAAAATCTGGACAGGATGCATAATAGAGATGCGGAAATCCGCCAATCTGTCCTCCCTTTTCATGGATGCAGCGCCAGCTTCGGTTTCCGGTCGGTTTGACTGCCTCCCAGTCGGTGCCCGGATCTTCGCTCTCCCAGTAATGGAACTCATGCCCGTGAATTTCCTGACCGGATGAGGTCAGCAGACGCACATAGCCAAACCGGCGCAGGCGGTTCGTCCGGTAAGCGTCAAATGGATAAACGCCAGCCATTTCCCAGTGTTTTCCATCGCTTCCTTCAAGAGTACGGTGTAAATATAAAAATCCACCGCATTCCGCCAGAAACGGCATTCCCGCCGCAATCGACCGCCGGATACTCTCACGCATCGCCGCGTTCTTTGCCAGCTCCCGTGCATAATTCTCCGGATAACCGCCGCCAAATAAAAGCCCATCCACTCTGTCCGGGATTTTTTTATCCCTCAGTGGACTGAAATAAACCAGCTCCGCCCCCATCTGTTCCAGAAGGCGGAAATTTTCCTGATAGTAGAAGCAGAATGCCTCGTCACGGGCAACACCGATGCGGACGCGCGAGGTGACTTTTTGCTCTTGACATGCTGGGAATTTCGCTATACTTTCCGCCTCCATTGATTCGTTTTCTGCTTTTTCTTTCTCTTTGTTTTCTATCCTCAATGGAAGCATCCCTGCCACTTCCAGCACCCGCTCCACCGCGATCGACTTTTCCATCTGATCTGCCAATCGCCCGATCCGCTCGCGCAGCCGATCGATCTCGCCCGGCAGAAAAAGTCCCAGATGGCGGCTTTCCATGCGGTATTCCTCGGATTCCGGCAGATAACCAAGCACCGGAAGCCCCGACGCCTCTTCCACGGCTGCCGCCAGCCGCTCATAATACATCGAAGAAACCCGGTTCAAAATCACTCCGGCAATATGGCTTTTTTTCCGGAAATGTAAAAATCCAGATGCCATTGCTGCCGCCGACAACGATGCGCCCTTACAGTCCAGCACCAGAATCGCCGGCGTGTCTGTGATCTCTGCAATCTCCCAGCTGCTGGCGGACGTTTCTGTTCCGCCCAAGCCGTCATAATAGCCCATGACACCCTCTAAAACTGCGATTCCCGCCTGTTCTTCCCGCACTGCATCCACCAAAACCTTCCGCACGCCTTCCGCTGGCATAAAAAAGCTATCGAGATTTCGCCCAGGAATGCCGAGCACATAGCGGTGAAACATTGGATCGATATAGTCCGGTCCACATTTGCACGCGATCGGATTCAGACCGCGGCGGCGAAGGACTTCAAGCAGCCCGCAAGTCAGAAGGGTTTTTCCACTGCCGCTTTTGGGGGCGGCAAGCATGATACGTGGAAATACTCCGACAGAATCTGCAGAAAGCAAACGTTTATCTTCTTGTTCAAACCTTTTCAGCTGCTTTACATTCTTTATTTCATCCGTGACTTCCAGCAGTATCAAGCTCAAATCCGCAAATTCCAATTTTTTCATTTCTTCCGCGGTCCCGCTCCGGATCTGCTCTTCCGGGTACGATAAGTTTTCACCAACCGTCACCTGTACATTTCCATATCCCGCCTGTGTCAGACGTTCACAAAACTGTCCAGCTCCATTTTTGCCGCCCATGAGGATAAACGCACGCTTAGCCGGTTCTTCTGGATCACACAGACGTTTCATCACCCGATCGACAGACAATTCTCTTCCATGTGCGGAATAAATCGCCGCATCTTCCCAGTGCGTCCCCAGGCGTGCCGCCAGATAACTGACACAGGATGTACCCGGATAGACGGTAAATGGATAACCAGCTTCCCGCAACCGCTCTGCCATCCTGGATGCCCCGCTGAAAAAGCCGGTATCACCCGAATACAGGATGACCGCCTTCTTCCATTCCGGATGCTTCGATACAATCTGTATCACATCGTCAGGAAGATATGCTTTATAGCACTTCGTTTCTTTTTCCACCGCAGCCGCTGATTCCTGTCTGTTTTCAGCTTTTCCTTCCTTGCTAATCAGCAAATCATTCTGCAGCGCTCTCTCCGCGGATTCCAGCATACGCCCCGCGCCAATCAAGGCGTCACTCTCTCGAATTGCCCGAAGGACTTCCCCTGTCATCTGGGACGGCTGTCCCATGCCAATTCCCGCCAGAATCAAATGTGTTTTTAACTCTCCAACCTTCCCCTCATCCGCCTTCTTCAGCACCTCCATCGCCTCTTCCAGCGAAATGCCATTCTCCTCCGGTCTGCGGATCACAACCACTCTGGTTCCATTTTCACGCGCCGCTTCTACCTTTTCCTGAAATCCGCCCGCACGCCCGGAATCTTTCGTCAATAGCCACTCCGCTTTTGTCTGTCGGAGAAATAGCGTATTCATTTCGGTGGAAAAAGGTCCCTGCATCGCAATCAGATGGCTGCCAGTTATCCCCAATTTTTCACATTTCTTCAAAACATTCGAAGTTGGAAGCACTCTCGCATACACCCGTTTTTGATAATCTGGTATCTGGCACAGGGCTTCCAGTTCTTTGCTGCCAGTTGTGGCAAAAATCACGCCGGAAACAGAAGAAAGAAATGACACTGCCTCCTGAATGGAATCAACCTCGACCCAATCACGTGCTTTGTTTTGTTCGCCCTCTGCGCGCAGGCACCGTTCCAGGCGGACACCAGTCCGTCCGCACGCTTCCTGGATTTCTTCTGAAACAAGTCTGGCATGCGGATGGGTTGCATCGATCACAAGATGAATCCCCTGGTTTCGGATAAATTCTTCCATCTGGTAACGATCCATCCGTCCACGTAAGACTTTTATCACTGAGGATGCCTGAACCGTTTTCAAGTTTTTCTTTGCAAGGCAAGTATTATGGTTCAAATCTGGATTCCCTGCATTCCCAGACTCCATCAGCTCCTCCTGCAAAAGCTCTTCTCCATACTCCGAAGCCACGCTGACCCACGCCTCAATCTTTTCCCGGCTGCAATATTCCGCCAGCAGGCGCCCTTCTGTCGTTCCTCCAAATATCCATATTTTACACATCGCGGTATCCCCTCGGTGTCACCAGACATCCACTTAACATCTGCGTTTCCTTATTTCCAATAAATACGGTCGTAAACATATCCACCGGTGTCTTTTCCAGTTCTGCCAGTGTCAGAAGGTGCACCGCCTCGCCCTCGCGGCCAATATTCTGTACATATCCGCAGGCAGTCTCACCACTTTTATACTCTAAAAGAATCCGGCAGGCACGCTCCAGATAATCGTGGCGTTTCCGGCTGGATGGATTGTAGAGGCAGATAATAAAATCCGCTTCCGCCGCTGCACGCAGCCTTTTTTCGATCACTTCCATCGGCGTCAGAAGGTCACTCAGGCTGATCACCGCAAAATCATGTCCCAACGGTGCACCGAGAATGGCTCCGCCTCCCAGCGCTGCCGTCACTCCTGGAATTACTTCCACGTTCACATCCGGGTACGCCTCTGCCATCTGCAGCACCAGCCCCGCCATGCCATAGACGCCGCTGTCCCCACTGCAGATCATTGCTGTTTTCCGACCATCCTGCGCCGCTTTTAATGCCATCTCACAGCGTTCCTTTTCCTGGCGCATCGGCGTTGTCAGAAATTCCGCCTGTGGATAAAATTCTTTTACCAGGTCCACGTATACCGTATAACCGATGATCACCTGGCTTTCCCGTAAAATGCGGTCTGCCCGGACCGTCATCTGTTCTCTCGCCCCCGGTCCAATTCCGATCACGTATAATTTTTTTTCTTCCACTGCTGCCTCCTTACTTGCTCCGATGCCGGAACCGCTACTGCTGCCGTCACACCGTTAAACGCCATTTTCTGTACTCTCAGATCGATCGCAGGCAGATTTTTCTCATCCATCTCCCGTTCCCGGTAAATCCGGCGCACCCCCATGACGGCTGCACGCTCACAAACATTTCCTACCCCTACTGTCTTCCGCACAAACGGCGATTCTGCAAACTTCGTACCGGCACTCTCCAGCTCTTCCGGGGTAAAACTCCACAGTTCCACATCCCACTCCTTCGCAAGCGCCAGAAATGCCATCTCATTTTTCTTCCGATCCACCGTTGCAATCGCCCGCACCGCACTTTTATCAATCATCGCCCGAGAAAGTGCCACTCTTGCCATCTCCCGGACAGCATTCAGGGACGAATCCCGGCGGCATCCCATTCCAAGAACAACCGTTCGCGGATACAGTCGCAGAAGTTCCGGCGTACCTGATTCATTTTCCGGCTCATAACTTTGCTCTTTCTTCTGCTTACTTTTCTGCCCAAGCGATCCTATATCGGATTTTCCGACAGACATATCTATCTCAGCCGCCTTCGCCGAATCGCCGGTTTCCACTGCCACTACCGCCGCAGCTTTGGCTGCATCCCGCTGTTCCTTCTTCTCCTGCAGCCCAATCACCATATCCCGGCGCACCAGAGACGCTGGGGCATTTTTCGGGCATCCGCCCTGTTTCAACGTCACATAGATGTTTTCCTTCTGCCATACGCCCGGAGTAATCTCTGCCGGAACGATTCCATCTACTGGATAATCACTGAAAAAGCCAATTTTTTCACCGCGCAGCTCCGCCGCAGAGATTTGTTTCGCCAGTTCCCGGTCACTGATCACCAGCTCATTTTCCGCTGCAAATACATCAACTGCAAATGCCTGCCGCAGATCCGTTGCCGTCGTAATTACCGGTTCTGCCCCCAGAATCTGCGCCGCTGCCTCTGCCAGTTCATTGCATCCGCCCACATGTCCAGACAAAATCGGGATCGCATAACGTCCCTGCTCATCGATCACCAGCACCGCCGGATCTTTCAGCTTATCCTGCACCCACGGCGCAATCAAACGGACTGCAATCCCCGCCGCCCCGACAAACAAAATTGCTTCCTTCTCCTGAAATGCTTCCTTGACCACCTGTTTCAGCGGTTTCGAATGTTCGGATCCTGTATAATCTAAAAAGTCAAACGCCTCTTCCATATGCTGGCTTAATTTCTCCAGCAGGCGTGTCGCCGTTTCTTTTCCCTGTGCAGTAAAGCAAATGCAGATACCGTTCCTGACCCGAAGTTTCAACTGCTCCATTTATAACAATCCCTTTCTATTACTCATATACAAAACCATCCGTCCCCTGACGGAATTCAGTTGTGAATTCTGGCGCATATAAACGTGAGCGCTCGTATCCCGCCTGGGCAGTCACATCCCCGACGATAATCAGAGCTGTTTTTTTGATATTTTCCTGCTCTGCCGCCTCTGCAAGCGTGGCAACCGTGCAGACAACCCGCTTTTCATCCGGCCAGGTCGCTTTGTACACGATCGCCGCTGGCGTGTCCGCCTCATATCCGCCCTTTATCAGCTCTTCCGAAAGCTTCTTCAGCATTCCCGTGCTTAAAAATATAACCATAGTCGCATGATGCGCTGCAAACGACGCGATGCTCTCCCGCTCCGGCACCGGTGTCCGCCCCGCCATCCGGGTGATAATCACGCTCTGTGAAACGCCCGGCAAGGTATATTCCAGATTCAATGCAGATGCCGCGCCGCAGAAAGAGCTGACGCCCGGGCATACCTTATAAGAGATATTTAACTTGTCCAGCTCGTCCATCTGTTCCCGGATCGCACCATACACGCAGGGGTCGCCCGTGTGAAGCCGCACCGTCATCTTACCCTTCGATTCCGCTTCTTGGATCTTTTCGACCACTTCTTCCAGCGTCATTTTCGCACTGTCATAGACAACGGCTGATTCTTTTTTATAATCCAAAAGCTCTGGATTGACCAGAGAACCTGCGTAAATAATCTGGTCTGCCTGATTCAAAAGGCGTGCTCCCCGCACTGTGATTAAATCTGGCGCTCCCGAACCTGCTCCGACGAAATATACCATATATGTGATTTCTCCTTTTTTATTTAATATTCGAATCTCAACTTTTCGTAATTTATGATTCTTCTATTTATCATTACTTCCATGCCTCTCTCCATCTCCAGCAGCTCCCGCACATACGCATCCGCCCCAGCTGTCCGCGCCATCAGTCCATAATTGCTCGAAAATAGCATTACCTCTGTCTGAACGCCGCTCTCTTCTTCCAATACCGCTTTGACCTGATTCGCCACCTGCTCCATGACCTGTTTCAGATATCCATGTTCATATAGGAAATCTGCCGCTTCCTCAGTCGTATTCATCGGCAGCAGGGCATCTGCCTCCGGAAATCCAACGGTCCGCGCGCATGCAGACAAAATCTCCATCCGCCTGTCACCATACCGGGAATGTGTATTCATCACACCACCTGCCACTTTGACCAGTTTTCCAACATGCCCTGCCAAAAGCGCCTGGTGAATTCCTTCCTGTGAAAGCATTTTAAAGCTGGTCCCGATAAAATTACTGCACTTGATGAAATTTTCCATCGAAAGCCCGGTTTCTTCTTTTAAAAATCGTTCTCCATAATTGCCTGGCGCCACTGCCAACAGCGAAACATCCTCCTGGGCGTGCACCCGGATATCCAGCCGGATCGTCTCAACCAATGCCGCCTCACTCATCGGGTTCACAATCCCAGTTGTTCCAAGCACCGAGATACCACCGATGATCCCCAGATGCGGGTTAAACGTTTTCTCCGCCAGCTCCCGCCCGGAAGGGATAGAAATCTCAATCCGCAAAGGTAACTCCGGCATGCCCGCCTCCCGGCGTGCCAGAGCCGCCTCCCGGAAAATAGCCGTCCGCGGTACCGGGTTGATCGCGTAATGCCCCACCGGACACGAAAGACCGTCCCGCGTCACCATGCCGATGCCCTCGCCGCCGGTTACCTCAATTCCCGGATACGCCGGGTCTGTGTAACCGCTTTCAGTTATGCTATCATGACAAGCCAGGACGGCCCGTGCACAAACCAATGTCCCATTCGTCACATCCGGATCGTCACCGGAGTCCTTCTGTACACCGCATACTGCGCTATCTTCCTCCCTCTCTGCCCGGACAATCGGCAGAATCGCCCGAACGCCGGAAGGTGTCACTGTCTCTGCCGCCGCAGGTGCTTCCCCTGTGCAGAGAAACAACACCGCCGCCCGCGTACACGCCGCCGCGCAGGTTCCGGTCGTAAATCCGGTTCGAAGTTCCTTTTTTTCATCTGTCTGTTTCTTTTCCGTCTCCATCTGCCTCCCTGTATGCCATTTTCTGCCTGAGGATTCTTCTGTCCATTATAGGAGATTTACACCCGACTTTCAACTTATTACTATTTATCTTTATTTAAAATTCCAGTAACAATCCCTCATTTTCCCCTTGCACTTTCCTCAACTGTGCGGTACAATACGGAATATAAATAAGTAGATTTAATTACATATTCAAGAAATAGTTATTATAAACGTGCAAGGACAGCTAACATGTAAATATAAAAAACCGGAAAGATCTTCTCTTTCCGGCATTTTAAGTCTCACACACTTTAAAACAATACAGTTTTAAACAACAACGTGAAACATTATTTGGTACGGACAACCAGATGGGCATTGACATACTCCCAGGAGTATGTGCCCGCTTTGCCGCCGTCCTCAATGAAAAATGGAGTTACCATCTTGTAGCCTTCATCCATCATCATGGTTGCAGCTTCCAGACATGATTCCTCTTCGTTTTCAAAATCAACATTAATGCATGGATTCTCTTCCATGGAAGGATTGTCCTCATTCGGATCTAAATGTGCAATTGCGTACTGCATATGAATTCTCCTTTTCCTTATGATACTGAGAGTCTGAAAACTCCCTGCCACTCATTATAACTATCTTTCAATCAAGCGTCAAGCACCTGCGGGCGCACCTTTACTATATAAAATTTTGGGGTGAAAACATGAACACAATTATCAATTTAATCGAAAAAACCTACTATTTCCTCTGGGGTGACTGGATTCATCTGCCGCTTCCTGGCGGAACAACCATCAACCTGCCGCTTCTGGTTCTTCTGCTCGTCCCGACCGGTATCTTCTGTACTATCCAAACGCGGTTCCTGCAGATCCGGATGCTTCCGGATATGCTGCGTGCGCTGCTGGAAAAGGCCGAAACCGGACACAAAGGTGGCTCTCTCTCCGCACTCCAGGCACTGATCGTGTCAACTGCGACCCGCGTTGGTATGGGAAATCTTGTCGGTATCGTTGCCGCTCTCTCCGCCGGAGGCGCCGGTGCGTTGTTCTGGATGTGGGTAACCGCGCTGCTCGGTTCGGCAACCGCTTTCATCGAGGCGACCTTAGCCCAGCTTCACAAACAGCCGGATCCGCTCTACGGCGGTTACCGCGGCGGTCCTGCTTACTACATTCACGACTGGATCAACAGCAAACGCCAGAAGCAGGGAACGCCGGTTTCGAAGAAAAACCTTCTCTCCGTACTGTTTGCGCTCTCCGGTCTGATCTGCTGGTGCGGTATCAGCCAGGTCATCAGTAATTCCGTGACCTCTTCTTTTAAGAATGCTTTCGGCATCCCGCCGATCTACTCATGCCTGTTTTTAGTTCTCCTTGCGGCAGTCATCATTCTTCGGAAAAATGCCTCCGTCAGGGTTCTGGATCTGCTGGTTCCGATCATGGCAGGCATTTACATTATCCTGACCCTGTTTTTAATTATCGTGAACTTCCGCCAGCTTCCAGGCGTTTTTGCCCGCGTTTTTGAGGAAGCACTCGGTCTGCGCCAGGCAATCGCAGGCGGCTTCGGCGCCGTATTGATGAACGGTGTCAAACGGGGACTTTTCTCCAATGAAGCAGGAAGCGGTTCCGCCCCGTGTGCGGCAGCGACGGCAGAAACCTCCCATCCTGCCAAAGTCGGACTGATGCAGGCGATGGGCGTTTTCATCGACACGCTTCTCTGCACCTGTACAGCCATGATCATGCTGCTGGTCCCGGCTGATAAAATCTCCGGTCTGGAGGGCATGGATCTGCTGCAGGCGGCGATGAGCTGGCATTTCGGGGAATTAGGCGTCATTTTCATAGCCGTAATCCTGTGGCTGTTCAGTTTCACTACCTTCATCGGCATCCTCTTCTACGCCCGCTCCAATGTGAGCTACCTCTTCGGAGACACCTGGGCCGCCCAGACGGCGTACAAGATTCTCGCCCTGATCATGATGTTTGTCGGCGGACTGACCGCCTACACCTTTGTCTGGGATCTCGGTGATGTCGGTGTCGGTCTGATGACCGTCTTCAACTTGATCGCGCTGATTCCGATGTCGAAAGAAGCGCTTGTAAGCCTGCGGGATTATGAGGCAAAATATAAGAAATCATAGCCACTTTATTTCGAAATAAAAAGGGCGTGTGAAAAAACGAGAGTTTTTTCA
>NZ_QUKS01000001.1:410120-773081 GCF_003481165.1 Clostridium sp. TF06-15AC
TTCACACGCCCTTTTTCATTAATGATGGAACAGACGGATTCCCGTAAATGCCATTACAATACCATATTTATTGCAAACCTCGATTACATTGTCATCACGAACCGATCCGCCCGGCTGTGCGATGTACTGAACGCCGCTCTTGTGCGCGCGCTCAATGTTGTCGCCAAATGGGAAGAATGCATCAGAACCAATGGTTACACCCTTCATGCCGTCCAGCCATGCGCGTTTTTCCTCACGGGTAAATACCGGAGGTTTTACCTTGAAAGTTTTCTGCCATGCGCCCTCTTCCAGCACATCCATATATTCTTCTCCGATATAAACATCGATCGCATTGTCGCGGTCTGCACGCTTGATTCCATCCACAAACTGAAGATTTAACACCTGCGGAGATTGGCGCAGATACCAGTTGTCGGCTTTCTGACCTGCCAGACGGGTACAATGTACACGGGACTGCTGACCTGCGCCGATACCGATCGCCTGTCCATCCTTCACGTAGCAAACAGAGTTGGACTGTGTATATTTCAGGGTAATCAAAGATACGATCATGTCGATCTTCGCGTTATCCGGCAGCTCTTTATTCTCAGTCACGATATTTTCCAGCAGCTCACGGTTGATTGTCAGATTATTTCTACCCTGCTCAAAGGTCACGCCAAATACCTGTTTTCGCTCCACCGGAGCCGGTACATAATCCGGATCGATTTCAATGACATTGTACTTGCCATTTTTCTTTGATTCCAGAATCTCCAGCGCCTCCTTGGTATATCCCGGAGCAATCACGCCATCCGATACTTCTCTCTTGATGATGCGCGCCGTATCTGCATCGCAGACATCCGACAAAGAAATAAAATCGCCGAAGGAAGACATGCGGTCTGCACCTCGTGCTCTGGCATATGCACACGCAAGCGGAGATAAGTCTCCCATATCATCGACCCAGTAAATCTTACGCATCGTCTCATCTAACGGAAGTCCTACCGCTGCACCTGCCGGAGAAACGTGCTTAAAAGAAGTTGCCGCCGGAAGCCCGGTTGCCTCTTTCAGTTCTCTTACCAGCTGCCAGCCATTGAACGCATCCAGGAAATTGATATATCCCGGTTTGCCGCAAAGTACCTTGATTGGAAGCTCACTGCCGTCCGCCATAAAAATGCGGGACGGTTTCTGGTTCGGGTTGCATCCATATTTTAACTCAAGTTCGTTCATCTTCATTCCTCCTGTATACCCATTTAAACGCATGATTCAAATGCTGTATAAACAATTTTGTCTCTGACCTGTTTTCATTTTCAGACGGTTTTTGACTTTTTTAACTATTTTCCAGTCTGTTCCTACTTATTTTTATTAATGATCTTCGTCTGTGTCTCTCTGGTCGCAATATCAATATAGCGCACAAACAGAGATACCTTATTATCCGGGTTCAGATTCTCCCAGAGTGTCGCTGCAAACTCATCCAGGCTGTCCGGAATCTCGATCTTTTTCGGCTCACCCTCGAAGCTCGGAAGCGGATTGCCGTCGTGCATATAGGTGTGGATGAAATGTCCCTCGCCTGCAACCGGCTTCTCATACGCATATGTATAACGATGGCAGGAATCCGGATTGCCGTCGTTGGATTTCAGAATCGACAGCGCATAGTTGTAACCGCCATCCTCGATATGCAGGATACCGGAAATACGAGGTGTGTAGTTCGGCGCATCCGGCTCGAACTCGCGGCTTCTGAGGGACTGCTCAAAGGTCATCTGGCGATCCATTCCCTCATAAATCGTATCAGTCTGATCGCCGTTGGTCACGATCGTTTTATTTCCCAGCACACGGACCGGTGCATAGATAATCAGACTCGGATCTTCCAGCTTCGCCGGGTCAAATGCCTGTGTGCGGATGCCCTCACCTTCTTCTACAAACACACGGTTGCGGCTGTTCTCGCTTCTTCCCATGATAAAGTATGCCGTAACCGCCTTCTTTCCGTCCGGCGTCCGTCCAATGATAATTCCGCGTCCCGGATAAGAATTGTTTTTCAGTTCCTCTGCTATCGATACAGTCTTCATAATGGCAAAGCTTCCTCCTTCATTGTTGTGCAATAATTCACTACTTTATATTTTACCACATTCTATTCTCATTTCCAGTTAGATTTATTGATTTGTTTTCAGAAGTATTACTTATATATAGTACTGGTATTATTTTTTATTCTAATAAACATATAAAAGCACCTGCATCCTTTTACAAATGCTCTGCACTACTTCGTGACAAACCGCGTTACTGTTCACGCATACGTGCCCAGTAACGGAATTTGCCGTGGCTTCGCATTTAAATACGGCAAATTCCTGCTGCCACCACGTTTTCTTACGGCACTTTCGGTTCCAAAAGTGCCTACTTGTGAACAGTAACCAAACCGCTCTTTTACCAAAATACATCATAAAACAGACTGTTCAATCTGTACAATTCGGTGTATAATTAAAGAAAATATGCCATCAGGGCGATACATTTCACATATGTATACAGATTTTGGGAAATGACGGCATGAAGATAGCACAAAATTCGCAAGCGGTTTGCGCTATGCACCGTTACGAAAAAACGTTCATCATCAAAATTCAAGAAAAGGCAGGTTATGAATATGAAAAATGTAACAATTCTCGATCACCCGTTGATTCAGCACAAGATCTCGCTCCTCCGCAACAAGAACACCGGAACCAACGAATTCCGTTCCCTGACCGATGAGATTGCGATGCTGATGGGCTATGAAGCGCTTCGCGATCTTCCGCTGGAAGATCAGGAAGTAGAAACTCCGATCGAAACCTGCAGCACTCCGATGCTGGCTGGTAAAAAACTTGCCGTTGTCCCGATCTTACGTGCCGGTCTCGGTATGGTAAATGGTATTCTGGCACTCGTTCCGTCCGCAAAGGTTGGTCACATCGGACTCTACCGCGACGAGACAACCCATGAGCCGCACGAATACTACTGCAAGCTGCCAACCCCGATCGAACTGCGTACCATCGTTGTCACCGACCCGATGCTGGCAACCGGCGGTTCCGCAGTGGAGGCAATCGACTTTATCAAAGCACGCGGCGGAAAGAACATCAAATTCATGGCAATCATCGCTGCTCCGGAAGGATTAAAGAGACTGCATGAGGCACATCCGGATGTCCAGATCTATGTCGGTCATGTCGATCGCTGCCTGAATGAAAACGCTTACATCTGCCCAGGTCTGGGAGATGCAGGGGATCGGATTTTTGGTACGAAATAAATACTATAGCATTCACAAAAAATCGCTCTTCCCTCTTCCGGGTTGAGCGATTTTCCATTTTATCTTTATTTAAGATTTCGTTCTCAAATCGCTATCGCGTAAATTTCTCTGCTATAGCACCGCTATAGTACGCGTTCAGCAATTTTTCCAGATCCTTGATCTTCTCTTTCAGTTCCCGTCCGATATCGGTATCTCCGACACACTTACGCTCCGGCACCCATTTGACCATACGGCTCTCAGAATGGATGTCACTCTCCTTTTCGATCGCCGCCTCGGTGGACTCAAACGGATCGTGCGCGGCCAGAATCAGACCGTAGGAGTTGTATATCAGCGTATACCCCGCAATACCGGTTTCTTTCTGATATGCCCTTGAGAAACCACCGTCGATGACGAGAAGCTTACCGCCGCATTTGAGCGGACTCTCGCCGTCTTTGGATTTGACCGGGACGTGACCGTTGATGATGTGCGCGCCCTCCGGCTCCAGACCAAACTCACGGAGAATGCGGTCAAGCACTTCCTCATTTTCCAGCATATCGTAATACGGATTTTTTACTTCTTTATGTGTCTCTTTTTCTGCCAGAAAATAGCGCTCAAACGTTGCCATCTTGTCCTTGCCGAACAGCGGAGAATTTTCATTCAGCCAGATATACCACATCATATCCCTGCCTTTTTCCCGCTCTGCCTTATCGACCGCGACAAACCCCTTGCGGACATAATTGTCCAAAATATCGTACAGCGCCTTTCCCTTATATCGCTTGCCGTAGATCTCTACCTCCTTGAAGGTACCGTCCTTATTTAACGGAACACAGCCATGGTAGAGAAGGTTATTGTTGTATACTTTATAGAGACTTCCCTTCGCCAGCAAGAATTTCATATGCTGCTGCAGCTTCTCGCAGTTCATGAATGCACGTTCCAGACGTTCCATAATATCTGCTTCTTCCGGTGTAAATGCATATGGATCTTTCGGATCTACGGTCGGGAAATTCATATCGAGCATCTTGTACTCTTTGCCGCCCAGCTCCAGAACACCGCGTTCAAAATCAATATGATGCAGAAGATTTCGTTTCTCCAGGCCAAATTCCGGATGGCGCTTGATGATCTGCCCTTCCGCCTTGAACTGGATGATCGAGATCGCCTTGTGCATCTTCTGGTTCATCTCGCGCTCAGACGCACTGTAAGAGTCACTGCCCTTTAACTGGAAGCAGGTGCACGGGTCATCCCCATATGTATTGATCGCAAAGGTTGCCAATGGAAGAAGGTTGATGCCGTAACCATCCTCCAAAATATCCAGGTTTCCATATCGCGCGCAGATACGGATTGCGTTTGCAATACAGCCCATCTGTCCCGCTGCCGCGCCCATCCAGAGCACATCGTGATTGCCCCACTGGACATCAATCGAATGATAGGTCATCATCTTGTCCATGATGATATGCGGTCCCGGACCTCGGTCATAGATATCACCCACGATATGAAGATGATCGACCGTCAGGCGCTGAATCAGCTCACTTAGCGCTATGATAAAGGCTTTCGCCCGTCCCACACGGACAATCGTCTGGACGATCGCATCGTAGTAGGATTCCTTGTCCTGCAGATCGCCGCGCTCAGTCAGAAGCTCTTCCAGCACATAAGCAAATTCCTTCGGAAGCGCCTTGCGGATCTTCGAACGCGTGTACTTGCTCGCTGCCCGGCGGCAGACCGCAATCAGACGATAGAGTGTGATCTTGTACCAGTCATCCGGATTCTTCTCCGTCTGCAGAATCCGGCTCATCTTCTCCGCCGGATAGTAAATAAGGGTTGCCAGCGACTGCTTGTCCTGACGGCTCAGGGTATTTCCAAATACATCGTCAATCTTTCGCTTGACGGAACCGGAACCATTTTTCAATACATGGGAAAATGCCTCGTATTCTCCATGGATATCGGTCAGGAAATGTTCCGTTCCTTTCGGCAGATTTAAGATCGATTCCAGATTGATGATCTCCGTCGATGCCGCTGCAATCGTCGGGTAAAGCTCTGCCAGTCGATCCAGATAACGCGCCTGCAATGATTTCATGTTTTCTCTAACCCCTCCTGTTTGCGGACGCCCCTTTTGACCCTTTTTCACCCAATCCCGTGCAGCCTGCTTCCGATGCCCGTTATGCATATAAAACACACGCAAAAGATACACGCAGAAAGATGGAAAAGAATTTGTAATGCTTGTTGCAAACAATTACAAAAAATCGAAATGGCGTCTCATTTTTAATTCTGATACTTGTATCTTATCACACTTCTATTAAAAACACCATTTCGATTCCTATAATAAGTATTATTAGTATTTGCGCTGCCACCACGTTATCTTACGGCGCTTTCGGTTCCAAAAGTGCCTATTTATAAATATCCGGTCTCCACTTTGGCAGAATACCTTTGGTAGCCTCTGCTGCCGTGGTTTCCCGATCGTCATTATCGATGTCGCCCATACTCAATTTGACTGCCCTACCGGTAATATAACTATAAATTTACTTCCGCGCCCTTCCCTGCTTTCCGCCGTCACAGTCCCATGATGTGCCTCAACAATCGCTTTGACGATGGCAAGGCCGATTCCGGCGCCTCCAGTTTTGCGGTTTCTGGACAGATCGGTCCGGTAAAAACGCTCAAACACCAGTGGAAGATCTTCTTTTGAAATTCCAATTCCTTGATCCTCCACACTCAGTTCTGCGACCGTTTCACCGCAATTTACCCGTATCTGTATTTGCCCGTCCTCGTTTGAATACTTGACTGCATTGGAAAGTAGGTTATAAATCACCTGATACAGACGTCCCGCGTCTCCCTGCACGACTGCAGATTCTCCCTGAACCGTACATACAAGCTCTTTCTTCTTTAAATCCGGCTCAAAGGTCTTCTCCACCAGCCTGGATAATTCCAGCAGATCGACCGATTCCAGCACAAGCTCCAGCTTCTTATCTTCAACCTGACGCAGCTTCTCCAAATCAGCAATGATCCCTGACAGCCGCTCCAACTCCCCATAACAGTTCTGCAGCCGTTCTTTCGTCGGATCCCAGACACCGTCCAGCATCATTTCCAGATTTAGCGACACATTCGTCACCGGTGTGCGGAGTTCATGAGCTACATCTGAGGTAAGACGGCGGCGGAGCTTTTCTTGGCGTTCCAGGCTCTCTGCCATCTCATTGACCGATCGGCTCAGATTTTCCACTTCCTGAGTCTGCGCCCGTTCCGTCTGCAATCTCGCCTTATAATCTCCCTTTGCGATTTTCCTCGTCACTTCTGCCACATTCAACAACGGAACTGACAACCGTTTTGCCAGCATGGTTCCCATTGCCACCGCAGCCGTCAACACCACCAATCCAATCCCGATCAAAATCCGGTTCAAAGAATCCAGAAACCGAAAATCACTCTCATTAAAATAATAAGGACTGTAATAGCTCACATCCAGATACCCCACAATGGCATCCCTTTTCCGTATATCATAGCGGTACGTTGAAAATTCACCCTTTAACTGGGGGCGTTTCTCCTCCATTTCCGTGCGGATCTCCTGCATTACCTGATGGCATAACGTCATATCATGATTTTCAGCATCCCATACGACATGGTTTTCCCGATCCAACAGCCGGATCAGATATCCATCTTTCAATGCATACATTCCAATCCCATGGATGTAATCTACATTCCACTCACCATTCCTCTCATCATACTGGGATGGCAGTGATTCTGCCAGCTGTTCCGAAAAATTTTTCCTCTGCAACGCTACGTATCGCTCAAACTGACGGTTAATCAGACCATTCGCCACCGCTCCAATCAGAAGAACCGTGATCAGGACAATCAGTGCAAAACCGGTCGCCAGCTGCGTGCTGATTTTTTGCTTCATTCTGCCGTCCCTCCAAATTTATAGCCCATTCCATGAACCGTACAGAGATAAACCGGCTGCTTGGAATCGTCCTCTATCTTCTTCCGGAGATTTTTAATATGGGTATCGATTACCCGGTCATATCCAGAAAAATCCAGTCCAAAGACCAGCTCAATTAAATTTTCTCTGGTAAATATTTTTTGCGGATATTTCGTAAAGGCAGCCAGCAATTTCCACTCGATCGCTGTAAGCGCCACCGGTTCTCCTTTTTTCCTCACTTCTTTTCGGTCATAATCAATCACCAGATCTCCCTGATTCCAGGAAAACTGTCTGGCAAGCGGAACCAGATCCTCGGTCGAGCGCCGCAAAACCGCCTGCACGCGGGCAGATAAATTTTTCAGACTGAACGGCTTCGTAATATAATCATCCGCACCCAGATCCAGGCCATGAATCATATCATATTCCACATTTTTGGCAGTCAGCATGATGATCGGCACGCGCGACTGTTTCCGAATCCGGACACAGACTTCTTCTCCCGGCAGATCCGGAAGCATCAGGTCTAAAATCACCAGAGAAATCGGTTCTCTCTTCAAAATGTTCAGTGCCTCCTCGCCATTTTCCGCCCGAAAGACCTGGTAGCCCTGACTTTCCAGATAGGAAGCAACTGCCTCCCGAATCATCTCCTCATCATCTGCCACAAGCAGCTTCCTTTTCTCTGCCATTCTGCCCTCCTCTTGTCATGCCATATTCATTTTCCCATTCTGTCAATTATCCTGAATTCAGTCGCTTTTTGTTATTGTTTATAACTTAATAACCGCCACAGCAGCCCATTCCAAAATCACCTGCTTCCGAATCTTCGAACTCATCTTCACTGATTTCAGCATTTTTCGCCGGTTCCTCTGCCAGCGATTCTTTTTCTTCTTCATCCGTCACAAAAATCTTTCCACGGATCATTCCCATCCAGCAGGTATAATTAACGGTTCCTGTTTCTTCCGGCGTAAATTCAATTACATTTTCCCCCTCTGAAAACGTGTGCGAAATTCCGTACGCCCGCAGCACCATCCGGTAATTGCAACCATTCAGTGCTCCCTTCGGCACATCAATGATCCAGCGGACCGGAGTTCCTGCCTTTACCGTGATATTAGGGTATCGACCGCCGCTCAAGGTACTCCGCACAATCTGAACATCTGTTTTCTCCTCCGTGGCCGCCTCCGATTCGGATGAGGCAATCGATTCAGGCAGCGGTTCAGCTCCCATATTCGGTCCAGCCGAACGCAGGGTTTCTTCGACCTGGCTTCCTGCCGTCCCATCCAGAAGGCCCGACAAACTGAATCCCTGGGACAGCATCGCAAGCCCCAGAACCACTACCAGAACCGCCCCGATTTCCATGACCCGTTTCGTAAACCGTTTTCCAAGCAGCGATACGAACGAGCCCAGTCCCAGCATCAGTGGTACCGTTCCAAGACTGAACATAAACATAGAAAAAGCACCCGCCAGCGGATTTCCCGAAGCCAGCGCTACAATCTGCATCGACTGCAGCGGTCCGCACGGCATAAGCCCGTTCAACATCCCGACTATAAAAGGCTGTCGGTTGCCAACCTTTTTCTGGTTTACCCTGCCAGCCAGAAACCGTGGGATCTGTGGGGTAAAACGCCGCAGTCCCGGAAAAATACCCAGCATATTGATTCCCATGAGAACCATGAAAATACCGGCAATGATTTTCAAAATGCCCTGAAGAAAGAGCGAGATTCCCACACCGGAATCTCCGCCGATCAGCATTCCTGCAAATCCTAAAATTGCACCGATCACCGTGTAGGAGATCACACGTCCCAGGTTATAGAGAAGCGCCGACCCCAAAATCGATGCTCCGTTTCCTGTCTCCGTCCGCTTCTGCTGGATACACTGTGACAGGTTGATTCCGCCGCACATGGCAATACAGTGTACCGAAGTTAAAAGACCGATCACAAACAGCATCCCATATCCCATTCGGGTGTCCGCCAGCTGTCTTGGCACCAGCCGGTTCAGAATGCCCGAATTTTCAAGAAGCGCATAGAGTACCGCAATTACAATCAAAATATGAGCGGCTCTGCCCGGCTTCTGTTTGTTTCTGGCTTTTTCTGATAAAACCTCATATCCCGCGTCCCGGATCACCTGCTGGATCTCCTCCAATGTAATCCAGTCTGGATCGTAAACCAGATCGGCAGTACCATTCTGATAACTGACTCTGGCTGTCTCGATTCCTGCCGTATGGAGCAGAGCTGTTTCTATTTTATTCTGGCAGTTCACACAGGTCATGCCACCGATAAAAATCCTTGTTTTACTACGATTCATGCTTTCGCACCTCCTGACAGAGATACTAGCAAAAAAATGTGTGATTTTTATGTGGATTGTAAATGTCTGATCGCTTTCTTATTTAAAATTCATACCGCATCTGATACCAAGTCACATTCCCATGCACCGATTCCGAGATCCCTTCATTCTCAAATCCAAACTTGGCATAATAGGCTATCAATTTTTCCTTACACGTCAACACAAGTCCCTTCCTCCCCTTTTTTCTGGCATCCTCGATGGCGCACTGGAGCAACTGTCCCGCATAGCCATGTTTCCGGTATGCCGGGATCGTATTGACACCAAAAATCATCTGCCATGCGCCGTTTTCATCGTGCATTTCTGCCCGTTCGTACATCTCATCCGTCAGATCCGGCTTGTCTGTGACGAAACCGTCCACAAACGCAATCAGCTTTTCGCCTTCAAACATGAGCCAGAAATGATTTCCATAATATTTAATTCTCTCCGCAAACTCCTCTTTCGTTGCGGCTTCCGCTGCCGGAAAGCATTCTGCTTCCACGGCTGCAATCTGAGCCAGATCTGCTATTGTCGCTGTTCTTATCTCCATAATATCTCGTATAATCCAATTATCCTCGTTCGAGGATAAAAAAATAATCTCCTTTCTCTCTTCAAAGGCATTCGCCCATATAATTCAAGTCGAACGTCCGTGAGACTTGGCGCGTGATTCTGGTCAGCGAAGCTGACATATTCTTTACAGAATCACTGCGCATCCTCGCGGAGCGTTTATCTCAGTCGGAGAATGGACTCCCACTGAGACAAATTTGCTATTACTCACCACCTGAAGAGGTGGGAGTCTTCTCGACTGAGATAAAAAACAGAATAATTTCGGTTCCTTCTTTGCAAATAAGCCAATGCATATAGTTTTCCCCATACACATCGGCTTATTTCACGCATCAGGCGGATCTCTCGATCCTGCCTTTTACTTCATATTCAACTATTTCCGCAGCTGTGCCAGGCGCTCCTGTACCTGTGACATCATCTGGCGGTATTTCTCCAGCTTCTCGCGCTCTTCGGCAATCTTTGCCTCCGGTGCGCGGCTGACGAACTTTTCATTACTTAACATGCCCTCGGAACGGGCAAGCTCTTTTTTCAGCTTCTCTTCTTCCTTGCTGAGGCGTTCGATCTCTTTGTCCAGATCAACTAACTCTGCAAACGGCATATAGATGGTTGCCTTTGCAGTCACAGCCGATACGGCATCGTCTGCGATTCCGCTCTTGTCCTTCTGAAGGACAACCTCGCTCGCGTAGCCAAGAGTTGCGAAGAAGACACGGCTGTGCTCGAAGATGGCCAGAACTTCCGGATCCTCGGATACAACGTATACTTTTGCCTTCTTGCTCGGCGGTACGTTCATGGATGTGCGGACGCCGCGGATCGCGCGGACTGCATCCTTGATCGTCTCTACAGCTTTCTCCTCGTCTGCGAAATTCCACTCATCCTTGTACTCCGGCCAGGAAGAAATCATGATGGACGGTTCCTCATCCTGCAGGTTGCAGAAGATTTCCTCGGTGATGAACGGCATATATGGATGCAGCAGTTTCAAGGACTGGATCAGAACCGTTTTCAGGGTCCAGAGTGCAGCTGCCTTGGTGGTGTCTTCCTCGGACCAGAGTCTCGGTTTTACCATCTCGATGTACCAGTCGCAGAACTCCTCCCAGATGAAATCGTAAACCTTCTGGAGGGCGATTCCCAGCTCGTACTTATCCATGTTCTCGGTAACATCTTTTGCCAGCGTGTTGACCTTGGAGAGGATCCAGCGGTCAGCCATCTGTAGATCAGAAAGCTTCACATCCGTTACCGGCGCTTTTTCGATGTTCATCATAATGAAACGGGATGCATTCCATACCTTGTTTGCAAAGTTACGACTTGCTTCCACACGCTCCCAATAGAAGCGCATATCGTTACCCGGTGCGTTACCGGTCATCAGGGTCATACGAAGTGCATCGGCGCCGTACTTGTCGATAACCTCAAGCGGATCGATACCATTTCCAAGGGATTTACTCATCTTGCGTCCCTGGGAGTCGCGTACCAGACCGTGGATCAGGACGGTGTGGAACGGCTCTTTGCCCGTCTGCTCCAGACCAGAGAATACCATACGGATAACCCAGAAGAAAATGATATCGTATCCGGTTACCAGCACGTCGGTCGGATAGAAATATTCATATTCCGGTGTGTCCTTCGGCCAGCCGAGCGTAGAGAACGGCCACAGGGCGGAGGAGAACCAGGTATCCAGCGTATCCTCATCCTGATGCAGGTGGGTGCCGCCGCATTTCGGGCATACCGCCGGTGCGCTCTTGGCAACGATCATCTCGCCGCAGTCATCACAATAATAAGCCGGAATCCGGTGTCCCCACCAGAGCTGACGGGAAATACACCAGTCACGGATGCCCTCAAGCCAGTGCAGATAGGTCTTTCCGAAGCTCTCCGGAACGAATTTAAGTCTGCCGGATTTAAGTGCCTCTACCGCCGGTTTCGCCATCTCTTCCATCTTGACAAACCACTGCGGTTTTACCATCGGCTCTACGGTTGTGCCGCAGCGGTCGTGGGTACCTACGTTGTGGGAATGCGGAACGACTTTGACTAAAAGTCCCATTTCCTTCAGATCCTCTACCATAGCTTTTCTCGCCTCGTAGCGGTCCATGCCCTGATATTTGCCCGGTACGCTGATGGTTGCATCGTCATTCATGATGCAGATCTCTTCCAGGTTGTGGCGTTTTCCTACCTCAAAGTCGTTCGGGTCATGTGCCGGTGTGATCTTTACGCAACCGGTACCGAACTCTTTATCTACATACTCATCCGCGATGACCGGAATCTCTCGGTCGGTCAGCGGCAGTTTTAACATCTTGCCTACGATATCCTTGTAGCGCTCATCCTCTGGGTTGACAGCTACCGCAGTATCGCCTAACAGCGTCTCCGGACGGGTGGTTGCGATCTCGACGAAACGTCCCTCTTCGCCGACGATCGGGTAATTGATGTGCCAGAAAAAGCCGTCCTGCTCCTCATGCTCTACCTCGGCATCCGAAATGGAAGTCTGGCAGACCGGGCACCAGTTGATGATACGGGATCCCTTGTAAATATAACCTTTTTCATACAGTCTGGTAAATACTTCCAGAACCGCCTCGGAACAGCCCTCGTCCATCGTGAAACGCTCGCGGTCCCAGTCAGCGGAGGAACCCAGCTTGTGAAGCTGTTTTACGATACGGCTGCCGTACTCTTCTTTCCACTCCCATGCTTTCTCCAGGAAGCCCTCACGACCCAGATCATGCTTGTCAATGCCCTGTTCTTTCAGCTTATTGATAACCTTAACCTCCGTTGCGATCGCCGCATGGTCGGTACCCGGCTGCCACAGTGCCTCATAGCCCTGCATTCTCTTGTAACGGATCAGGATATCCTGCATGGTGTTATCCAGCGCATGGCCCATATGAAGCTGTCCTGTAATATTTGGCGGCGGCATCACAATCGTGAACGGCTTCTTGCCGTTTCTGCGTCCGCGCTCTGCATCGGCGTGGAAATATTTGCTGTCCAGCCATTTCTGATACAGGCGATCTTCAATATCCGCCGGATTATATGTTTTTTCCAGTTCTTTCATTGATCGATTCTCCTTTTGTGTTTTAACTCATCAAATGCTGTTTATCCTCGCATTCTATCATGAACCGCATCTTGTTTACCTTCATTTTGTGTAATTTCCGATGCAGTTTCTTACATCTGTTTCCGGACAATCTTGTACTCATCATCCGTCTGGTAGTACGGGCAGACAAAACGCTGGTTGCTTAAAAATGCCGCCATCTCGTCCTCATCCAGATCTGCCTCGCACAGATAATACCCATAATCATCGTCATAGACATAATTGCCGCACGTATCACAGCTTGTCAGCGGACCCTGTTTTTTCATCTGTTTTGTCCTTTCCGAAGCGCGTTTCCTATGAAAAAGAATGTGCCTTGGCGCATCCTCGCGGAGCGTTTTTTGTTTCATAGGACGTAATTTCCTATGAAATGAAAAAGCCCCTTGCAGACATATCATCTGCAAAGGGCGTCATATACGCGGTACCACCTTAATTCAATCAGGATTTCCGCCTGCCGGTGTTTTCTTTGCACACATCCAGATTTTATCCCAATCCTCTTGATTCTATAACGGGAACTCCCGTGATCTCTTATCCACCACTCTCTTTCACACCATTCCTAAGTCATAGCAGAACGCAGTTTTTCAGAAATCCGGCTCCGAAGCTACCTTCCACATCCGTTTCCCGAAACCGTCTCTCAACCTGCGCGGTTCTCTCTGTCAGGGCTTCTATGTGTACTCCTCTTCTTCACTGCCTTTCATTTTTCAGTTCCTTGTTATCATAGAGGTTTTTCGGGAAAATGTCAAGGTTTTCGGCACAGGTTGGTAAATGATATATGCCCGTTACTGTTCACAGGTAGGCACTTTTGGAACCGAAAGTGCCGTAAGAAAACGTGGTGGCAGCAGGAATTTGCCGTATTTAAATGCGAAGCCACGGCAAATTCCGTTACTGGGCACGTATGCGTGAACAGTAACATATGCCCTGGCTCCCCCCACTTTAAAGACGCCCACCTGTAACAGCTGCACAGCCCCTACTTCGGCAGCGTATCCTTATACTGTGGATACGTCCCATCCGTCACCAGCTTTGCGTATGCATCATATGCCTCCTGCAGATTCTTATACTTTTTATCCTCCGAAAGACATTCCCTATACTGTTGTGGAGTTAGATGATCGGCGATTGCTACATAATTACCAGCTGTATTCTTTCGAATAGCGGTAGTTGTTTCTGAAATATAAAACCTTCCATCTGCTGTACTGATAATAACCGGTATCTTCTTTCCTGCACCAACCGAATCTGAGGATATATCTACAGATGTCCAGAATAAATATCGCTTCGACCTATCCTTCGCATCTCCCAGATAGGCCCAGGTTCCCTTTTTTAACAGGCTGTCCTCCTCAATCTTTGCCTGTATCTCTGGAAGCATATTGGATTTTGTACAGTTGGAATCAATTTCAAAATTGTTGTTATTACCCAGCATTTCCAATACGCCGCTCTTATTCAAGGGCGCATGCATATCGCAATTGATATTAAACGTATATTTCTGTTCCGAACCGCCTGTACCATTTTTACCTTTCCAGTTAAAAAGTACTCCCGAATTTGGCTGATAGGAAACTTCACATTCCCCACCCGGAACCGGATAACCAATCCAGTTTGCCGTATCACCCTGATCATTATAATGCATCACTCCACCTATCGTCACCGGGTCATGCGACTGCCATTTTGCTTTTTTCTGCTTCAGCTTTACAACCTTCACTTCATTCTCTGTATCCTCAATCATGACCGCTGCCATCACCTCTGCATAGGCAGAACGGACATTGGCAAGATCCGTGGCCTCTCGGCTAGCCTCCAGCTGCCTGGTGAAAATAGGAATAGAAATTGCAACTAAAATGGCAACAATCGCAACGACTACCAACAGCTCCGCCAGCGTAAAGCCCTTTTTCCTATTCTGTATATGAATTCCCATTCTTATCACCCACCTGTCACCTTTATCCCTTTTTTGTTTTATTCTATCACATGATTCTAAAAAATTCACGCAAAACGTTTTGCATCTGACGCACATTCCCATAAATCGAAAGAAGAGGCCTCCGCCTGCGGTTTTCACCGCAAAGCATCCGCCTCTTCCCCATTTCATTGCTGTAATCAAATTCCTGCCGTCAATTAAAACAGCGGAACAACCGCTCCATCATACTTCGTCTCGATGAACTCTTTGATATCATCACTTGTCAGGACTTCCATCAGAGCTTTTGTCTTGTCGCTCTCCTCGTCACCTTCACGGACTGCTACGACATTTCCGTATGTCTGGGCTGCCAGAGAATCAGAAGCCTCTACTGCCAGAGCATCGGTTACCTTTAAACCAGCCTCGATTGCGTAGTTGCCGTTGATAACTGCAATATCAGCATCCTGTAAGGAACGCGGAAGCTGTGCTGCCTCAAGCTCTACGATATCCAGGTTCTTCGGGTTTTCTGTAATATCATTGATAGTTGCGGTCAGACCTGCATCCTCTTTCAGTGTCAGAAGACCCTGATCCTGAAGAAGCAGAAGTGCTCTTGCCTCGTTGGTTACATCGTTTGGCACCAGAACCTCTGCGCCGTCAGCCAGCTCATCTAAAGAATCGCTCTTGCCTGCGTAGATGCCGAATGGCTCATAATGAATTGCACCTGCACTTACCAGGTGAGTGCCATTTTCCTCATTGAAGGTATCCAGATATGGTTTGTGCTGGAAGTAGTTTGCATCCAGATCGCCGGACTCCAGTGCGTTGTTCGGCTGTACATAGTCAGTATACTCTACGATCTCCAGATCGTAGCCCTTGTCTGCCAGAAGGTCTCTTGCAGCTTCCAGGATCTCAGCGTGCGGTGCCGGGCTTGCGCCTACTACCAGCTTCTCCAGATCGCCGTCTGCCTCTTTAGCCTCTGCTGTCTCTGCAGCAGTCTCAGCAGTTGTCTCATTCGAGCTGTAAGAGCAGCCTGCTAAGGATGCAGCAGCCAGCAGTGCCAGGAATGTGGTTCCTAAGAATGATTTTTTCATAGTGATCTCCTCCTCTTTGTGTGTTTAAATTTATATTTCAGAAATGTCCTGCATCTGCCACAGACGATAGGCTGCATTTCATTTCTGTAAATATCTTATTAACGGATTCTCTTATCACTTCTTCTCGAACTCCGCGTAAAGATCTCCTGAATCAGTTGTGCGATAATAACGAGAATCACAACGGTAACCAGCATCATATCTGCCTGATAACGGTGGTATCCATATCGGATCGCCACATCGCCCAGACCGCCGGCGCCGACACAGCCTGCCATCGCGGAATATCCGAGGATTGTCGTGATCGATATCGCTGCGCCGACTAACAGGGACGGCTTGGACTCCGGAAGCAGCACCTTGAAAATAATCTGCCAGGTTGAAGCGCCCATTGATTTTGCTGCTTCAATCACGCCTGCATCAATTTCCTTTAATGATGCCTCTACCATACGGCTGATGTACGGGAACGCCGCGATTACCAGCGGTACAACTGCCGCATTTGCTCCGATCGTCTTTCCCACGATCGCGCGGGTCAGCGGCATTACCATCGCTAACAGGATGATAAACGGCACCGAACGGAGCAGGTTGACAATCACGCCCGCCACTTTGTTGAACAGCGGCACCGGACGGATGCCGTCTTTATCGGTTACAACCAGCGCCACGCCGAGCGGGATGCCGATCAAATAAGAAATCAGGGAAGAAAGACCTACCATATATAAGGTTCTCCAGGTCTCTTTTACCAGCATACTGACTGTCTTCGCATCAAATACCATCTTAGCGCACCTCCTCATAGGTCACACCGACCGTTTTTAAATAATTGCAGATACGCCCTGCATCTACCTCGTCCTCCGGGAGCTGCAGAAGCATCTGTCCCATCGCCTTGCCCCCAATATCGTGGGTATCCGCGAGAAGGATATTGACCGGAACCTTGCAGGCTAATACCATATTAGAAATAATTGGCTCCGAAGATTCCTGTCCATTGAAAATAACGCGGATCTGGCGCGCTCTGGCAAAGCTTGTCTTCTGCCCTGCCGTCTCTCCTAGAATCAGCTGCCGCCCAATCTCCGACTTCGGACCGGAGAAAATCTCTGATACCTTGCCAGACTCTGCAATGTGGCTGTGGTCGATGATCGCCACACGGTCACAGATAGACTCAATAACTGCCATCTCATGGGTAATCACGATCACAGTAATGCCGAGTTCGCGGTTAATCTTCTTGAGAAGCTCCAAAATCGATTTTGTCGTATTCGGGTCGAGCGCACTCGTCGCCTCATCGCAAAGCAGCACCTTCGGGTTCGTGGACATCGCACGTGCAATCGCCACACGCTGCTTCTGTCCGCCGGAGAGCTGTGCCGGATATGCCTTCATCCGCTCTTCCAGACCGACTAATTTTAAAAGCTCAGCCGCCCGTTTCTTCGCCTCTGCTTTCGGGACACCGGCAATCTCCATCGGAAAGCACACATTCTGGAGTACATTTCTCTGTGCCAGAAGATTGAACTGCTGGAAAATCATCCCCATCGACTGTCTGGCTTTCCGAATCTCCGACTCCTTCATCATCGACAGGTTCTGTCCCTCAAAAATAACCCGTCCCGCCGTCGGTGTCTCCAGATAATTGATACACCGGACCAGCGTACTCTTTCCTGCACCTGACAGACCGATAATTCCAAAAATCTCGCCCTTCAGGATTTCCAGGTTAATATCATCTAACGCGGTCACCGTTCCGTTCGTTGTCTGGAATTGCTTTCCCAGTCCTTCCAGGCAGATGATCGCTTCCTTTCTCTGCTCCATTGTCTTTTCCCCTCTCTTTTTCCGAATATACAGCATTGCATAAAAGATGCCACTACTGTTTTTCTGTCACAGGAAGCAGTTAGTGCCTTTTTGTGTCATAAGGAATTTCAAGGAATTTCCTATGACACAAAAAAGCCGCGGATCCAGTACGGATCGCGGCTTCCTATGCTATACTTACAGGTCTATCCGACCAGCCCGTTCCGTCTTTCATGCACACAAATATGACAGCACATCATACACATGCCGTTCATCATCATATTCATCTGCATGGCTTTACTCTGACGCATCGGACCTGTCCCCTTTCAGCTTATATTCCCTTATTCCTGATAGGAATTACTTGTTTATGAAGATACACCCATTTTCCGGGTTTGTCAAGTGTTTCCTGAATTTTTAAGAGCTATTTTTTAGAGCTATTTCACTCCTGCTCCGGTTTTTGCACAGCTTCTCTTCTTTTTGATATCTGGAGTTCCCGTGCTTCTGCACGGCCGCGGCGCAAATTTTCTCCTGGCATCTCCTGTTTCCGGCTGCGCCCTTTCTCACGCTCGCGGATGCGATCCGGCGTGCGGCTCTCAATGATATAGCGCGGGCGGTGCTTCGACTCCAGATAAATCTTTCCGACATACTCTCCGACGATTCCGACCGAGAGAAGAAGCAGTCCGCCGATAAACCAGAGCGATACCATCATGCCCGCCCAGCCGGTGATCGTATTGCCCCGGAAGAAATCAACTACCGCCCAGATAAGGAATCCAATACTGACAAAAAATGCCGCAATTCCCATGAACGTAATCATCCGGATCGGCTTTGTGCTCAGCGAAGTGATGCCCTCGATCGCAAAAGCCAGCATCTTTTTCAGCGGATATTTGCTCTCCCCTGCTGCCCGCTCTTTACGGTCATAATATACCACATCGGACGGATAACCGATCATCGGGACAATCCCGCGCAGAAACAGATTGACCTCCGAAAATTCCGCCAGCCCTTCCAGTGCCCTCCGGCTCATCAGGCGGTAATCCGCATGATTATACACGGTGTTCGCTCCCAGCGCATTCATAATCTTATAAAATCCCAGCGCAGTTGTACGCTTAAAAAATGTATCCGTCGCCCTGTGGCGGCGCACACCGTACACGATGTCACAGCCAGCCATATACCGCTCGATCATCGCGTCGCATGCGTCCACATCATCCTGCAGATCGGCATCCATCGAGATCGCCGCGTCACACCGCCGTCTCGCCGCCTCAAAAAGCCCGGCTAAAAGCGCGTTCTGATGACCGCGGTTGCGGCTCAGCTTCACACCTGCAAACCGCTCGTCCTTCTCATGGAGTTCCTCGATCAGCTTCCATGTTCTATCCTTCGAACCGTCGTCTACCATCAGCACCCGGCTTCCCGGATGAATCCGGCGGCTGCGGGTTAAATCATCTAATTTTTTACCTAAAAATTCTGCCGTCAATGGCAGAACTTCCTCTTCGTTGTAGCAAGGCACCACGATATAGATAACCGGTGCATTTCTCATACTGTCATCTCCTGCCCGGGTCACTGTCCCTTCTATGCAGACAAGTCCCCTCGTATTTTCAAAAGCAGGTTTCCAGATACAGGTATCTTGCCAGAATCCCCCTGCAGCTGAAATCTGCTTTTTCCGTATTTTCCTATTATATAGGAACTACATTAAAAAGAAAAGTAAATTTTTGACACATCCACCCGATTCCGGTATAATAGAATTGATATTTTTATCACTTTACTATTACTCGCCACCTAAAGAGGTGGGCGTCTTCTCGACTGAGAAAAAAATCAAAAAAAGCCATCTATCAGGAGGTATTCATATGTCAAAAAACGAAAAAGCAAAGGTATATTTTACAGATTTCCACACCATTGCATTTGGCGACGGTCTCCCTACCAAATTAAAAAAACTGATCCGTAAAGCCGGGATCGGTTCCATCGATATGGATGGTAAATTTGTCGCTATCAAGATGCACTTTGGTGAACTTGGAAATATCAGTTATCTGCGTCCGAATTATGCCAAAGCCGTTGTTGATGTCATCAAAGAACTGGGCGGCAAACCATTTTTAACAGACTGCAATACGATGTATCCAGGCAGCCGCAAGAATGCGCTCGAGCACCTGGAATGCGCCTGGGAAAACGGATTTACCCCGTTGACTGTCGGATGTCCAATCATCATCGGTGATGGATTAAAAGGCACCGATGACATCGCTGTTCCGGTGGCCGGAGGCGAATACATCAAAGAAGCTAAGATCGGCCGCGCCGTCATGGACGCCGATGTCTTTATCAGCCTGACCCATTTCAAGGGACATGAGATGACCGGCTTCGGCGGTACGATCAAAAATATCGGCATGGGCTGCGGTTCTCGCGCCGGTAAGACCGATCAGCACAGCAGTGGAAAACCACACGTCAAGGAAAAGCTCTGCCGGGGCTGCCGCCGCTGTCAGAAGGAATGTGCCAACGGCGGTCTCGTTTTCGATGAAGCCTCCAGAAAAATGCACGTGGATGCTGAGCACTGCGTCGGCTGCGGACGGTGTCTCGGCGCCTGCAATTTTGACGCAATCGAATTTGACAACAACGCAGCCAACGAGCTGTTAAACTGCCGTATGGCGGAATACACAAAAGCCGTTGTGGATGGACGTCCAAACTTCCATATTTCCCTGGTCGTTGACGTCTCCCCGAACTGCGACTGCCACGGTGAAAATGACGTACCGATCCTTCCAAATCTTGGTATGTTTGCTTCTTTCGATCCGCTGGCACTCGATCAGGCCTGTGTGGACGCCTGTCTGGCCGCTGCTCCGATGCCGGGCAGCCAGCTTGCAAAACATCTTGCTGATCCGGATTTCCACGATCACCATGACCATTTCACAAATTCCACACCAGAATCTGAGTGGAAAAGCTGCCTGGCACACGCGGAGAAGATCGGTCTGGGAAGCCGGGAGTATGAATTGATCACACTATAATAACATCACCCCCATCTGCCAGCTATGCCGCCGGTCTTTTTGCGACCGCAGAGCTGTGAAAAACGGAGCCGCCCCGGTCTTTTCTGCCGGTCGGCTCCGTTTTATGCTCTTCTTTATTTCTGAATCCAGACACCATTCGCATCGACTCTATATCCGTCCGGTGTCGTTCCATTGACAAACAATGCTCCGTCAGCACTCACATAATACCAGTATCCATTCGTCTGAATCCAGCGGCTCTTCGCCATAGCCCCGCTTTCGGTATAATAATGCCAGGAGCCGTTTACCATCTGCCAGTCACGCGCCATCCACGCATCTGCATGGAAATAGTATGTCTCTCCCTTGATCAGGAGACTCTCATTTGCCGCGTAGGTTCCGTTTGCTTTCAGGTATTTCCATTCATTTCCAAACTGCTGCCACGCACCGTCGCCCTGAGCAGCTGTATTGCCAGCTCCAGAGCTACCCGGTCCGCCCTGACTGCCGGAAGAAGAGGTATTTTTGCTGGTCGTATTGCCGGACGGCTTGCTGGAATTTGACGTACTGTTGTTCGCCGCATCCGATACCGAGGTGTTCGTGCCAGCCGGTGTGCCGGATGCGCTTCCCGCCACTGCAAAACCATAGTCCAGCAGCTTTTTCGTATCGTCATAATGGGTCTGCGAACTCTTTAAAATAACTGCAATCAGGCGCACGCCATTTCGCTCTGCACACGTTACCAGCGTGTTGCCTGCCAGGGAGGTATAACCGGTCTTTCCGCCTATGATTCCCTCATAGTACTGGGAATTTGCCGGATTGAGCATCTTATGTCCCATCGTAAGCGTCCGCACCGTCGGCACGCTGGCAGTCGCCGGGAAATCGTAATGCAGGGTCGATGCAACCTGACGCACCGTCGCATTATTGAATGCAGCATTTGCAATCAGCGCCATATCATGTGCGGTTGTAAAATGGTTCGCATTGTTCAGACCGTTCGGGTTTGCAAAATGCGTATGCGTGCATCCTAAGGACGCTGCCTTCTCATTCATCTTATCCGCAAACGCGCTGACACTGCCGGACACGTGCTCCGCCAGTCCGTTTGCCACCTCATTTGCCGATTTTAAAAGCAGACCATAGAGACAGTCCTTAACCGTAAAGGTATCACCCGCCTTGACCTGCAGCGTCACCGCGCCCGATTCCAGATTCGAAACTGCCGTCTGGGAAAAGGTTACCGTATCACTCAGATTACAGTTTTCCGCTACCAGAAGCGCCGTCATCAGCTTCGTGATGCTGGCTGGATAATACTGCGTATCTGCATTCTTGGAAAACAGGAACTGGTTGTGCGTCGCATCATAGAGCACTGCGCCCTGCGCTGCCACCGTCGGCTGAGCTGCATTCTGTAAAGTAACCGTTGCTCCCGAAGGAACTGCGCCGGAGACCGTGCCTCCTGCCGCCTGTCCCGGACCGGTCGCCCCGTCTGTCGCAGCAAATGCAGTCCATGACACAGACATCATAAGTGCCATTCCCAGGCAGAGGGAACGCACGGATTTTTTCCATTTATTCATCGTATATTGTCCTTCCTGTATGTATTTTCGCTTTTCTCCTACCCGCCAGCTCCCGCAAACGTAAAGTTACGTTCACTCATTGCGCGGACTTTAACGGATTTTGCCAGTGCTGCGCAGGTACAAATCATGCAAATCTGTCTTACATTTTACTTCATTTTAAGCGACAATACAAGTTGAAAGGAAAATTTGAAATTATTACAGATACTTCTTCCGCAGATCTGCCCCACTCTCTGCCGACAGATATGCCGGTGCCACATCAAAGACGGTCTTGCAGCCTTTCTGGCCTTCCTGGTTCATCTTGTATGCCGCGCGTGCGTATGCCACGATGATGGAGGAAGTAAATTCCGGGTTGGAATCCAGCTTTAAGCTGTACTCGATGATATGGTGGTTCTCTTTGTTCCAGCCGGTCTTACCGCTGCGGAGTACAAAACCACCGTGCGGGAGACGGTTGTGATCGCGTTTCAGTTCTTCTTCGGTGATGAAATGAACCGTTGTGTCATAATCAGAAAAGTAGTTCGGCATGGTCTTGATCTCATTCTCGATCTTTGCCTGATCCGCGCCCTCTTCTGCCACAACAAAGCACTCTCTGGTGTGTTTTTCGCGGGTGGTCAGCTCTGGGCTGCTGCCGCTTCTGACTGCCTCCAGTGCACTCTCAACTGGGATTGTGTACTGTCTGGCATCCTTGACGCCCTCGATCCGGCGGATCGCATCGGAATGTCCCTGGCTGACGCCCTTGCCCCAGAATGTATAATTTTCGCCCTCCGGCAGGCATGCAGCTGCATAGAGACGGTTCAGGGAGAACATACCCGGATCCCAGCCAACGGAGATGATGCCAACCTTTCCGGATTTCTGTGCGGACTCATCGACTGCTGCGAAATGCTCTGGAATCTTTGCATGGGTATCGAAGCTGTCCACTACGTTAAACCACTGTGCATATTTCGGAGTCTGGACCGGCAGATCCGTAGCCGAACCGCCGCAGAGAATCAAAACGTCGATCTCGTCTTTCTTCGCCTCTGCCTCATCTACATGATAAACCGGTACGCCCTCGGTCAGGATCTTGACCGTTTCCGGCGCACGCCGTGTAAATACTGCTTTCAGTTCCATATCCGGATTCTGGCGGATCGCACACTCCACGCCGCGTCCCAGATTTCCATATCCTAAAATTCCAACTCGGATACTCATAGATATTCCTCCTAAAGGTACAAAATTTGCCACGGATCCGGCTCTATTTTCCAGCTTACGTGATCCGATTTTACTTAAAAATTTCAAGTGTTCCCATTATACACTAGATCCATCCGTTTTTCAATATAGGTGAGTTCACGCGTACAGGAAACAAATTCTCATTTAATTCTCAACGAAAGCCTTATTCCAGCTCCTTCATTCCGGTATACAGCTCAAAATACCGCCCTTTCTGCGCCAGCAGATCTTCATGGTCGCCGCGCTCAATGATCTGCCCGTGCTCCAGCACCATGATCGCATTGGCGTTGCGGACTGTCGAAAGCCGGTGGGCGATGACAAAGGTCGTCCGGTCCGCCATCAGCCGGTCCATGCCGTGCTCGATGTGCTTCTCCGTCCGCGTATCGACCGAACTCGTCGCCTCATCCAGAATCAGGATCGGTGCTTTAGAAACTGCTGCCCGCGCAATGTTTAATAGCTGGCGCTGTCCCTGGCTTAAGTTTGCACCGTCGCCCTCCAGCATCGTGTCATACCCATCCGGCAGACGCATGATAAAGGAATGCGCCGATGCCGTTTTTGCCGCCTCAACAACTTCTTCATCCGTGGCATCCAGCCGCCCGTATCGAATATTTTCCCGTACCGTGCCGGTAAAAAGATGCGTATCCTGCAGAACCATCGCGATATTTTCCCGCAGCTCCTTCCGGTGCATCCGGCGGACATCGACGCCGTCCACCGTGATCGAGCCGCCCTGTATATCATAAAAACGGTTGATCAGATTCGTGATCGTCGTTTTTCCGGCTCCCGTCGAGCCGACAAAGGCGATCTTCTGTCCCGGCTTCGCATAGAGCGAAATATCCTTCAAAATCACCTGCCCCGGCTCATAGCCGAACGTCACATGGTCAAGCACCACCTCACCGCGGATCGGCGCGATCGAAACCGCATCCGGCGCATCTGCCGCCTCCGGTTCCGCATCCAGCACTGCAAACACGCGCTCCGCGCCTGCCAGCGCCGAAAATACGTTTCCAACCTGCATGGAAAGCTCGTTGATCGGTCTGGAAAATTGCCGCGAAAAACCTAAAAATACGGTCAGTCCACCGACATCAAAGTTCCGGAACACACAGAGCAGACCGCCAATGCAGGCTGTCAGTCCATAATTTAACTGGCTTAAATTGTTCATGACCGGTCCCATCACACCGCCGAAAAACTGTGCCCGGATCTGTTTTTCTTTCAGATCCGCATTGAGCCATCCAAATTCTTCCTCTGCGATCTCCTCATGGCAGAATACCTTGACGACCTTCTGCCCCTGCACGGTCTCCTCAATATAGCCGTTCATCGCGCCAAGCGCCGCCTGCTGGGCAGAGAAATATTTCTGGCTCCGTCCGGCAACAAATTTACCGGCACGCAACATCACCGGCATCATGGCAAGCGTAATCACCGTCAGCCACACGTTCGTGTAAATCATCAGCACCAGCGTTCCCACAATACTGAGTGCGCCGGATAAAAGCTGCACCAGCGTACTGCTGAGCATCATGCCGATCGTATCCACATCGTTTGTAAAACGGCTCATCAGATCGCCGTTGCTGCCGGTATCATAAAACCGGAGCGGAAGCGTCTGCATATGGTTAAACAGCTCTTCCCGCAGCCGCTGCAGCGCGTTCTGCGCCACCTGCAGCATGATGCGCGACTGCATATAGGCAGCGGCAACGCTAACTAAATAAACCGCTCCCATCACGCACAGGGAACGGAACAGCCCCACCACATCGCCCCGGCTGCCATCTAAAGGCACAATATACCGGTTGATGATCGGGCGCAGCATATAGGCGCCCGCCAGATTCGTCACCGTCCCCAGGATCACACAGAAAAAGGCGACTGTCATCGCCATCCGGTCGCGTTTTAAGTATGAAAGCAGGCGCAGCATCGTCTGACCGCCCGCCTTGGGCTTTCCGCCCTTCATGACCGCCATCCGTTCCGGTCCCCGGCGGCGTTTCGGCGCGTCGGCTATGCGGCTGCCATATCGGCGTTTCAGGCTTTCAATCTGTTTTTCATCCATCATGCCATCCCCTCCCCGTCTGCCCGTTTTCCATATTGCGTCTCATAGATCTCCCGGTACGCCTCACAGGATGCCAGCAGCTTCTCCTGCGTTCCCTCTCCGATAATCCTGCCGTCCTCAAGGACGAGAATCCGATCCGCGTATTCCAGCGAACTCAGCCGCTGTGCGATAATAAATTTCGTCGTATCTTTCAAATCTTCCCGGAATGCCGTCCGGATCGCCGCCTCCGTTGCCGTATCGACCGCACTGGTGCTGTCGTCGAGAATCAGGATCTTCGGCTTCTTTAAGAGTGCCCTTGCGATGCACAGCCGTTGTTTCTGACCGCCGGATACATTGACGCCGCCCTGTCCCATCTCCGTTTTGTAGCCTTCGGCAAACGAATTCACAAAGGAATCTGCCTGCGCATACACTGCTGCCCGCCGCACTTCTTCCTCCGTCGCCGTCTCATCACCCCAGCGCAGGTTTTCCTCGATCGTGCCGGAAAACAGGACGTTTTTCTGTAAAACCATGCCAACGCCGTCCCGGAGATTTTTCAGGGAATACTCCCGCACATCGATACCATCCACCCGCACACTCCCCTCTGTCACATCATAGAGGCGGGGAATCAGCTGTACCAGCGACGTTTTTCCGCTTCCGGTCGCACCGAGGATGCCGATCGTCTCTCCCGGCTCTGCCGTCAGGCTGATGTGGGATAGAACCGGCTCACCGCCTTCGCGGTAGGAAAAGGAAACATCCTTAAATTCCACGCGTCCTTTCTCAACCTTCCGGTCCTTCTGTGATGCATTTTCATCGCTCAGATCAATCGGCTCATCCAGCACCTCATCGATTCGCCGGATGGACGCCATCGCGCGGGAACTCTGCAAAAATACCATTGAGAGCATCATAAGTGACATCAGAATCTGTACAATGTAGGTCGTAAATGCCGTCAGATCCCCGACCGCCATCCGTCCGCCGATAATCAGGTTTCCGCCGAACCAGACAACTGCCAGTGTCGTCACATTCATCGCGAACATCATGACCGGCATCGTCGCAATTACGATCTTCAGCGCCCGCAGCCCTGCCTCCTTGAGCTCCCGGTTCGTGTCGGCAAACCGCTTTTCCTCGTAGTCTTCCCGCACAAAGGATTTCACCACCCGCACGTTCGTCAGCACCTCCTGGATGCCGCTATTGAGCGTATCCAGCGCTTTCTGCATGGCTGTAAACCGCGGGTAGGCAGTCCGTAGGATCCAGACGATCGCCGCCGTCAGAAGCGGAATCACCACCAGGATGACAGCTGCCAGTTCCGCATTCATCCAGAATGCCATCACAAGCGCCCCCAGGAACATGCCCGGCGCGCGCAGCATCATCCGAAGTCCCATCATAATCAGGTTCTGTACCTGCTGGATATCGTTCGTCAGACGGGTTACCAGCGATCCCGTGCTGAACGTATCGATATTTTTAAATGAAAACTGCTGCACTCTGGCAAATAAGTCGCGGCGCAGATCGCTGGTAAAGGAAATCGACGCCTTCGCTGCAAAATATGCCCCCAGAATGCCGCCTGCCGCCATCAAAAAGGAGGTAATCGCCATCACAAGTCCCATTTTGAGAATGTATCCGCCGTCTTTCTGCGCCACGCCATGGTTAATAATCATCGACATAAATTTGGGCAGCAGAATCTCACCCAGCACCTCCGTTACCATCATGAGCGGTCCCAGAATAAAGGCGCTCTTATATGGCAGTATATATGATTTGTATCGTTTCCATTGCTTCACGCTTTTTCCTCCTGCCCGTTATTTCTGCAAATTTTTTTATGGATTCTGTTCAAACAGCTCCATCAGTTCATTCTGGCTCAAATCGCCCAGTGAAACCATTCCCTCTGAAACCACCTGCGCCGCCAGCGCAAGTTTCGCATTCTGCAGCTTCAAAAGATTTTCTTCTATCGTATCCTTTAAGATCAGTTTGTATACCGTGACCGGCTTTTCCTGCCCGATCCGGTACGCGCGGTCGGTCGCCTGGTTCTGCGCTGCCACATTCCACCACGGATCGTAATGAATCACGATATCTGCCGCCGTCAGGTTGAGTCCCGTTCCCCCGGCTTTCAGGGAAATAAGGAACACCGGAACCTCATCCGAGGCAAACGCCTGCACCATCCGGCTGCGTTCTTCCTTCGGGGTCGCGCCGACCAGAAGATGGGACGAAATGCCCTCCTGTAAAAGGCGTTCCCGAATCCGCTCCAGCATCGAGGCAAACTGGGAAAAGAGCAGGATCTTATGTCCCGCCGCAGACGCCGATGCGATCAGCGAAACACAGGTCTCCAGCTTCGCCGATTCCCCCGTATAATCTTCAAAACAGAGTGCCGGATCGCAGCAGATCTGGCGCAGCCGCATGAGCTGGGAAAGCACTTCCAATTTTCCATTACCCGACCACGCGCCACCAGCCAGCGCCTCTTTCAGTTTCAACGCCGACGCCGTATAAAGCTTCTGCTGCCGCCCCGACGCCGCCGAATAAACGATCCTCTCTTCCTTGCCCGGAAGCTCCCGCAGCACATCCTTTTTCAAGCGGCGCAGGACAAACGGTCCCGTCATCCGCCGCAATGCCGTCAATGCTTCCGGATCCTGATTTTTCACGATTGGCAGCTCATACCGCTCACGAAACTTCCGGTAACTGTATAAAAATCCCGGCATCAGGAAATCAAAAATGCTCCAAAGCTCGCTGAGCCGGTTTTCCACCGGCGTTCCCGTCAGGGCGAAACGGGCATTCGCCGAAATCTCCTTTACCGCCTTCGCTCCCTGTGTCTTTGCATTTTTAATGACCTGCGCCTCGTCAATAATCTCATATTCAAACGTGCGTCCCAGATACGCTGCCCGATCCCGTTTCAACAGATCATAGGACGTGATGATCACCTGCGCCCCCTCAGACGCCTCCATCCGCATCTGCTCCTCCAGCTGTTCCTGCCGTTCTTTCGCCGTCCCGGCAATCAGAAGCACGCGGATCTCCGGCGAAAACCGGGCAAATTCCTGTCCCCAGTTGTAGACGAGCGACGCCGGGCAGACGATCAAAGACGGAAGAGGTAATTCTGACCCACTGCCTTCATTTCCAGCCGCTTTCTGCTCGGTTTTTTCCTGATAAAATGCCGTCAGAAGCGCAATCACCTGCAGCGTTTTTCCCAGTCCCATATCATCTGCCAGGATCCCGCCGAAATGATACCGCGCCAGCGTCCGCATCCACGTATATCCGATCTTCTGGTATTCCCTCAGCGTCTTTTCCAGCACCGCCGGAACCGCATAGCTGACACTCTGCGCCGTTTTTAGATCGCGCACCATCATCCCGTAGGCTTCATCCCGCTGAAACAGTTTCATCCTGCCGTCGCCCGAGAGACTGTCCAGATAAAAAGCACGGTAGGCAGGTATCTTCGCCTCCCCCGCCTGAAATTCACTCTTTGTCAGTCCCAGATCCGCAGTCAGACTGTCAAGCGCCTGCAGGCCGCCGCCCGAAAGCTGCAAAAATTCGCCATTTTTCATGCGGTAATATTTCTTTTTTTGGCGGTATTCACTGAGTACCTGCAAAAGCTCCGCCGGGTCGATTCCCGCCGTCTCAATCTTCAGATCCAGCCAACCGCCTCCAAGAGAAACCCCCATCGACACTTCCGGCGGGGGCAGGACGCGCAGATGGCGGACAGACTCTGACAGCCATACCTCTCCCACCTCCTGAAACTGCGGCATTCCCTCGCTCAGAACCTGGTACAGCGCTTCTTCATCCCCGCGGATCACCAGCTCGCCGCTCTCATCCTCCCAGTAAGAGAAGTACCGCGTGATCAGGCGGCTGATATAAAATTCCGCCGGTACATCCCGGCAGATCTCCCGCGGAACATGCTCGTCCGCCAGCGGCGAAAACGTAAAATCTCCATAGGAAAGCGTCGGACGCAGACGCAGCTCGTCCGGCGAATCACTGTCAAACTCAAACCGGGCTTTCAACGCCTCTGGGCGGTATTTCTCCCAATCGATCTCCGTGCTCTGCAAGATCCCAAGTGCCTCCATGCCTTCCAGCACCCGCGCATAAAAGAGCGGAATATCCCGGCTTCCAACCAGCAGCTCCCGCTTCTCTTTCCGGCTTCCGCACTCTCTTCCGCCCTGTTCCATCTGCTCCAGAAAAACGCCCATCGTTTCTGTATACAGTTCACTGCATCCAAACAGATGCAATCCATCTGCCACATACAGACGCTGTTCTCCCCGGAACGAGGTTAGAGCCGATGGAATCGTAACCGCAATTCCATCGCCCCTTGCTTCCACCTCCACCGGGAAACGCGGATCCTTGCGCTCAACCCGGCACACACGTTCAGCACCTTTCTCGTCCTCCGTCTGGACTTCTTTTCCCTCTAAAAGATCAAACAGCCGATCCCTCGCTGCAGATCCCAGCGTTAACGCCCGCATCACCGGAAGCGGCAGCCCCGCATGACCGCGCATCTCCTCATAATGGCGTATGTAGGCATCCGCCTCCTCCAGCAGAAGATCTAAAAATGGGCGGCTTTCCGGCGCAAAGGCAGACGGGACGTGTTCAAACGCCATGCCTTTTCCGTATTCCACCCGTTTTCCGCTGTGAACCGCCTGCGCAAATTCCAGCAGGTTTTTCACAATATACCGTTTTTCCCGTCCGATCCGTGCCTCCAAAAACACTTCGCCGCGCCGGATCTGTAAATAGGGATGCAGATAGACCGGTTCCCGCTCTTCCTCGCCCAGAATCCGCGCTACTTCCCGGTTCGTGTACTCCCGGATCATCATCCGGATCTCCGGCGAAGTCGAAACCGGCAGTGTATGCTCGGCTTTCTGCTGGCGGGCAAACGCCTCCTGAAGCGCTTTTGCATGCACGCAGGGACCCCGGAATGAATTTCCCTCCGCACAAGAACAAGAGTAGTCATAGATCTGACTACCCTTGATAAAAATTCTTGTCTGATATACCTTTGTCTCATCCTCAATCTGTCCCTGTACCCGTACTTCGCCCTTCCAGAAGGTATCTACGGACATTTTTATTATTTTCATGAGGATTCCTCCATATTACAGATTACATGTGTTCCGGCGATTCCATTCCGAGCAGATCCATACAGGTATCCAGCACCCGCTTGGTCAGCGTGATCAGGCTGATAAAGGCTGCCTGCTTCGCCGCGTCCTCCTCGGAGAGGATCTTATTTTCCAGATAGAATGCATTGAACGCATCCGCCACTGCCGCCATGTATTGGCAGAGCTTATGCGGCGCCGTCTCATAGAATGCAGATTCTGTCACCTCGCCGAAACGGCAGAGCGCCATCTGAAGTGCTTTCTCTGTCTCGCTCTCAGCCGGACGGATCGGAACCACTTTAGCATCCGCACCGCGCAGTTCCTTGTATTTCTCCAGAATGGACTTGATGCGGACGATCATATACTGGATATGTGGACCTGTATTTCCCTCGAAGGAAATAAAGCGGTCTACATCGAAAATGTAATCTTTGGTCGCCTGATTCGAAAGATCGGCATATTTAAGTGCCGCCAGACCGACAATCTCCGCCGTGCGTGTCATCTCGTCCGCCGGAACCTTCTGCTTCTCCTGAATCTTCTCATATACCTTCTCATCGATATTCTTGATCAGGTGCTCCAGACGCATAACACCGCCCTCACGTGTCTTGAACGGACCACCGTCCTTGCCGTTCATCGTACCGAATCCCAAGAAGATCATCGGCGTATCTTCTTTGACGATGCCCGCCTTCTTCGCCACACGGAATACCTGGATAAAATGAAGCTCCTGGCGCTTGTCTACGACGTAAATGTAGCGGTCCGGATGGAAATCCTGCTCACGTTCGATGATCGTCGCCAGATCGGAAGTCGCATACAGCGCCGCACCATCGGATTTGCGGACGATACAAGGCGGATATTCCTTCGCATCCCCTTCCTGTGCGATATCGACAACCAGCGCGCCATCGCTCTCATAGGCGAGACCTTTTTTCTGTAAATCCTCGATCAGTCCCGGAATATATGGCTGCGCATCGCTCTCGCCCTTCCAGAGGTCGAACGATACATTTAAATTGCCATAGTTTTTTTTCAGATCCTTCAAGGACACGTTCATGATGTGCTTCCAGATCGCATGGAACGGTGCATAGCCACTCTGCAGTTTGAAAGTTGCTTGCTGTGCCCGCTCACGGAATGCCGCATCTACCTTGGATTTCGCGCTCGCTGCCGGATAGATATCCTCCAGCTCGGAAATCGTAAACGGCGGCTCCGACGGATACTCGCCGGTATAATCCGGGTCAAAATATACCAGATCCGGCTGACGGTCATGCAGCTCCTCGATGATCAGTCCCATCTGCAATCCCCAGTCACCCAGATGCACATCGCTGATGACATGGTGTCCCATATAGCGGCTGATGCGCTTGATGCTCTCTCCGATGACCGCGGAACGTAAGTGTCCGACATGCAGTGGTTTTGCTACATTGGCTCCGCCGTAATCGATGATGATCGTCTCCGGCTTCTTAGCTGCGTTGAGTCCCAGCTTTTCATCCTCTGCCACCTTCTGTACATAGGATGCCAGGTAGCACGGATTCAGGCGGATATTGATAAATCCAGGCATCACGGCGTTGATCTCAGAAAACATCTTGCTTCCGGCTGTCTTTTCCACCACCTCATTGGCAATATCGATCGGTTTCTTTTTATACGCTTTGGCAGCTGCCATCGCGCCGTTACACTGATACTCGCAGAGATCCGGGCGGTTTGATACCGTCACGCGGATATACTTCTCATCGTACCCGCAGCCGGTAAACGCCGGTTTCAGTTCTTCCACGATCAAATCTAAAATCGTTTTCATACTAGATTCCCTTTCATAATTTATATCGCATATTTTCAAGAATGCCTCTGCATTCTTGCTGCGAGATGCGTGTCATGCAAAGCATGACATATTTCTTTTGCGCATCTTAAGCAATCCTGCCGGAGGCTATATCAGATGGGAGACCCACTCCCACCACTGATACTAATTTGCTCCTCGCCACCTGAAGAGGTGGGAGTCATCTCTCATCTGATATATCCTTCCGCATTGCCTTTTTCACATCCTTGCGGAACTGCTTCCAGGCATCCTCATGATCCACGAAATACTTCGGGCACGCCTTTCCAGTCACATCATAATGACGGATCACGTCTTTCGGACTTAAATCGAGCTGCTTGCACAGCCATGCAGTCAGTTTTACCAGCGAGTCATACGTCTCGTCTGTGAACTTTCCGTCTGCCGCCGGATGGCAGCACTCAATCGAAACGGTGTCCGCATTCCTCTCATTGGAGGCATATGCCTTCTCCCCGACCGGAACGCACTCAATGATCTCGCCGTCCAGACCGATCACGAAATTGCTGCTGACGGAAACAGTGTTACTGCCGCTCTGATCTTTCAACCCCTCAAAATAATCATGGTTCTGCTGTGCCGTCGTCCCAGGATTGGCCACATAGTGAATCACGATCCCGTTGATGACCGGGATATTCGTCCCCGGTCTGGAATATCGGTTGACCGTGAGAAGCTGCTCATCAACCCAGTTTGGCATCTCGATCGTGGACGGATCGATCAGCTTGCGGATCATTTTCCCGCGCAGTGTCCAGCCTGTTCCCGCACCCAGGAGGAAAATAAGCAGACACAAAAACAGCCGCATCATCACACGGCGCTTCTTCTGCTGCCTCGTCCGCTCCCGGCGGATTGCCGTCTGCCTGCCGGATGTACGCCTCTTCCTGCCACCAGATCTGCGCCCCGGCTCATCCTCTTCCCCCAGACGCAGACGGTCTTCTCTTCCGTTCTCCATATTTATCACTCCCCATGAGCACCGCTCACTCCGAACCTGCTCTCTGAGATGAACCAACGGACGCGTCATAGACGCCTCCCCGATATGTTAAGCAAAAAAACTGTTGTAAAATCTCGACGTTTCCTCCGGATCTTACAACAGTTTCTCTGCTTGCTACTGTTCATGCGCTGCATAACCAGCAAAGGAAAATGCCTGCCACAAACAGTAATCTCTGTTTCCAGTCAGAAACCTGTCAGTGACACGACTGCCTCCCCACAAGGGTACAAACGGTATCGTGAAGACCTTTCTGACGTATATGTTATAACTTAGACTCTGGACAGATATTCACCAGTACGTGTATCGATCTTGATCTTATCGCCCTGGTTTACGAATAACGGTACATATACAGTAGCGCCAGTCTCTACAACTGCCGGTTTGGTAGCGCCTGTAGCGGTATCGCCCTTGAAGCCCGGCTCTGTATCTGTGATCTCAAGCTCTACGAACAGCGGCGGTTCTACGGAGAATACCTTGCCGTTGTAAGAACAGATCTTGCACATCTCGTTCTCTTTTACGAACTTGAGTGCGTCGCCGATTGTCTCCTGGTTTAAAGCTACCTGCTCATATGTGTTTACATCCATGAAGTTGTATAAGTCGCCATCGGAATACAGATACTGCATATCAACTCTGTCGATTCTGGCAGACGGGAACTTCTCGGTCGGACGGAAGGTTTTCTCTACAACGCCGCCATTCATTACGTTCTTAATTTTAGTACGAACGAACGCAGCTCCCTTTCCCGGTTTTACGTGCTGAAATTCCATGATCTGGTATACGTTGCCATCAATCTCCAGTGTGATGCCGTTTCTAAAATCGCCCGCTGATATCATAAATGATGCTCCTCCTTGAAAATACTCGCTTTATCTTTTTTATTTTATACTATAAAATCTTCTTTTTCAACTACTTTTTTGAAAACGCAGGGCACATCATGTCAATTCCGCCCCTTATTTTTCTAAAATTGCCGATATTTTTTCTGAAAACAACTGATTTTCCACCGTTTCCGGCACTCCTGTCAGCATCCGGTTCTGCCGCCTGGCAAGCTCTTTCAAACCGTTCAAAAACACCCGGCTACAACCTTCCGCTATTTTTTTCCTGTCTTCTCACATAGAACCACAGGACAATTTTCTCCAGATACCGCTTTAACACAATCTGGATCTCTTCCTTCGGATTGATCGGCTTTACAAGAATCGAATAGATGCCTGTCCGCCTCGCCCCGTACACATCCGTAAAGAGCTGATCCCCGACAAACATCGTCGAGCGCTCGCCCGTTCCCATCCGGCGCATCGCCTGTCTGTATCCGCTGCGCTTCGGTTTTCTGCCCTTGTAAATATAATCCGAACCTATCTGTCCGGCAAACGGGGCGACCCGCGCCTCCTTATTATTCGAGAGCAGACAGGTGTGGAACCCTATCGCCCGCAAACGTTCAAACAGCTGTACTGCCCGCTCGTCCGCCGGGGCACCGTGCGGCACCAGCGTATTGTCAATATCAAATATGATACCCCGCATTCCCTTCTGGTAAAACTGCTCATACGGGATATCATACGCAGAATCCAGCCATTCATCCGGATAAAACGCATTTCCCATCATCTGGTCTCTTCCCCGTTCTTTCCAGACTCATACGACGGCACATTCCGCTGCTGTATCTTCTGCAGTTCCTCCATAAATGTATCGACGTCTTTAAACTCCCGGTATACCGATGCAAACCGCACATAGGTAACCACATCCAGATCCTTTAACCGCTCCATCACAAGTTCCCCGATCACCGCGGTCGAGATCTCCCGTTCTTCCCGGTTAAATAAATTGTTTTCCACATCGTCGATCAACGCCGAAATCTGTCCCTGAGAGACTGGGCGCTTGTGGCAGGAATGCAGGATTCCCGCCTCTATCTTCGCCCGGTCGTACATCTCCCGGGTATTATCCTTTTTGACAACCATCAGAGGGATCGTCTCAAGTTTTTCATATGTGGTAAAACGCTTTCCACAAGTCTCGCACTGTCTCCGGCGTCTGATAGAACTGTTGTCATCCGCAGGCCGTGAATCGATTACTTTCGTGTCAGCCGCGTTGCAAAATGGACACTTCAATCGCTCTTCCCCTTTTCTGGTTTTATTGATATGCCCCCACCAGGTTTTCATAACATATCATACTTATTATAATATCGCAGGAAGTGCGCTTCTGCAAGCAGAAGTTTTCCGCTATTCCTTCTTTATTCCTTCTTTTCTCTCTCTTCTTTCAGCCTCACCAAAATAATGTCATCCCCTATCTGGCAGATGTCGCAGAATGGAATTATGTACTCTTTTTCCCGCCCTAGAAAGCCCCAGACACAGCCCGGTCCCGGCACGATGATCGCAAGCATTTTTCCCGTGCTGATGTCAAAATCGACGTCGCCCACAAAACCAAGGCGCTTGCAATCTTTTACATTTATAACTTCCCGCTGTTTGAGTTCACAGATACGCATAGACATAAACCTCCCGGATCCTTCTGTAATCAAAATATGTACAAAAGGATCGGGAGGTTCTTCCTGGACAGGTATTTCTATCTACTTTTATTTCGTAACTTCTGATAACGTCACGCTGTCAAAATGCAGCGTATAATCAATCAGATGCGGCTGGCTCATCGCCACCGTCAAGGCACTGACCGCCACATCCTCATCCAGCGTTACCGGAATCTGGAACTCGGAATTGCCCTCGGTCTGGATCGGATCATACTGCACGTCATCCACCAGCATATACTCATAGTTCGGGCTGCTCCAGACAATATCGGCAGTCACCTTTCCATCCTTGACGATAATGGTCGCCGGGCTGTCCACCGATGCTCTGCCGGAACCTCCCTGCAGGGTTACCTCACAGGTATAAGTGCCGTCTGCCACATCTGCAGTCTGCCCTGCCGGTTTCTGGGCATCTGCCGCATCATCGCTATTCTCCGTCTCGGATGATGCCGCTTCCGCGTCCTCTGCCTCTCCGGAAACCGGATTTTCTACCCTTACTTTGTGGTCGTACCAGGTGCCCTTCTTACCAATCAGAGCCAGGTCAAATTCTTCTCCGAGCGCCGGAACCGGCACATCGAAGCCGTTGACCTCCTCGCTCAGACCGTCGCTGTAAGTAACCGTGTCTACGGTTGGCTGCAGCCAACCGGCTTCATCTTCCTTTGCCTCGTCCGCAGTACCCAGATACAGGTTCACGATGTTTTTCGAGGTCAGGCTGATATGAAGTGTCGCCTCGCCATCCTTGACCGTCAGGACGCCTTTTCCATTTTTCGATTCATTGACCTTGAACATGCTGCTGTCCGTCTTAAAATCGACGGTGTAGACGCCGTCTGCAAGGTCAATGCTGCTCTTTTGATCGGCATTCTCGGTTTCTGCGCTCTCTGTCTGCGCCACGGTGTCAGCTGCGTCCTGTTTCTGTCCTCCGCACGCTCCGAGAAAAGCGGCAGCAAGCAGAAGCGCCGCTAAATTTAATTTCTTTTTCATATACATTATTTCACAATAGAATCAATGGCTGTCCGTGTATGAGCAACATAGAATGATTCTACTGCTTTAATTCTGCCCAGACCGGAAATCTGAGTATCTACCTTGTCAAATGCACCTGATGCCTCAAACTGGCTCTTCCAGGAATCCTCGTCATCGCCTGCCATGTCGTTGTTTGCGTGATCACCTGCAACTACCATCAGCGGACGAAGAACGACATTCTTATAACCTGCTGCCTTCACTGCCTCGATAACAGACTCACAGGAGGTCTCTTCCGGCTCGCCCTCTACGGTACCGATAAATACATTGCTATATCCAAGATTCTGCATCTGGGTCTGCATCTGGCTGTAGGTTACCTTTGCAACGTGTGCGGTACCATGCCCCATCAGAACGAATGCAGTTCCCTGATCGGCTGCGTCAGCTGCATCTTTAAAACCAGCTTCCGAAGCTTCTTCTGCTACAACTGCTTTTGCAACTGCCTCTTTATCTGCATTGATAACGGTTGCATCGTCGCCAACCTCACCCAACAGCGGCTCTGCGACAGCTATCTGCTCGAATTTATCCTGATACTTCTCGAGCGCCTCAACCATCTCGTCATACTCAGCACCGTGCATCAGGTGGGTCGGCTGGACAACCAGCTCTTTAACTCCGTTCTCCACGGCGCGCTCCAGTGCCTGATCCATATTGTCGATGCACTCGCCGTCACGAGCCTCAACGTGGTTGATAATGATCTGTGCGGTAAATGCACGGCGGACTGCCCAATCCGGGAATGCATCCTGGATGGAATCCTCGATACTCTTGATATCTTTCACACGGCTGTCGTTGAAGGAAGTACCAAAGCTGACTACCAGGATCTCTTTGTCGCCAATCTCATCCTGATTGCGCGGATCGTCCAGGCTCGCGTCGCCGGTATCACGACCAAAATAATCTGGATCTGCGTTCTCGCCTTCTACCAGCTCCTTCTGCTCGTCAGTCAGGGCATCCCATGCCTCTTTGGCTGCCTTGCACTGCTCATCCGTATCATCGGTGCGCTCCTGTACATAGATGTCATCGATCAGCTTTGCCACCTTATCTGCCGCTTCCTGATCGGAATCGGCGCTCTCAGCTGCCTCGGTCTCTGCCTCAGAAGCCGCCTCCGTCGAGGTTGCCTGGCTGGATGTACTGCCGCCGCAGGCTCCAAGCAATACGGACATCGTAACTGCCGCTGCACTTACAACTACTTTTTTGTTTTTTCTCATGTTTTCCTCCTTGTGTGACTCGCACAAAAATAGTTTTAACCGATATGTTCACGACAGCCGGCAGGTTTCCTGGCTTTCGGGTCATCATGCACGCCGCGCCTTCTCACTTTCGCAATGGCATCTGCAGCGCCACTCTCCGGTTCACAGTGACGAGATCGCACAGGTTTTGCACCTGTTTCCCTTTTACCCCCTGTCCATGCCTGTCAATCCGAGCAATCTGACTGGTCTGGCACAAACAGCGGCACCCACTGCCCATATCAGCTTGTTTCATTATAGATGGGGTATGTTTAAAAGTCAATTTATCCCGGAAATTATATTGAAAAAGAATGTGCCTTGGCACATTCTCGCGCCGAGCGCGGTCGCTTGCGACATGTTTCTGCTTCGCGCGAGTGCGCATCATTGGCACGTTAGTGCCTTTTTGTGTAATAGGGAGTTCCAAGGAATTTCCTGTTACACAAAAAAGCACCTCTCAGCCGGATAAAAGGTGCTCTCCTCCTCTTAATGATTTTATATCTTTTATGGCATAAATTTCCGGTAAATCGAAATAATTTTCTCATTCTTCACCGTCACAGCCGTGTTGTATGGCTTAAACTCCCCGATCAGCCGATCACGGATCGCGAATAATTCTTCCGCGGTATACACCTGCGGCGGTGTATCCGGGTCAGAATCATCTGTCAGGACAAAGTTCTCATCCATCTGCAGCGTAACCTCTCCCAGCTTATGGTAACTTCTCCCGACTGCCATCTCCGAGCCATAAAAGGAATCCTCCTCTACCATTCTCAGCTCTTCTCCCCCCTGTGCCGGACCACCATTGATCTCGATCCGCCCAGACTCCTGTCGGTCAATCGAAGTAATGAGACATTCTTTCCCATCGATGAGCAGCGTATCTCCCGCCTGCGGTTCATCGATATCTGCCTTATGAAAATGCTCATAGTCATAGACCGTCAATGTGATGATAACATTGCTTTCATCCTGATGGATCTGCTGCGGTTTGAACCCAGCTGCAAAGGTACAGTTGTCAAAATGCGTCATATTGAGGGTTTCCCGGACTGGTTCAACCGTGAGCGGTTCCGTCCGCTCAGTTTCCTGCATTTTATCCCGTTCGGGCTGCTCCTGCGCCTGATCATTTTCAGCCACAGCCTCACGGATCGCCCCCTGGCTCTCCTCATCGACAGCCCCTTCCTGTGTGGCTGTCTCCGATGCCGCGCCCGCACAGGCGGTCATCCATACACTCATCCCAAGTGCTGCGGCGATCCATGTTTGTTTCAATCGTCTCATGTTTGCTGCCGCCCCTTTTCGGCTTCTCCTTTTTCCTGGCATTTTCGTAACTGTTCAGTACCTTCACAGTCACGCGCAAAAATCCATCAAAAATTGCCTACGGCAATGGGATTTTTCTGCTTTTTCTTCGCCGCCTCAACCAACTTCTCCATCTCCCGCATTACCTCTTCAAAATTCAACGCAGAAGTATCCAGTAAAATGGCGTCCTCCGCCTGCTTGAGAGGCGACAATTCCCGGTGCATATCGCGGTAATCGCGCTCGATGATATCCTGCTCGATCGCCTCCAGGGAACAGCTTTCCCCGCGTTCGGTCAGCTCTTTATAACGGCGTCCAGCTCTCACACGGCTGCTCGCGGTCAGATATACTTTCAGGGTCGCATCCGGCAGAACCGCCGTTCCGATATCCCGGCCATCCATCACGACATCCCGGCGTCCGGCTAATTCACGCTGCAGCTCCACCAGTTTTTTGCGGACCGGCGCATAGACAGAGGTATTCGAAGCCATATTTCCAACCGCCTCCGTCCGAAGCTCGCTGCTGACATTCTCCCCATTTAAATAAACCTGCTGGATCCCATTTTCATATTCCAGTGAAATGGAAACCGTCTCACAGGCGCATCCGATCGCCGCCTCATCATGGCTGTCGATGCCCTGGCGCAGAAAATACAATGCCATCGCCCGGTACATCGCCCCCGTATCAACATAAATATATCCATAATCTTCCGCCAGCTTCTTTGCCACTGTGCTCTTTCCAGCCCCGGCTGGTCCATCAATCGCTATATTAATCGGCATTTCGTTTCCCCTTTTTCATATCGTTATAATTCATGATTTTCCGCTGCGCTCCGTCCCGCCAGCATGCCGGTCGACCACGCAATTTGTAAGTTGTAACCGCCCGTGACTGCATCGAGATCCAGCACTTCCCCTGCAAAATAAAGCCCTGGAAGCTTCTTCGACTCCATCGTGGATGGATTAACTTCTTTTACTGTCACACCGCCCTGGGTAATGATCGCCTCATTGAAGCCTCGCAGCCCGGTCAGCGTCAGGGTAAAATGCTTTGTCACCTCCGCCAGCCGTCTCCGCTCTTCCTTCGTCACGGCGTTGACCTGCTTGTCCGGCTCAATGCCGCTGCGGCGAATTATGACCGGTATCAGTTTTGATGGGTACAGATGGTTCAGCGCATTTTTAAACTGTTTATTCTTCTCCGCCTCAAAATCGCGCAGAATCCGCGCATCGAGCTGTTCCATGGAAAGCGCCGGTTTCAGATCGATCATCAGAGTCAGCGGACCCTTTTTCAGTTTTTTCGCCGCATAACTGCTGGCACTCAAGAGTACCGGACCCGAAACGCCGTAATGGGTAAACAGCATCTCACCAAATTCACGGTAAACCTCTTTCTTTCCATTTAAAACAGCAGCTTCCACGTTCCGCAGGGAGAGTCCCTGCAGCTCCTTCACATCTTCCTTCGTCTCAAACGGAACAAGCGCCGGCGAAAGTTCCGTCACCTTGTGCCCTGCCGCCTCCGCAAACCGGTAACCATCGCCGGTTGAGCCGGTCGTCGGGTAGGACAAACCGCCCGTCGCCACGATCACTGCATCCGCAGCTATGTAGGAGTCCTTTTTCCCACGCTCATTACCGCCCTGAGCCAGAATCACACCTTTTAATACACCATCCTCCAGCCACAGTTCCCGAACTCCCTGATTCAATTCTACTTTCACGCGCAGTTCCCGCAGCCGTCTTGCAAACGCCGATGTCACATCCGACGCCCGGTCAGACACCGGAAAGACACGGTTGCCGCGCTCCACCTTAACATGACAGCCGTTCGCCTCCAGAAAATCCTTCATATCCTGGTTACTAAAACCGTAAAATGCACTGTATAAAAAGCGGCTGTTTGTCACAACACTGTCAAACAGACCTTCCATATCACAGTCATTCGTCACATTGCATCGCCCTTTTCCCGTGATATAGATCTTTTTTCCCAGTTTCTCATTCTTTTCATAGATCGTTGTCGCGCAGCCATTTTCCGCCGCCGCAATCGCAGCCGCCATGCCGGCTGCCCCGCCGCCGATCACGATTATTTTTTTCATATTGCTATCCTTTTCGTTTTTATATCGCCTGGTGCTATCAATCCTGTACCAGGTGAATCGCAAATCCGCCGACTTCTTCTTTAAAATAGGCGAAAATACAGCGACCCTGCTCATCAAAGCGCTTCGTCTCTTCCCGAAGCGTCATACCGCGGTTCACAAAGTATCGGATCGCCGCCTCGCAATCATTTACGCCAAAGCCAATATGGCCGTAGGTTCCGTGGCTCTCCACCTTCATATTTTCCGTCAGGTCACCGCTGAACACCGCTTTCTCCGTCTCGCGTGGCATCAGCCCCATCAGGCGCGCCAGTGTCTCAGCAACCTCCCAGGCCTCGTCTTCCGATTTTGTATTGATTCCCACGTGTTTTACGTGCATATGAAATAATTCCATCGGGGTTGGATCCCCCGCATGCTCTGCCATAAATGCTAGTGTGCGCTCTTTTGCTGTCTGCTCCATTTTGTCCGCTTCCTTTCTATCGCTACACTTAACGCAAAGTTACACAAATGTTTGTGTTTTTCAAAATTGCCGTCTTTTTCTTTAAATATTGATTTTACTGTATCTTACGAAGAATTGCAACCGCGCTTCTTCATATTTCCACACATGATTACCAAATTCGTTACTGTTCACGCATACGTGCCCAGTAACGGAATTTGCCGTGGCTTCGCATTTAAATACGGCAAATTCCAGCTGCCACCACGTTTTCTTACGGCACTTTCGGTTCCAAAAGTGCCTACCTGTGAACAGTAACCCAAATTCACTTACGCAGCTTTTTTACCTCACGGATCTTCTCCTCCATCGCCTCCACAACCGTTTCCAGCACCTTGACGCGCGCGAAATATTTGGAATTTCCTTCTATGATCGTCCACGGGGCATAGGTAGTAGAGGTCCGCACCAACATCTCATTGACTGCCTGCTCGTATGCATCCCATTTTTCACGGTTGCGCCAGTCTTCGTCCGTGATTTTCCACTGTTTTGCCGGATCCTCCATGCGCTCCTTAAAGCGGCGTTCCTGCTCATCTTTATCAATATGAATCCAGAATTTCACGATCACCGCGCCAAAATTCGCCATGTGCTCTTCCATCTCGTTGATTTCCTGATATGCCCGTTTCCAGTCCGCCTCACTGCAGAAGCCCTCGATCCGCTCCACCATCACGCGCCCGTACCAGGTGCGGTCGAAAATCGCAATATGCCCCGCTTTCGGCATCTCCCGCCAGAAACGCCACAGATAATGGTGTACCTTCTCCACATCATTCGGTGCCGCCGTCGGATTGACCTTGTAGCCGCGTGGATCCAGGTGGCTTGTCAGGCGCCGGATCGCACCGCCTTTTCCCGCCGCATCCCAGCCTTCAAAGCCGATCACCACCGGAATCCGCAGCCGGTACAGCTCGCCGTGCAGCACCTCCAGCTTTTTCTGCAGCTTATCCAGACGTTCCTTATATTCCTCGCGTGTCAGCGTTTTCGTCAGATCCACGCCGGAAAGCACGCCATTTTTAAACCGCTCATCTGGAAGTTTGACCGGCGGATGCACCGCCCCTTCCTCGCGTTCCATTCGGCGACGGTTCAGCTCATACTCCAGCCGGTCTGTGACGGTGGATAAAATCTTGACTGCCGCATAATTTTTATCAGTCGCTTCCACGATCGTCCACGGCGCGTACCCGGTATCCGTCCGCTGAAGCATTTCCTCATTCATCTCCAGAAATGTATCGTAATCCTTGTTGCGCTTCCAGTCCGCCTCCGTCACACGCCACGCAGTCTCTTTGCTTTCTTCCAGCCGTTTAAAGCGCTTTTTCTGCTCGTCCCTGGAAATATACAGAAACAATTTGATCAGAATCATGCCGGAATCTGCCAGCTGCTTTTCAAATGAAAGGATATCCCGGAACGCCCCGTTTAGCTCCTGCCGCTTCGTCTCTTTGTCAAACCGGTCAACGGTAACCTTATCGTACCAACTCTTGTCAAAGATCATCATTCGTCCATCTTCCGGTGTCTTCGTCCAATACCGCCATAAAAATGGACGCATCCGTTCCTCTTCCCCCGTCTCCCGGCTCGCATAAACATCAAAGCCGCGCGGATCCAGCGGCTGGATCAGGCGGTTGATCTGCGTTCCCTTACCGCCTGCCCCGAAGCCGTCAAATACGATGACAACCGGGATCTTTTCCGCCTTACAGGCGCGCTGCAATTCTCCCAGCTTCACATCCATCTCTTCCCGAAGCTTCTTGTAGTTTTCCTTATCCACTGATTTATTCAAATCTACTTTTTCCAGCATCTTTCCACCTCCACATCAAGCAGTAAAATGACCTTTCACCAATCCCATGGCATCACAATGCTTCGTCTTTACCTTTCCCCGTCATCATCTCATGCTCTTTTTTGATCTCTTCGTATAATTGTACCGAATCCCACTTCATATTATACGGTGTCAGGACTGCTTTATAATCAATCCGTCCGACTCCCTTTTTTCGGAGTGCATGGATAAATGCATCGATCTGGGCGGAAGAAAAGCCTGCCATGATCGCCATCTCATCTGAGAAATCCATTTTCCTGGAAGAATCGTTCTCCGGCACTTCTCGCTGCAGCCTCCCGTCTGCCTGTTTCTGAGCGGACTCTTCTTTTTGCGTTTCCTCCACAGCCTCTATTGCTTGTCCGGCTTCCTTGAGGACATCCTCATTCAGTCCTTTCACACCAGCCAGCACGCCCACCGGCAGCCCGTACTCCTCCTTTGTCACTGCCCTTAAGCGGAATCCCAGCGGCATAAGCGCCTGCTGCACCTTCATTTTTCTTTTGGAATCAGTAAAATTATACAATAATACAGTTGGTTTCATCGTAATTTATCGATTCTCCTCTCTGTTTCTTATTCCCGCCTCATCAATTCTCCGGCTTCTCAATATGATTCTCTATTATATCCTTTTTCCCCCCTTCTGTGCAAGAAAAACAAAAAAACAGCGGCATCAGCCACTTGCTTTCGCTCGTCCGCTGTCTGCCGCTGTCTGATTTTTATTTCATTTATGTATGTTTCCGCATCTCAGATCCTCTTCCGGTCTGCTGCCAGATAGCTCCCTAGTGAAGAACACCATTTGCATCCGCTACCATACCGTTCGGAGTTACCATGTTCGTCCAGAGTGCTCCGCTATTCAGGTCAAACAGATACCATGCGCCATCGATGAACTGATAGCCTGTCTTTCTTGCACCACGGGTACCGTCGGATACCGGATTCAGATAATACTTGTACGGTCCAATCTGCTGCCAGCCGGTCAGCATCTTGCCTCTCGTACCATCGGATACCGGGTTTAAATAGAACCAGTTATTATCAGTATAGATCCAGTCTGTATCCATGAAGCCGTTTGCATTCAGATGATACCACTCATTATCAACATATACCCAGTTGTTCTTAACCGGTACACCATTGATGTAGTAAGACCAGCCGTAAATGCTGTTTACCCACTGACCATTCGCATTTGCCGGAGTGGAACCACCGGAAGAGCTGTTCGAAGAATTATCGGTCGGAGGTGTACCTGTATACACATCCGAAGAATTCATATAATATTCATCGGACTCATCACTCCACTCACCCTTGTCGCTTCCGTCAACCGCGCGTACCTTAAAGGTATAATCGCCGGATTTCGTCATGTATGGGTAGAAATTGTAGCTGCTGCCTGTGGTTGTAACAGTCGTTACGGTAGAACTGTTGCGGTACAGTTTAACTTCATACTTGCTTGCATCCGATACGCTGTCCCAGGTTGCGGTACGATTGCTCCAGCTAAGATCTTCGACCGTATCCAAATCGCCGTCAACAGCTGACATCGTAATCTTAACTTTCCACTCGCTCTTATCGCCAGATCGCTTCGTAACTTTGTAAGCCGACTTGGTTGCAGAAAGCTTTGTGCCGGATAACTGATAACCGTCCTTTGCCTCGATCGTCAGGTAGATGACCGGCTTATCACCTCTCTCCCACTCGCTGTCGTCATTGTCAAACTCCTGCTCGGTAATCTCAACATTACCCTTCGTAACTTGTACATCCGGATCCCCGATGCTGTCGCCCGCTTCCGGTTTCGCATTGACACGGAACTTAACTTCCGAGATCTTTTTGTCAGCCGCGTATGCCGGAATACTCATAGCCAGTGCCGCCATGATAGCAAGAGCGGAAACCGCCGCTGCCTTCAGGTTATGTCTCATATCCCATCCTCCTTTTTTAATGTACTCTCGCGTACAAACTCTTGTTTCCATTATAACAAACATATCTGCCTGCGTCAAAATAAACTGTCGGTATTTTCAAAATTTTCCCCTTGTTTTTTTGAAGTAAATGTCTGCTTTCTGTTATTGACAGGATAGCACACTTTTATTACCTGAGAATAACTTTTTGTTTAAGGTTTTCTGACATTTTCGTCAATGGTAGAATTTATATCATAATTGATATTTCCTGTGACATAAAAAAGAATGTACCTTTTTGTGTGATGGGGAATTCCAAGGAATTTTCTATCACACAAAAAATAGACCGGGGCAGATTTCTGCGATCCGGTCTATTTCTACCTTACTTAAAAGCAGGTGTTCATTTTATTTGAAATACTCCACACCTGAAGCAAACAGCTGCATATCCTGATTTCCATAGATATTCATGCCTGTATCGCTCCAGCAGCGCTCGTTGTGACCCATCTTACCAAGAATACGTCCATCCGGGCTTGTGATACCCTCGATGCACTGGTAGGAACCGTTCGGGTTCCACTCCTCGCTGACGGATAAGTTTCCGTTCGGATCGCTGTACTGGATCGCGATCTGACCATTTGCGCGAAGTTTTGCAAGCCACTCCTCGTTGGCTACGAAACGTCCTTCACCATGGGACATCGGGTTGCAGTATACGCCTCCCAGCTCTGCTTTTCTGAGCCACGGGGACAGGTTAGATACAACCTTTAAGTATGCCATGCGGGAAATGTGGCGTCCAATGTTGTTGGTTGTCAGAGTCGGGGAATCTGCTTTCTGAGGCTCAATCTTGCCTCCGGTTAAAAGTCCCAGTTTGATTAATGTCTGGAAGCCATTGCAGATACCCAGTACCAGGCCATCCCGGTCATGAAGCAGTTTGTCGATCTCCTCCATCATCGCCTCGTTGCGGAATACCGTAGCGAAGAATTTAGCCGAACCATCCGGCTCATCACCTGCGGAGAATCCACCCGGGAACATGATGATCTGGGATTTCTTGATATCCTCTTTGTACTGCTCGATGGAAGAACGGATATCGGATGCATTCTGGTTGCGGAATACACGCACAATCGTCTCCGCTCCGGCTGCCTCAAACGCTTTCGCGCTGTCCAGCTCGCAGTTGGTACCCGGCATTGCCGGAATAAATACAGTTGGTTTTGCCACTTTATGTTTACATACATATACCTTATCGGTATTGTAAAGTGTCTCTTCTGCTGCCTTCATCGGTGCGCCGGAAGCGGTCGGGAACACTTTCTCCAGGGTTCCGGTCCATGCTTTCAGAGCCTCTTCCATGGAGATCACGGTACTGCCATACTCGAAGGTTCCCTTGTCGGTTACCTCACCGATCACGGTGTACGGAATGGACAGCTCGCCTACCTTGCCGTCCGGAACCTCGCAGACAATATTGCCCCAGCCAGCAGCGAAGAAGTCTCTCGGATCTACATTGTGCTCAATCTTTACGCCCAGGCGGTTACCAAATGCCATCTTGCTGACAGCCTCTGCCACACCTGCACCCTCAACCGCATATGCGGAAATAATCTTTCCAGACTCCATATCGCGGTAGATTTTCTCGTAACCATCCATGATCTGGCTGTATACCGGCAGGTCATGTGCATCTTTCTCGATGGTAAAGAGAACAATCTTGCTGCCCGCTTTCTTAAATTCCGGAGATACCACGTGTTTGGTATCGGAAATATCAACTGCAAAGGAAACCAGTGTCGGCGGTACATCGATTTCGCCGTGCTCTTCATCATAGAAGCTGCCGGACATGCTGTCCTTGCCGCCGATGGACGGAAGTCCAAATCCGAGCTGCGCACTGTAAGCACCGAGCAGAGCGGAGAACGGTGTGCCCCATCTCTTCGGATCTTCCGTCATACGTTTGAAGTACTCCTGGAAGGTAAAGCGGATCTTGTGGAAATCACCGCCGTTTGCCACGATCTTAGCAACAGAATCCAGCACTGCGTAAGTAGCGCCGTGGTACGGGCTCCAGCTGGACAGGTACGGATCATAGCCGTAGCTCATCATGGTAACAGTATCGCATTTGCCCTCGCTCATCGGCAGTTTTGCCACCATCGCCTGTGTCTCGGTCATCTGGTGGACACCGCCGTATGGCAGGAATACACTGCTTGCGCCCACGGTGCTGTCGAACATCTCAACCAGACCCTTCTGGGAGCATACATTTAAGGAAGAAAGCATGGACAGCCATTTTCCTTTGACATCCTTTACTTCCTGTTTATCAAATACATTGCCTTCCCTGGTCGGAACCTCAACGGTAACGGTTGTCTCCTGATGAGCACCGTTGGTATCCAGGAATGCACGGCTTAAATCTACGATCGTCTTGCCTCTCCAGTTCAGAACCAGGCGCGGGGACTCGGTAACAACGGCAACCGGAACTGCCTCCAGGTTCTCTTCTGCTGCATAAGCAAGCATCTTATCAACATCTTTCGGGTCTACCACCAGAGCCATACGCTCCTGTGACTCGGAAATCGCAATCTCCGTTCCGTCCAGACCTGCATATTTCTTCGGAACCTTATCAAGGTCAATCTGAAGTCCGTCAGCTAACTCACCGATCGCTACCGACACGCCGCCGGCGCCAAAGTCGTTACACTTCTTGATCAGACGGCTGACCTCCGGGCGGCGGAACAGTCTCTGTAATTTACGCTCGGTCGGTGCATTGCCCTTCTGAACCTCTGCGCCGCAGACCTCGATGGACTCCTCGGTATGTACCTTGGAAGAACCGGTTGCGCCGCCAATACCATCACGGCCGGTACGTCCACCCATCAGGATGATTACATCGCCCGGATCGGAAGTCTCACGGATGACGTTTTTGCGCGGAGCTGCTGCCATAACAGCACCGATCTCCATACGTTTTGCCACATAATTTGGATGATAAATCTCTTTTACATAGCCGGTAGCAAGACCGATCTGGTTACCGTAGGAGCTGTAGCCATGTGCTGCATCCTTTACGATGCGCTTCTGCGGAAGTTTGCCGTGCAGTGTCTCCGACATCGGACGGGTCGGATCAGCCGCACCGGTCACACGCATAGCCTGATATACATAGGTACGTCCGGAAAGCGGGTCACGGATAGCACCGCCTAAGCAGGTGGCAGCGCCGCCAAACGGCTCAATCTCGGTCGGATGGTTGTGGGTCTCATTCTTAAAGTTTACCAGCCACTCTTCTTCCTTGCCGTCGATGGTAACCGGAACTACGATACTGCAGGCATTGATCTCCTCAGACTCCTCCAGATCCTCCAGCTTGCCTTCACGGCGAAGCTTCTTCATAGCGAGAACAGCCAGATCCATCAGGCAGACAAACTTGTCATCGCGATCTTTGTAGAGAACCTCGCGATCTGCCAGATACTGTTTGTAGGAAGCTTCCATCGGCTCATTGTAATCGCCCTTTGTAAAGGTAACGTCCTTTAACTCAGTCTGGAAGGTCGTATGACGGCAGTGATCGGACCAATATGTATCCAGCACGCGGATCTCGGTCACAGACGGATCTCTCTTCTCTTCGTTTTTAAAGTAGTTGTGGATATGCTCGAAATCCTTGAACGTCATCGCAAGGTTCAGGGAATCGTAGAGTTCTTTTAACTCTGCCTCGCCATAACCGCAGAAACCATCGAAAATCTTGACATCCTCCGGCTGCTCAAATACCGTTACCAGCGTTTCCGGCTTTGCGTTGTTATTCTCACGGGAATCCACCGGGTTAATGCACAGGGACTTGATGCCCTCGATCTGCTCCGCGGTCAGTGTTCCGGAAATAACATAAGTTGTCGCGGAACGGATCACCGGATTTTCCTCTTCATTCAGAAGTTTCACACACTGTTCTGCGGAATCGGCTCTCTGATCGAACTGTCCCGGCAGGAACTCAACGGAAAAGATCGTATCGCCTTCCTTGGACGGGAATGCCTCCTCATAGACAAAATCAACCGGCGGCTCAGAGAAGATAGTAATCAGCGCTTTCTGATATGCATCCTCCGATACATCCTCAATATCATAGCGGATCAGTACGCGGACATCGGTGATCGTGTCGATCCCCAGATAGCTTGCGATCTCCTCTTTCAGATCGTGAGCCAATACGGCAAATTCCGGTTTTTTCTCAACGAAAATACGTCTTACGCTCATGTTTTCCTCCTGTTTTTTCGTATTTTAATGTTTCATGTTCTGTAAAATACATTCATTTTTTAGCATAAAAGGCAAATGCCTTCTTCTAGCATCTGCCTTTATCATACACAATTTTTATAGATTAGTAAAATTAATATATTTAATATTTTTTATTAACATATCTTATTGGTTACTGTTCCAACGTCCCTGTCTCATTCAGTGCAAGCAGCTTTCCCATCCCCGTCGAACGGTCATACGAAACAACCGACAGACTGGCATTCGCCACAATGATCTCCTGCGGCTCCCGATGGAAACGGAGCAGATAATTCATCAAAAAGACGAGGATCCCACCGTGCGCCACGATCACCGCATCCCCGGCTGTCTCCTCCAAAATCTGTCGGATCGCCCGTTCACTCCGCGCCTCGCAGGATTTTCTTGATTCTCCGCCGGACGGGATGCCGACCATCGGCTGTTCCCTCCACAGATGAAATTCATCCGGGTACTCTGCTTCCACCTGCTGCCAGCTTTTGCCTTCCCAGCATCCAAAATCGCGCTCCCGCAGCCCCGTCAGTCGGCGGAGCGGTAATTTTTCTTCCTTGGCCAGGATCTCCGCCGTCTGGAATGCACGCGCAAGCGGGCTGGCATAGACCGCATCGATCCGCGTTTTTGCCGGATAGCCGCTCCTTTCTTTCAGGACAGTGGCAAGCTGCTCCGCCTGCTGCCGTCCTGTTTCGTTCAGCGGAATATCCGTCGTTCCCTGTATCTTTCCCGCCCGGTTCCAGTCGGTCTGACCGTGGCGTACCAAATAAAACAGCATTTTCTATTACTCCTGTTCATCTATCTCTTTCTGAGCCATCTCTGCCGCCTGACCGCTGACCTTCATCGCGTCCATCGTCAGCTTCATGATGTCACGGATCTCATCCTCGCTCATCTTCATGCGCTCCGCCAATTCCGCAAGGGTCGCTTCACGTCCCAGCTCCCGCGCCATGCTCGCAGAAATATCCTTGAGGACATTAACACGCGCCGCCATCTCCTCCTCGATCTTCGTCTCGCGGTTCTGAATCTGCAGCGCATCCTCGATCGCCGCGCGCACCTTTTTCTCCATCTGCGCGTCGAAATCACCGTTTTCGTACTCACTTGCGAACAGAAACAGCGCCATATTTGCCTCCTGCACCAGATCGCCCGCCGGAAGTCCCCGATCGTGGTACTCCTCCGCGATCTGAACCGCCTTCGCCAGTTTTAACTCCGTCAGACGGGAAGCCGCTGTCTTGTCCCCCTCCGTCAGTTTTTTCAGAAGCGCCGCTTCCTCCTCCGGCGTGCCCTGCGGGAGATTTTTCAGTTCCTCTAAGTAAATATCATAAAATGTATTAGATTCCATGTGGTATTCCCTCCTAAAAAATACATACTTCTAAGATGATTCCGTCATTTTATCACAAACAAGACACAGATACAATCATTATTGACTCCGCCCTTCAATCATGTTACACTGAATACAGTTCTATAAGGAGGACTAATAAATGGATATCAACTATGAATTATATAAAGTATTTTACCACGTAGCCTCGACGTTAAGTTTCTCCGAGGCATCTAAGCAGCTTTTCATCTCCCAGTCGGCGGTCAGCCAGTCGATCAAGGTACTGGAGAAGAAACTGAACCAGACTCTTTTCATCCGCAGCACAAAAAAAGTACAGCTTACCCCTGAAGGCGAGATCCTACTCAAGCACGTGGAACCGGCAATGAACCTGATCCGTCAGGGCGAAAACCAACTGCTCGACTCTAACAGCTTAAACGGCGGTCAGCTCCGCATTGGCGCAAGCGATACGATCTGCCGCTATTATCTGGTGCCATTTTTAAGCGAATTTCACAAGCGCTACCCGAATATCCACATCAAGGTTACCAACCGTACCTCCATCGAATGTGCGCGGCTTCTGGACAACGGTCAGGTCGATTTTATTCTGACGAACTATCCAAACTCCGGGCTCGGTGGAACGCAGAATATCCATGTGCTGCGCGAATTCAACGATATATTCGTCGCCAATGAGACCTATTTTCCGATGAAAGACCGCCCGGTTACACTGCGCGAGCTGCAGGCGCTCCCAATCCTCATGCTGGATCGCAAGAGTACCACCAGCGAATTTCTGCACAACATGTTCCAGAAGCACCAGCTCGACCTCGTACCGGAGATTGAATTAAGCAGCAACGATCTGCTCATCGATCTGGCGCGCATCGGTCTCGGCATCGCATTTGTCCCGGATTTCTGTCTCCCGGCTGGCGAAAAGGAGCTTTATGCCCTGACCCTGACTGAAGCCCTGCCGCCGCGCCAGCTCGTCGTCGTCCACAATGAGACAATGCCGATCTCACAGGCATCGCGTGAATTTATTGAACTTCTGGAAAACGGCTCCAAAACGCCTGGAGCTCCTGCTCCAGAGACGAAAGACTGACTCGTTTGACATCGCTCCATTCCCTTGGAAATAATTCCCGGTACTCCCGACGCCAGAACCGGTCATCCAGTAAAAGGATGACGCCCTGATCGGACGCGGTCCGGATGACCCGCCCTGCCGCCTGGAGTACCTTATTCATGCCCGGATACTGGTAGGCATATGCAAATCCATCTTTTCCCTCTTCTTCAAAATATCCCTGCAAAATTTTCTGCTCCGTGCATACCATCGGGAGCCCGGTTCCAACCACGATCACGCCGATCAGCCGGTTGCCTGTCAAATCGATTCCCTCCGAAAACAGACCGCCCATCACGCAGAACGCCACCAGGGAGGTATCACGTTCAGCTGTTCGTTCGGGAGAAAATTTCTGTAAAAATGCTTCCCGTTCCTCCTCGGTCATGTGAGAATCCTGGATCAAAACTTCCATACTTTTTCCGGTTTTCCCAAAACGTTTTTCCACTTCCCGCACCCGGTTCATATACTGGTACGACGGGAAGAACACAATATAATTGCCTTTTTTTGCACTTGCCATCGCCTGGATGTAGTGCAGCACCCGCCGGTATTCCGTCTCATTGCGCCGCGTATACCGGCTCGTCACATCCGTCGCCGCCAGCAGAAGACGCCGCTCCTGCGGAAACGGGGACGGCACATAGACCGTATAGTCCTCCTCCTGATCCGACAGAAGCATCCGGTAATACCGGAGCGGCAGAAGCGTTGCCGAGAAAAAGACCGCCGCTTTCCCCTGCGACAGGCACTGCGCCAGATTTTCAATCGGATTGACACAATAAAGCCGGATGACAAATTCGCCGGACGGCAGAAGTTCCGTATAAATCCTGTAATGCTCATCGACCCGCTCATACATATTTAAAAAATGTCGCACCGAAAAATAAAAATCCAGAATCGTGTCCCGTCCATCTTCCCCACCCGGCTTTTCCAGATACTTTTCCATTTCTCCAAAAACACTGTTTAACACTGAAACCAGATGTCCGGCATCCTTAAGCACCTGGTAGCCGTCGCACTCCCGCTTCATCTCCAGAAGCGCCTTATTTAACCTTGTAAGCTGCCGCCCCAGCGCCGGCGCACGATGTCCCAGTACCTTTTTCGTCAAAAGCACTTCTTCCTTTATAATAGAAGCACTATACATTTCCCGCGCGCGCGATACCAGATTGTGAGCTTCATCCATCAGGAAGAAATAGTCTCCCTCCGCCCCATCCGCAAAATAACGTTTCAAGCGCACATCCGGGTCAAAGACATAATTATAATCGCAGATGATCCCATCCACAAACGAAGAAATATCGAGGCAGAACTCAAACGGGCAGACCTGAAATTTTTCCGCATACTCTAAAATTACCGAACGCGTGATTCCAAATTCCTGATGCAAAATTTCATACACCGCATCGTTGACACGGTCAAAATGCCCTTTCGCACGCGGGCACATTTCCGGATTGCACACCGGTTTTTCCAAAATACACAACTTTTCCTTTGCCGTGATCGTGACCGAACGAAAATACAGCCCGCGTTCCCGCAAAATCGCCAGCGCCTCTTCCGCCACCGTCCGCGTGATCGTCTTCGCCGTCAGGTAAAAGAGTTTCTGCCCATGCCCTTCCCCGATCGCTTTAAGCGCCGGAAATACCGTCGAAAGAGTCTTTCCAATCCCGGTCGGGGCCTGGACAAACAGCCTGCGCCCGCGCTCCAGCGTCCGGTAAACCGCCACCGCCAGCTCCCGCTGTCCCGCCCGGTACGGATAGGGAAATTCGAGCGCTTTGATTGATTCATCACGTCGCAGCCCGTTGTGATAGAGGTAACGCGCCCATTTGACATATTCATGGATCAGACCAGCAAACCATTCGGAAAGTTCGTCCATCGTCTGGATCTCCTGAAAGCGGCGGATCTCCTCCGTCTCCAGATTACAGTAGGTGAGCTGCAGTGTCACTTCGTCCAGCGCTTCCTGTAATCCATAGATATAGCCATAACAGCGCGCCTGCGCCATATGCACGCCAACCGCTTCTTCCAGACAGTTTACATCCTGGTAAACACACTTGATCTCATCGATCGTGACATCTTTTCCATCCCGGATGATTCCATCCGCACGCCCCTCGACCACGATTTGGAATCCGTCCTCCTCCACCGAATGGCGCAGCGACACCTCCGCCTGATACCCTGAGCCCATCCGCCGCTGTATCTTCCGGTGCATCCGTCCTCCAGCTAACATCGCCTCTTTCTGTGCACCCGCCGTGCGCCGGTTATCAATATCCCCCGAACGCAGAACGAACTCAACCAGATTGCGGACGGAGATCCGTATCTGCCTGCCGGTCAGCTCCATGTGTGGTTCCTCCCTTCCCCATACATGTACTCTCGGAATCTTTCTGTGCTTGATTTTGTGAAATGATTTTTTGTCAGTTGTGCCCAAATTTCTGAGGCGTACGCGGTGCGTACGTTGATGAAATTCGGGTGCGGCTGGCGGAAAATCAGCCACAAAAGCACGTGCAGAAAGACTCCGAGAGTACATATATATGTCTATCAAAAAGACTGCAGACACCATCTTCTCTCCGGCACCCGCAGTCTTTCTTTATTTTCGTACTATCAACTTTTCTTTCATCATACCGATTCGGGTCATACATATCCTTCCAAAATATCTATGATATCTATGTTCCGCTTGAACCAGCCTTCCAGCCCTTTTATGCCGCTGTCACATTGTTCGCTTCCATCGTGTCAAGAAACGCCTCATACTCTGCATCCTCGCCCATGTACTCAACGGTCAGAATCTGTGTCAGATCCAGGCTCATAACTCCCAGAATCGACTTGGCGTCAATGACAACACGGTTATAAAAAACATCAATATCAAAATCGCATTTCATAGAAGCATTGACAAATTTCTTTGCATCTTCTATCGTTTTCAGCATAATTTTTCTCTGTTTCATAATAAACAACTCCTTTTTACTGAATGTACCAACAGAATTTTTTCCTCCGTTTTTTAGGCACATTTAAAACCATAAAGATTTATTCAGTGTTTATAGCATGATTTTTGTCGAATGTCAATTTGATTTCTTTTATACCGCATATTTTTAATACATGATTTTTACCAAAAAAGCAGAGTGTTTCTTAGTAAAATATTCCGACGTCTAGAACTATCGTCGTATTCATTTCATGATATATTGTCATTATTTATATACATCAAATGGTTTAACGGATTGGTTTTGGGCAGTTGAACTAAATATTCATTGTGATTTTCCACCCAGCATGAGCACACAAATTCTCTTTTACCAAATTATCCTGATCTCTAGTTTCCATATAAAATGATGAATGATACTTAATAAATGGAAAAAAATATATTAAATCAAAAAAAATGAAAAATCACAAAAAAATTGTTGACTTTTCGTTATGGCTATGATATTATAACTGAGTCAGCAACGAAGGGGAATAGTTCAATGGCAGAGCAACGGTCTCCAAAACCGTTAATGGGGGTTCGAATCCCTCTTCCCCTGCTTCTAAAGGCGTCAGTGATTCAGAGATGAGTCATTGGCGTTTTTTGTTTTTTTAAACATTCAAGTTGAACGTCCGTGAGACTTGACGCGTGATTCTGGTCAGCGAAGCTGACATATTCCTATCAGAATCACTGCGCATCCTCGCGAAGCGTTTATCTCAGTCGGAGCCCCAACTCCCACTGAGACAAATTTGCTGTTACTCACATTACGCTAATATTATTTTTCTTAAATTTTCCCAAAATCCAAGCAACCTACAGCAGCCCAATCGCCTCCCGCACATTTGCCACCCCTTCCAGCCGGATATCCGACCTTGGTTTCAATTTACTGACATTGACCATCGGAAGAATGCATCTTGTAAATCCCATCTTGACTGCCTCATGGACTCTCTGCTCTGCCATCGAGACGGCGCGCACCTCTCCGGAAAGTCCGACCTCGCCAAATACGATCGTTTTCTCATCCAGCGGACGGTCTTTATAGCTGGAAATCAGCGCCATCACGATCGCAAGGTCAAGCGCCGGCTCGTTCATCTTCATGCCGCCTGCAATGTTGACATACGCATCGTACCCGGACAGGGCATAACGGCATCGTTTTTCCAACACTGCCATGAGCAGGTTCACACGGTTGTAATCGACGCCCGCTGCCGTCCGCCGCGGCAGTCCGAAATTCGTCTTTGACACCAGCGCCTGCACTTCCAGAAGAATCGGGCGGGTTCCCTCCATCGAGCAGGCAGTCACCGCACCGGATGCCTCCGCCGGGCGCCCTTCCAGCATAAATTCGGATGGATTCGGCACCTCCGCCAGTCCTTCCTCCCGCATCTCAAACACGCCGATCTCATTGGTCGAACCGAAACGGTTCTTCACTCCCCGCAGAATCCGGTAGGACGCATGGCGATCGCCCTCAAAATATAGCACTGTATCGACCATATGTTCCAGCATACGCGGTCCCGCCACAACGCCCTCTTTCGTCACATGACCGACGATAAAGACTGTCACGCCCAGTCCTTTTGCGAGCTGCATCAGGACGCCGGTGCACTCTCTTACCTGGCTGACACTGCCCGGTGCGGAACCTGCCGCCTCGATAAACATGGTCTGGATCGAGTCGATCACGACCACATCCGGGCGTACTTCCCGGATCACCTCCGCGATCGTATCCAGGTTCGTCTCACTCAAGAACGAAAGTGGTCCGCGCACCGTCCCGATCCGGCTTGCCCGCAGTTTGATCTGTTTTAATGACTCCTCGCCGGAGACGTATAAAACCTTTTGTTCCTGTCCTGCCAGGTTCCGGCAGACCTGCAGAAGCAGGGTTGATTTTCCGATTCCCGGATCTCCGCCGACCAGCACCAGGGAGCCACGCACCACGCCGCTTCCAAGCACCCGGTCAAGTTCTGCAAATCCGGTTTTCGTCCGATCCGTATCGGAAAGCTCAATTTCATCTAAGCTGACCGGCTTTGCCTGCGCGCTAACCCGTTTCCCCGGTGCCGCCGTCAGCGAAGCCGCTGCCGCATACCGCCCTGCTGCCGTACCGGATGATGCTGGTGCAGACGGCGCTTCCACCATCGTATTCCACGCCTTGCACGCCGGGCACTGCCCCATCCATTTGGAAGATTCATAACCGCATTCCCTGCAGAAAAATCCCGTTGATTTTGCCTTTGCCATGCTGATTCCTTTCCAAACACTTCTTCTCATATTTCTTATTACACAAAAAGCTGCTGCATGGCGGAAACCGGCTTCCGGCGCACACGTCCGCCATTCCTGCCATGCAGCAACTTTCATCTCACGCATTGTAACTTGTACGTAACGCTTTGTTTTTCTTTTCCTTATCTGGCTTCAATCCGGATTGCGGTTGCCTTGCCCGGGTTCAGCTCCACGCTCAGTACCAGTTTGCCGCTGACGTTGGTCTTCATACCACCAACCGATACGCCGTCTACATATACCTCATACTCACGCTCATCCTCTAACTGAATGGTAATCTGAGCATCCTTCTCGCCCTCAACCGAAAACTGTACGGAAGTATCTCCCGCCTGGAAATGATTGACTGCCGTGCCCGGTACCGACTCATATACGAACATTCCGTTGCGCTCCAGCTTGGTAATCTCGCCGAATGTTTTTACCTTATAAAGATCGCCCTGAAATTCAAAATCCTGCAGCTTGGACTTTGCTGCTAACATATAATTGCCAAAACTGATGGTTCCGTCATCCTCGATGCGGATTAACTCGCTAACTACTGGCATAATGCTTTATCCTCCTAGTATCCTTTTAATCAATATCGCAACTGCTCCGCACTTACACAGTTACTCAGTAGTATCATTTTAACACACTTCGACCGGGTTTACCAGTCTTTTCGCTTCCAGCCCTTTAGACCGTCTCAAATTTCAGCTGATCGCCATCTTTTTCAATCCGAACCTCTGTTTTTTTCCGGATCGTGCCTTCCAGGATCTTCTCAGAAAGCTGATCCTCGATCTGCGTCTGGATCGTCCGGCGCAACGGTCTTGCACCATATTTGGAATCATATCCCTTGTCTGCTAGGAAATCGATCGCATCATCTGTGATCGTGAGCGTCATTCCAAGCTGATCCTCCGTCCTTTTCTTGATGCCGCGCAGCAGAATGCCCGCGATCGTCTTGATATTCTCCTTCGTCAGAGGATGGAATACTAAAATCTCATCGATTCGGTTTAAAAACTCCGGTTTAAACATCCGGCGCACTTCCTCCATTACGCGCTCTTTCATAAACGCATAATCCGCTTTCTCACCGCTCTCCGACGAGAATCCAAGCCGCTTCGGGGAAATAATATTTTCAGCGCCCGCATTGGAGGTCATAATCAGAATCGTGTTCTTGAAATCCACCTTCCGTCCCTGTGCGTCCGTAATGTGCCCGTCATCGAGGATCTGCAGCAGAATGTTAAATACATCCGGATGCGCTTTTTCAATCTCATCAAAGAGAATAACCGAATATGGATTGCGACGCACCTTCTCACTGAGCTGTCCGCCCTCCTCGTAGCCAACATATCCTGGCGGCGAACCGATCATCTTGGAAACGCTGTGTTTCTCCATGTACTCCGACATATCAACACGGATCATCGCATTTTCCGTGCCAAACATCGCCTCCGAGAGTGCCTTGGAAAGCTCTGTTTTTCCGACACCCGTCGGCCCCAGGAACAGAAACGAACCGATCGGCCGCTTCGGATCCTTGAGTCCCACACGACCACGGCGGATCGCACGCGCCACGGCGGATACAGCTTCCTCCTGTCCGACCACACGCTCATGCAGAATGGACTCCAGTTTCAACAGCCGCTCTGACTCTTCTTCTGCCAGCTTGCGAACCGGGATCTTCGTCCAGTCAGAAACAATGTCCGCAATCTCATTTTCACCGACCACTAACTTGCGTGAATTTTTCTCTTTTTCCCATTTTTCACGAATCTTTTCAATCTTTTCCTGCTTTTTCTGCTGCTTCTTCTTGATCTCACCGGCTTTCTCATAGGCTTCAGCCTTGATCGCCTCTTCCTTCTGACCTTCGAGTTTTTTGATCTCCGCTTCGAGCTTTTTGATCTCCTCCGGCTCCGTATATACAGTCAGACGCAGCTTCGAGGATGCTTCATCGATCAGATCGATCGCCTTGTCCGGCAGGAAACGGTCATTAATATAGCGGGCAGACAGGCGCACCGCTGCCACCAGCGCCTCATCCTGGATCGTTACCTTGTGGTGCTCCTCATAGCGGCTGCGAAGCCCCTTCAAAATCTCGATGGATTCCGCCTCCGTCGGCTCATCTACCATAACCGGCTGAAACCGGCGTTCCAAAGCCGCATCTTTTTCGATGTATTTGCGGTATTCTTCCAGCGTCGTCGCACCAATGAGCTGAATCTCCCCCCTCGCCAGCGACGGTTTCAGGATATTGGAGGCATCGATCGCGCCCTCCGCGCCGCCTGCGCCGATGATCGTGTGAATCTCGTCAATAAACAAGAGCACATTTCCACTCTCCCGCACCTCGGCAAGTACCTTCTTAATCCGCTCTTCGAACTCACCGCGGTACTTGGATCCTGCGACCATGCCGGACAAATCGAGACTGACAACCCGCTTTTTCGCGATCGTCTCCGGTACATTGCCGGAAACAATGAACTGTGCCAGACCTTCCACAACCGCCGTCTTTCCGACGCCTGGTTCCCCGATCAGGCACGGATTATTCTTCGTCCGGCGGCTTAAAATCTGAATAACACGTTTCATTTCCCGTTCCCTGCCGATGACTGGATCGAGCTTTCCGTCCCGCGCCATCTGGGTCAGATCCCGGCTGAAATTGTCCAGATTCGGTGTATTGCCTTTCTCCGGGCGCACCCGTCCTGCTGCCGCATCTTCCGCTGCCTCGGACGGCGCGTCATCGCCCATAGCCCCCATCAGATCCACATATAATTTCTGAATATTAACATTCATTGTATTGAGTAAACGGCACGCAGTTGATTTTCCATCCTTGATGATGGCAATCAGGATGTGCTCCGTTCCAATCAGAGGCGCTTTGAAAAAAACCGCCTCATCATAACTCGCCTGCAGCACGGCGCGCGCCCCCGGCGTATACTCAATCTGTCCCTCTACCTGAGTCGCCACTGCCGGGCTTATCAGACGCTCCATCAGTTCCATGACACGCTCTTCTGTCACATCATGTTCTGCCAGAACCGCTGCCGCCACGCCAGTTTCCTCTTTTATCAGTCCTAAAAGCAGATGCTCCGTCCCCACATAGCCGTGTTCCAGCTCCTGCGCTGTCTCGACTGCCAGACGGATCGCTTCTCTGGCTTTCTGAGTAAAACGATCGATCATTTTACTGTTCCTCCTGTTTCTTTTTACTTTACACCAGCTTCGGCAGTTCCTCCCGCAGATACCGCGCCCGCTCTGCCTCCAATTCCTCACGTCCCAGCGGCTTGCTCGAACGTTTCTGTAAGTTTGCCGGCTGGATGCCGATCATCAGGCGGTAAATGCTCACAAATTCTGCCGGTTTTAACAGCCCGTCCGCGATGCCCGCCCAGACATGAGATAGAAATGTCATCGCTTCCTTGAGCGTCATCCGGCGCGCATATTTCAGAACGCCGTAGGACTTGTACGCCTCGTCCTCCCGCTCCAGGCGGTGTCTCGACAGAGAAACCTCGCGGAACTGATTTTCCTGCGCCGAGAGCTGCCCCGCCACGTTGGCTACCAGCTCCAGAATCTCTTGTTCGGTGATGCCGAGTGTCTTCTGATTGACTACCTCGTACAGATCGCCGTAGTTTTCATTGCCTCTGCCATAAACGCCGCGCACGGTCGTGCCGAAACGCCCCATATCGCCCAGAAGTTCCTGAAATTTCTTATTCATCGTCAGGGACGGCAGATGCACGACCACGGACGCCTTCATTGCTGTTCCGACATTCGTCGGATAGGACGTCAGATATCCATATTTCTCATTAAATGCATACGGAATCCTCTCGTTGATATAATCATCCAGCGCATCCGCTCTTGCATAACATTCTTGCAGATCGAGTCCCGATGCCAGCACCTGTAAACGGATATGATCGTCCGCATTTAATACCATGCTGACCCGCTCATCCTCCGAACAGAGGATCCCGCCCGGCGTCGTCTTCTCCGCCAGCGTGCGGTTTAAAAGCCGCCGTTCCCGCAATGCGGTGCGGTCAAGCTTCTCCATCAATTCCAGATCTTCATATTCATAAAACTGACCGTCCCGGTCACCCAGATCGCGAAAATTCTGTTTTAAACGGGCAATCATCGTTCGCGCCTCATCCGGCTCCAGACGGCTCGGAAATTTATATTCCTCCCAGTTCCGAGACAGACGCACCCGGCTGGAAACGATATTGGACGCATCATTCGCCACTTCCTCAAACCATTTCGTCATGTCTCATCTCTCCTTCCAGACTGTGTATCTTATCCCGGCAGGCAGCAGCCGTCTCATAGTCTTCTTCCTGCAACGCCGCTTCCAGCCTGCGTTTCAGCTGCTTAATCTGCTCTTCCGGGCTGAATTCCAGTTCTCCCTTCTTCGTCACCTCTGCAGCCGCCTGACTGCGCGGCTGGATCTTCGGATGTTTGCCGGTATGGCTCGAATTTTCCTGCAATTTCTTAATTTTCTCTCCAAGCAACGGATCAAACACATGATAACAGTCCGCGCATCCGAAACGGCTGTTCTTGATAAATTCTTCATACGTCGTGCCGCAGGTCGGGCATACCACATCCTCTTTCGGTGCCTGGCTGGCAGACGCATCCGTCAGTCCCAAAAGGCTCGAAAGCAGTTTTCCAAGCGGAAATTCTCCCTCAATCAGTGCCGAGTACGGTCCCAGATCCATCTCTTTCGCGCACTGGGCGCAGAGATTATGCTCTGTCTTGACGCCGTTAAACACTTCTGTATATTTAATATTCGCTTCGCGAATCCCACATTTCTCACACAGCATAATTTATCCTCCCAACATACACATCCCGCAACGGTTCCAATACACAAAAATCTTCGCCCGCAGCCGGAACCTGCTATTCCGCTGTAAATGCGTCATAAATGGAATCCACCAGATTGTGAACCTCCTCGCGGCTCACATTTTTACAGACACCTCTTGCCAGAATCACACTGAGATCCCGGCGCATCTCCGAGATCGTCCGCATCTTATCCGTATCAAGTGCAATCACTGCCCCGCGGCGGCGGTCCACACGCAGAAAACCTTCCTGTTTCAGTACAGAATATGCCTTGTTGACCGTGTGCATGTTAATTCCGATGTTATCCGCTAACTGGCGCACGGATGGCAGTGTATCGCCCTCCCGGATCTGGTCGGTCGCAATCCCGATGATGATCTGGTTTATGAGCTGAATATAAAGCGCTTCCTCACTGTTAAAATCAATCTCTACAATCATACTCCACCATCTTTCATTCTGACGGCAGACCCCGTTTCTAAATACAGTCAGCCGCCTGTTTTATCATTTGTTATATAGATTGTATAACAAACAGATGTTTTCGTCAACTGTAAAACTGTGTTAATTGTGTGAACTTGTTACTGTTCACGGATAGGCACTTTTGGAACTGAAAGTGCCGTAAGAAAACGTGGTGGCAGCAGGAATTTGCCGTATTTAAATGCGAAGCCACGGCAAATTCCGTTACTGGGCACGTATGCGTGAACAGTAACGTGAACTTGTTACAAAAAAATCGATATAAAAGAAAAGACAGATACCCACCAGAAATCTCCTGGACAGCTATCCATCTTTTCCTCTTTTATTTACTGCGGATCGTCGACATACTCAAATCCATCCTCATCACGCCGATCCCGCTCTAACCGGGCTTTTGCCTCGCGGGCGCGTCTGGATCGCTCTGATTCCGACTCATATCTCGTTGGGCGATCACCGTATTCCTCCCGTTCCAGCGTGTAGTAAAGCTCCGAGCGGGATGCCGGGCGCACTTGAATCGCCGGGCGCGCATTCCGGCGTTCTCCCGATACTGCAGACTCTTTCGCCGCACGATGCGCCGATGCCGGCGTGTAATCGCGCTGCAGGCGGCTTTCTTTTGCTGAAACAGCACGTTCCCGTTCTGTGCGTCGGCTTTCTGCCACTGCCTGGCGTTCCCGCTCTGCGCGGCTTCCGTCTGCCGAAGTTCTGCGCGGACGCTCAGAACGGCTTTCCTCTGCCGCATCTCTGCGGGTGCGCTGCAGACGTTCTTCTTCTGATGCTTCTCTGCGGACACAAGCCGGACTGCTTTCTTCTGGCATTTCTCTACGGACGCGTTCGGAACGATTTTCGCTTCCTGCTTCCCGGCGGCGTCTTTCCTCCGGCATCCGTTTTGCGCGGTCTGCCGATGCTGCTGCCTCCATACTCCGCTCCCGGCGAACCGGCTGGGACGCGTGCTCCTCATCCCTTGTCCGGCGGGCCGACGGCGTCTCGCGCTCCTCTTCCCGCTCCCGGCGGACCGGTCTTGTCTCCAGCGTCTCTTGGGTTCGGCGCGCACTCCGACGCCCTTCCTCCATCCGCTCTGCGGACGGGCGGCGTCTGTCATCCGCTGCCATGCGCTCCTTCTCACTCCGCGCTGCCGGTCTTGCCGACGTCATTTCCCCATCTTCTCTCTTGTCGCGCCCAGTGCCTCGTTTCACCCGTGCGTCTGCCGCCGGTCGTGCATTCGGCGATGACGGACGACGCTTGGACCTCTGTCTGCCTCCGGCTGCCTGCGCTTCCTCTCTCCACTCTTTCCGCTTGAGCAGAAGATTGATCACGATAAAGAACAAGATTACACACGCTACGCCCAGAACCGCAAGCATGACAAAGCGAATATTATAATCCCTGCAAAGTGCGTTGTACTTATCTACAATCTCCTCCACTTGTGCATCATCGTATTTAGTTGCCAGAGACGGGTCTTCAAAATACCGTTGGAAGGTCTTTTCTGCAATATCATACCGATACAGCGACTTCTCGCCACTCTCATTCATACCATATACGACACAATACTTCTGCTGTTCATCGCTCTTCCACACCCAGCCCTGCACTTTATACGTGCCGTTTAACTGAATGGTCGTCTCCATAAATCCATCCGGAATCTGAACCGACTCATCCGGTGGAAGCACCAGAATCGACTTTGCTGTCACATCGATCGTCACATACGGCGATAACACACCGGATTCCGGTATATAAATATAAAACGCACCATTTCCATCGGCACCCTGCAAATACAGAAGCGTCAGGTCATTGCCATTTCCACACTGGACCTCTGAACCGCCATAAGTACAGGTAGACTGCGTATATCCTTCCGGAAGCAGGGAGGCATCAAATTCCGTCGCCACCGTATAGGAAACGCCGTCTATTTCCACATCCAGCCCGTTTGTCACAACCGGCGTTGTCCCAACTGCCTCTGTTTCAGCCCCTGTCTCCGCCTCTGACGGCACATCGACCGTATCTAGCTTATTGACTGTGATCGTGTAGCTCTTAGTTGTCTGTCCATCCTCCGCCGTCACCTTGCAGACAACGGTATTAGCACCTACCTTTAAGCCGGAATCACCGCTGACAAGGACTTTCGCCTTGCTGTCCTTCGCACTCGCGCTGACCGCCAGCTTATCGACGCTGGCTCCTACCTGCGCCGTATAGGAAGTCACATTTGGCGAAAATGCAGGGGAAAGTGTTCCTGGAGAAATCTTTAAGGACGAAAGCGCCGCTTCCGCCGAGGAGGTTGCCGGTGCTTTTACTTTGACGCTCGCCGTCCCCGTTTTAGAAACTGTGACTGCCTGTGCATCTGAGTCATAGACTTCATAACTTCCCACAGAGATCGAAGTATTTCCCGCCTGCACTGCCTTGAATTTCAGCGTATAGGAAAATGCCTTCGTCGAATTGGAATCCATCGTTCCAACCAGGCGGACGGAACCTGCACCGCCGCTTGCGTTATTTCCGCTCACAAACTCAATGACCGACGGATCATAGGAAAGTACCACGTCGGATGCCCCTAGATTTCCATCCTGAGAGGAGATCTTCACATTGACGCTGAACTCCTGACCCACCGTCGCACTCGGATCGGAAAATGAAATTTTTGCGCTGGATGCATAGGCGCTGATCCCGCCAACCGGCGCCGCCACCGTCAGCATACCTGCCGCAAGTATACCTAATATGATATTTTTAAACCTTTTCATTCAACTGCCCTGTCCTATATTCTTTATTGGTAACGGTCCCATATCTGCACCGTTCCCTTTCTTTACAAATTTTCACGTACCCGCTGCCATCTCTCAAGACCAGCCGCAGGTACGTGAAATATCCCTACAGTCCCAGAATCTTCTTCTGCATCAGAAGAACATCCAAAATATCTACTTTTCCATTTCCATTTAGGTCGGCGCGCGCGATTTCTTCCGCTCTTAACTTTCCAAGTCCCAGTATCGACCGCTGTGCCAGCAGGATATCCATGATGTTCAGCTTACCGTCGCCGTTGACATCCCCGCGCACCGACGATGCCGCATGCGTTCCCGATGTGGACTGGGATGGTGCCGCCGCGCTGGTCGGCGACTGGCTCCCCTGCGGACTGCCGGCGCTCCCGACAGACTCCCCATTTGGCGCAATCAGGGTTCCGGAACTGCCGCTCCCAAATCCATTCACATTCGATCCCGGTGCGGACTGCCCGGAAGGAGAGCTTCCCGAAGAGGTCGGACCGACAATCTGCACATCCGAACCGCCGGAGGAAGAATTTCCTGAACTGCTTCCTGAAGACATACCCGGTCCCGTCGCCGGACCGCTAGAGCTGCTTCCAGAGGAAACGCCGCTTCCAATCGAGCTTGAGTAGGTCGGACCGCCCGACTGGCGCACTACGTGAAGGACATAATTTCGCAGATTTCCATTTGCCGCTTTGACCGTCACGGTGATCTCATTGACACCGCTCTGCAGATCGACCGTTCCCGTTCCGGCAATCGTTGCCTTGGAATCAATCGCGCTCGCTGCTACCGTCACGCTTGCCACCGATGGATCCACGATCAGATCGTAGGACTCTGTATCTCGGTTAAAGGTCGGTGTCAGTGCAAATCCATCGACCCCCAGCGCCGACAGCTTGTTGTTCGGGCTGCCGTCCAGCGTCGGTTTGACGCAGGCGCCCGCCGGCATGTTTTTATACACCGGAATCGAGAACTCAAGTGTTGTATTTGCCAATGCCGTGATCTTCGAAAGCGTCAGTCCTTCGGCAGCTGCCGCCTGCACGTTCGTCATGTACTGGTGTTTATAAAGGTTGCTGCCCTGCACATTAAATTTCTTTAAGTACAGCGTATCCTGCCCTTTTTTTACATAATTCTCACCATAATAAACCGAACCGCCGCGGATCGATTTCTCGATGCTGTTCCACGGGCGCAGATAGCTTCCCGACTGGGATGCCCACCAGAGTCCGCGTTCTACCGCACTCATCGAGCCGGACTGATATGCCTCTATATTAAAGAAGTTATAATATCCCTGATAGCCGGACACCGTTCCGGAAATACTGCGTCCGGTTCCCTGGCTGCCCTGTTCCTGCAGAATCATCGACGCCAGAATATATGGATTGACTCCCGATTCGGATGCCGCATTCATGATGATATCTACATAGGAAGTACCGATTGCAGACTGCTGCGCCACTCCCGTGGAAGTTCCCGAACTACTGTAAGTGCCACTTCCCGGTGCACTTGTTCTTCCGCTACTGGTTGAACCAGAAGTTGTTCCGGTTGTGCTGCTTCCCGGTGCGCTTGTACTGCCACTGGTGGTTCCAGCCGTGCTGCTGGTTGTCCCCGATGACTTATTCGATGTGCCGCTGCTGACCGGCGCCGTCTCCCCGTCTGCATTGTTGGAAGAAAATCCATCTCCAACCATGCCCGGTCCATTGGTCGCTGCCACCCGCTCCGTCTTATGATCGCTGATCGAAGCAATCGGAGACGACAGACCGGCGCTGCTTCCGCTCGAACCTGACGAACTTCCCGGTCCCGTCGCTGAACCGGAAGAAGAGCTTCCAGAACTGCTTCCCGTACCGGCCGATACCGACGATCCGCCCGACACCGTGCCGGAAAGGAAGGTTCCGCTCACCATGTTCTGCAGCCCCGTCTTCGTGTGAAGCGAACTGTCATACGACTGTTTCATGAACTGGTAAATATATTTATCATTTAAGAAATTCCGCGGATCCATATAATAGGCGATAATATCCGAAGACGCCTGTACCCAGGAGCTTCCGTCAAAGCCCGGCCAGGTTCCAGTTCCCCAGTCATACGCGCCTGTCTCGGTCGATTTCCAGGACGAAATGCTGCTGCTCGCAACCAGGTTCCGTCCGATCACGCTTTCATTTTTCAACGCTGTGTTCCAATCCAGATTCGTCTGGAACGCCGTGAACGTCCAATTCGGATATTGTGCATGCAATTCCCGGAGCCCCTGTTTATAGCTCTCCGGAAATCCCTGCTTTGTCAGATAGCTTTCAAAATCCGAATCCGATTTGATCGCCGTCGGAAACTTTATGTATTTGCTCGAAACATAACCCGTCTGCTCACCGCCGCTTCCGTTATATCGTATCTGATACCATACGACGCCATCCGTTCCCGTCTGCTCACCAAGTACTGTAACCGGTGCACCCTTGGACAGCTTCGCTAGTGCCTGATACGAAGTGCCCGGACCACTCCGGACATTCAGGTTTGTCGCATTGACCGACGCGGTTCTCTCTTCCGCATAGCTGACGATCCCCAGCAAAGACTCTGCTGCAGTACCTGCCAGCCCTGGGTTGACCGCCATCACAGCGCCCAGCAGAAACGCCGCCGCCCGTTTCCCCAATAACTTCCATTTTTTCATCCGTCTATCTCCTCATTCTGCTGCGTTTTCTGCAATTCATCCCCCGCAACGGAATTCTTATTCTGTCTGCCGCCGTATTTCCAGACAGCCGCTCGACTGTTTTCCATCTTTTTCACGTTTTTACAATCGTATCTATTATAATGAAAAAAGACCATATGTGTCAACCTTACCGAAAAAACTTCGCAAAATTTGGGGTCTTTGCGTGAAATTGTAAGATTTTCTTAATTTTTAGAAGCAGTATAGGTTGGCTTCGAAATGTTTTCCGGATACATGATTTTTGAATGCATGACCGCATGAAAAAGAATGTGCCTTGGCACATTCTCGCGCCGAGCGCGGTCGCTTGCGACATGTTTCTGCTTCGCGCGAGTGCGCATCCTCGCGGAGCGTTTTTTTGTTTCATAGGACATAATTTCCTATGAAATAAAAAAGGGAGTGCCAACCCGGTACACTCTACCGATTCTGGCACTCCTTTTGGCTCAAAATCCTTAAATTCTTTTTAGCTTAGATCTGGTAAGACTCGCTTTTTCTTCCAGCCCAGGTATTGATGCCGTTTCCATCCATCTCCTCAGTGGACACCGGTGCTTTCTTTACTTCCGGCGCAGCCGCTTTCAGGATTTCGCGTTTCTCAACCGGCGGTTTCTTTGCCGGACGGGACTCGAAGAACTCTTTTGCCACCTGTGGGAACAGTGCATAAGTCAGGACATCCTCATCCTGCTGCTTCCACTGCTTCATCTCCGCCTCAATCTTCTCAAGCTGCGGCTCGATCAGATCTGCCGGACGACAGGTAATCGGTTTTGCATCGCCGATTGCTTTCTTCTGAACTTCTTTGTCGAACGGCTTTACAGTCTGTCCGAACTCGCCCATCAGAAGTTTCTTGGATTCCTTTGTGAACATCTTGTAGCGCTCGCCCATCAGGACATTTAATACAGCCTGCGTACCAACGATCTGGGAAGACGGAGTAACTAACGGCGGCTCACCGAAGTCTTTGCGGACTCTCGGGATCTCTTTCAGAACATCGTAGTATTTATCCTCTGCGCGCGCTTCTTTCAGCTGGGAAACCAGGTTGGAAAGCATACCGCCCGGGACCTGATAACGCAGGGTATTGATGTCAACGCCCAGAACCTTGGTATTCATCAGACCACTCTTTAACGCTTCCTCACGCATCGGGCGGAAGTAATCTGCGATCTCCGCCAGTTTTTCCTGATCCAGTCCGGTATCATACGGAGTACCTTTGAAGGTCTCAACCATAACCTCGGTCGCCGGCTGGCTCGTTCCCATCGAGAACGGAGACATCGCGGTATCGATCATGTCAGCGCCCGCTTCCACTGCCTTTAGGTACGTCATGGATGCAACGCCGGAGGTGTAATGCGTATGGATATCAATCGGAAGATCAACTGCTTCTTTCAGTGCTTTCACAAGGATCTCTGCATTGTACGGGGTCAGAAGACCTGCCATATCCTTGATACACAGGGAATCAGCGCCCATATCCTCGATTCTCTTTGCAATGTCTTTCCAATAATCCAGTGTATATGCATCACCCAGTGTATAGCTCAGCGCTATCTGTGCGTGTGCTTTTTCTTTGTTGGCTGCCTTTACCGCTGTCTCCAGGTTGCGGATATCATTTAAACAGTCAAAAATACGGATAATATCAATACCATTGGCAACTGATTTCTGTACGAAATATTCTACCACATCATCTGCATAGTGGTTATAACCCAGAATATTCTGTCCACGGAACAGCATCTGAAGTTTTGTCTTCTTAAAACCATCTCTCAGCTTTCTAAGGCGCTCCCACGGATCTTCCTTCAGGAAACGAAGGCTGGCATCGAATGTCGCACCGCCCCAGCATTCTACTGCATGATATCCAACCTCATCCATCTTTCCGATGATCGGAAGCATCTGCTCCGTTGTCATTCTGGTTGCAATCAGAGACTGGTGCGCGTCACGAAGGACAGTTTCCACGATCTTAACCGGCTTTTTCTTTTCATTTGCCATTCTAAAGATACCTCCCAATACACTTTTATTATGAGTCAACTATCTGCGACCTGGCTGATTAAATAATTCACAGCCATATTTTTATCCATTATACCACAAGTTTCTCGATTTCTGGATAGTTTTTTTAATATAATTTCATAAGTAAATTCTATATCGTGGAAATGTGGGTTGTGATTTTTGCTGATGTCAGGGAGCTTTCCTCTGCGCCGCGTGGGGGCGGCTGGAGGAAAAAAATTTCTTGGTCACTTCTTTCTAGTCCGCAGTGCGGCAGCTCGAAAAAACTTCGTTTTTCCTCGCTGTCGGGCATTCGCCCTATGAAAAAAAGAAGCCGCACACAGCTGCTTTTGTGTAAACACAACGCTTCTGTGTGTCACCTCTTTCTAGTCCGCAGTGCAGCAGCTTGAAAAAACTTCGTTTTTCCTCGCTGTCGGGCATTCGCCCTATGAAAAAAAGAAGCCGCACACAGCTGCTTTTGTGTAAACACAACGCTTCTGTGTGTGGCTTCTTTTTTTCGCACTGCTCTTTGCTTACGCAAGTTTGGACTTAGCCAGCTCTGCCAGTTTTGCGAAACCTTCTGCATCGTTGATAGCCATGTCAGAAAGGATCTTGCGGTTCATCTCAACACCAGCCTGCTTTAAGCCGTACATGAACTTGCTGTAGGACAGACCATTGATACGTGCTGCTGCGTTGATACGAGCGATCCACAGCTGTCTGAACTGTCTCTTTCTCTCTTTACGACCAGCGTAGGAGCTTGTAAGAGCTCTCATTACGGACTGCTTAGCTACACGGTACTGTTTGGAACGTGCGCCTCTGTAACCCTTTGCCAGCTTTAATACTCTATTGTGTTTCTTTTTAGCGTTTAATCCGCCTTTTACTCTTGCCATCGGTTATTTCCTCCTTCTTAATCCTCGAATCTTATAAGTACGGTAAAATCTTCTTCATTACCTTGCTGTTTGTAGCATCAGTAACGATGTCTTTTCTAAGATTTCTTTTTCTCTTTGTAGATTTCTTAGTTAAGATGTGGGATTTGTAAGCTTTATTTCTTACTAACTTTCCGGTTCCGGTTGTTTTAAAACGTTTAGCAGCTGCTCTGCTTGTTTTCATTTTAGGCATGGTGTAGTCCTCCTTAATAATAGTTATGTCCTTATATCTAGCGTTTCGCAGAAAGGAACAGTACAATACTTCTTCCTTCTACTTTTGCCGGTTTATCAACGGCTGCGATATCGGCAAGCTTCTCTGCAAAATCGTCAAGGATATACTTTGTCTTTGACATATGTGCCATCTCACGACCTCTGAAACGAAGTGTAACCTTTACTTTATTGCCTTTTTCCAGGAATTTTCTCGCATTGTTCATCTTGGTATTCAGGTCATTTTCATCGATATTCGGGGAAAGACGAACTTCCTTGATCTCGATTACCTTCTGTTTCTTCTTAGCTTCTTTTTCTTTTCTTGCAAGCTCGTATCTGTATTTACCGTAATCGATAATCTTGCAGACCGGCGGCTTTGCAGTCGGAGCAATCTTTACTAAATCCAGTTCCGCTTCTTTCGCTAACTTGTAAGCATCCTTTGCGGACATGATTCCAAGCTGCTCTCCATTTTCGCCAATCAAACGAACCTCTCTGTCTCTAATCTGTTCGTTAATCATTAACTCGCTAATAGTCGTGCACCCCCATGATATGTGATGATTTTGGTTGATTCAGTGTCAAAAAAAAAATAAGTGAACAGTACAGACCATCCACTTACTCATAATAGGAAATCCAATATAGGAAATTTCTCAAATTTATGAACCCACAGTCACTTGCTCGTGCTGAGGTGAGGTAGATAACCTGCTTTCCTGTCTTCGTGAAGTTGTTTCCTCACAACTTTTGTTAGTATACTATGGTTTCTTTGGAATGTCAACCGGTTTTTTCGAGATTTTTGAGAAGATTTTTGAGAAGATTTACAAATGATTTTTAAATATGGTTCACGCGTTGCGCGAATGACGGCAACGTACGCAAATACATTTACGGACATACTAAAAACTACCGCCGGATATCATTACCTCTGCCCGGTTTTGCTTCCTTCCTGACAGAATTTTCCATATCCGGCGGCATTTTTTATTTCGAATATTTATGCAGTCTTTCTTCTATTAAAAAAGAAAACCGCATCAGTCACCGTTTCTGGAAACTCGAACATTCCGTCTGCATAGAAACTGTCGCATTGCCTCCGGTAATTCCGATGTGTTCCGCGCTGCACCGGCGGTCTGTATTATAAACACAGTTCGTTGCCTCGCACTCTACTTCGAGACGGCTCTCCGGTGTTTTAAAAAGGTTGCGGAATGTGCCGCCTTTCTTCTCGTCGAAGCTGCCACAGCAGGTATCGCATTTATCCTGCGCCGTCTTTCCTTCTACCAGAATGGTATTTTTACAGCAGCAGTTTTCCGCATTGTGCATACATCCGGTTACACTACAATCCAGTTTTGTCATGATTTTTCCTCCTGTTTTCTGACATGCATCACCGAAAGTCTCCTCCGGCATCCAGCCGTCAAACTTTTCAGCGATACACTTTTCAATGTGTCATGGTTTTCGTTGCTGTTCACACATGTATGACCAGTAACGGGATTTTGTCGATACTTCGCATTCCAAATCGGCAAAATCTGCAACCAGAACTGTATCGTACGGAACTTTCAGTTCAGAAAATTCCTGCCTGTGAACAGTTACTGGTTTTTAGATTCAGGAGTAGTATCTGCTTCTTTTTTGGATTTATTCGTGCAAACTAAAACAAACGCATCCATGATTTTATCTCACAGATGCGTCTGCCTGATTTTTTAATTTTTCAAAATTATTTAGCTTCGTCTGCTTTCACAGTCTCACGCAGGTTTTTCTCTTCGATCTCCTTCTGGATAGACTCGATGAAGCTCTCTACACTGCTTGCGCCCTCGTCACCCGCAAAACGGCTGCGGACGGAAACGGTCTTCTCTTCTTCCTCTTTCTGTCCAACAACCAGCATGTACGGGATCTTCTGGGTCTGTGCCTCGCGGATCTTGTAGCCGATCTTCTCGGAACGTGTATCCATCTCTGCACGGATGCCAGCCTCGGTCAGCTTGTCCAGAACTTCCTTGCTGTAATCTGCGTATTTGTCAGAGATCGGAAGAATCTTTACCTGTACCGGTGCCAGCCAGGTTGGGAATGCACCTGCGAAGTGCTCGATCAGGATACCGATGAAACGCTCGATGGAACCAAATACAACACGGTGAATCATGATCGGACGATGTTTCTCGCCGTCTGCTCCGGTGTACTCTAATTCAAATCGCTGTGGAAGCTGGAAGTCAAGCTGGATGGTACCACACTGCCAGGTTCTTCCGATAGAATCTTCCAGATGGAAGTCGATCTTCGGTCCATAGAATGCGCCATCGCCCTCGTTTACCACATACGGCAGTCCCAGCTCTTCCAGAGCGGAACGCAAGCCTTCGGTTGCCATCTCCCAATCTTCATCACTTCCCATGCTGTCTTCCGGACGGGTGGACAGCTCTACGTGATATTTGAACCCAAACAGGGAATATACCTGGTTGATCAGGTGTACAACGCCCTTGATCTCGTCCTTGATCTGCTCCGGTGTCATGAAGATATGTGCATCATCCTGTGTGAAACAGCGTACACGCATCAGACCATGAAGCTGACCAGATTTCTCATGACGATGAACGATACCAAGCTCACCCATACGCAGCGGCAGATCACGGTAGGAACGTGGCTCAGAAGCGTATACTAAAACGCCGCCCGGACAGTTCATTGGTTTAATTGCGTAATCCTCTTCATCGATCACAGTTGTATACATGTTGTTTTTGTAATGATCCCAGTGTCCGGAAGTCTCCCAGAGCTTGCGATTCAGGATGATCGGAGTGGAAATCTCTACATAACCAGCTTTTTTATGGATTTCTCTCCAGTAATCAAGCAGGGTATTTTTCAGTACCATGCCCTTCGGCAGGAAGAACGGGAAACCCGGACCTGCATCGTGCATCATGAACAGGCCAAGTTCTTTGCCCAGTTTACGATGGTCACGTTTCTTTGCCTCTTCCATCATTGTGATGTATGCTTCCAGATCCTCTTTGGTTGCAAATGCGGTCGCATAGATACGGGTCAGCATTTTGTTCTTCTCGCTGCCTCTCCAGTATGCGCCTGCCAGATTCATCAGCTTAAATGCCTTACCAACACCCTTGGTGTTCATCATGTGAGGTCCTGCACATAAGTCAGTAAAATCACCCTGACGGTAGAAGCTAATCTCTGCATCCTCCGGCAGATCCTCGATTAATTCTACCTTGTACGGCTCCTCTTTCTCCTTCATGAACTCGATCGCTTCATTTCTCGGCAGAGTAAAGCGCTCCAGTGGAAGTGCTTCTTTGATGATTTTCTTCATCTCTGCCTCGATCTTCGGCAGATCCTCTGCAGTCAGAGGGGTAGCCGGATCGACATCATAGTAGAAACCGTCTGCGATGGACGGTCCAATCGCAAGTTTTGTCTCCGGGTAAAGGCGTTTTACAGCCTGTGCCATTACATGGCTGGCGGTATGGCGCAGAGCTGCCAGACCTTTCTCATCCTTTGCAGTCAGGATATTTAACTGACAGTCATGGTCGATCACGGTACGGAGATCTTCTTCCTCACCGTCAACCTCACCCAGACATGCCACTCTCGCCAGGCCTTCGCTGATGTCTTTTGCAATGTCGATGATGGACATCGGGCTCGCATATTCTTTGACAGAGCCATCTTTTAATGTGATCTTCATCTTTTTTCTCCTTTTCGTTCTGAAATAATAAAAGCTTCCTGACCAGAAGAACCAAAAAAGTCCCTTAGCCAGATGTTTCTGACTAAGGGACGATAAATCGCGGTTCCACCCTTATTGAATCGATCGTTCGGATCGATTCCACTTCATTCTGATGATAACGGAATCACCGTTCCCGATTAAGGGACATTCAAAGCTGGTATTCAGATTTGTTTTCCTGTCCGACGCTTCCACCCACAGCCACCTGCCTCTGTTATTTCAGGCTTTTCCTGCGACGCCGTTCTCTGTCCAGTTCCACAATCCTACTGGTCTTCTCAACACTTTCTTTATATAGATAAACCCGTTTCTGGTTCATCATTACAGTCTCGATTATATCAGCTGTTTCTATTTTGTCAAGATATTTTTCTCTTGAGTTTTCACTACATTGACAGACCGCCTCTTTCATGGTATGATAATAAGGATCTAAATATAAGGGCCAGTACCGGTTTCGACAGGGATCATGAAGCTGGTGAAGCTATCCGCATGCGATGCGTTAAATGGCAAACTTAAAATTAAACGCTAACAACAAATTAGCATACGCTGCCTAATTTGGCAGTTGTCAGCCTTAGAGCACTCACACTTTAAGAATCTGGCATCGAATATGTGAGAAACGATGACAGGCGGGTTCCGGACTGTCAGGCGTATCAGGAACTACTGAAGTTCTGAGGATGTTCGTTTCCGCAGGATAGAGGGAATGTCAAAGAACGGACTATGATAGTAGAAGAACAGGGAATTGGTTTTTGGACACGGGTTCAACTCCCGTCTGGTCCACTAAAAAGAACTGCCGCCCAGCAAATCATTTGCTGATGCGGCAGTTCTTTTTCTTATCTATTTTTATTCTGCATCTTTTACCGATTCTGGAATATCTCAATAATCGCCTTCACGATCGCCACCAGCACATTCCACATCCGTTTTAACGGACCTTCTTCACTGCTGCCGTCTGCCTCCTGATCGGAGATATCGGTTGATTCATCATCATCGCTGATCTCATCGGTCCGCAGGACGATCTGCACGCTGTTCGGGGACGGATTTTTCGAGGAGGTAAAGGAAATTTTCTCCGCCTCCGGATCTATGTTCAGGAAGTTGTTCTCATCCTCAAACTTATCGATCTGCTCATCGAGCGTACTCTTCATGTCTTCCCCCGCTTCCCGAACCGCCGCAAGCTGATCGATCATGGTCAGGTTCTTATCAAGAATCTTCTCCATGCCCTGCAGCGTTGCCTTGGTTCCGGCATCCAGCGAATCACCTGCCGAAATCAGCGTGTCATTCAAAAGACTGAGCATATCATGTGTGGTATAAAGTGCCCTGGTCAGCCGGTTCATCAGTTCTTCAGAATCAGACAGGGAATCCAGCATCGTCGGCACATATTTATCCGTTGTGTCAATCAGGACCCGCATATCATCCAGCAAATTAATCAGTTCATCGGTCGAACTTCTGAGCGCCGATAAAGTCGAACCCGTCTTGCCAGTAATATCTCCCGCCGTCTTGAACGCACCATTCACTTTATTCACAATCGTTTTCGCAGTTTTCTGCGCCTGCTCCACTTTCTGGAAAATGCCCTTCGTCTCTTCCACCAGACTTGCAGCATCCGCAGAATAAGTAGTCGCTGACAGAGACTCCAGCGCCTCCTCTACATCATCTTCTGCATTGCCAATCTCATCTTCCCAGCTCGCATCATTGACACCGCCGCTTCCCGGCTCGCCGGACGGTCCGGCTGTCAGGGCTCCCGCAGAAACCTCGGTTCCAAATGCATTCACCGCTGCATCCTGACCCGAGGAGTTGTCTTCCGAAGCGGAACCCGAATTCTTAGCAGAATCCGTCTCTGCCTTGTCTGCCGTCGAAGCAGGATTCTTCTCTTCCGTCTTTGTCGCTGATTCAGCCGCTTTTTCCGCCTGGTTACCAGCTGCACCAGACGCTGAGCCTGCACCCGCTGCTTCCTGTTCAGCCGAATCTTTACTTTCTGTTCCTGCTAAGCCAGAGGCCGAAGTGCCTGCTGCCATTTCCGCGTCATCCGTGGTATTTGCAGAACCCGTAATTTTTGCATGATCGGCGGCACCTGCAGAATCCGTGATATCTGCGCTGCCAGCCGCCCCCGCTGTCTGACCATTTCCGTTTCCAGATGCCGCCTCCGACGATACAGATGTCTCTTCCTTCTCCGCACTCTTCATCTTGCGGATCCGTTTCAGCTTCATGCCGTCTAACGTGGCTAAACTCTGATTCAGGCTTCCAATCCCCTGTTCTGTCACCGCCAGGGAGGTATTTCCCTGTCCCAGAAGTTTATCGAGTTCTTCCAAAATTTTCTGGACTTCCGCCGTCCGCTGGACAATATCTTTCTCGATCGCATCCTGCGTCTGCTGGCTGACAAGACCCTTATTTAATTCATCCGAAGCCGACCGGAGCGATTTGCTCAGACTTCCCAGGCGGTCATACAGGCGATCCAGTTCATCCTGCATATCTTCCATCGTATTGGAAAGCGCCTGTGTGTTGCTGTTAATATCCGTCACCGCATCGCGCGCCGTCTGTAAATACGGAATCATGACCGCCGTCTGATCCGTGACCGCCTGCAGATCGGCAAGCGCCTGTGTCGAGAGAGCCTCGATCTGTTTCCGGTTAGCACTGACGGTTCCACGCGCCTGATCGAGATTTGCCAGACCGCCCTTCACGCCGGAAACATCCGACTTCATGGATTCCATCGTCTTTAACAGCGCATTCATGCTGTCATACATCTTGTTTCCATCCTCGCGCCAGGTATCTTTCGCCTCTTTCAGATCCTTGATGCGGTTCAGCTCATCCAGGGTCCCCGGAACCATCATCATAATGACTCCGATATTCTCATAATTATCCGTGCCGACCCGGACTGTAAAATCGCCGTCCTCGCCCGGAAGCGCCGCAAACATTGCCGCCTGATAGCTTCCAACCGACTGCACCTGCGCACCCGGCGCATCGACACTATAGCATTTCTCCATATCCACCGGCACAAGCACGGTCAACACCATATTATTTTTATAATACGCCTTCGCCTTCTCATTCGGGGTCGCCTTTACATTGACCTCAACCAGACCAGACGCCCCCGCCAGTTTGGATGCATCCGCTTCCACTCCATTAAGTTTATAGGAAACGTCAAACGTCCACGGCAGATCGACGCTATTTTTCGGCATCGTACACTGATAATAAAAACGCGAATTCTTCTCCGGCAGTTTCCATGTGACGGTTCCATCGCCAATTTCCGGCGCCGTGTCGTCCGTCATGTTGACCACCTTGTCATAGGTACCATAATCGGTATATTCGGTCAGTCCATTCGTGGTACAGCCTTTGACCACATTGATCTGCGTTGCCGTTCCATAATAGTCCAGATTGACATACATCGTTTCATCTACCTGAACTCTTGGTGCAGCCGCCCGGACAGGAACTGCCGCACTCGTTACCAGCGTAACCGCTGCCAGCGTCGCCGCCGCTCCTCTTCTAATGATCTTCTTCATGGCTTCCAGCCTCCCTTTTTTCTGTCATCTTCCGTTTCCGGTCTTTTCTTCGTTCTCTCACTTTTCCGAGTAGCCGGAGCTTTCTTCTGTGTTTCTCCCGCGCCTCCGCATCGGAATCTGTTTTCTCTTGAGAACCGCCCGTCTCTGTCATTTCTGTATCTTCCAGCGCTTTCGTTTCAGCTTCGAATTGTTTTCTTTTCGACGTAACTGAATCCACCAGAGGCTTTTTCCCTTTCCACACGGCACCAGCCACGCGTCTTGCCGCCCGTTTCATACGGGCATGGCGGCGTTCGCGCCGTTTTTTGAAAAACAGATGAATCCTCTCAAATTCGTTCTGCATCAGGATATGATCAAACAATACCAGAAATGCCGGCATCAGGGAGCAGACAAAAAGCATACTAATCAGAGCCCCCCGTCCAATCAAATGTCCCAGATCGCCAATCGCCGCGACACTCGATACCTTGTATACAATATATCCGGCACAGGTCAGGATCGAACCGGATGTCAGAATCGCCGGAATACCAAGATTCAGCGCCCCGATCGCCGCTTCCTTCTTATCCATCGTCTTGCGGCATTCCAGATAATTGTTCGTCGTCAGAATCGCATAATCGACGGTCGCGCCCAGCTGGATACAGCTTACGATAATGTAACCAATGAAAATCATCGTGTCTCCGACGATGTACGGTACCGCCATATTGACGAAAATCGCGACCTCAATCGGAATCATGATAAGGAGCGGAATAATCAGTGATTTAAAACTCCACATGACAACCACAAATACGCCGATCAGCGACATCACATTAACACGGCTGTAATCCTTCGTGATCGTCGTCTGAATGTCCTGTGTGGACGGTGTTGTTCCGACCAGATACGAATTTTCCGGATAATATTTCTTCATGATCGCCTGGATCTCATCCGAGCACTGGTACGCCAGCTTGCTCTCGCCCTTACTCTTAACGTAAATAAGGATTCTCGCATAATCTTTTTTATGTAACTGGCTTGTGATGCTGTACGGAAGGAAATCTTCCGGTACGCCCTCCGGGAGCTGCCCGGACAAGGACGTTACACTCTTCATGTACGGCAGGTCTTCCAGCTCATCCGTGAACTGTTTTTCCTTGATAAAAGAAGTATCCGGCACGATTGCCATCATCATATTGCTTCGTCCGAATTTCGCTGTGATCAGCTCATCATCCTCATATACCGTCGTTCCCTCGCTGGCGCCGACCGCGTCATTTCCGTAGAGGAAATCGTTCATGCTCTGCGCCGTGTATGCCGGGATCACCAGCACCGCAATCAGAATCAGCACGATGCGGCGGCTGTTGTAGATACCGTGGCTGAGCTTATCAAACGACGGCAGGAACGAACGATGGGATGTTTTCTCAATCATCGGCGTCATACGCAGAATCATCGCCGGCATAAAAAACACCACTGTCAGAAGACTCAGGACAATACCTTTTGCCAGCACGAGTCCCATATCAAATCCGATATTAAACTTCATAAAACACAGAACGATAAATCCGACTATCGTCGTCAGGCTGCTGGCGAAAATGGAGTTTAATGCCTCATTGATCGCGTTGCTTAACGCGGTCATCTGATCCAGTCCCTTTGCCTTTTCCCTCGCAAACGCGTGGCTTAAGAAAATCGAATAATCCATCGAGCAGGCGAGCTGCAGGACCGCCGACACACTGTTCGTCAAAAAGGATATCCGCCCGATAAACAGGTTCGTTCCTTTGTTCAGGACGATCGCCACGCCCATGACCGTCAGATACAGCACTGGTTCAAACCAGGAGTTCGTCGTCACGGTCAGAATCAGGAAAATAACCACGACCGCCAGCGTCATAATCAGCTTCATCTCGCTCGAAACATTTTCCTGCAGCGATTTATTCTGAACCGCCATGCCGACGTAATGTCCCTTGTCTCCGAGAATGTCCTTGATCTCATCGATCGTCTGGGACGTCCTCTTATCCGTGTCGCCGTTTACAAAAACAATATCCATAACCGCCGTATTATCCTTGTAATACTCATCAACACTATTAAAGTTGATAAATGCGTCCGCCGCGTATACGCTGGTCGATGTATCGAGCCACATAACCTGATCGACTCCGTCCAACGCCTCTATTTTATCCTTGTAGGCTTTCGCCTCATAAAGCGAAACATCATCAATCATGATGCGCCCCGTGCCGGGGTAGCCGAATTTCTCTTCCATCAGGTCCAGTCCCTGTTTGGACTGGACGGTCGACGGCAGGTATTCCGTCAGATCATAGTTGATCTCGACAAACGGCGCCATGAGCGCTGATATCAACACCAGAACCAGAAAGACAATCTCGATCGCCCTGCTCCGCTCAATGATGAATTTCGGCAGGGAGAAGGCTTCTTTTTCCGTCTGTTTTTCTTCTTTGCGTTTATGTAAAAATTTCAGTTTCATGCCTGCTTGCTCCTGTCATACAATGATTGCGATCCTTACCGCATCAAAATAATCATATAATAATGCTTATCGCCGACCTGCTGATGTGCAACACCCATTTCCTTATAATAAATCACCCGGTCCACGCGCTTTTTCTCGTCGCTGTCGTGATTACGCAGAAGCTTTTCTTCTGCCTGCGTCACATCGTCACAGTTGATGAGGTAAATCTCCGTATGACGTCTCGCAGTGCTTTCCCCGATGGATTTGAGGTAATCATCAAGTGTGCCTTCATCCGGGATCCGGCTGCTTCCATAGCCCTTACTGCGTGCCATCGCCAGACGGTGTTCGGCGATCTGCTGTAATTTTCCATTTAAAATAAAGCTGGCATCTTTATCGTAATCTTTTTTGTCATCGTCGTAGTAATCTTCTTCCTCATCCCCGTCAAACGCGTCCGCCTTCAACTCATTTAAGCTGTCCGCCATCGCCTGGGTATCGCCATCCAGAAATGCCAGCGTGTACGCGCCGCCGCCCGTGTTTTTCTTCTTTTTGGCGTTCGCCAGGCTGCCGTCCGCGTTGATCGTATACTGCGTCTCATCCTTTGTGAAGGTCGTTCCCTCCATCGCGCCGCTGTCTTTCAGGAAATAGTATTTTCCGTCGATATTCTGCCAGCCGGTCGCCATCGCGCCGTCCCCTTGCAGATAATACCAGGTTCCATTTTCCTGCTCCCAGCCCGTTTTCATCAAACCGTCTGCTCCGAGCAGGTACCATTTTCCACCCATCTGCTGCCAGCCCGTCAGGTAAGAACCGTCCATTCCCACCAGATAATACCCATTCTCCACCGGCTGCCAGACACCCGCATCATCCGCTAGCACTGTCTGAGCGGCAGACGCTGAGAAAAGGAGACTTACTCCTGCGATTCCTGCCAGCCGTACTATCTTATGTCCCAGAACCGCTTTCAGCGCCCTTTTTAACCCCGGCGCCGTCCGCTTTTCTTCCTTCTTCATCCACAAATTTCTGTCCTTCATACGCTGTCCTCACTCTTCTTTATGCTTATTGATCGGATCCATCTGTTTCCAGTTCCACCCCCCGTGCCGTTAAAAGTGCCCGGAGCATCGCCGCCAGCTCCTTTTCCGAGATCCGGCTGCTGTCAATCAGCATATCATAACTTGCTTTATCCGCCCATGTCTTTTTTGCATAAAAATTATAATAATTTTTCCGTATTTTATCCGCTTGTTTGATCAGGTATTCAGCTTCTTTTTCATCTGTCTCGTAACGCCGCATAATCTCCTTCACGCGCGCCTCCATCGGAGCATATATAAATAGAGAAATAAGCCCTTCTGTCTCCTCCAGGATCTTGTCAGCGCAGCGTCCCACGATGATGCATGGACCTTTCTTCGCATACTCCCGGATCAACTGGGACTGCACGACAAACAAGGTATCATTCATCGGCTTTCCATAACCGGTAAACGGATTGCACTTGGCCGGAACCTTAAAAAGAAAACGGTTCGCCTTCATCTCGTCCGCCTCTTCCAGTTCCTCCATCTTAAATCCGCCGCACACCGCTGCTTCCTCTATCAGATGGCGGTCATAACAGGGAATTCCCAGTTCCTTTGCCAGAGACTGCCCCAGATTATGGCCGCCGCTTCCAAACTCTCTTCCGATTGTAATGACAAAATTTTTCATACCAGATTCCACCTTCGTATCTATTTCCTTTTGCTTTCGCATATGCTGCAGGTTCTCATAGCCGTTCCTTTCCCGATTGTCAGCCACTCCTGCCGTCTGTGAAACGTTCCATACAAAAGACTTCTTCGCAGTGAACAGTTACATCTAAAATAGAGCATATACAACTCATGTCTGTTTAATTGACATTTGTTCATTTTTGAACTATAATGCATTATACTAAGTTGTTCGAATGAATACAATAATCATTTTTACGTCAGTTGTATTTTAATCAACATTTCATCACATTATGTTTGTTTTTTGTATCTGGTGTGCCCATTTTTACTTATTTTTAACACTCCCTTCATCCACAGCCTCCGATACACAGTCATACGGCGTTTCCCTGTCTGGAAACGTTCAGAAAGGAAGTCACTATGAAAGAAGAAATACTCGACCGGCGTGTACGAAAGACGAGACGCCAGTTAAAAGAATGCTTAACCCGCCTCCTCAAAGAAAAAAAAATTCAGGATATCACGGTACGCGAACTCGCCGAGATGGCTGACATCAACCGCGGCACCTTTTATCTTCATTATAAAGATGTCTTTGACCTGATGGATCAGATCAAAAATGAGCTGATCGAGGAGGTTGAGTCTGTCCTGACGCACCATCCCGTTCCCGAACTGGTAGCGCGCCCTTCCCTCGCACTCTCAGAACTATTTCCTCTTGTACAGGAAAATGCAGAGATTGTTTCTATCTTAATAGGAGAAAACGGTGATCTGAATTTTGTCAACCGCCTGAAACGCATTGTCAGCGATAAATGTTTAAAAGGCTGGCTGGATCTCAAATGTTCCAGCGATCCGGATACGCTCGCGGCATTTTCCGCCTTTATCGTTTCCGGCTGTGTCGGTACCGTTCAGTACTGGATCGAAAGCGGCATGAAGGAATCCACAGAACAGATGGCAATCTTGACAGAGGACTTTATCTTAAAAGGCATCCGGGTGCTGGAAAATCCGGCTTGACTTTCACAAAATTCCGTGCTTTAATAAAACTGCAATTTTTAAAAATTCAGAAAGGAGAACCACATGGACAGTTGTGACAGCAACGGGCGAAGTCGTCGCGATGGGCAAAATCAAACTATGAATTCCAACCATGCGTACCAGACTGTTGGTCTGCCGCAGGGTCTTTTTGAGTGTGAATCGGGCTGTCTGGCAGCACATTTCCGCCTGCTTTAACAGGCTGGTGATTCAGTGCTGAACGTTTCCCGGCACGATTGGTTTTCATATATATTTGTCCATCGCCCTGGCGCGGGTTTGAAACTGCCATCTGCGGCATTTCATCCTGTTCCCGACTGGCGGTGGATTTTTTTATCCCCGCACTGCTCGCCCTGTACGTCCCAAACGGCATTAAATAGAACGACAGAAAGCGAGGGAACCAAATATGAATCAGACTCCAGAAATGGACGAAAAGAAAACAAGCTCCCCGGAAACGGCTCCGATCGCCGCAACCGCAGAGCATAATGCTAATTTTGAAGAAAATATCCGCGCGATCATCCGCAGCGGAAAACCGGCAAGCGTGATCCGGGATGACCTCGACAATTACCATGCAAACGATATTGCCGAGGTTCTGGAAACACTGGACACTGCGACCCGGAAACGCCTCTACAATATTCTCTCTCTGGAAATGACGGCAGAGATTTTCACCTATCTCGATGAACCGGCGCCTTATCTGCATGAGCTGGGACTTGACCGGGCGGCAGCCGTTCTGGCAGAGATGGATGCCGATGAGGCGGTCGATATCCTCGAAAATTTAGATCCAGAGGAAAAAGAAGCCCTGATCGCGCGCATGGATCAGGAATCTAAGGATGATATCCACCTGATCTTTTCCTACGATGAGGAACAGATCGGTAGCCGGATGACGACCAACTACATCGTCATTCCCAATAACTGTACGATCAAGCAGGCAATGCGCCATCTGATCTCCCAGGCGGAGGACAACGACAACATCGACACCATCTACGTCGAAGACGAAAATGGACGCTATTTCGGTGCGATCGAGCTGAAAGATTTAATCACTGCCCGTGAGTACATGAAGCTGGAGGACATTATCAGTACCTCTTATCCGTATGTGTACGCGGATGAGAGATCTTCGGATTGTATGGAAGAGCTGATCGATTACAGCGAGGATTCTATCCCAGTACTCGATCGGAACCATAAGATCATCGGTGCCATCACTTACGAGGACATCGCCGAGGCGATCGACGACGAGATGGGTGATGACTACGCAAAGCTGGCAGGTCTTACTTCGGAAGAGGATCTGCACGAACCACTGTTGCAGAGTTTGAAAAAACGCCTCCCGTGGCTGGTGCTGCTGCTCTTCCTCGGCATGGGCGTTTCCTCGGTAGTCGGTATTTTCGAACCGATCGTTGACCGTATCGCCCTTCTTATCTGCTTCCAGTCGATGATCCTCGACATGGCAGGCAATGTCGGCACCCAGTCGCTGGCTGTCACCATCCGTGTCCTGATGGATGAGGACATCTCCGCGATGCAGAAGCTGGGATTTGTATTCAAGGAAATGCGAATCGGATTTTTAAATGGACTGCTGCTCGGTTCGGCTTCATTCGTCGTGATCGGCATTTTTGTCCATATTATGAAGCAGAAGAGTCTCTTCTTCTCTTTTGCACTTTCCGGCTGTGTCGGCATCTCTCTTCTGACCGCGATGGTAATCTCCAGCCTGGTCGGCGTACTGGTGCCGATGCTGTTTCACAAGCTGAAGGTTGACCCGGCAGTTGCGTCTGGTCCGCTTATCACGACGGTGAATGATCTGGTAGCGGTTGTGACTTATTATGGACTGGCGGAGATTTTGCTGGTGGATGTGTTTCATTTAGTGTAGAGAACCGGTGAAAATAGGTATTTGTGATTCGGACGCAAAACAGGACTCTTCCTTTTTAGCAACTTCTCCCTGCTTCTTATAGATAGAGTTTGCATCTACCCCGCCGCGCACGCTGGAAAGCGGATAGATGTTGGTACCGCGTCCGATGATGCTGCCCGGATTTAGGATAGAGCCGCAGCCTACTTCTACGTTGTCACCGAGCATGGCGCCGATTTTTTTGCGTCCGGTTTTGATCTTGCCGTCTTCGGCGTGGATTTCCACCAGAAGTTTATCGGATTTTACGTTGGAGGTGATGGAACCGGCACCCATGTGGGATTTATAGCCTAAGATGGAGTCTCCGACGTAATTATAATGCGGTACCTGTACTTTATCGAACAGTATGACGTTTTTAAGCTCGGTAGAGTTTCCGACTACTGCACCTTCTCCGATCAGGGCGCTGCCGCGGATGAATGCACAGTGGCGCACCTCGGCGTCTTTGCCGACGATGACCGGCCCGTGCAGATAGGCGCTGTCAAATACCTTCGCTGTCTTGTGAACCCAGATGTTTTCACCACGTTTCTCATATTCTTCCGGATCCAAACTATTTCCCAATTCGATGATAAAATCACTGAGATCTGCCAGCGCCTCCCACGGGTAGGTAAACTGTTTCAGATAATCTGAAGCCAGCGTATGGGTTAAATCATATAATTCTGTGATTTTCATTTCTTCTTTTTTCATGATCATTGCCTTTCTTGAAATTCAATTTCTTCTCTTTCCCTGCATTCTGGTAGAACACAGCAACCGCATCAAATGCCGGCCGCAGCCCATATGTATTTCCCATATGAACCGCATTGTAGGTGCGTCCGATAACGAAGCGCTCTAATTTCTGCATATATTCATCCGGTGTGATGCTTCCCTCTGCCACATAGGTCAGACCTTTTTCCCAGCTTGCCGTCAGCTCCGGGTTGAGAAGCTGCTTCATGGATGTGTGTACGACCTCATAAATCAGCTCTCCCAGATAGGTCGGCGTGATGACCTGCGTTTTTTCGTTGAGCGCCATGTATTTGATGTTGAACAACTTTTTCAAGATCTCCGCGCGGGTTGCACTCGTTCCGATGCCGCTGCCCTTGATCTGGGCGCGCAGCTCTTCGTCTTCGATAAGCTGACCGGCATTTTCCATCGCCAGAATCATCGAACCGGAGGAATAACGCTTCGGCGGAGATGTCTCGCCCTCTTTGATCTGCAAATCATCCAGTGACACTTTCATCCCCTTTTTGAGCTGTTCCAGCATCTGGATAAACTCTGGGTGGGACGCGTCAATTACCTTGGGCTGGCTGCTGTCTGTTCCATCTGCTTCTCTTGCCGGATTTTCCGCATCATTTCCATCTATACCTGATTCAAGGCGGTTCGTTCTGCCGACACTTTCTCCGGCAGTGTCCTTTTTCTTTTTCGGAATTTCCGCCACTTTGAGATATCCCGCTTCTTTCAATACCTTGAAACCGGCAAAGAAATGTTCACCTTTTACCTCAATCTCAACCGCATATTTCTGGTAAACCGCCGCCGGATAAAAGATGCTTAAGAAACGGCGCACAATCACCTGGTAAATCTTGCGGTTCAACTCCGGGAGACTTCGCAGCGCGCCGAGTCCCTGTCCGGTCGGTATGATTGCGTAGTGATCGGTAATCTGCTTATCATTGACATAACGCGTTTTTGCTATGTTCTTCCACAGCCCTGCCTGCATCGCCTCCGATGCAAATGCCGCCAGCGGCTCATAATGCGTCAGACCGCCGATATTTTTGCTGATCTCCTTCGCCACCGCCGTTGAAAGCACACGCGCGTCCGTTCGCGGATAGGTAACCAGCTTTCGCTCGTACAGCTCCTGCACCACTTTCAGGGTCTGATCCGGGCTGATTTTAAACATTTTAGAACAATCATTCTGGAGCTCCGCCAGGTTATAGAGAAGAGGTGGATTTTTGGTTTCCTTTTTCTTTTCCACTTTTAAAATGGTTCCCTGCGAAGTATTATATACGCCCATTAAACCCGCGTCCGCTTTTTCTGCGTCGCTGACCTCTGACTGCATGACTCCCGAATTTTCGCTTCCATTCTCGCGTTCCCACAGCCATGCAATCAGCGCCTCCGCGTCCTTTCGCTCCTTAAAACCATTTTCCTTATACAGACACGGCGTTCCATAGTAACGGCTTCCTTCCACCGCCCGCCATTCACCGTCAATCGAGATACCTGCCGGTCCAAATGTACCGATCACGCGATAAAATGGCGTTTTGACAAATTCCCGTATTTCCCGCTCCCGGCGGACTACCATGCCGAGGACACAGGTCATGACGCGTCCGACTGAGATCACGGTCCGGTCAGAACTTCGCATATAGTTAGAAACAGATGGTCCATATTTCAACGTCAGTGCGCGGGAAAAGTTAATCCCCATCAGATAATCTTCTTTTGCCCGCAGATATGCCGAATCCGCCAGATGATCGTATTCGGACAGATCCTTCGCTTCGCGGATGCCGCGTAGAATCTCTTCCTCCGTCTGTGAATCGATCCAGACGCGCTTCTGTTTCTTGCCCTGCACGCCAGCCATCTGCGCGACGAGGCGGTAGATATATTCTCCCTCCCGTCCCGAGTCGGTACAGACGTAGATTGTATCTACATCCGCCCGGTTTAAGAGACCGCTCACGATTCCAAACTGTTTCTTCACGCTGTCGATAACCTGATATTTCCATTCTTTCGGGAGAAATGGAAGTGTCTCCAGACTCCAGCGCTTATATTTCATATCATATACTTCCGGATAGCTCATCGTGACCAGATGTCCAACACACCAGGTCACAACCGCATTTTCCGACTCAATATAGCCATCCACCGATCGTCCATTTACCTTGAGTGCATTTGCGAACTCACGCGCCACGCTCGGTTTCTCGGCTATAAATAACGATTTTGCCACGTTGTTCTGCTCCTATCTTACTAATTTCGTCACTGTTCACGCATACGTGTCCAGTAACCTAATTTTCTCTAATTACTTTTCCGCTTCGGCGTCCACTCCGCCAGAATCGCCGCCGCAAACATCAGCGCACAGCCAATTAGCATCCGCAACGTCAGCTCCTCATGCAGCAGCCAGACAGAGAACAGGAGTCCAAACACCGATTCAAACGACAGTAGAATCGAGGATGTGCTGGCGCTCAGATATTTCTGCCCCACTGTCTGAAGCAGAAAACAGAGCATACTGGATGCGAGCCCCAGATACAGCATCGAAACTGCTACTCCCGGCAGTGTAAATACTTCCGGATGGAACGCTCCTTCCGTGAGAAGCCCCAGCACCCACGAACACGCCGCCGCTGTTCCCATCTGCATGACCGTCAGGCGGATCGGAGTGCAGTATGCCGTGAAGCGATCCAGAAAAATCATATGAACCGCAAAGCAGATGCCGCACACCAGCGTCAGGAAATCACCAAAATTGACCGACAGATCGCCTTTCAGCGATAAAAGAGCCAATCCCACAACAGCAAATCCCGCTGCGACCAGGTTATTTGCCTTCGGGCGCACATGATTAACCGCCCATGCCAGAAACGGCACGATCACCACATACAACGTCGTAATAAACGCATTTTTACTCGCGGTCGTGTATTTCAGCCCATACGTCTGAAAATAATAACTGATAAATAGAAACAATCCCGCCAGTGCGCCGCATTTAAACTCCTGCATCGACATTCCCCGGATCTGTCTCCAGAAAAGAGCCGCCATCCCAAGCGCCGCGATCGTAAACCGGTACGCCAAAAGGTATGTAGGTGTGATCGCGTCCATCGAATTTTTCATCACAACGAATGCGCTGCCCCAGATAATTGTTACAAATAAAAGGCTGGCAGATGCCAGCACTTTTACTCCCTTGTTGTTTGTCTCACTCATGTCAATCTCTATCCTATGTCAAAATGATCACAAATCAAATACAAATTTAAAACGTCATAAATTTGTAACTGGTCGTTGTATCGTATTTCTCGCCCTTTTTCACGATCGGGGATGCAAATCCCGGCATGTTGACTGCGTTCGGGTAATACTGCGTCTCAAAGCAGTATCCCTGGCGTCTCGCATACTTCACGCCGCCCTTACCCGGAACCTGTCCGTCCAGGAAATTGCCCGTGTAGAACTGAACTCCCGGCAGATCGGTGTATACCTCCATCTTGCGCCCGCTCTCCTCGTCGATCGCAGCCGCCGCCAGACTGAATACACCTGACTCATGGTTGAGAATCCAGTTATGATCGTAGCCGCCGCCCAGTTTTAACTGATCGTAATCCGCTTCAATATCACGTCCGATCGGCTTGAAATCCGAGAAATCCATCGGAGTCCCCATTACCTTGCGGATCTCACCGGTCGGGATCAGCACCTTGTCTACCGCCGTGATCGCATCACTGTCAATGTAAACCATCTGTGAAAGCGCCGGACCACTCTCATGGCCTGCCAGATTGAAATACGCGTGGTTTGTCATATTAAAAATGGTATCCTGATCGCAGGTCCCCTCGTAATGAATCTTTACTTCATTTTCATCTGTCAGCGTGTAGGTCACACGGATCGAGGCATTTCCCGGATATCCCTGATCGCCGTCCGGGCTTTCCAGGGTAAACGAAACCTGATTAACGCCCGTCTCATATTCTGCCGCCCAGATACGGTTCCGGTAAAAATCCATGCCGCTGTGCAAGTTGTTCGGACCATCATTCGCCGTCAATTCGTATTTTTTATCATTTAACGTAAACGCCGCGCCGCCAATCCGGTTTGCATTTCGTCCAACAGCCTCGCCCAGATGCCCATCGCTTACCAGGCAATCTGCTACTGTTTCATGTCCCAGCAGGACATCCGCCATCTCTCCGTTCCGATCCGGCACCAGCATCGTGGACCAGATTGCACCCAGATCTAAAAAGGATGCAGAAACTCCATTCTGATTCGTCAATGTATAACGGCTGACCTCTCTGCCATCTTCCATTGTTCCAAAGATTGTCTTCTCAACCATGCCAAATCCCCCTTAATTTTTAGAATCCGAAAAATATTTTTCGCATTTTTTATGCTTACTTATGTCAGAATAAATCTATTTAACTTTTCAAGTCGAACGTCCGTGAGACTTGGCGCGTGATTCTGGTCAGCGAAGCTGACATATTCCTATCAGAATCACTGTGCATCCTCGCGGAGCGTTTATCTCAGTCGGAGACAAGGCTTCCACTGAGACAAATTTGCTATTACTTATCACCTGAAGAGGTGGGAGTCTTCTCGACTGAGATAAATAGCTGATTTATTAAGTATACAATACTTTTCCCCTCATGCACACCCATTTTTTCCAAATCCCATTATAAAAATTTAAAGATTCGTTACTGTTCACACATGTGTGCCCAGTAACAGGCTTTTGCCGATGCTTCACATTCAAAATCGGCAAAAGCTGCAGCCAGAACTGTATCTTACGGAATTTTCAGTTCAGAAAATTCCCACCTGTGAACAATTACCAAGATTCCATTTCAGATAAAAAAGAATGTTCCTTGACGCATCACGCGGAGCATTTTTTGTGTCTTAGGACGAAGTTTCCTATGGCACAAACAAAAACTGCCGTTCCGGACAGAGTCAGCCATCGTTTTTTTAACAGCCTCTCCGCCACTGGGCGGCAGTTCTTACTTTTATCAGTTTTAATTTTCTATTTCACGGATTCTCTGAACAGATTTCTTTATTTCGCCTGGATATATCCCTGTGCGGTCAGAAGCTCTGCACACAGTACCGCACCGCCGGCTGCGCCGCGCAGTGTGTTGTGGGAGAGACCTACAAACTTCCAATCGTAAACTTTGTCTTCTCTCAGACGGCCAACAGATACGCCCATGCCCTTCTCATAGTTGACATCCAGCTGTACCTGCGGACGATTATCCTCTTCCAGATACTGAATGAACTGCTTCGGTGCGCTCGGAAGCTCCAGTTCCTGCGGAAGTCCTTTGAAATTAACCAGCTTCTCGATCAGCTGCTCTTTGGTTGGTTTCTTTCTGAACTTTACAAATACGGCTGCTGTATGTCCGTCCAGAACCGGTACACGGATGCACTGGCAGGTAATCACTGGCTCGGATGCCTTCACAATCTCGCCGTCCTTGATCTCTCCCCAGAGACGAAGCGGCTCCTGCTCGCTCTTCTCCTCCTCACCGCCGATGTACGGGATGATGTTGCCTTCCATCTCCGGCCAGTCTTTGAACGTCTTGCCAGCTCCGGAGATTGCCTGATACGTCGTAGCTACTACCTCATATGGCTCAAATTCCTTCCATGCAGTCAGAACCGGTGCATAGCTCTGGATGGAACAGTTCGGTTTTACTGCTACGAAGCCTCTCTTGGTTCCCAGACGTTTTTTCTGGAACTCAATCACCTTAAAGTGCTCCGGATTGATCTCCGGCACTACCATCGGAACATCCGGTGTCCAGCGGTGTGCGCTGTTGTTAGAAACAACCGGTGTTTCTGTCTTTGCATACGCATCTTCAATCGCACGGATCTCTTCTTTTGTCATATCTACGGCGCTGAACACGAAATCAACTTCGGATGCTACCTTCTCGATCTCGTTTACGTTCATAACGGCCATCTTCTTCACACACTCCGGCATCGGGGTCTGCATTTTCCAGCGTCCGCCGACTGCCTCCTCATATGTTTTTCCTGCAGAACGCGGGCTTGCTGCCAGCGCAGTAATCTCATACCACGGATGATTTGCCAGAAGCGTGATGAAACGCTGACCTACCATACCAGTTGCTCCCAGAATGCCTACACGTAATTTCTTTTCCATGTTCATCGTTTTTCTCCTCTTCTGACAGCGGCTTTTTCAGCTTCTCATGGCAGGATGGAGTTTGGATAGGAAGCTCCTGCTCTGCAACACGTTTTCACTCTGCCGCTGTAATTCTTGTCTATCCTATAACAAAACAAACAAAAAATCAACATTTTTCCGCAAGAAAAATACATTTGTATGTCACTCGCGGACATTTGACAAATTTATAACGTCTGTCACGGATTTAACGATGTTCTAACTCAAAATAGGTTCTTCTAAGCCAAGTATTCCGCTGCAGCCTTCTCAATCCCATCCGGGTACTGCGTCCGGTAGCTCTCAAAATCAAGCCCCCTTGCCGCAATCTCTTTTCCTAGTTTCACTAAGAACGACGGAATCTCACTCTCAAACATCGTGCCAAGCTCGCGTCCCATCGTCTCTTTTCCCTGTACCTCATTTCCGCCCAGATAAAATACAAATGCCGGCTGTGCCTTGCCATCTGCCATCCGCACACCGCCGCGGAATCCCATCAGTCCGGTCTGGTGGGTACCGCAGGAGGACGGACATCCGGAAATATGAATCTGCGGAAGTGCGCCGTCCGGGATCTGTGCCTCCCCGACCGCCTTTACACACGCCTGTAACAGAGCCTGCGAATCGCGTGCACCAACCTGACAGATCGACGCACCGATACAGCTTACCGATGTCTCAAACTTTGTCTGAGCCGTCTCCTTCGTCGCCTCCAGAATCTTCTCTGCTTCTGCTCCGGTCAAATTAATGATGTACGCAGTTTCATCCGGTGCCAGGCGAAGCTCTGTGCCGTCAATCGTCTGCATCAGTTCTCCCAGGGCTGCCAGCGTCTCCGGGCGCGGCTGTCCGCCAATCGGATGCCAGATAACCGTATAAAGTCCCTGCTGTTTCTGCTCCAGCACACGTTCTCCCGACGCGCTGCTTCCATCGCCTGTTTTGCTCTGCTTTTCTTTTATTCCTGCCGCTGCCATCACTTCCTCGCGGGAAAGATCCAGCTGCTCCCCGGATGTCAGTACCTCCTGAAGTTTCTCCTGATACGCCTTCCGGTAATTTTCCGCTCCGCCGAGTGCTTCCTGCATATACCGGGTACGCGCTTTTCCGCGGTTTTCGTAATTGCCATATGCCCGGAATGTCAGCCACATCGCCTTAATGTAATAAAGAATCTTCTCCGGCGCAACGCCCTCGGCAACTTTAACGCCAAACTGCGGATTGTTTCCCAGGCCGCCTGCACTGTATACATCAAACGTTCCGTCCGGACAAGCCGCAAATCCCAGATCGCGGTAGGTCGCGTGCGTCACATTCGCCGGTGAATTAGAGAAACAGACCTTGAGCTTGCGCGGCATCTTTTCCGCATTGATAAAGGTCATCAGATATTCTCCCGCCGCCTTCGCCCACGGCATAACGTCGAAATATTCGCCCTCTTCCACGCCGGAAAGCGGAGAACACATCACATTTCGCGGAAAATCCCCGCCGCCGCCCATCGTCACGATCCCGGCATCGAGTGCCTGCTCCATCAATTCACAGACTGATTTCTCATCCAGATTGTGAAACTGCACGCTCTCACAAGTCGTAAAATGTACCATATTTACCTGATATGCACGGATTGCCTTTGCGATAAATGCAAGCTTCTCCTTCGACACACATCCTGCCGTCATACGCAGACGCAGCATGCTCGCCGCGCCGCCTTTCTGTGCATAACTGCCGTAACGTCCTGAAAAGCCCTTATATGAGCCCTTATCCATCTTTCCTGCATAAAAATCCCTCGTTTTTTCACAAAACTCCGGAAGATCTGTTTTCCACTCCTGTGGAGCAATTCCTATCATTGTTCTCTCCTGTTTTCTCTTCCTGCTGCCACCACGTTTTCTTACGGCACTTTCGGTTCCAAAAGTGCCTACCCATAAACAGTAACCTTCAAATTCTACTTTTATTTTACCAGCTTAGCACTTACACCAGATCCAGCGCCACTTCCATCATATTGGTAAACGTCTTCTCGCGTTCTTCTGCCGTCGTCGCCTCTCCGGTCACTGCCGAATCCGATACGGTCAGGATACAGATCGCATTTGCGCCCGCATAGGCAGCGTTGCTGTAAAGTGCCGCCGACTCCATCTCCACTGCCAGCACGCCCATCTGCGCCCAGGTAGTTCCGGTCGGCTCAAGCGGTGGATTGTAGAACATATCGGAACACAAAATATTACCGACATGATATTTTAAATTTCTCTTTTTCGCAGACTCAACCGCCTTTTCCAGCAGCTCATAGCTGCACACGCAGGAATAATCCCCCGGCAGGCAAAACTGTTTTACATAGTTGGATGTCGTACAGGAGCCCATCGCAAAAATAAGCTCGCGCACCTTTACCTCCGGACGCAGCGCACCGGCTGTTCCGATCCGGATCAGATTCTTGCATCCATAAAAATGAATCAGCTCATACGAATAAATTCCCATCGACGGACAGCCCATGCCGGTTCCCATGACAGACACGCGTTTGCCCTGATAATAGCCGGTATAACCGTACATATTTCTCGTTGTATTGAACTGTTTTGCATCCGTCAGAAAATGTTCTGCGATATACTTTGCCCGCAGCGGATCGCCCGGAAGTAGAATTGTCTCCGCAATCTCGCCCTGCTTTGCCCCGATATGAGGGGTCGGTGTGTTCTGAAGTTCAGTCATATGAAATACCTCCTTTTTTTCTTTCTGTTTTGTTCTAGCTTCTCGCCCGGCTTCCCTTGCCGTCGCGGTGGCCTATTTTCAAACGGCTCAAATGAACCGGTTTTTCTTTATACATAACGATCGGATCGTCCTCGGTGCCGTCCAGCAGATGGATTGCCTCCAGCGACTCGGTACGTCCCAGCTTGATGCCGCGCACACCTTTCGCATTCTTCTTCATCTCCGATATCTCCTCGATCGGGAATCGCAGGAAGATACCGCTGGTTGTCTGGATGACCGCCTCTCTCATGCCGTCCGCCGACTGTACCGAGAGAAGCATATCATTCTCCTGAAGCTTGGTCGCCGCCACTGTCCGGTTATTTGTCTCAAATTCCCCGCCCGGCACGATCTTGATCATCGCATCTTTCGTTGCAAATAATAGCTTCTGTCCCTTTAACTGCGCCGCATTCACCACACAGACCGGACGTTCTTTGGTACCATCAAATTTACTCAGGTTATCAATCGGCACACCCTTATCGCGCAGCTTTCCAAACGGAATCTCCGTCACCTTCACCTGATGGAATGCACCCAGATCCGTAAACAATCCAATCTTATCCGTCGTATGGCACGACAGTACATACATATTCTCCGTGTCCACTGTCTCCCGGTTCCGCTCGTAGATCGACGGTTCCAGAATCTTGCAATAACCAAACTTGTCCAGCACGAACACGCCCGGTCTGGCGCTCTCCGCCGCCTCGTCATACACCGCCTCGCGTCCATCCTCGATCTTCGTCCGGCGTTCCACTGCAAACTCTTCCTTGATTGACCGAAGATCTTCTTTAATCACCTCGTCCATCGCCTCACGGCTGCCGAGAATCTTCTGGTATTCTTTGATCTTTCGAAGTGTCTCTTTGTACTCCTTCTGCAATGCCAAGATCTCCAGGCCGATCAGTTTATAGAGACGCATTTCCAGAATCGCAGATGCCTGTTTCTCCGTAAAATGAAGCTTCTTGGCGTCTTCCTCAAATCCCGGTGTGCGGAACTGTATTTTGGAAATATCGCCCTCCATCAGGCAGGCTTTCGCATCTTTCAGATTCTTCGAACCGCGCAGGATCGCGATAATCAGATCGATGCAGTCGCAGGCTGTGATCAGACCTTCCTTGATCTCCTTCTTCTCCTGCTCCTTTTCCAGAAGCACCTGATACTTGCGGGTATTATTTTCATACTGGAAATCCAGGTAATTCTTTAAGATTCCCTTTAAATTCAGCGTCTCCGGGCGTCCATTCGTGATCGCCAGCATATTGACGCCGAATGTATCCTCCAGTTTTGTCTTTTTATACAAAATATTCTGGATTTTCTCAATATCCGCATCTTTCTTGAGTTCCAGAACAATCCGGATTCCTTCTTTATTCGATTGGTTGGAAATATCCACCACATCGGCAAGTTTCTTGGACTCAACCAGATCTGCGATATCCGACAGACATTTATTGATGCCCGCGCCGATCATCGTGTACGGAATCTCCGTGATCACCAGCTTGTCCCGGTCAGAACGGCGTTTTCCAAGCTCCACCTCCATCCGGGCACGCAGCTTGATGCGCCCCATTCCCGTCTCATAGATCGCCGGAAGCTCACTCTTATTCGCAATGATGCCGCCTGTCGGGAAATCCGGTCCCTTTAAGACGCTCAGAAGCGCTTCCGTCTCCATCTCCGGCTGATCGATATACGCCATCACCGTATCGATGACCTCGCCCAGATTGTGCGGCGGAATGCTGGTGCTCATGCCGACCGCAATTCCCTCGGCACCGTTAATCAGAAGATTCGGCACACGGACCGGCAGAACCTCCGGCTCTTTCTCCGTCTCATCGTAGTTCGGCACAAAGCGGACGGTCTTATCCAAATCCTTTAAATATACTTCCTCCGCAAACTTCTGGAGACGCGCCTCCGTGTAACGCATCGCCGCCGCCCCGTCGCCCTCGATGGAACCAAAGTTTCCATGTCCGTCTACCAGCGGCATTCCTTTCTTAAAATTCTGGGAAAGCACGACCAGCGTCTCATAGATCGAACTGTCGCCGTGCGGATGGTATTTACCCATCGTATCACCGACGATACGCGCCGATTTCCGGTGCGGCTTGTCGTGCCCCAGATGCAGCTCCCCCATATCGTAAAGGACGCGGCGCTGTACCGGTTTCAAACCATCCCTCGCATCCGGGATGGCGCGGGCCGTGATGACACTCATCGAGTAGTTCATATAGCTGCGCTGCATTTCCTCTGAATATTCTGTCGTAATGATCGTTTCAGCCATTCTATTTTCTATCTCCTAAATTCCTGTCATATACTTTCATAATCGTAACTGTTCAGTGCCTTCACAGTTACTCATAATCTTTCTATTAAGCATCTATCTCCGCCTCATCCGCGTGATCGTAGATAAACTGCCGTCTCGGCGGCACGTCGCTTCCCATCAGCATCTCCGTGATCTCCGACGCCATCCGGGCATCCTCGATCTCCACACGCTTGAGCACACGGTTCTCCGGGTTTAACGTCGTCTCCCAGAGCTGTTCCGCATCCATCTCGCCCAGACCTTTGTAGCGCTGCAGGGTAAATTCCCCTGTGTGGGTTCTGCGGTAGCGCTCCAATGCTTTCTCATCGTATAGATACTCTTCTTTTCCCTTTTTCGGAATCACCTTAAATAACGGCGGCATCGCAATATATACGTGCCCGTTCTGAATCAATTCCGGCATAAAACGGTATAAGAAAGTCAGAAGCAGAGTATCAATATGGCTTCCGTCCACATCGGCATCCGTCATCAGGACGATCTTGTGGTAACGCAGCTTCGCAATATCGAAATCATTGCCATATCCTTCCGAAAAGCCGCAGCCGAACGCATTGATCATCGTCTTGATCTCGGCATTCGCCAACACCTTGTCCATCGAAGCTTTCTCCACATTTAAAATCTTGCCCCGGATCGGCAGGATCGCCTGATAGCGGCGGTTTCGTCCCATCTTAGCTGAACCGCCCGCGGAATCTCCCTCGACAATGAAAATCTCACATTTCTCTGCCTCGCGGCTCTCACAGTTTGCCAGCTTTCCGTTGCTGTCAAAGGAAAAACGGGATTTCGTCAGCATATTGGTCTTGGCGCGTTCCTCTGCCTTCCGGATCTTTGCAGATTTCTCCGCACAGGCGATGATCGCCTTCAATACCTCTAAATTCCGGTCAAAATAAAGCTGCAGCTCGTCCCCTGTCACGCTGAACACCGCTTTTGTCGCATCGGCACTCGCCAGCTTTGTCTTCGTCTGCCCCTCAAAGATCGGATCCGGATGCTTGACCGCCACAACCGCCGTCATGCCGTTTCTCGTATCCGGTCCTGTAAATTTTGTATCTTTTTCCTTCAGGATTCCCAGCTCTTTCGCATAGCTGTTGATCATCTGGGTAAAACGCGTCTTAAAGCCTGCCAGATGCGTGCCGCCCTCCTGCGTGAAAATATTGTTGCAGAAGCCGAGTACATTTTCCTCAAATGCATCGACAAACTGGAACGCCACTTCAACCTCGATCTGGTCGCTGACGCCCTTAAAATAAATCGGATCATGAATCGGCGTCTTCGTGCTGTTCAACTCGCGCACATACGCCACGATGCCGTCCGGCTCCGAATAAGTCACTTTTTCAGCCTCGCCTGCCCGCTTATTCTCATAAAGAATCGTCAGCTTCGGGTTCAGATATGCCGTCTCATGCAGGCGGCTCTTGAGCCAGTCCGCCTTGAACCGCGTTTTTTCAAAAATCTCCGGATCCGGCAGAAAATTGATCTCTGTTCCAGTCTCTCTTGTCTTTCCAACCACCGGCAGAAGACCATCGATCAGCTCAACCGTCGGGATGCCGCGCTCATACGCATCGTGATGGATCTGTCCATTTTTATATACATTGACCTCCAGATGCGCTGAGAGGGCATTGACAACCGATGAACCGACACCGTGCAAACCGCCGCTCGTCTTGTACGCATTGTTGTCAAACTTGCCGCCCGCGTGCAAGGTCGAGAGCACAATTCGCTCCGCTGCCATACCCTTTTTATGCATCTCCACCGGAATACCGCGTCCATTGTCCCGGACGGTGCAGGAGCCGTCCGCCTCGAGCGTCACGCGGATCTGGGAACAGGCGCCCGCCAGGTGCTCATCGACCGAGTTATCCACGATCTCATAGATCAGGTGATTGAGTCCCTTCGTTCCCACACTTCCTATATACATACCAGGACGCTTACGGACAGCCTCCAGCCCCTCCAGAACCGTTATGCTGTCCGCATCATACTGTGTTTTACCCATAGATTCATTCCTCCTGTGCCCGACCTGGGAATCATATTTGCTGCCATTTACACGTGTGATGCAAACGGCAGCTTTTATTTCACTGGTCAAGCTGATTTCTTCCACTTATAATACGTATTTATTTTATGACTTTGAAATCATGCAAATAGAACATTCTAACTCTCTGGCATCACACCCGCCAGCCATTGTTTTATAGACTTTTCATTAGCGAAAAAGTAGTAAACCGTTCTCATTTACTATAAAATATTAGTAACTGTTCAGTACCTTCACAGTCACGCGCAAAAATCCATTAAAAATTGCCTGCGGCAATGGGATTTTTTCCTGCTAGCCCATGTTTTCGTACGGTCAGCGCAGTAAATGCGCGGACCTACTGAACAGCTACAAATATTATTACATAAATTCAAAAATTTTGCAACGCATTTTTCAGAACAAATGTTCGCTTTTTGGACAACCGGATTCCATGCCAGCACTGCCAGCTTTCTTTTATCCCAGCGCCACATCCAGAATCATCATCAGCACAAATCCAACCGCAAATCCGATCGTTCCCATATCGGAATGACTGCCCTGCGCCGACTCCGGAATCAGCTCCTCCACAACCACGTAAATCATCGCCCCTGCTGCAAGCGCCAGGAGAACCGGCAGAACCGGTTCCAGATAGCGGTACGCGGCGATCGTCGCAAGCGCCCCGATCGGCTCGACGATACCGGAGAGTGTTCCCATCGCAAACGCCTTTTTCCGGCTCATCCCCGACTCACTCCGAAGCGGCAGGGAAATGATCGCTCCCTCCGGGAAGTTCTGAATCGCAATTCCAAGTGAAAGTGCCAGCGCCGCTGCAAGCGTGATGCCGCTCTTTTCTGCTAAGAATCCGGCAAATACCACTCCGACTGCCATGCCCTCCGGGATATTGTGAAGTGTGACCGCCAGAACCAGCATCGTTGTCTTCTTGAGCCCGCACATATGTCCCTCCGGCTCATCACTTCCCAGATGCAGATGCGGAATCAGGCGATCCAGCAAAAGCAGCATCAGAATACCCACCATAAACCCAATGGATGCCGGCAGACATGCCAGACGCCCCATCGCTTCGCACATATTCATCGATGGAATTAAAAGCGACCAGACCGACGCCGCCACCATCACCCCCGATGCGAACCCCAAAAGCGTTTTCTGGATGATCGGCTTTAACTCATTTTTCAAAAAAAAGACGCAAGCTGCTCCCGCCGTCGTACCGACAAACGGAATCAAAACCCCAAGTAGCGTATTATGATCCATATTCATTCCCTTCGCTTTCTTTTTTAATATCTGAGCGGTTCTTTCCCCGGAACCTTGTTTTTTTTCTTCTATTTCTCTTTGAGGTACCGGTTTGATCAAAGAAGTCATCTCAAGTTCCTCTGATTGAATATTCCTATTGTAGCATATGCACCTTTCTTTTGCACGGTTCCTTTTTATCATTAAGCCGATTTCATCCGCCAATCCCGGCTCAAATCCGATTCAAACAACCCTCTGTTTCGGCACCGGCATTCTTTCATATATTTCGTTTACAAATGTTTTTTCACAAAATAAAAAAAGAACCAGAAACCAGGCTGTCCCTAATTTCCAGTTCTCTTTTCATTCTTTGAATACAATGATTTATCGCTTTTTAATTTATTTCTGCTCAGAATTCTGTTTGATAAACTCATGAACATCGTTTACGCTTAAATTGCTCTCTTCGATCGCATCCAGTAATTCGCTTAATTCAGCTTTACGAATCTCAGCCGCTAATTCCTTTTTCTCTGCTTTCAGAGCTTTAACGGTTTCTTCTAATTTAGCCAGCTTCTCTTCTACCGCTGCCAGCTTCTCTTTGTTTACTTCTAATGCAGAACGTTTTGGTCCTCTCGGCATAATACATACCCCTTTCGTTTTCTTTGAGAATAGCACAGATCTCTTATTTGTGCAATATCGAACTTCCTTTTTTGAATGTCTTTCTCTCTGGACAAATTTCTTTTACTTTATTATAATATCAGGTTGTATCCAAACGCAAGAAAAAAGGAGTTTGTATGAGTAATCCCAATACACAGAACGATTTCTCCAAAGGAAGTATCGTTAAAAATATCATGAATCTCGCAATCCCGATGACGCTGGCGCAGCTTATCAACGTCCTGTACAACATCGTCGACCGCATCTATATCGGGCGCATTCCCGATCACGCCACTCTATCTTTGACCGGCATCGGGCTTTCGCTGCCAATCATCACGCTTGTCATCGCATTTGCCAATCTGTTTGGCATGGGCGGTGCACCGCTCTGCTCGATCGAACGCGGGCGCGGGGATATCAAAGAAGCCGAGGCAATCATGGGAAATTCTTTCTCCATGATGTTCATTTCAGGTGTGCTTCTGACCCTTCTCTGCCTGATATTCCGCAAACCAATGCTGTATCTGTTCGGCGCCAGCGACGCTACTTATCCATATGCGAATGCTTACATTACGATCTATCTGCTCGGCAGCCTGTTCGTGATGGTCGGACTTGGCATGAACTCGTTCATCAATTCACAGGGCTTCGGGCGCATCGGCATGATGACCGTCCTTTTAGGCGCTGCCGCCAATATCCTGCTCGACCCGATTTTTATCTTTGTGCTTCACATGGGAATCCGCGGCGCGGCGCTCGCCACCATCCTGTCGCAGCTTCTCTCCGCTATCTGGATTCTGCGGTTTTTAACCAGTGACAAAACAATTCTGAAACTGAGACGTTCTTCCATGCGTCTTTCCGCGCAGAGAGTCCGGAAAATCGTCGGTCTCGGACTTTCCGGTTTCACAATGTCGATCACAAACTGCACCGTCCAGATCATGTGCAATGCGACCTTACAGGTATACGGCGGCGATCTCTACGTCGGCGTTATGACCGTTATCAACTCCATCCGTGAAATTGCAACGCTTCCGGTAACCGGCGTCACCCACAGCGCCCAGCCGGTGCTCGGTTTCAATTATGGGGCAAAAGAATACGGACGCGTTAAAAAGGCGATCGTCTTTACCTCTTTTATTGCAATTTTATATACGACCGGTATCTGGCTGATCGTCGATGGTTTCCCGGCATTCTTTATCCGCATTTTTAACCAGGATGCCGAACTCATCGCAGCAGGTATTCCGGCGATCCGCTTATACTTTTTCGGATTCTTTATGATGTCGCTCCAATTCTCCGGACAGTCGATTTTCGTCGGTCTGGGCAAATCCAAAAAAGCGATCTTTTTCTCTATTTTCCGAAAAGTAATCATCGTCGTTCCGCTGACAATCCTGCTGCCAGGTATGTTCGGAATGGGCACCAACGGCGTATTCGCCGCCGAACCGATTTCCAACTTTGTCGGCGGAATTGCCTGCTTTGGAACGATGCTTTTGACGATTTGGAGAGAATTGACGAGATTGCAGAAAGGGAAGGATTCTTAAAGATAGAGAGGTTATTTATTTAAATGAAAATGGCTAAAAGTTTGTGGGACGGACTTTTAGCCATTGCTGTATATAACGATAGTTTTTACTATGTCAAAAATATACATTAATTTTTTCCATATGCTTCAATTCGACACGTATGTTCCTTACTTACCTTATCGTAATTAATTCCAACCAATAAAATATTTCCCATATAATTTAAAATCGATTCTGGATAGTTCTTTTCTTTGATTTGCTGCAGCGCAGTCTGTGCATTCTGATTCCATTTAAGTTCAATTACCAGCGCCGGATAATCATTCTTGTACTCTGGTTTTGGTATAAATACAAAATCCGCAAATCCACGTCCTGTCGGTAGTTCCCGAACTGGTTTAAAATAATATTGCATCGAACTCAGATAAGCAATCGCGAGAACACTGCTCAAAGAATTTTCATTATGATATTGAATAACAGATACATATTCATCATGAATCTTCCCGATCTGTGATGCTACTACTTCCTCATCCAAATCCAATGTTGCATCCAACAACCTCTCCGACTCTTGCTGAAACAGAAACATCTCATTCCAGCGTTTACTTTCTACCGCCTTAGTCAACTCCTGCCGAATTTCTTCATTCGGAACAAACGCCATCTTTTTCGTCTGATCATAGCCTAAATACCCCAAATGAATCATATATGTCAGCACATCGTCTTTACTCTGAATATTCGAAATATCATTTCCAAATGTTGATGTATCTACCTTCACTTCAACTCCAGACAGCATTTCGATAATTGCCGTTTTCAATCCGTCATAATCCATATTAATGAGCGGCACAATCGCCTCATAAGACGCGGTTTCCGACCAATAGCTCTTAAATTCACCATCTAGCATGACACTCACAACTGCTTTGGGATTATAAACCTGACAATTTTTTAGAACATATCCATCATACCACGCCTTTACCTTATCAAATTCCACCTGATAGCGTTCTGAAAGTTCTTTCACCTCCGCCTCCGTAAATCCAATATACGGAGACAAGCGACCCGCGCTCAACATCGTAAATTCGTCAAAATTGTTCAGTGCCGACTGGGTTTTCTCTTTTTTAATAGGAAGAATGCCCGTCAAATAAGCAAGTTGAATATACTTGGTCGGTTCCGTTCCCTTAAACAATCCCCTCAGGAAACTTATATATTCATCCTGAATTTTCGAATTCGCCGCCATATCACGAATCAGAACATCCCACTCATCAATAATTACAACAAACTTATTCTTCGTTGCATTACAAATAAATGACAGTGCTTCTGGAAGCGAACACGTGTCACTCGGTATTGCTTCTGAATAATATTTTCTTAATTCCTCAATCGTTTTCTCTGTAATATACGATACAACCCTGTCGGCACCCCCAGCAGCTCCTATACACCACTGGATATCCCAGTGAATCACATCATATCGGTTTAGATGTTCCTTGAAATCCGGGCTCTGACTAATTTCAAGTCCAGAAAACATATTCCCTGAATCGCAGCCCTTACTGTAATACGCTGTCAGCATATCCGCCGTAATCGACTTTCCGAACCTTCTGGGACGGCTATTGCAAATATATCCCTGCAATGTATTCATCACCTTATTGGTATACGTCAACAAACCTGTTTTATCAATATAGATTTCCGAATTCAACGCAACTTGAAACGCTGAATTATCCGAATTCACAAAAATCCCCATATTGACACACTCCTTTCGAAGCTGTTGCTTTGCCTGTTCATAATATTAATCATATTTATATGATTAATATTAACATTTGATAGTTTGAATGACAAGATCATCATTCAAAACGTTCCTCTACTTCTCAGCCATCCGAATCAGCAACTCCAATATTTTAATTGCCATCTCTTCTTCCCGCATCCAGCCATTATAAACATCCTTCATGTCCTTCAAAATTATGCTTTCATCCGCCACCTCATAAAAGCGTTCATTTACTTTTTTTATGACAGCTTCATCCGGCACATCCTCTTCCATAAAATACATACTCTCTCCATAAATTCCCTTCCTTTTACCACTCATAACATCCCCTAATACCACACTTCCAAAATTTTCTATTCTGCAAGGTGGCAGTTTGAATTCCTCTAAAACAGAATCAAGAATTCTCTTCACTTCATCCGATGCCCCTTTTCGTTTCGTCAAATAACCAGCCAGCGCCCCAAACAGGCGATCCATTTGTCTCTTCAACTCCGCCGGGATCTGAAGATAACGGCTGTCCAATTCTATCTTCCGCCATTCAGCATACTGTGGATGCGGTTTCATCGTCTGATGCCCCGTCCTGAATTCAATAAGAGAAGGATATGGATTTTCTTTCAATATGTTTCTATGGATGTTTACAAGTTCATCATAAAGCGGTCGATAAATCTCCTGCGCTCTTTTCCTATTCAATTCTTCTTTTCGCTGCTGTGTATTGACCCATATAGACCCAAGCAATGAAAAAACAGCACCGACAACTGCTCCAAGCAATGTTCCGATTATACCTAATAGGGTTTGAGAATCTGCTCGCGTGAACAGATTCACTTGTCTTAACAATGTCACAAACATAAACAGGACAAGAATGACTCCACATATATAGATGCAGATTTTGAATTTATTGAAATAATATTTTAGCTTTAAAAATATCATAAATTCTCACTTCTCTTTACAAAGATTTTTCTTGTATTGTAGCATTTCAAAAAAGAATTTGCAAAGATTTACCCAATCTATTTTTCAACTTCTTTTCTTCTTGCATCCTCCCCTTACATATGCTATTCTATGAAAATAGCAATTCCAGCAAAGCGGTCACTTTATAAAAAAGAACGGCTGAGTTTTTACTCCTCAGTCGCTCTTTCATCCACACACATTTCCCGTCCGCTCATCCCCGCCATCACAATCAAAAACCAGAAAAATGGCTGTCTGCAATTCATCAGCGTAAAACTTTCCGCCAACAATGCCAGCACTGCCGCACGCTGTGCCCGATCGCATCGAATCACATTTCGTACAATCCAATATACAAGCACCGCTGTTGGAATGATACCATACGAAAACCAGACATCAAAAAAACTCGAATGAATTTCATTCACATGAAACACATCAAACACGCCCGGGCTCAGCAGCTGTTCAAACCCATCATGTGGAATAAACCGCTCAAAAAAGCCCTCTCCTGCCCCATATAATAAATACTGCGGTTCCAATACCAAGCGTTCTGCACTTCGATCGTAAAGCAAATCATAAAGATTGCCATTTGCCAATTTCCAGAGTTTCTGCTGAATCCGCGAAAAAAGCGTGTAGCTCGTCTGAGAAACTTCAAAATCAGCCCCCGGCAGGATCCTATATACCCCAACAGCCAACAGCACCACAAAAACCGCGCCGCCTATCCACCACAGCTTTTTCCGCTTTGAATGGCAGCATCTGTCCCAGAAAAGCTGTCCGATAAGCACACAAAAGAATACAAGCAGACCGACAAACATCCCCGTTGATTTTGCCTTTCCTATCAAAAACACTCCCAACAGAAACATTCCCCAGAAGCCGATACGTGTTTTCGCCGTATAAATCGCTTTCCGCCGATCCCCCATAAAAAGTACCAGCATCATGGTAAAGATAAAAAATGCAAACTGGTTCGGATCATTGAAGGTTCCCATAAACCGGGCACCACCCCAGGATTCATGGAAATAACGCCCACGCCCAGAGAACAGAACAAGCAGCTGAAATACCATATTGATGCGGCAAATCCAGCACAAACCACGCATAAAGCCATCTGAATACAATGTCCGGAACATCCATATCAGACACGCGGAATAAATCCAATACATCGTATGCAGCGGGAACTCCCGATTGGAAGTCCGGATAAAATAGATTCCATTAATGATAGCGACAAAAATCAGAAAAATAACCCATGGGATATCTTCCCTGTAAAATAATTTTGTCCGGTTCTTCCATGCTCCATAAAATGTCATCGCACAGGCAGCCGCGAAAAACAGATCTGCAATCCCAAGATTGCCGCTTGGAAAAATATAAAATTGTTTCAAAAAGACCGCTATGTAAAACAACCAACTTGCCACAATCTACTTCTTCCCTTTCGTAACAATTCTGCTTCTTTAATTATATCCATAAATTTTCCGGATAGCATCCAGCCGTTATCATCTGACTAAAACTTTCCTGCGCTGGCTCAATGTCTTCCTTATAAGTAATTCCAATCCATTTATCCGATGTAGAAAGTACCTTAACTGAAGCCGCTTCTTTTTCCAGCAATTCCGCTACGATATTCGGAAGGAGGTATTCCTTTTTCTCTGGATATTCACCTAGTTGATCTAGAAATCTAGGAAAACCTTCCCTAATATATTGTAAAAAATCCGGATATCCCGCCCACATATTCATCGAAACCATCGTGTCTGGTGTAATCCAGCCTTCTACTTCTGCATTATCGCACCGAATCTTGCCGTCTATCTTCTGAATCCCGGTTGTCTCAATTACTTTTTCAAGATGACCTGTATCATCCGCCACACAGACGCCTCTGGTCACAGCGCCATTCTCACTCAAAGTATTTTTCAGAGAAAATCCCGCCATCGCCAGAGCTATCTTTCCGTCCTCATGTTTTCCCGAAACCAGAAAATCATGCAGCTTGACAAATGCTTCCTTTCCATAATAGTCGTCTGCATTGATAATCACAAACGGCTCTTTCACGATATCCTTACAAGCCAGGATCGCCTGTCCTGTACCCCAAGGTTTCACACGCCCCGCTGGAACCTCATATCCTTCTGGCAGATCCTCCAACTCCTGATAAACATACTCGACCGGCATGACCTTAGACAATCGGTTTCCGATCACTTCTTTGAATTCTTTCTCAATTGCCTTGCGAATCACAAAGACAACCTTTGTAAATCCCGCTTCTTTCGCATCATAAATTGAAAAATCCATGATAATCTCCCCGTTGGGAGCCATTTTCGCAAGCTGCTTGATACCGGTTCCGAAACGGGAACCGATGCCGGCAGCCATGATGATGAGGGTTGTGTTCATTTTTTCCTCCATAGAATTTCTCTATATCTTAGTAAGTTATTTATTCTCTTCCTCACAGATAGTTGTCTTAGTATACGTTCTATCACTAATAATATAGCGAGGTCTGGCTTTCACTTCTAAGTATATCTTTCCAATATATTCACCCAAAATACCAAGACAAAGCAGTTGGACACCTCCTATAAAACATATTAAACTTGTCATACTTGCCCATCCATTTACGGTTTCTCCGATAAAATACTCCACAAACGACCAAAGCACTCCGATAAAACTTAATACAGCAATAACAAAACCAACTCCCGTTATCATTCGAATCGGCTTAATGCTAAGACTCGTAATGCCATCAAAAGCCAGCGAAAGCATTTTACTTAGAGGATAATGGCTCTCACCTGCAATTCTCTCATGCCTTTCATAATATACGATCGTACTTTTAAATCCAACCAGGGGAACCATTCCTCTTAAAAAAATATTTACCTCTTTATAATTTGCAAACTCCTGAAGAACCCGGGAAGATATCAGACGATAGTCCGCATGATTATAAATGACCTCCACTCCCATCCAATTTAATAGCTTATAAAAAGACTCCGCTGTAAACCTTTTGAAAAAAGTGTCTGTATCCCGCCTGCTTCTCACACCATATACGATTTCATTTCCTTTTAAATATTCTTCTACCATAGAATCCATGGCATTGATATCATCCTGACCATCACAATCAATCGATATTGTAATATCACATTGATCCTTTGATTCCATCAAACCTGCTAAAACAGCATTTTGATGTCCTCTATTACGGCTTTGTGATATACCAAGAAAGCAATCATCTTTCTTTGCCAATTCACATAAAATATTCCATGTTTGATCTTTACTTCCGTCATTCACAAACATAATTTTACTCTTAACTGATATAATGTTTCTATTGATTAATTTCATTATTTCCTGTTTGAACAACGGCGCCGTAATAGGAAGCACTTTTTCTTCATTATAGCAAGGGATTATTATATATAAAACAGGTTTATTTTTCATTATTTTCACTACTTTCTTTTTGCTTCACATTTTTTTGCAAGCGATCGTATAAAGCAAATAAAACACAGCCTACTGCACTTAAAGATATTCCAACTTTAAAGGGTGTATATTCGTATCGAAACTCTATTATATTTTCTCCTTTTTCAACTGGTATTGCTATTAACCCATTGCAATTATACATTTCTGCATCATATCCATTGACCTTTACTTTCCAAAAGCGATCATACGGTATGCTATAAAATGCAAATTCTTTCTTATCGGCTTCCAGTCTAATATTTAAAGTATTTTTTTTAGTTTCAAAATTAGAATTAGGATTTTTATTTTGTATCGTTCTTTTTAGCAGCTCCTCCCCCGCCAATTCAATATATTCCGGCGCATGTTTTAATTGTTTCTCTACTTTTTCTACATCCTGATCTTCAATTACTAAAGTATGAAGCATGACCAAAGCCCGTAGTTCCGCAGAAACTTTGTTAAATTCTGACTTTGTTATATATGAATCATATAAAGTTCCCATCGGAAGCGCCGCTTGATTTGCATATATATAAAAATCTTGATTATTCGCATTCTTTATATGCTTTATCAATTTCAGATTGCTTAATTTTTTCATCGTAACGATATATCTGGCACCCAATAATTCCTGCATTCCGACCGGACCAGCCGGAGACATATTTCCTCTGTTGATTCCAAGCGCACGATAAAAATCAAAAACAGAAGAATGGCACGTACTTATAAAAGAATTCGTTGATGGGAGTTCATTTGTCATACTAAGATTATAGTATGTATATCCAATTCCCTCATCAAAATAATATCTGTAGGGCAATACATTCCTTTTCAAAAGTGATGGAATCTCCGTCAAATAAGTAGAAACATTTTTAGAATACTGATTTGATTCAATACGGAAATTTATCCCAGTATTATCCAGCGCCCCATTCTGATAATCAAAAACACTTACTCCCAACAAACATACACTAAAAAAGATAGTAGCACCTTTATATATTTTTGTGCACTCGCTACGCTTGTTTTTGATTATGGCTGCAAGCACCACCACTCCCAAAACAGCACTCATTATATTAAGCACAAATCGGTGAATCCGAAAAATTTCTATACCGTCATAATGTATCCGTTTTAAGCAGCATAGCGCTATTGTAAACGTCAAAATGACACCCATAGAAATTATCAATCCATATTTTAAAGAATCTCTATATTTATCCGCTTTTTCACAAACTACGGCCGTTGCCAAAGACAAAAGTAAGGAAAACATAAACAGCCATCTTCCATATCTATCTGGTGAAAATGCTATAAATACGCTATTCAAAATTGGAATCACTGCCATTACAAAACAACATTTAATCAAAGAACTCAGCCAATTTTTCTCATGAAAAATATATGTCAATACAAAAGCCAATCCGAACAATGGTAAGTAAATTCCCCAGCTTCCCCAGTCATTAGACACAATTGCAGAATATGAATCCATTGATTCCGCTGGAAAAAAGAAAGCCCCTACTTCAATCAGCCATTCTTTTACCGTCATTAAAAACCAGTCCGATATTGGTAAAACAGCAGTTGCCCGCTTATTTCCCATCATGGACAAAAATGTCGGAACTACAATCACACCCGAAATCAGGCATCCCAAAATTCCTTCCCAGAAACAAGTTAAAATATTTTTTATCTGTCCTTTTTCACGCAAATTTGGAAGTAAAAAACGGAAAATATAATATAAAACTGTAAAGCAGGTAGTGCCCCAGAAAAATATCGGATTACATAACAAATTCACGGCACATGCCAGTGCAAAACATCCCTTCTTTTTATCCAATATCATTTTGTCCAAGGCAGCCAGCATAAATGGGAACAACGCTATCACATCCTGGAAATGATAAAAAACAATATTAATACATTGTGCTCCCGAAAATGCATATAACATCGCGCCTATCAATATAGCATCTTTTTTATGTAAGTATCTTTTCATCCACAATGCAGATGAATATCCTGCGACCGCAATCTTTAATATAAATAGCCATCCTATTACCCGTGGATACAATTCTGCCGGGAACAAAAGGGAAATCCAGTAAAATACACTTCCAATATTATAAAAGCCAAATGATTCTAGTAGATTTCCTCCCAAATCAATTCCCCAGCTCCAAGTTTCTCCCGACTTGATTGCCCTGTTCATCAGCATTCCAAACGGAATTTCCTCTGCCGAAAAATCATTTGACAGTGCAAAATATCCATGATTTAAAATCATTGCCGGGATCATAATGATTCCGGCAATCAAAGCACACATTATAAATGCCTCCAGCTCAGGATATCTGTTAAAATCAATCTTTTTTCTTTCTTTATATGCTGTGCACATCCATGCTCTCCTTGTGCAATAAATACTTTTCTAGTCCCTTTGGAAAATATCTCTTGTATAAACCTTTTCTTTCACATCATCCAGCGAACTGTCATAGCGATTTGCTACAATCGCCTGGCTTAATTGTTTGAATTTACTCAGATCATTTACAACGAGTGACCCAAAAAATGTCTCTCCATCCTTTAAAGTCGGCTCATATACGATCACCTTTGCCCCTTTTGCTTTAATCCTTTTCATAACTCCCTGAATCGAGCTCTGTCTGAAATTGTCGCTATTACTTTTCATTGTCAACCGGTAAACTCCGATAGTCACATTCTTTTCTTTCTCTTCTTCGAATTCGTTATCATCCTCATATCCATAATATCCGGCTAATTTCAATACCTGGTCGGCAATAAAATCCTTCCGGGTCCGGTTGCTCTCTACGATCGCTTCAATCAAATTTTCTGGAACGTCCGCATAATTTGCCAGCAACTGCTTTGTATCCTTCGGCAGACAATAGCCTCCATACCCAAAACTAGGGTTGTTATATTGGTTGCCAATTCTGGGATCCAGACACACTCCATCTATAATCTGCTGTGTATTCAATCCTTTACTTTCCGCATATGTATCCAGTTCATTAAAATACGCCACGCGCAGTGCTAAATAGGTATTTGCAAAAAGTTTCACAGCCTCCGCTTCGGTAAAGCCCATAATCAAGGTATCGATATTTTCTTTAATTGCACCTTCCTGCAGAAGTTCTGCGAATTGCTGTGCTGCTTTCTTTAACCGATCATCCTTCAAATCTGTTCCAACAATAATACGGCTTGGATATAAATTATCATATAAGGCTTTACTTTCTCGAAGAAACTCCGGACTAAAAATTATATTTTTACAATTAAACTTTTCACGAACAGAGGTTGTATATCCAACCGGAATGGTACTCTTGATAACCATAATTGCATCCGGATTATATTTCATAACCAGCTCAATGACAGCTTCAACTGCTGACGTGTCAAAATAATGTGTTTTTGAATCATAATTTGTTGGCGCAGCAATAACCACATAATCCGCGTTACTATATGCCTCTTTTGCATCAAGCGTTGCTGTAAGATTCAATTTTTCTTCTGCCAGATATTTTTCTATGTATTCATCCTGGATTGGTGATTTTCCCCTATTAATCAACTCTACTTTTTCTGGAACAATATCAACTGCCATTACCTTATGATGCTGCGCCAAAAGAGTTGCAATCGATAAACCTACATATCCTGTGCCAGCTACTGCGATTTTTAAATCTTCAAATTTTTTCATTTTCTATTGCCTCTTCTTTTTTACAATTAATTTCATTTGAAGTCTATATTCTTTATGCTTTTCTCCAAATTTTCAATTACTTGCAATCGAAATTCAAACTCTTGTCGTTCTTTCTCTGTCAACGTTTCCAATATTAATCCTGCAAAATAAGATATAATTGCTGTCACGGCTATAAAACCAGAAACAATTAATGTCGGAAAATTAGGGACAAACCCCGTTTGAAGAAATTTAATAGCAATCGGAAGAAACAGGAGTGCTGAAGCTAAAATTAATATCGTAGAAATTCTTCCAAAGAATCCCAGTGGATGATAGTTTTTATACAGTTTTCCAATCGTTTTTAATACTTTAAATCCATCCGAATATGTATTAAGTTTTGATTCGCTTCCCTCTGGTCTATCCCTATATTCAATAATTACATTTTCAATCCGCATATTTTTATCTACTGCATGGATCGTCATTTCTGTTTCAATTTCAAAACCTTTTGACAGAACCGGAAAACTTTTAACAAACAAATAACTAAATGCCCTGTATCCTGTCATAATATCTCTGATATCCGTTTTAAAAAGTCGATTAATAGAACCTCTAACAATACAATTTCCAAAATTATGAAATGGACGCTTATTTTCATCAAAATATGTAGATGATAAACGGTCTCCTACCACCATATCCGTTCTTTTTTTGAGCACCAAATTTGCCATTTGTTTTCCGTATTCCGCTGGATAGGTATCATCTCCATCAACCATGATGTAACATTGAGCATCAATCTCTCTAAACATCCGTCGTATGACATTTCCCTTTCCTTGTGAATACTCATGCCTAACCACAGCTCCTGCTTTGGTTGCTAAATCAGCTGTATTGTCACTAGAATTATTATCATACACATATATAACAGCTTCCGGAAGCTCCCTTTTCCAATCGGAAACTACTTTTTCTATCGTTTGAGACTCATTAAAACATGGGATTAATACTGCTATTTTATCCATATCGCTCTCCTTATCTTCACGTATGTGTTTCTTGTAATATTTCACTTTTATTATTTTTTATAAAAAACACATTAAAACAAACGAACACAAATGCAAACACTGTTCCTACTTGCGAACGATATGTAAACCAAAAATGAACCCAAGAATACCCCGGACATGCTAAAAACCATACATACGGAGCACATCCTACTAATAAACAAAATACATATTTCGGTTTTTCCTTGAAAATTCTATATAACAAAAACAACAAAATACAAATGAGCATCATAATCAATATTTTTCCAAACAATGAATTCCAAGCAATTAAGTTTATTGGAAATATTTGCTTTATCTCTTTTGAAATAAGCTCTAATACATCTCTGCCGCTTTTCATATCATACTCAGATGATTGTATTCCATATTTCTTTGTTTCCAAATAAGCATCTAAAATAATATTTTTTCTTAGGATAATTGATGATAAAATCCATTTACTCATCCACAAGCCAAGATATCCTATACACCAAGAAGCACTACACTTTAACAAAAAGACAAACTTGTCTTTTATCTGTTCATTTTCATGTTTAACATCTCTCTTTATCAATAACATATTCATAACTAATGTATATGATGCCATTGGCGTCACTAATAAATCCAAAAAGCTAGTCACTCCACCTACAACGAACATTGTAGCCGATTCATCATAGTCTTTTTTGCAAACAACTATTATACCTATTAATGCTACAAAAAAGCTTCCAAGGAAATTACTTGATGAACATAAAACAATCATATTCACCGACAATAAAGCCATCAAAAGAGAAAATCCAATTTTTTTACCAAATGTTTTCTCACTAATTCGGCAAGTACAAAAAATCAAAATTATAAATACGGCCTGGTAAATCAATCTAATTTGAGGTAATGTAAAAAACATCAACAATGGACGAATAAACACCTCACTCCCCATCCAATGCCTAGCATAGTCTCTATATGAAACTTTCTCATTTCCATCACTCAAAATTAATTGATTTAATGCTTCCAGAGGATTCATTCCTTTGAAAGACGCTCTATAATCTCCCATCGCTAAATTTAATACATTCTTTTGATTCGAAGCATATGCTACATTTAAATAAATAGCCTCTGAATAATTATCTAAACGTTGTGCTGCACTATCTTTTCCAGAATAAAACATTCTTGGATATACTCCCTCTTCATTTATCTGTTCCATAGAATTCCTTATATTCTTCTGAATTGGTTCATTTGGAAGTATATATATTATTGTTTTCAAAAAAGTAAATACTGCACATAACAAAATAAATAGTACTATGTATTTTTTCAAAAAAGCCGATATTTTTGAGTTTTTCATTTTAATATCCCTTTATTATTCTTTTTATTTTACCTGGTAGAAACATAATGCTTTTCCCAATTTTAAATGTAATTGTATTTTTTACATTCTCTATTGCTTTTTGAATTTCTTGATCAATATTTTGTTTTATACAGTCAGCACTCCACTTCTGCGCGCACCAATCCACAATATATAATTTAAATAGATTCTTTTCTTTTAATTCAAGTCCTTCTACTGCAAATTGTTCCTCTCGAGATAACTTTAAAAATCCGTTTCTTGCTTCTCCTAATACGTTTTTTTGCAATTCGAGTACACTTTCCAAACACAATTCATTTATAAATTTATCATTCAAAAAAAGAACCATATATATATAGCAAGAAAACAATCCATATGAATGTTCAAATGTGGTCCGTGTCGTCATAATAGAATTACTTCTATAACGCCTATTAAAAAATTGATTTGGCATATGTACTACTCTTTTTGCCATTATCATACATTGATATGTATATAAATTATCCTCATGAAGAATTCCGTTTACAAAATGTATGTTATTTTCTTCTAAAAATGACTTTTTTACCATTTGAAGCGGAACACTTGTCCGATAATCCCCATTTTTTTGCATTAAAGATAATAATTCTACTCCTGTATACACACCATTATATTTTGCGCTTCTTATATAATAGTCTATTGCCGCACTAACCGTTCCTTCTAAATCATCATCAACAAAGCTCCGGCCATCAAAGCATATCATATCAAGCGAATCTTTTTCAGCTCTAAAAAACAACTTATAAAGTGCATTTTTATCTAAAATATCATCGCTGTCCATAAAATAAATATATTTTCCATTTGCCAATTCAGCGCCCCTATTACGAGTGACCGAGAGTCCCGAATTTTTCTGTGTATATACTGATATTCTATGGTCTTTACTTGCCGCTTCTAACAACAGTTCCAACGAATTATCCTTTGAACCATCATTAATACATATAATTTCAATTTCATCTAACGTTTGATTCATAATACTATTCAAACATTCTTTCAAATAATTTTCCGTATTATACACTGGTATAACAACTGAAACTTTTGGAATATTTTTTTCTTCATTTTTTAATAAAAGTGTCAACTTATTTTCTTCATAATTTCTATTTCTTTTTTCAATGCATTCTAAAATATACTTAGTTCCTTTGCATTGATACAGATGTTCTAAATTAGAATAAAACGTTTCTTCTTGTTCCAACAAATTCATCCTTGTAAAATGTTCTTGCTGCATCTCTTGATATATTTTCACTTTTGCCTCTTTTGTTTTAACTGAATTTATATTATAAACACATCCAGCTAAAGTAACCTCTATAAAACTTTTCTTTACCTCTTCATAAATTCCTTTTTCATTCAGCGCATCAAACACTTGCTCATATGCTTCAAAAAACATTTCTGGATTTTTACTTTTTACACTTTGAAGATTATTCTTTTGTCCAATTCTATAACTTATTAAAACCTCATCTATATATGTAATTTTATTCGCTAACGCTAACGATAATAATACAAAAAAAGCATCATTTGTATGCTGCAATTCCTGAAACTGCAATTTTTCTCTTTCAATAAATTTTCTACTATATAATTTTGTCCATGGACACGGTGTCGTAATATTAAATATCTTTTCCGGTATATCCTTTCGTGAAAATACTGACTTATCTCCTATATACTCTTTCCGCAAAAAATCCGGTCTTTCTTTATGTTCTCCATTATCTACATTAAAACACTCCCCTCCAAACAAAACTATATCTGCATTTACTTTTTTCCCTTGTTTATATGTTTTTTCCAATAGTCCTCTTTCAAACAAATCGTCCGAATCAAGGAATATAACAAATTCTCCATTTGCTTGTTTCAATCCATTATTTCTTGCAACTCCAGCATATAAATTTCTTTGATGTAAAATTTTGATTCTATCGTCTCTTTTTGAATATTCTTCCAAAATTTCCAATGAACGATCCGTCGAACCATCATCTACACAAATAATTTCTATTTCTTTTAATGTCTGACATATTAAGCATTCAATAGCTTCTTCTAAATATGTTTCTGCATTATATACTGGCATTATAACCGAAACTTTAATTTCACTCATTTGTATTCCTCATTAAATGTTATTTTTTAGGACTTTTTTCGGCTCCATAAAGCCAATTTAATACAGCGCGGTATATATAGCAAATATTTTCCAACTCGAAATGTTATTGAATTTTTTATTGCTTTTATTTCATTTTCCAATCTCTCATCTTCTTTTCTTTGCTTTTCTTTTAACAAAATCACTTCGTCCCTAAATCTTCTATAAAACGGATATCCATACTTCTCTTTTCTATCTATTTCTAAACAATCATACACTCGTCTGATCCACTCTTCAATTTCTGTCTCACCCTCTATAATTCCACAACAAATTATCTCTCCAAACTCCTCCGTCATCCGAAACCACGTCAAATCAACTAGTCTTTCCAGATGATTTCTAACTGCCATATCCATATCCATATAGATACCCTTCAACAGCGCTATCCGTTTTTCTCTTGTCCATTTCAAATCTCTATGACCATAACGATATCGATACACCACTTTCTTTACCGCATAAAACTTTTCGGCAGTAATCATCGCTTTTACAAAAAATGGAGGATCCTGAAATCGAATCAATTTAGGGAAATACAACTGATGTTCTAATATAAATTCCCGATTATATAAAAATCTATGATACCCAAAATCAAATTGCCAATCCCTGTATTCAATTACACCCTCTTTTTGAAATACATATCCAAAATACTGTTCTGGAAATTCTGTTCTGACCTCTCCCGTCCTGTCATTGTATTCACTAAACTCCCCGCCACATATCTGACACCCACTATTTTCCGCTTTTTCAAAAAGGACTTCCAGAATATCCTTTTCTGGATACCAGTCATCTGGATCCATAAAAATCAGATATTTACCGGAAGCCTTTTTAATTCCGTTATTCCTTGCTGTCGAAACTCCCTGATTTTCCTGACGGATCGGTAAAATTCTGGCATCTGCTTTCGCATATTCTGCCAGAATTTCCCATGATCGATCCGTTGAACCATCATCAATACATACTACCTCTATCTCTTTTAAAGTCTGGCTCAAAATACTGTCCAGGCACTCTTTCAGATATAATTCCATATTATAAATAGGAACAATTATTGATACTTTCGTCATATGCTCTCCAATCATTTCTATTTTCTTTGTTCCATATATGCATCACATACAGTCTCTACTTCGCCAGCCATTTTAAGCACCCCATGATCCAACCACGCTGCATGATCACAAAGTTTTTTCACTGTCTCTATATTATGTGACACAAATAATAAGGTTGTTCCACCCTCCAGCATGTGACTCATGCGTTCCATACATTTCTGTTGGAAAAGGAAATCACCTACTGCCAGAATTTCATCAACAATTAAAATCTCCGGCTTAACCATCGTTGCAATCGAAAAGCCAAGTCTGGCAGACATACCGGATGAAAAATTTTTAATTGGAGTATCAAGGAAATCATGCAATTCTGCAAAATCCACAATTTCATCAAAATGCTCTTCCATAAATTTCTTCGAATGTCCTAAAACAGTTCCATTCAAATAAATATTTTCACGAGCTGTTAAATTCGGATCAAATCCTGCTCCTAACTCAATCAGAGGCGCAATCTCTCCATTTACGGTAATACTCCCTTTATATGGCTTTAAAATTCCACTAATTGCCTTTAAAAGTGTTGATTTTCCAGAACCGTTCACGCCAATGAGCGCCCACGCTTCACCTCGTTTTACTTTAAAAGAGACATCTTTTACTGCCAGAAATTCCTGAAATATCAGTTCTTTTTTTATCAGCTTAATAATGTATTCCTTCAGGTTATCAACCTTTTCACTCGCCATATTAAAACGTATGGTTACGTGATCTATTTCGATTGCATAATCTTCCATTTCAGCACCTGTTCCTTAAATATATAAAATAAAGTCATCCTGTTTTCGCTTAAACATTAAGACTCCAAGCACCAGCATCACAAATGCTATCAACCAGCCGCCCCAGAAAACACGTGGTCCCGGAAAACGACCATAATAAACTAAATCTCTAAACTGCGCCACATAATAATATAACGGGTTCAATCCCTTTACGATAAAGGCAACACTGCCTGGTAAGGACTCCACCGGATAAAAAATCGGTGTTAAGTACATCCATGCTGTAATAATTGCCTGGTAGATATACTGCACATCTCTAAAAAAGACATTGAACTCTGCTAAAAAGAATCCCAAACCACAACAAAAGATATATATTTGAATTACTACAATTGGGAACAAGAAAAAGGTCCAATATATATGTGCTCTTGTGGCAAGCATAACAATAAATAATGCTCCAAACGAAAATAGCAAATCCACCATACAGCTCGTCACCTTCGATAAGGTAAAAATGTATTTTGGCACATACGTTTTTTTCAAAAGCGCCGCATTGCCCGTAACAGAGGTCATCGCCTGGTTTGTCGATGTAGACATAAAATCAAACAACATCTTCCCCGTAAACAAATACACCGGGAAATTTTCAATATTCCGGCTGAACATCGTCGAAAACACAATCGTCATAATAATCATGACAAACAACGGATTCAGCACACTCCACAGATATCCCAGAAAGCTGCGTCGATATTTTAGTTTTATGTCACGGCTTACCAGCTGTATCAGAAGATCTTTGTATTTCATAAAAACATTGATCCGGTCAATCCAAGCCCTCATTTTTTGGTTCCTTTCTCTATCTCCAAATACTGTTTCCATGCATCCATGCATGTGAATTTTTGAATCTCATTCCGGTATTTCTCGGCTGCTGATTTATGTTTTTTCATCAACCTCCATGCGTCACGGTAAAGTCCACAAGCCAGCCACATCTGTTTCCAGTCTTTCTTTGCCAGAACGGCTTTTCCCGAAAACGGCTCAAACAACACAACTTTTTTCTTCCGGAATGCCTGGAACGGAGATTCAACTGGCGATAAAGCGATTATTTTTTTATCCGCAGGAAGCAGCCAGCCATTGAATGTGGCTTTTTTTACCAGATTTGCCGCTTTTCTCGCCGGGCCGAAATATTCGTTTACCGTTTTCACTTCATAGGAATCCCGATAGTCTTCCGCATATTGTTTAATCCGACGATAGTCTTCTTCCCCTAATTCTTCCTTCAGATTTTCAATCGGTTTCATTGCAACCTGCTCTCGAAGCCAGTTATTCAACTTTTCTGCATCCGTTTTAGATAACCATTCCGGTCCACGGCAGAAATCATAGAATGCCTGATATGCCAATCGCATTTCTCCGTAGCGGAATTCAATGATATCCACTGTAATACGTTTCCAAATCCATTTAAGGATCTCTGTTTGACTTCTCTCCTTTTCGATCAAAGCGGTCGTAATTAATGTATTCCGCACATCGTAATACGTATTTACGCCTGTAAAGGTAAGTTCAAACCCTTTATGCCATACGCCAAATCCATTTAAAAAGACGATTCCCGCTTTCTGGTTTCGAATGCCAAATTCGATATCATCATGGTGAAGAAACAGCGGGATCGGCAGATTATCCGGGCGCACAAGATTCAAACTCATGCAGCAGCACCACCAGCCGGAATACGGCGTGTTTTTATGAACTGCTTCACACATATATTTATCCGTACATGTGTGGAAATCTCTTAAATCTGCCAGTGGGAAATCATTCTTTACTACAAATTCTTCAAACCACTCTCCGGCTGCCTGCTGAATATACAGGAAATCCTCCCGCCACAAGCTTCCGCCTAAGGTAATATCCTCCCACTCATCCTTCCGCATCCCCAAAAATCCATACGCCCGCACAAACAGCTCCGGATCCATGACCGCATCGTCATCCATCATCTGTACGTGTGTCAGTCCCAGGCGTTCTTTCTCCTCGATCGCTTCAATCATGCCTCTCGTAAAGCCGCCGGCGCCGCCGACATTTCGGTTTGGAATGATGCGAATTGTATCTGGATGCTGGGCAGCCAGGCGGCTGATTTCTTCGTGTTCCGAGAGTGTTCTCCCATTATCCACCAGCCAATAGCAGAGATTCATCGATGCATTTTCCGGGCGCTCTAAAAAGCGGAGAACACTTTTTAAATTTCGCAGCACATACGGTTCGCGTTTAAATGTACAGACAACCGCCGCGATGCGAACCGACTTTTCCTCCTGACATTTTCCCTCATACCACCCAGACAGCTGCGGTACATCTGATTTGCTGCTTATTCCTGGTTTTACTGAAAACCAGAATACACCTTTATCCGTCTCCTGATACGGAAATTCCAATGTCAGCGGCTCCGGCTGTCCGCTCAATTCGATTTCACGGATCATGGTTTCGTCATGTATCAGCCGGACTGCCTGGCAATCGCCCACTTCCAGATGCAGCGTCAGTGTTTCCTGATTTGTATATTTTTTTCTTTTTTCTATATAAAAGAGATTGAAATAGCCATTGAAATCAATCCACTCACCATTCCGGTGGAAATACAGCTCTTCTTCCCTGCAAATGTCCGGTTCTGGGAACCGTATATTCTGTAATCTCATCCGCTCTTCTCCTTCTTTTGTTTCGTCAGAACTGGCGTTTCTGATGTTTCAGCACCCAAACCGCCGCCCCATACAACCGATACCGGCTCATCCGGAGCGCCTTTACCGCCTTATTCCGGTTTGCATGATAAATTCCCGGATATTTTTCCAATAATTCCTTGTCAAACCGAACCAGCTGATTTCTCACCTTTTTATCCGCCGGAAGGCTCAAAAGGATCTTGACTCTTCCTGCCGCCACGCGGGCGATTCCGCTCTCAATATAGCGCAGTTTTTCTTCAGAGCAGGCAATCTCTCCATTCCGGCATTTCTGATAAAATGCACACAGGGATTCCAGCACCCGGTCGTAATTTTTCTTGTTCTGCACCATTTTTTCCGGGCTGACACTCTGACCTACACGTCCAATCCGGTACTGGTAGACAAAATCCGGCAGAAAGGACACGGTCCGCACCCACGGAATCGGATACAGGATGTATTCCGCATCGACGTAATAACAATGTTCGTCGATCGAAAGCGGCATCTGTCTCAAAATCTCTGTCCGCCAGGTAATCCCATGCATTTTCATATAAACCTGATCAGCGATACCATCCAAAACGTATGATTTTCCGTATTTCACGCCCTTGAATGGCTCTTTCATCTCCGCCTTACTCGGAAAAGAGGATTCCTCCCCGCTTCCATTGTCAAACCGCCAGTAAAAGCCGCTGACCACCGCATCATCGTTGGTATGCGCCAATGCATCTAATAAATTTGAAAATGCCTCCGGCTCGACCCAGTCGTCGGCATCGACAATCTTTAGATACCGGCCGCGCGCCTCCCGGACGCCGCAATTAATGCCAGAACCGTGACCGCCGTTTTCTTTATGAATCACACGGACTGTATCGGGATAGATTTTTGCATATTGATCTGCAATTTTTCCGGTGTGATCTGTCGAACCATCGTCTACCACCAACACTTCCAGGCACGACTGCCCATTTTCCTGGTATCTCGCATCCGGTTCTGTCTCTCCTTTCTCCATGTCTGAAATTTCAGGTTTTTCAAGAACTAGACGTTTGTTTGTACATTCGTCACAGAGAGAGTCCAATGTGTATTTAATATATTTTTCCGCGTTATACGCCGGGATGACGACTGTCAGAAGCGTTTCCATTGTCCGCCACTCCTTCCGTACTTTCTTTTAACATCATGATCTTCGGTGTCATCAGCATCAGCTTCAGATCCAGAAGCAGAGAATAATTCCGTATGTAGGTCAGATCCAGTTTCAGCTTGTCATAGGAAGTCGTATTGTATTTCCCGTAAACCTGTGCATAACCAGTCAGTCCCGCTTTCATTTTCAGGCGGTAGCAAAATTCCGGGATCTCTTCCTCTATCTCCTCCGCCAGCTCCGGACGTTCCGGGCGCGGTCCCACGATCGACATCTCGCCTTTCCAGATATTAAAAAGCTGCGGAAGCTCGTCCAGACGGGTTCTGCGGAGGAAGTGTCCGACCGGCAGAATCCGGTCATCATTTTCAGCCGCCAGTCTGGCGCCTGTTTTCGCCTCTGCGTTCTGGATCATCGTCCGGAATTTACAGATCTGAAACTCTTTCCTACCCTCGGTCAGCCTCGTCTGCTTATAAAACACAGGTCCCCGGTCGGTCAGATAGATTGACAGCGCCACCAGCAGAAAAAATGGCGATAAAACAACGATTCCCAATCCTGAAAAGAATAGGTCAATCGCCCGTTTCACAAACCGCTGTCCCCCGGAAATGCCCTCATTTCTTGACAGAAGAAGCGGACTGTCGAAAATATCCAGTTCTTCCGAGGTCCGGAGCAAAATATCCGACAGTTTCGGCACTGTATAGGTGCGGATGTCCTTTTCAAAGCATTTTTTCAAGAGTGCATTTCGCTCCTTGGCTGGAATATCGCCGATAATCAAGGCGTCAAATGTCCCTGCTTCCCGGATGATCGCCTCCATTCCTGCCCGGATATGAATCGCTTTCGCCAGGTAATATTTATCCTCGCGCGAATTGATTTTTTCCATCAGATGAAATGCCGGACGATCGCCGCATACCAGAAGCATTCTTCTCGGCGGAAACAGCAGCCGGTACAGCCGCTGAAATAAATATGTCCAGACGATCGCCGCCAGAAGCTGTACCAGCATCATCGCCAGCAAAGTCCGCGGATCGTGAAATTTCTTATCCAGCAATGAGATTTGTATATAGGTAATAATATTTAAAAGCCCGATCGACAGTATCTGGGAGCAAAGCAGGTTTCCCTTTTTCAGATATCCGATCCGGAATCCCCCATATGTATATAGGAAGAAAAACAAAATTCCTGCATACAGGGCGATCATCAGCCAGTTTCCTCTTCTCCAAAATGGAAATTCAATTAATTTATTGAAATAACCGTTCCAGACGCATCCATAAATTCCCGTCAGGACAGCCATCAAAATGACCGCGCCTCCCATTCGGAACAGCCTCTTGAATGGTTCGTATTGTCTCAAAATCGTATCCTCTCGCAACTGTCTGCTTTCTCACAGGCAAACTCCGCGTACAAATGTACGGTTCTTACCAAACAGTTACTTTCTTTCATCTTTTTTTATCCTGAACTATCAGGCGTGCATTCTTTCCCGCAACTTTTTCTGATACAAATAGCCGCGAATCCCAACCGGCAGTATGCTTGCCGCCACACGCACAGCACAGTTACTTATATATTCAGGAAATGTCAAAAATCCACTTTTATAAAAATGGGTCTGCAGACGTATATTTTCTCTCGCATACGCCAGACCGCCGCGCCGCTGCATCATGCCATTTCCCGTTCTCGCGTATACCAGCACATCCGGCAGATTTTCCGCCCGATAACCAGCCTGCAGCATCCGCACCCATAGTTCGTAATCTTCGGCACCCTTCACGGCACGATAATTGCCAACCGCTAAAACAGCGTCCCGCCGCATCATAACCGCCATGTGGTTCATCGGGTTGCGCTTGCGGGCAAATATAAGAATCTCCTCATAACCGCACGGCAGCGTCCGGGTACCGGTGATACAACAATCTTCTGGAATCTCCACCGGCTCTTTCGGTGTATCTATCGTCCACTGCATATTTGCTGCTTTTTCCAGCGAATCCATCTCAAACTCGGCAATCGCCCCGCTCGCCAGCGCCAGCGCTGGGTTGCCTCGGAACTGCACCAGCTGCTTTTCACATCGTTCCGGACAGGCGATATCGTCGCTGTCCATGCGGGCAATCAGATTATTTCGGCAGCTTTCCACCCCTGCTGCCAGTGCCGGTCCTATGCCGCGATTTTCCGGCAGACGCACGATTTTCACCTGTTCGGACCATGTTTCTTCTAATTTTCTGATTACTGCATCGAGTTCTTCCGTCAGCGGACCATCGCAGACCAGGACAAACTCATCCGGGGAAACACTCTGTTTCATCATGCTGAGCGCCGCCCGGTAAAAATAGAACGGATTTTCCTTTCGGTAAACAGGCATCAGAACGGAATACTTCATATCTATACTTCTCATATGCCTGCCACCTGCTCCCGGTTTTCATCGCCTTTTACACGGATCGCCAGTTCGACCCGCCGTGCTGCTCCCAGCATCGGTATCTCCAGCGTCACAACCCGTTTTCGGATTCGTTTCCGCACAATCTGTCCCAGCGACTCTCCCAATATGCCTTCCGCCGACACGAGCTCTCCCGCCTCGTTTACCTGTACGAGAAATCGTCTTACCGTATGCTGCGGATCCTCTCGAAGCAGACGTTTCAGGAAATCTTCCTCCGCCTTTTCCAACGGTACTGCCTTCTCATCGAGCGGAAGCTTCGCAGAACCAGCCAAAATTCCTATCTTCTGTTCCAGTTCTCCCGCATCATCCGTATCCACAAAGATATATCCCGGAAACATCGGCTCCACACCGATGTGATAAATCCCGCCCATCCGCCAGGACCGTTCTTTAGACAGCACAAAACAGGGCTTATCCGACTCTCCCGAATAAACCCGGTTCAATTTCTCTGCCATCTCAGCTTCTCTTCCTGTAGGCGTTTGTACTGCGTACCACATACCGAGCTTCTTCCTCTCGTTTTTACAGTTTTCGCAGAATACCTAGTTCTGCGAAATCTTTGTTCATTATACTATGCTTTTAGAGCGAATTCAATAGAAGTTTCTCCCAAGAATCTATTATGAAATTATTAAGATACGCATTTCTGATCAATTATTTACCAAATTTCCGATTAATACTATTTAAAAATCAATATTATCAAAATAAAACTCCTTTTGTGTCTCTGAAATTTCCTCCAAATTTCGCAGAACTAGGTATTCTGCGAAATCTTTATTGTTTGATTTATTTTGCAATACCATACAGTATATATACACATTATCTTTATGCTCAAATTGTGTATAATTGCCCTTACTTAGTTTTTTAACATACAAAAAGCAGAGATGGATCTTTTTATGATTTCATCTCTGCTTCCCAATTTTCTTATTCTTTTATGTCCTACCGAATTTTCTGATAGAGCCGTATATCCCTTAATACCGTTATCTTAGATACTTACTTTTTCTTCACCATACACCGTTTCTTAAAAAACGAAATGCCATAGCAGAGTACCTGATCGTAGTCATCCTCATACTCCTTCGCATACATTCTGTCATCAATCTGCCACAGAGCTGTATCGCACTCACTTTCTAATTTTTCCAGATTTTTCGTATACTTTGCCTCAAAGACTGCAACCCGTGCATTGATGGAATCGTAGACGACCACATCACTGCGCCCCTCTCCATGCTCCTTATTGGAATCCACCATATACCCAGCACCGGTAAAGATTCCAGCGAGAAAAGCATGGTAAAAATCTTCCCGATAATCATGGTAACTGATCGTGCGCCGCAGCAAAGCATTCATCTCTCTTGTAATGCCCTCGCTGTCACCGTTCCAGACCGCATCAAACAGGGCATTCCGATCACATTTCCTGGTGCTGTTATCGAACCATTTGATAACGATCGTTTCAAAGATCTCTTTAATTTCCGCATTCGGAATCATAAGGGCAGACATGCCATCTGGTAGTTCATCCTTATAATCAGCTCTGTGCGCTTTCGTTAAGTATCTTGTCAGATACAACATGCTCTGTTTTTTATCGCTTATTTCAAATATAATAATTATTTCTGTCTCGCCTTAAACGCCCGGTCAATCTCCCGCTTCGCGTCCTTTTTCGCCAGATCGTCTCTCTTATCATACAGCTTCTTACCGCGTGCCAGACCAATCTCTACTTTTACGAGACTTCCCTTAAAATACACCTGCAGCGGCACCAGCGTATATCCTTTTTCTTTGATCTTTGACATCAGGCGGCGGATCTCCAGTTTGTGGAGAAGGAGTTTCCGCACACGCAGCGGATCTTTGTTAAAGATATTTCCCTTCTCATATGGGCTGATATGCATGCCGAATACATACACCTGACCGTCGCTCTCGATCTTGATAAATGCCTCCTTGATGCTGCATTTACCCATGCGGATCGATTTAACCTCGGTACCGAATAACTCGATCCCGGCTTCGAATTTATCATCGATAAAATAATCATGGTAGGCTTTCTTATTGTTCGCCACCATCTTGATTCCTGCTCCCATTTTAATTCCTCTTTCCCTCTCTACTTTTTACATCTTATTTTACAATCTTCTACTTCCAGTACACCGCCGGCATAAAATCAATCGTCCTCGCATACCGGTCGCACGCAGTCACGCGGACGCGGATAGTCTGACCGAGTTTGTACGTCTTTCTCGTCATCTCTCCGACCAGCTCATAGTGTGCTTCGTCAAATACGAAATAGTCGCCACGCAGTTCATTGACATGAACTAATCCTTCAACCGTGTTCGGCAGCTCGACATAGAAGCCCCAGTTGGTGACACCGGAAATGACTCCCTCGAATTCTTCTCCGATGTAATGTTCCATGTACTGGACTTTCTTCATCTTATCTGTTTCGCGCTCGGCTTCGTCAGCGCGGCGCTCCAGGGCCGAGGTCTGGACTGCCACTTCCGGCAGGATTTTTTCAAAATGGGCGGTTTTTCGCGCATCCATATTGCCATGCAGGCACTCTTTGATGATCCGGTGGATCTGCAGATCCGGGTAACGACGGATCGGGGAGGTGAAATGGGTATAGTATTTCGCCGCCAATCCAAAATGACCGGAGTTCACGGTCGAATATTTCGCCTGTTTCATGGAGCGCAGCGTCAGACGGCTGAGCAATGCCTCCTCCGGCGTGCCCTCGATCTTTTCAAGCAGCTTTTGCAGCTCTTTCGGGTGGACTTCGCCGCCCGGCATCCGCAATGTATATCCAAAGTTGTTGATGAACGTGCCGAGTTTCGCCATCTTCTCCTCATCCGGTTTCTCATGGATTCGGTAGAGGAACGGCATTTCCTGCCAATAATAGTCCTCGGCTACCGTCTCATTTGCCATCAGCATGAAATCCTCGATAAGCTTCGTCGCCGCGTTGCGCTCATACGGCTTGATCTCGATCGGGCGTCCTTTGGCGTCGAGTAAAATCTTGCTCTCTGGAAAGTCGAAGTCAATCGCACCGCGCTCCTGGCGCCTCTTGCGGAGAAGCTGCGAAAGTTCTTTCATTTGCAGGAATAAATCCACAAATTCCTTATATTTCTCCTTTGTCTCTGCATCATCATCCGTGATGATCGCATTGACCGCCGTATACGTCATCCGGCGATCGACGCGGATCAATGTCTCTGCAATCTCATGTCCGATCACGACGCCTTTGTCATTGATCTCCATGATACAGCTCAGCGCCAGGCGATCTTCGCCCTGATTCAGGGAACAGATACCGTTTGAGAGTTTATGCGGCAGCATCGGAATGACGCGGTCGGTCAGATACACGCTCGTTCCGCGCTTTAATGCCTCGCGGTCAAGCGGGCTGCCCTCGCGGACATAATGGGTCACATCCGCGATGTGTACACCGAGCCGGTAACCCTGCTCCGTCTTTTCCAGCGTGATCGCATCGTCGAGATCCTTCGCTTCCTCACCATCGATCGTAACTGTCGGCAGATCGCGCAGATCCTTGCGTCCCGCCTTGTCCTCCTCGCGGACGGCATCCGGGATCTCTTCAAGCTGCGCCATGACCTCCGGCGGAAATTCTTCCGGCAGACCGTATGCTTTCACGATCGATAAAATATCGACTCCCGGATCGTTCATATGTCCGAGAATGCTGGTGATCACGCCCTCCGGCTTCTTATCCGGGCCGTTTCCGTAATCCTTGATCTTCACGATGACCTTATGACCGGTCACTGCGCCCGCGTCACACCCCTGCGGGATGAAAATGTCGCGTGAAATCCGTGGATTGTCCGGGATCACAAAGCCGAAACCGCCGTTTTTCTCATACAGACCGACCAGCTCCTGATTGGCGTGCTCCAGGATCCGCACGATACTTCCCTCGGCTCTGCGTCCGCCGTCGCTCTCCTGCTCAATCACAACCAGCACCTTATCGCCGTGCATCGCGCCCTTTGTTTTTTCACGCGGAACGAACACATCCTGCTCACGTCCCTCGATTGTCACAAAACCGAAACCCTTCGGGTGTCCCGAATAAATACCTGCCTCTGAAAATGTCTCCGGGCGTCCCAGCTTGCCCTTGCGGGACATGCTGATTTTTCCCTCTTCCAGCAGATAATCGATAACCCGCTGCAGCTCCCGGCGCTGTTCCTTCGGAATATTTAAAAGAAGTGCCAGCTCCTTCAGCTTCATCGGCACGTATGCCGGTTCATTCATGACATCCTGAATCATCTTGCAGCGGCGGGTAAACTCCTCCTCGGAAGCGCCAGCATCCTCACGCTCCTTCTTGCCGCGCTTTTCGCGCTTCTTATCCATCTCACGCTCAAACTTTCGATCACGGTCTTTCTTTCCCGCTTTATCCTTTTTCTGGCGCACCGATTCCTCTTTCGGACCTTTCGCACGCTCCGGCTTTTTCTTCTTTTTTCCGTACCTCTCTTCCCACTCGCCGATCAGCCCATCCCCGTCAATCTGGCGCTGTACGCTGCTCTCCCGGCTTTCTCCGGACATTTTCTCTTCCCGCGCTTCTTCTTTCCGCATCGCAAACCGCTGTTCTGCATTCTTCCGGATCGTCTCCAGCATCTCATCCGAGAGCTTCATCTCCGTCTGCTGACGTTTTTCAAACGTCTCTCTTTCTCTCCTGCGATTTTCCGGCATTTTCTGTCCTTCCTCTTTCTGTGAAGCTGCCGCACTCTGCATCTGCGCCTGGCGCTTCTGCTGTTTTGCGTATTTCTGAGCCTCGCTTCTCTTTATTTTTCCCATGATTTTATCAAATATGTTCAAATTTATCTCACTTCTCTTTCTCAATATGAAAAAAAGGCTGCCACGCGACAGCCTCTTAAAGGTTCCTTACAGGAATTTCAAATTCAAAACTAATGCAAGGATCAGCCACAGAATTGCAGCATATTTGGTCAGCTTCTCCAGCTTTCCTTCCATAGAACGGCTTTTATTTCTGCCCCAGTAGCTGTCAGCCATACCGCCGATGGAACCGGACAGACCTGCCGATTTGCCCTCCTGCAGTAGGATTACCGCCGACAGGAATACACAGATAATAATAAATATGATCGTAAGGATCGTCTTGATCATCTTCGCACCTCCTGAATAAACATAGTAATCATAGCATATTTTCGGCGGAAGGACAACTGTTTTTTTCCCGACTTCAACCCGGGAATTTGCCGTATTTAAATGCGAAGCCACGGCAAATTCCGTTACCGGGCTTGATTTTATCTCCCGTCGTGCGATACAATAGAGTTCTATCACATTTACAATCAGCGAAATCCTTTTTTTCATGGGAACAGCTATTTTTTATCATAAAACGAGTCAGGAGGGTTCTATTTTGAAAAAATTCACTTCGGCGTTTGGGCGTCTGTTTCTCTCTGCCGTCCTTATTTTTCTGGTGTTCTACACCATGATGCCAGCCATCAATCTGCACGATCAGGATTTCATCGTATTCCTGATTATCTGCATTCTGATTGTACTGGCAGTCAACTTTATGGAAAGCATTCTCATATTTCTGAAAACAATGCAGCAAAACCGCGGCGTTGAGATCGTGCGCGATCCTGTGACCGGACGGATGGTTCTGCGGCGCAAATACGCCGACGCCTCCGGCAGCCCGTTTGCCGGTTTTAAGGCGATGGGACGTCCGTGCAAATATGGCACGATCGCGATCGCTGTCCTGATCTTCTTTTCCCTGATCGCCTCGGCGGCGGGCGTCCAGCTTTTTAATGCGTCCCGCTACCGCGATCTGATCACCGTTACCGAGGGCGATTTTGCCTCAGATGTCGCAGAGCTTGGCATGTCGCAGATCCCGGTCGTTGATAAGGACACCGCCTCCCGGCTCGGAAGCAAAAAGCTCGGTGAGATGACCGACCTGGTCTCCCAGTTTGAGATTCAGGAAAATTACACACAGATCAACTACAAGGGGACACCGTACCGCGTGACGCCTTTGCGCTATGCCGACCCGATCAAGTGGCTGTACAACCAGAAGAAGGGACTTCCGGCATACATTGCTGTCAATATGGTCGATCAGAATACCGATCTCGTCTGGCTGTCCTCCGGCATGAAGTATTCCACCAGTGAATATTTCTTCCGCAATATCCACCGCTACATCCGTTTCTGCTACCCGACACGGATGTTTGAGACGGTCTCCTTCGAGATCGACGACGATGGAAATCCATACTGGGTGGCGCCGACCATCGCCTACCGGATCGGCTGGTGGAACGGCAAGGACATCGACGGCGCGATCCTCGTCAATGCTGAGACCGGCGAATCTAAGTGGTACGCCAAGGCGGATGTCCCACAGTGGATCGACCAGCTCTATGATTCGAACCTCATCATGGAACAGCTCGACGACAACGGCAGATTTCAGAATGGTTATTTAAACTCTATCTTCGGTCAGCGCGGCGTGCGTCGGACGACCTACGGCTACAACTATCTAGCCATCGATGACGATGTGTGGCTGTACACCGGCATGAGCTCTGTAACCTCAGATGAGTCGAACATTGGCTTCGTCCTCGTCAACCTGCGGACGAAAGAAACGAAATTTTACACCGTTCCGGGCGCCACCGAGCTCGCCGCAATGGATTCCGCGCGCGGACAGGTGCAGCACTTAAATTACAGTGCGACCTTCCCGCTTCTCTTAAATATTTCCGGACGACCGGCATATTTCATTTCCCTGAAAGATGCTGCAGGGCTTGTGAAAATGTATGCGTTCGTCGATGTCGCGCAGTACCAGATCGTCGGCACCGGACAGACGATCGATGAGGCGAAGCGCAATTACCGTGAGACGCTGGGACAGGAGGAAATCGAAGATCCGACTGCCAAGGAACCGGCGGCAAGCGAAACTGTTTCCGGCACGGTCGAGGCGATCGAGAATGTCGTCGTTTCCGGTAACACCTACTACTATTTCACGCTGACCGATGACCGCACCGACAGCGTCTACACCGCTGCGATCACCGTTTCCGAGCGGCTTCCGTTCGTGCAGGCGGGCGACTCCGTTTCCTTTGAGTGCGTCGAGAATGGTTCTACAAAAGAAGTTATAACCTGGAGGTAAGATAACATTGAAAAGTGAAGATATGATTTTAAAGGCAGCCATCGTGCACATCCTTGATTCTTCGGTGGGAATCCCGGTTCTCTCCGACCAGAGCATGGAGGTCGGACCCGATTTTTCCGACTTTCTGAAAGCGCATATCGAGAAAATAACGGAAAGTGACGATGTCAAGCACTGTACATTTGCAGAAGGATCCGAGGTCAAAGAGCTGCTGCAAAACTGCACCCCGGACAATTTCGTCGAGACGAGCAAACAGCTCGCCGAGCGCCTCTACGACATCATGAATGCGAATATTGACATTCCAGCCGCCGATGTGGCGATGACCGTGTTCGGCTGCAAGGGCAAGGATTATCTGGCATTCTTAAAGATGAACTACAAGACCTCCTACACGCATCAGACCAGGGAAACGGACGGCGGCAACAGCAACGAGATCATTTTACAGCGCGCACTGCTTCCGGGACAGGGACAGCGCCTCTCCGAGGCGTTTGTCCTCGATCTCTCCGACGGCTCCCTGATTCTGGCTGAGAAAAAATATGAGGTCAACGGCGAAAAATGCTTCTATTTCTCCGAGCTCTTCCTCGAATGCCGCGCCCCGCTCTCCCAGAAATCCAAACTCGACATCGTCACCCGCGCCGTCGATCAGGTTGCCAAAAAATATTACGGCGACGAGGATGCACAGAAAAAGATGGAAATCAAAGACATTATCTGTAATGAATTAGAGGAACAGGGCGAAATCAAGGTGTCCGAACTGCGCGAAAAAGTATTTCCCGGCAGCCCGGAGATGCTCGAGGAGCTGGATGAAAAACTCGACCGCTACAACCTCTCCTACGAGACGGTCGCGCCGAAAAATGAGCAGACGATCAAGAAATTCCAGAAACAGAAGCTGTACACTGACACCGGAATCGAGATCACGATCCCGATGGAAGAATATAGAAATCCCGACCATGTGGAGTTTATCACCAACATGGACGGGACAATCTCGGTGTTGATTAAAAATATTGGGATGCTGAGCAGTAAATAGCATCTCACACAAAATTTATTTATCGGCTGATTCAAACGATTGCGATACATAATAACAGAAACATCCATCAGTCATGCCGCTGATCAAACCGTGTATACACCTCACAGAACCGCGCCGCAAACGACGGCTCGCGTCCACCCGCATACAGATGAGAAACATCCCCAAAACTGCTCATGCGGAAGGATGCAACGCCGGAGCGGCGCTCTTCTGTACAGAGCACCGTCACCGACGACGGCGCAGCACAGGTTCCGTGCCAGAGCTGCATCGGAGAGATATTTAAAAGATAGGAAAGCAGGACGCACTCGACGCCAAAATGACAGAATAAAACAATCGTGTCCTCATTCGGTGCCACGGCCCGGTAAAACAATCCATTTCTCACATATCCGTGCCGTCTGAGCAGCCGGTCAAGCTCTCCAATCACCCAGTCGTACTCTTCTTTTACATGGGCGTTCTGAAAGACTTCTGTTTCATGCCAGTGATCCTTATCAAAATACTTCGGCTCCGCCATCCACGCATCCGGCAGCCAGTCCCAGACACAGTGCCCGGAATCCTTCCCCGGATGTACCGCCTGCGGGGCAAATTCACGCAGCCAGCTGCAGGTTTCTGCCGTGCGGCAGGCTTTTTTTAAGGTCAGGGACGCCGTGTCCTTCGCACGCCCCAGCGGCGATACATAATAAGCCGCCACCGGAATCGGCGCCAGACGGTCTGCCAGAAGCTTTGCTTCCTCCCAGCCAGCCGGGGTCAGGGAATCAATTGAGTAATCAGGATCCGCATGGCGGACAATCAGAAGGCGCATAGGAAAACTCCTTTCGTAAAGAAATGTTACAAAACCAAAAAGCGCGGTGCTCATGACCAGGGGATGTATCTGGGCGCGGGCAAAATTAGAGCATCTTCCGATACTCCTGCTTCCACCCATTTAAAAGTTCTCCCGCACTCTCCATCCGCCGGACCGGATTGCGGTCAAACATCGTTTCGACCATGCGGACATTCCCGCACTTCTCCGCGGTCTGGTTCGCCTCGTCGAGTTCCCGTTTCCAGATCTTCTTCTGTTCCGGCGTCATCGCAGCCGCATGGCGCTCCTTAAGCTCCAGTTTCGGGTCAATCAAGGCAAGCTGGTACAGGTGCTTCAGCATCTCCGGGCTCTTGTCGAAATTGTACGCCATTTCATAAGCAGTAAACGCTTTCTCAAACCAGAAAATCCCGGCATACGCCGCCCCGATATTGTTCCAGATCTTCGCAGTAAATTCGTCCGTCAGCGATTTGACCCGCCAGTCCTCCAGAATCCGGTTGTAGTAATAGATTGCCGTCCCAAACTGCCGCAGGCGGAAATAGTAATCCGCCGTCTCCTTCCGGAACTCCGCCGCATTCATTTTGCGAAATGCCGCCAATTTCTGGCGGTATGCCGCAATCTCCTTTGCCGTATAATAACAGCACTCCTGCAGAATCACGATCGGCAGCTCGTCCTGGCTCTCGCCGCTCCGCTGCCATGCCTCCAGTTTGCCGGCCAGAAACGAAAGTCCCAGCTCCGAACGGATAAACTCAATCAGGCGGTCATCCACAAATCCATCCAGCACCAGAAGCGGATTCTGATAAATGACATAACACAGCTCCTGCGATGATGCGATATGGACGCCCAGCCGTTCTATGTAAAAAGGATGTCGAACCGGCTCCTGCCGGCAAAGTATCAGACTCATAATGAAACCTCTTGTTTAATCATCCGGTTTGTCGCCGGAAACAATTCTCCAAATCCCAAATCACGTATCATGACGATCATCGTGTCTTCCCCGGTAAATCCAAATGCCATCTCGATCCGGGTCGTCCGGTCCGGGCGTTTCGGGAATCCCTCGAGCGGAATCTTCACCGTCTTCTTTTTGCGCGGTTCCAGCGGCTGGAGTGAAAATTCTACCTCCGGCGTGCCCGACACGATAAATTCCGCCGTCATTTTCGTCTCATACCAGCTGTCCCCGGCGGATGCCAGCACCAGCTGTCCCTCTTTTTCACGTTCCTGAATCTTTAAGGAAACCGTTGTTTTCAGCCGCCCCTCACAGATACAGGTAAAATGGTACGCACTCTGCGCTTCACAGAGATCTTCCGAGCGGATCAGCGCCCCTCGGGTAAATACATCCATCTCCGCAAACACCCGGCGCCGTTTGCAGATCTGCTGCATAAAATCTGCCGCCCAATCCGTCTGTGCAAATCCCCTGCCGGTCAGGATGATCGCTGAAAACAGGCGCTTCTGCAGCAGCCGTTCCGCACAGGAGGAAAGGATCCGGTCTGCCATATGGATGCCCGCGTCGCTGTCCAGCACATTTAAGTGGAATGACTCCTCCAGTTCCTCCTGATCCGCGACCACCTGCATCTGGCGCAGCCCGCGCTGCACTCTCAATTCATAATAATGAAGACCATTCTCCGAAAGTTCAAACATTCCCACCTGGTTGCTCCAGACTTCCCGTTTCTGGCTCATCACGTAATATACAAAGCTCTCCGCGTGACTGATCACATGCACCCGGCTCCGGTCGATTTCCAGAAAATCGGCACAGTACATCAGGCAGTCCACCAGCTTTACCTCAAGCTTTGGCACCGTGATCACCAGGTTTTCTATCTCTTCTTTTCCGGACGCCTGTCTGGGAATCGCAAGCACCTGCTTCAGGAACATTTTCAGCAGATATAAGCCCTCGTAGCGGACACCGTCGATCGTGGCGGTGCCGTCCTTCATCGCCAGGGAAAGCAGCTTATCTTCCACTACCATGCCCTCTAACGCGCCCCCGGCACTCTCCTCTGACACCCGCCAGACGTCCGAATCCGGTTCTTTTCCGATCCGGGTCGGAACCGACCAGATCGTCTCCTGACCCTGACAGGATATATGTGTGCATGAATCACACAGATCCATGCCAATTATAAGTCCATTCATCTATCGTTTGTCCGTCTGTCCCTTTCCTCAGGCGATCGGGAAAAGTGCGCTTACCACCGCATCTCTCTTCTGGTACTCCCGCATCTTTTCCCGAAGCGCCGTCTCGTTATTTACTTTTAAAGAAAGACTCATCTCATTGAGCGCCGCAAACCGGCTTTCCCGGCTGCGTCCCGGAACCTCCCGGCAGGAAATCTCTCCCTTTTCTTTCGTCTTCCGGACGCCGTCCTCTTCCTCTTCGATCTGATATTCCAGCGTCTCGCCCTCAAAAATCACCTTTTCACGGATGTAAATATCCCGGTAAACGAGACGCATTTCCTCATAGTGGAACTCTTCCTCCTGCGGCAGAATCCGCAGCCGCAGATACGGGCGCACCGCTCGGTTTCCGTGATACTCGATGATTTCTTTATCTAAAATATTGCCCGGGATATGGATAAACCGCGCCAAATCTTTAAAATAGGCAAAAATCATGCCCGCATCTAAAAGCACATCCACCACCGACTGGCACAGGCGCCGCTGTTCCTCCGAAAGCTCCGGCAGCGTCGCATAATACTTTGTCAGCGCCAGCAGATAAATATCCGGGATCCGCTCCCGATCAGAGCTTCCCTGCACAGCACCCTCCAAAAATGCGAACACCTTGTCGTCCGTCGGACGGTTTTCCAGAAAATATTCCACGCTCTTGACCGTGAAATACGCGCGCACGACAATTTCCCCTGTTTTCTTGCGCGACGCATAAAGCTCGAACACCCGGTCTAACTTTGCTGTATTGCCGGTAAAGAGCATCTGCGCCACCAGCCGTTCCTCCAGATCGTACGTCTCCACCCGGAGCCGCAGCCCCTGCATCAGGACGCGGTACATCTGATCCACCGTACCGTTGAAATGTTCGCAGAGATAATCGAGAATCACACTGTCCGGCTTCTCGTGTTCAAAGACATACCAGGTCAGATAAAGCAGGTGGTCATCCCGGTCAAAGAGATTTTGAAGCAGCATTCTCCCGCAAAGCCGCAGCAGCAGATTGACCGGCAGACCTTCCAGACCATACCGGCACACCATCTCATACGCCTCGCTGAAATGCCCGCACCGGATCAGCGTCCCGCAGACGCCGTTTCTCTCATCCCGCGTCAGCTGGTCCTTGTCAAGACTCAGAAGGTATGAAACACTTCCATCCTTTTTCTCATCCTCAATCCCATCCGCCATCCTCTTATAATACCGCACGATCGCTGACAGCACCTTTGCCCTAAACAGCGGGTGCAGCTCCATCTTCTGATCCGCGTGCTCCAAAAGGATCGCATCGTCCCCGGTCAGTACCTCCTTGCGGCAGGCTTTTGCACACGCATTCATAAAGAGGAACGGATGCATCGGATTCATTTCAAAACAGGTCTGTAAAAGTTCCTCCATATCCGTAAATACCGGCTGGATGGCGCAATTTACCCGCGCATACCGCGTCTCATTTTCATCCTGGAATAGAACCAGATCGCGCTCCGAAAACAGCGGCACATACGCCGTGCCCTCGTTCAGCACATACGCGTCCTCCGTCATCTGCTCCTCATGGCGCACCACCACGTATTTCATCGCCGGTTCCCGGCATTCTACCCGGCAGGATTTCAAAATCCCCGGCAGGACACGCGCCATCTGCGTATCGATCAGTTCCGGATAGATCAATTTCCGGTACAGGACCGCCAGGGCACCGTCTATCCGTTCCTTGAAAAGCTGATCCACCGCAAACTCTTCCATCGCCCGCTCGTACATCCGGTAAATATCCGAATCCGGCGTTCCATATGTAAGAAGGTTCGCATAAAGCTTCGCCAGTGACCCCGCATCCAAATTTGCCGAATACGAAAAGTATAAAAATACCTCACGCGACATCAGGCGGTCATAATTCTCCGGCATCGCATATAAATAATATTCATACAGGCGCGTCAGACTCAAATCTGCCTCCAGCGCCCGGCTATACCATTCAAAACAGGCTGTCTCCCGGCAGTCTCCCCGGATCAGCATTGCACAGAGCGCCTCCAGAATCTCCGTCTCCGGATACAGCCCGTAAAGTTCCGTCAAAAGGCGTCTGTAAAACTCCCGGTACGAACGGGACGCACGCATCACCCGGACCGCCGCCAGTGCCAGCTCGCGGCTGATAATTTTCCGGCGTGCCCCATAGTACAGGGCATGAAGCTCAAAATTGCCCGCATTGTCTAAAAGGATCGGATCACTCTCCAGAAGTTTCAGTCCCGCCGCATAGAGGAATGGGCTGTGACAGCCATCCTTAAACTCCTGCTCCATGCTGATCAGCACCGTAACCGGATTTTTCTGCAGTTCCTCATCCAGACGCAGAAGCATCAGATAATAAAACAGGCTGCTGCCCGTCTCCTCCGACGCATACTGCTGCAGCAGGCGGATCAAAGTGTCCTTCTGCTCGGCATTGCCGGTCAGCGTCACGTACAGATAGCGGTACAGGCAGTTAAGCTTCCGGTCGCCCGATATTTTAAGCGCCGCTGAATCCTGCAGCTCCTTTAAAATCGTCTGCGCTTTCTCACGCCGATCAGTCAAAAGGTATAATTCCGCCTGCAAAAGCCGCAGTCCCGCGTCATAGTGCGTCATTTTCATCAGATCCAGTTCCCGCTGCATTTGGTGAACCGCCTCCGTGCCGCCGATCCCATTTTCATACGCCAGACGGGCAGTCAGATAATTTCCAAGCTCTTTCTGGAATGACATATGTGCCCGGTCGCATCCGCCCGCATCGGCAGCCGATGCCTCGATCGGGATCCGCACGGTTTCTCTGGCAGTGTGAATCAGGACGGCACCGAAATTCTTTCCGGCATGCAGCCGTTCCGCCAGAATCCGTACCGGAAGACGGAGCAGACCATCTTCAAAATCCGCCTGCGTCGCACTCTTCTTTGGCAAATGGAGGAACTCGCCGTCTGCCGTCACCTCCAGGTACACACTGCCCCAGTTATCCATCCGGATCTCGATCGTGTCCTCGGCATTCTCAGCCAGCTCGGCATATACGCGCGCCCTGCCCGGAATCGTCAGACCGACCGGCTTTTTCACGCCCAGTCCAACCAGAAATTCTTCCATAAAATTTGCACGGCTGCCGTGCCCCTTCAGGCCGTCATAGAGTGCCCGCACATGCAGATCCTGCATAAACGGCACTTCCACAAAATCCGGGTACTCCAAAAGCCGGAGCGCCGTCTCCATATCATTTTCCGCGACGTGCAGAAAATCTTCCGCCGTTTTCAGATCACCTAAAGTCTTCCCGGCGTCTGCCACCTCGACGTGAAACTCATACGGAATCTCCTCTTCCCCGCAGTTTGTCACCAGATAAAAAGAACCCGTGATCGTGTCGCCTGCCGTCAGGAACGAAGTGTCCACTTCATATACGATCCGGCACCGGAGTCCGCCAAACGAATTGTTATCCCCTGGAATCCGCACCCGCAGGTTCGAGGAATACACAAATCCCTTCACACTTAATCCATTTTCGCTCCCGATCCATAAATTTCTCTGCATCAGGGTATTCATCCGCAGCGTCTCGTCTATCTTTTCAGGCGACCAGGTCATCTTCGGCTGTTCCGAATCGATGATTCCCTTCGCCAGCCGGTTAATTCTCTCTTTCATTCCTATCACCTGCCGTTTCATTATCCTGTCCCGGTAACTGCTTTGTCTTCCCACAGTTCCGTCGGTTCGAAATCTCGTACCTTATATCATACCATATTTTGTCTGCATTTACATCAGGGAATTGGAGAATTTCGCTGATTGCCCATCCGGCATTTTTTTCAAGTCGAACGTCCGTGAGACTTGGCGCGTGATTCTGGTCAGCGAAGCTGACATATTCGTTGCTGTTCACTTATACTGTTCTCAGCAACGGGATTTTGCCGATGCTTCGCATTCCAAATCGGCAAAATCTGCTGCCAGAGCTGTATCGTACGGAATTTTCAGTTCAGAAAATTCCTATATGCAAGTAAAACACTTATTCTGTGCAGAATCACTGCGCATCCTCGCGGAGCGTTTATCTCAGTCGGAGACCCAACTCCCACTGAGACAAATTTGCTATTACTCACCACCTGAAGAGGTGGGAGTCTTCTCGACTGAGATAAAAACAAGCGCTATCCTGCCTGCCGGGCAAAAATTTGATGGTTCCGCCCGGTATGTAAAATAGCGCCTGTTTCCAGTTTTCAATCGTTTTCTAATTTTTCTTAATTTCCTAATCCCAGTCGCCCACATACAGGCGTGTGCCAGTCTGCCAAACTGTTGGTTCATAGATCGTCCAAATTGGATATGGATATGCTTTTCCTTGCAGAGAATCATCTATTGCGATCGTCTGATCAACGCCATTGGTGCCTGTTTTGGACGACAGGTCAGCGGCACCTGTCCTGGTAATACTGGAATAGCTGTCCTTTACAGAGCTGCTGTCCACATAAGGTGCGCCAATGATTGCGTCGCTTAGCTTTGGCAGATACCAGCATTCTTCCGGGACCGAAAGAATGCCAGCTTCCAGCTGGGCTCCTGGCCCCCACCACCAGGTATTGTTCAACTGACCAATATAGTGTCCAAGGAACATTGAGGTTCCAGCCGCTTTCACACTTCCTGTTGTGTAGCAGTTCGAAAGAACCAGTTTTGCAGAATCATATTTTCCAAATAAACCGCCTGCGATGGCATTATATGTATTCGTTCCACACGCATCCGCTGCACTGAAACTCTGTATTACCGAAATCGGACCATCCATCCACCCCACGAGGCCTCCGGCACACCTGCCGCCTGACACATTCTTTCTATCTGACAGCACTTCCGCACCACTTTCCGTATAACCGTAAGAGCGGTTCCGTCCGCCGACATAACTGTTTTCAATGCTGAATTCTTTCCCGGCAGTTCCGCCATTCTGGTTGTTTTTCAGGTATCCATACAAACCTCCGGCGGTTCCAGTTGTATCCACATACCCAGAGAAGAAGCTGTTTTCCAACTTCATCTGACCAGAGCTCTCGGCAAAGCCGACCAGACCTCCGCTAGCATCGGTTCCCTGTATCCGTGCATTTTTTCCTGGAACATATACGTGATTCATCACTAAATCACTTACTTTTGCTTCCCCGATCAAGCCTCCGGTTTTTCCTCCACTTATTTGCAGCGTCGGTGCATCTACAACTACATGGTCGAGTGTCAGACTGCCACTGTTCGTGCTTCCAACCACCGCGCCTGTTGCCAGCGTTCCAGAAATCCGGGATTCTTCTCCATATATATGGATATTTTTAATCGTTAGATAGCTGTCCGCCGAAGTGCCTGCCTGCGCCACCAGCCCTGCTGTATTCTGCCCCTGACAGGAAATGTCCGGATCCTTCAGATTCAAGTTTGATATCGTCAGATGATCCGTCTTCTGAAATAAAGCCGCACCATTCCAGGCAACAGGAGTTATCTTTAAGCCTGCAATCGTATAACATTCACCCAGTTTTGCTTTTTCTTTCTCATCCACCTCCGCATCATAAGAGATAATATCCGGGTTGTTAATCGGCCAGAAACTTCCACCTTCATACTTGGAATTTCCCGGACTGTAGATCGTCATCTTTCCGTATGCATCTTTCACCTCTTTACAATACGCTTCCGTCTGTGAGGTAATCGAATCATCCTCCTGCCAGAGAATATTATCGGTCTGAATGACCCGTGTGATCTTTAAACCACCATAGCCTTCTCCGCAGAAATTCAGATTCTGCAGATGACGTCCATTGGCGACCTTAACCGTATAGGTATCCGTTCCATCACCATTTCGTTCAATTACATCGGCAAAGCAGCTGTTGAACTTGTATGAGAGCTTTGTATTTTCTGTCGGCGGATAGCCATCCTCGCTCAATTTTACGATAACATTTTCTCCATTTATGTAACCGCCCGGCTGATAACCTCCCCAGGTACCCAGACTACAGAAATTTCCACCCTCACGTGATAAATCATCCAGATAGAAACGCAATTTCAACTTTTTCTCTTCCGTTATGCCTATTTCAAAACGATTTACCCTGTTTTCTGCAGCAAAGCTCGTCCAACTGCCATTTGCCTCATTTTCTGCACAGCTGGCAGCTTTCTCTTTCGTATCTACAAAGCAAAATTTCGATCCCGTTCTCAGAGTATTTTCCTGCAAATCACCAGTATTGACTTGGAGAACATACCACATCGTTTTACCGCTCAATTCGCCGGTAATCGAAAATATCAGATGTATTCTCTGATTTTCTTCAAGCGGAGACGGAGAGACATAATTGATATACAGCCTGTTTCCAGTATGCAGCGCCTCTTCGTTCTCGCCCTTGTCCCAGTCCCCGACATGGTTATTCAGAAACCACGAAAATCCCTTTGAAGCGTCCTGCGCAGCAAGTTTTTCCGCTACTTTCTGGATCGTCGGCATCGGATAAATCAGTATTTCTGCCTTCTTTAATTCCGGATCATACGGATATGTATTCCGCTTTTCCTCCGTATCTTTATTTTCTTCCTCACTGCTATCTGCATTCGGATCCTTTACACCAAACAGACTTGCAAGAGCCTTGTCATATGCAAGCACATACTTCTCATTCACCTTACTGCACACATAGCACCCCGGATAAACTGATTTTTTGTTCGTCCCCGTACCACTCGTCTCCGATGGAAGTATTCCATTCGTTCTACTTGCATAATCATAAAACGCAACAAATGCGGATGCCTTCAGTGCCGACGCCTCTTTCTCGTCGTCCGATTCAGTTTCATTGCCGTTTCCGTCCGCCGCTGTACCAGTTCCACCTTCCGTTTCATCCGATTTTTCCTCAGCCGTCGGCGAATACACCGACGCCGACACATATGTATTCGCTATCTGACTGTCTGCCGGAAGCTGTGCGGCGAGACCTCCTGCGAATCCGCCGGTATATGCCGCTACGTTATAACGTCCGGTAAGATTCTCAAAGGCTGTATTGGCGTTTGCCCCATTCCCTGGTTTTTGGGAGGTATCAAACTTCTTGTTTGCTGTATGACCGCCGACATAACAGCTCTGAATCTGCACCGTGGAACCGCTTGCGGCGGCTACAGCTGCTGCTTTCTCAGCAGTTCCGACCAGACCGCCGGCGTACATACCTTCCACATAGAGCGCCGCTGCGCTGTCGGTCAGGGAAATTTTCCCCTTTGCCGTGCCGATCAGGCCGCCCGCCGTTCCCTTTAAAGCGCGGATCCGGTATTTGCTTTCTTCCTCCAGCTTCAGATCGGCTGCTTTTTCTGTGCTGCTTCCCAGCTTATCACGGAAATGATTCTCCGCCAGCGCATCCTGGACGGTCAGACTGCCGCCCTCAGATGTGCCGATCAACGCACCGGCGGAAGCGCCAGTCTGCTCTGCCTGCACCTGTGGATATTCCACCTGCACCTTTTTAATTTCCACCGTTGGCAGCTTTATAGTTCCCCGGGAATCCGTTCCCGGCGTCACCGCGCCGATCAAAGCGCCTGCATTCTCCTTCGTCCGGACCACCGGCTGGCGGATCAGCAGGTTTTTAACCCTCATATCCTGCGTTACCGTTCCAAACAGTCCGCCCGTCCCATCTACTGCTGTGATTGAACTTGCCGCCGTTTTTCCTACCTGCAGACCATCAATCCGGTATGTATTTCCCTGATAGTCCAGTGGATACGGCAGGCTAAGCGGAAGATAGCTTCCCGACTCCGTGGTATATGTCTGTGCCGTCGGGTTCGTCCGATCTGCATTCGTTTCATCCGTCACCCGGTAGGCAATCGAGATGGTTTCCGCATTCTGATTCAAAAAATTCGATCCAAATGCCGTATGCAGCTTCGCCACATGTCCGCAGTAACCGCTCTCGTCCGCAGTGTTTTCTCCCGCTTTCCAGGTCAAATCGCTATTCTGCATCGCCGTAACCGTTTTGGGCGTAGTCACCGCTCCCGTGTACAGCTGATCCGGATCCCAGCCTGAAACCCTCTCATCCAGATTTTCCAGATGGCGGAAGCTGCCGATCCCCACGCTTCGGTCCGTACCGATCGATGCAAAGAGGCTGCTGCCTGAATCTGTATTGCTCGTCTTAACCTGCGAAAGCGCTTCATTGTTGAAAACCTGCGCGTACACAAAGATATTTTCGCCCGGAATAAAGGAGGCAAAACCTCTTTCATCCTGCTGAAATGTCATATCCGTCTGTGCCGGCTGGTTGAAATCCATAAATTTGAATCCTGTACTTCCGCCCGTGCCGGCTGGCGCCGTTATATCATCCAGAATGACCTGATACGTTCCATCCGAATCGCCCGAAGTTCCGGACACCTTCGCCACACGCGCCGAACGACTGCTTCCCGGGGCATTGATCTCGATGTAGCCGGTTGTACCGCTCTTTTCTCCCTTTACAAACAGGCTCAGCGAATGTTCATTTTTATTCGGATCCCCGATTTCCGCATATAAAATATCATCATTCACCAATTTCACTGTCGGTGCCTCGAATTTCTCCACCGGCAGTTCCGGAACTTCCAGATTTCCTGATGCGTAATATCCGATCGGCAGCTTCTGATCCTTATAATTGGAGTTAGCACCCGTAAACCGCTCCCGTTTTCCGGCATCAGACGCCGCCGCCAGAAGTGCCTCGCTTCCGATATCTGTCTGCACAAACTGATAATGATCCGAATACCACACCTCGCGGACCAGTCCCGCCTCCGCATCATAGAAAATTAGATAGCTCCCGTCTCCACGGACGGTCTCATCAATCGATCCAAACGGAAGAAGGCGCTGCCGGATCTCCTCGGTCCCATTCGCAGATGCCAGCGCCATCTCACCGCCAGACTCTTCTTGTTCCGATTCAGGCTGCCCTTCCTGTTTTTCCGGCACATAGAGAACCCCGTAGATATTTCCCTCTTTCTCCTCCGCCAGCACTGTATTATCTACCGAAATTCCCAGCTTTGCCTGCTTTTGATCGTCTGAAAATTCCCCCTGTGCCTCCATATGGAGCAGACGCGGAATCGTCCCACTGGAGACCTCCAGTGTCAGATGATTCTGCGCCGCCAGAAAGATCTCCTTCGCCGTCTGATCCATCTCCAGACGGCGGAGCTTTCTCTGGTAATGAATCACCGCAACAAAAGAAAGACTGGCAAGAATACCGACAATCGCAATCACCGTCAAAAATTCCGCCAGCGTAAACGCCGCCCTTCTCTTCTGTTTGTTCTGTCTCTTCTGCTCCATCTGTCCTCGTTCCTCTTTTAATTTTATTTCTGATCCAGGTTGACCGCACGCACGGTCAGGTTAATCGGCTTTACCACCGCTTTCCGGGAAGTTCCCATCGTATCTTTTTTCCGGTAGATCGCCAGATTTTGAACCGTAAAGCACGCCGTCTCCTCCGAATAGGTATAGCCATCAAATGCCGTATAATATTCATCCGAGATCGCCGCCTGCGTCAGCAGAGGTATCTTATTATACGCATCATCGTAAGTATAATCCCCATACCATTTTTCAATGCCCGTGCCAGACCAGTCTGTCGCACTAAAGTGCAGCCACAGGTGGCTGTTTCCACTCCGCAAAAGAGGTGTTACCATTTCTCCTGTTTCGGAAGTCCCAGCAGAATTTTTCACTTCCAGCGCATTGGCAAATTCATCGGTCATCAGCTGCGCCGTGAGCGACAGCGCCTGCTCTGCATCTGCCTGATCCTGCGTCCTCTGGTAAACATTTTTTACCATCATCACGCCGCCCCCAAGCACCGTGCCGATCATGCCGAGAATCACAATCGCCGCCAGCAGCTCCGTCAGCGTCATACCGTTCTTTGACCGGAGTTTTTTCTGACATACTGAAAAGAGCTTGCAGTGACCCTTGGATGCCGTCTGTTTCTGCTGCCTGCAATGCCTATTTCTGCATCTACGGCATTCACTTCTCTCCTGTCCCATCTCTGTCTCCTCTATCGGTATCTGTAAAGCAGATCTTGTAAGTTTACCTCTTCCTCTTCTGCATCCGAATCAGCCTGGCTCACATACAGCACGATCGGATACTGTCCCGTCCGGTAATTCGTCTGTGTGCCTGTCTGGTAGGCATTTGACGCCAGGCTTTTCTTCATGCCGCCGGTTCCAGATGCCTCCAGCTCCAGAACATATCTGCCCGACGCCTGTTCCGCTGTCCGGTTGTTCTCCAGCTGATTGCGGCTGTCATAATAGCCCGCCATCTGCTCTTCGCCCTGCTGCAGCATCCTGCCGGACGCCAGAAATGCACTCAGAAACATCGTCATTCCCAGTGCAATCACAAGAACCGATATCAGTACCTCTGTCAGCGTCTCTCCCGCATTGGCACGCAGCTTTCTTCCAGCTGCCCATTTCATTCTACTTATCATTCTGCAGCAGCTCCTTCTCTATTGTTCCGTTCTGCCAGCGGATCGTCGTAATGATGGTCGTCGTCGTGATCGTGTAGGAATCGTCATCGCCCGATACTGTGACCTTCTTCCTCTCGGAGCTATGTGCTGCTTCCAGCTCCAGCCGTTTCTCGCACCGCTCTTCCTTCCTGTCATCCGCCGTTACTGTATCTGAGATAACCGCCTTGATTTTATAATCATTCGTCATCCACAGACGTACACTGGTCTTTAACGGGTCAATCGTGTTCCCGCTCGTTCCGTCTTTCTTCACTGACAGGGTAAAATCTTTGTACGCCATTTCTTCCTCCGACGCATCGTCCCCGTCTGCCAGCTTCCGATACTCATTATTTCTATAAATATCCACGATCAGTGAATCGAGAATCGCGCTATTCCCACTCTCTAGGCTTGACAAATCCGAATCCGTTCCATAGAACTTCTGCCACGACGCCTCATTATCCGTGTTTTTCCGGCTGCCGACGTAGTAGCAGTAAAAATCATCCTCATCGTCTTCCTCGTCTTCCCGGCTGTCATGCACGATCACTTCCTTGATCTTGACTATATTCTCCGTCTTCTGCAGTTCATCCCGCAGAAATACCGCCGCCGAGTCCACCGCATACCGCTTCTGATCTTCTCCCGGAAGATTCCGGATCTTACCAGCCGATGCAGAGGCGGACGCCAGAATGATCGACGCGCCTACCCCGCAAAACACAAAAAACAGGAGCGCCGCCATCAAGCTGGCGCCATCCTGATTTTTCATACGCATGAAAACCTGCCTCCAGATTTCCGGGCGTTTTTCACTGTTCTCTGCTTTTTTCATGCTTTATTCTCCCAGCGCCGCCTCTGCCGCTGTCTCAAGGTCCGAACGCTGCAGGTTCGACACATCCGCATTTTCCAGTCCCGACGGTGCCTGCGTCTCCTCCGGTTCCAGCTCCAGGCCTTCCTCCGATTCCGCATCGTAGCGGGTCTCAAAATAGGTCAGCTGGAACGCCACCGCCACCGGGTGGATGCGGATATCCTCTAACTCTTCATTTTCCAGATCTTTATCATCCTGAATGCTCAGATCCTCGATCAGACAGCGGTATGGTCCTTCGACCACCTCATGAAGCATTGAAACAGCGTGATCAAACGAATCTGCCGTAAAAGAAATATTCATCGCGCGGCGGATCTCCATTCCGTCCACCTGCGGCTCTGAATACTGGAAAGTAAAATCATACGCATTCGCAAAAATACGGTTCAGTTCCTCCGTCTCTGTCTTGAAATGATTGTAGGCCGGAACCATCGGCGCATTCGATGCCTTGTTTTCCTCGATCTCTTCCTCCATCTGCCGGATCTGCATCGCTTTCATCTGCTCCAGCTGAATCTGGGCATCCAGCTCCGCCGTGTCCGCCACCTCAATCCGCCGCTGCACCGGCAGGTAAAATCCGGCATAGTAGCCGCCCGCGATCAGGGCAAAGACTACAACCAGCAGCACTATTTTCTGTGTTTTTGTTAATACATATTTCCCTAACGAATTCATTCTTCTTTGCCCTCTTCTGGTTCGTTAAAAAATACAGCCATTGACACTCCCACCTGCTTCAAAGATGCCAGAACTCTCTCTTCGCCATCTTTCTTCACTGTTTCCTCCAGCGAAGCGGTCACATAGCGCGCATTCGGATCCGCCTGTGCATCACGGACCAGCTGCGGAAAGAGTGTACCATTGGGAATGGTTCCTTCCAATGACATCTGATCCGAGGTGATCGAAACACTCGAAACTGCCGTCAGCGGGAAAATCTGTGATTTCAGGGAATCCAGCATCATCCGGCGGTCCGGAAGCTTACTCTCTTCCTCATTCAGATACCCATTTCCATAATGCGCGTACTCTGCCAGGACCTCACCGTACACCTCGTTGGATTTCTCCAATGTACGAAGCTCCTTCTCTGTCGCCGCATAAACCGCCTCTGCCCGGTCTGCCTCCTGCAGGGGAAGCATTACGCCAAATCTCGAAAATCCGTAGACAAAAACCATAAAAACGGCAAACGCGCCCAGCTCCGCCGCTATTTTTCCTTTTTTAGTCTGCTTCTGATACAGATTGATGCGCCGTTTTTTCGGATACTTCGGACCGCCAATCTGCATATTCGCGATTGATTTTAAATCAGCCACCGCTCTTCCTCCTTATGCAAGTAATACACCGTATGCCTGTGGGCTGTCGATCCACTCGTCTTCCTCATCCAGAGAGACCTCCGGCAGAAGCTCCGCCACACTCCGCACCGGCAGATCCAGCGTTTCTTTCAGCGCATCAATCAATTCCCCGTATCGTGCGCCTCCGCCGCAATAATAGAGGCTGTCGATCGTATTATTCACATTGTTGAAACTATAAAAGTTCAAAACTCGCATGACCTGGACGGCGCGGGTCCGGTACTGCTCCTCCAGCACAGCCGCCATCTTTTCTTTGTCGGTCTCCTCGCGGTTTTCTTCCTCCACCTCAATTCCCAGTTCCTGCATCTTGTTCTTATCTCCCAAACGGATCTGCTCGATCTCCTCACAGCCCGGCTCCATGGTACGGGTAATATCATAAACCCCCTCACGGAAGAAATGAATCCGCAGCGCCTGGGTTCCCAGATCCAGAACAGCGTAATCCTTTCGCTCTTGTGCATACTCCAGAATCCGCTCCAGGCCAAGCACCGCCGGGACCAGGCCGACGAGCTTCAGGCACGCCATCTTTGCCAGCTTTTCAAACTGCTGCGACAGCGTCTTCGTGCACGCCGCACCAAGAAGATCCATCGTCCTCTCTTTCGTCTGAATCATCGCGTAATCAAAAACATACTTGTCCATCTCATTGCCGATATAGTCATGAAACTCATACGGCAGATTCAGCCGGAGCTGTTCTTCCGTCATCAGCGGCATCTCAAACCGCCGCACATACACGTCCTCCTGACGGATGACAAATACCACATTCCGGCACCGGATCGCATATTCTTTCAATAAATCCTTTATCAAATCCGCACAGACGTGCATATCGGTCAGATCCATTCCCTGAACCCGCTCGCTGATGAACTCTTTCAGTTCACCCTTTTCCGCATATGCAATCTTGATACGGTAATGTCCAATTTCAATTCCTAAACAATTCTTCATCTCTGCACTCCCCTTAAAAGAGTTTTATCGTGTACAGCTTACAAAAGCCACAGCCCCCTATACCATCCTGTCAGTTGTTCACCAAACAGAAGCATCAGAAAGAAAGCTACCGCAATCGCCGGTCCAAATGGGATTTTCCCCTTTCTCCAAACCAACGAACATCCGATTCCAAGCACACAGCTGAGAATCAGAAAAAACAATACCTCCCAGATAGAACGAAGGTACAGCCCCGTCACAAAAAAGAGCTTGATATCCCCGCCTCCCAGGCTTTCCTTTCCCGTCAGGCGCTCAAATAAAAGTGAAAGTGCCAGCATACCGCCCGACAAGCCAGCCCCCGTCAGAACACCACGCAATATCTGTGCGCCCGTTTCCGGCAGACAGACTGCCGTTCCGAAAAAAATCAGGACTCCTGCCACCTGCAGGCGATCCGGTATGATCCACGCATGCAGATCCGTGAGCGTCAGGCACAAAAACACAATCCACAGAAGCATCCCCCGCAGTGCCAGCACCGAAACATCGAACCGGTACACGATCAGGCAGCACGCGATCCCCGAGACAAGTTCCGCCCAGAACGATTCCGCCGGGATCTTTGCCCCACAGTAACGGCATCTGCCCCGCAGACACAGCCACGAAAACAGCGGCACCAGATCCGGCACGCCCAGCACATGCCCGCAGGCATCACAGTGCGATCTCCCCTTTAGGATCGAAGTTCCCGCAAGCATCCGCCCCGCCAGACAGTCTGTGAAACTGCCGAGGGCACAGCCGAAGATAAATGTAATAGTTAATATGTAAATCGTTAAAAATGTGGTTTGATGCAGCATCGCCGCGTTCTCTCCCGTCTATGATTTCGTCTCATATCTGCTCTATCAGCTGTCTAGCAGAAGTCTGGTTTCCTGCAATTGCTTATTTCCAGCTCCCCGGTTTCGGTCCAAATGGATTTCTCTCTGTCCCGCCAAGTTTCCCATTTTCCTCATAAAACGGTGCGGTCTGAACCGGAGCCGTGTTCGGATTGACTGCCGGATTTCCTATATATATCAGAATGTCTGGACATGGGGTCTTTGCTTCTTTTGCTATCTGGCGGTATTCCTGTCCCAGCGCATTTACCTGCTTAATCGTCCCCTGAGCATCCTGGATCTTTGTGCCCTCCCCATATGCCGTATCGACAATCTCGCCTTTTTGAACGTTATAACGGTAATAGCGGTACGCCTTGGCTGCCTGATTTTCATACTTTTCCAGGCTTTCATCACTTCCGTACAGCATCGCCACTGCAGCCGCCCGCGCTGCGCGGATGTTTGCCTGATTCGTCGCTATGATTGCTTTTTTCCGCTGTGCCGTGAAAATCGGAATGCTGATCGCCACCAGGATTCCCACGATGGCTACCACTACCAGAAGTTCTGCCAGTGTGAAACCGCCTTGTTTCTTTTTCATCTGCTATCTTCCCCCTTAGTAATACACCTTTTAGTGGGTGGTGTTGGTTTGTGCGGTATGGATCATTCTTATTTAATAAAATGATTTTAACACCTTTTTATATTTTTAGCAAAAATGGATGGGAAAAACCCATCCATTTTGCCACGTATGTGGTTATTTATGAACACTAATTTGATTTTTTTCCAACATACAGTTTAATAATCGCACCATTGATTTCATCTTTATCCGTAGATGCTGTTCCATCTTTACTCGGCTCAATTGATACACTAAACAAATTGTACTTTTCTTTTCCATCAACATCTTCAATAGTTGTTTCTGTAGTAGCTTTTCGTGTCGTTACTACAGAAGCCTCTCCTGTACTAATGTCATAATCATAGTCAATTTGTGAAGCTGAATCTGCACTGTCTGTCAGATACTGAGCAACCGCTGCCGCCTTCGCTGCTCTCATATTTGCCTGATTCGTAGCCTTTCTAGCCTTGCTCAGCTGTGCCGTAAATACCGGAATCGAAATTGCAACCAGGATGCCCACGATCGCAACAACCACCAGCAGCTCTGCCAGTGTGAAACCTTTTTTGTTCTCACGAACTTTCTTGATTAAGCTCTTCATAAAATCAATCTCCTTATTGTATAGTATTTTATTAATGAACAGAGAATTATCTCTGCGCCATCCAGCCTCTGCCGTATCACATTTCACATGTGTGCAGTCAATTCTTACATCAGATCATACATTGTAAAGATAGGCAGATAAATCGACACTACAATGATACCCGCAAAAATCGCAAGCACAACCAGCATCGTCGGTTCCAGAAGCGCCAGAAGCCGCTGGATTCGGTAATCCGCCTCGTTGGTGTAATAATCGGCGACATTGTCCAGTGTCTCCTCGAGTTCACCGGTTTCTTCTCCGACGGAATACATATCGACCATCGTCGGCGGGAAATATTTCTTTCCCCGCAGACATTCCACCAGACTGCGTCCCTGCTCGATTCCTTCGCGCATGGAGCGGACATCCTCGCTCAGAAGTGCATTGTCCATAACCTTCGCCGTCGTGTCAACCGCCTGATTGATCGTGATACCTGCTGCCAGAAGCACCGACATTGTATTGGCAAACTGTGCTGCGCCGTTCATCTGGTTGATCACGCCCACAAGTGGAAGGGATAACATGATCTTTGCTTTCTCAATCCGTCCCTGCGGCGTATTGCCGTAGACCTGCGAACCAATCTTCAAAAACGCCAGCACCGCCAGCATCAGCAGCCACCATTTCGCGAAAAAATGGGAAGTCGCAATCAGCATCCGCGTCATCAGCGGCAGCGTACCGCCCAGATCGGTAAATACATCTGCCAGTGTCGGGATAACCTTCGCCATGACGATAATCAGGACAACCACCGCAATCGCAACGACGAACAAAGGATACGTCATCGCTCCCTTGATCTTCTCCGTCGTCTTGTAGGACTTTTCGTAAAACTTCTGAAGCCGGTCAAAGGAGTGTTCCAGCGTACCAGACTGCTCGCCTGCCCGGATCGTCTCGATAAACGTGAGCGGAAAACGGTCGCTATACTTTTCCAGCGCCGACGCAACGGTACTTCCGGCAGCTACTTCCTCTGCCGCAGCCCCCATGATCTTCCGGATCCGCTTGTCCTCATTCTGATCTGCCAGCATACGCATCGCGCGCGCCACGGTCATACCCGAATGAAGAGTGATCGCAAACTGCGAACACAGGATCGCCAGCTTCTTCGTCTTGATCCGCCTGCTTCCGATCTCCATCTCCAGGAGACTGCCGTCATCAGGTCTTTTCTTCTCTTTCTTCTGACTGATGCTCAGAAGAATCGGATAGTTTTCCCGGATTCTGGAAGCGGCTGCCGCTTCACTCTCAGCCTGGAGCACTCCCCGGACTTCTTTTCCATCCCGTCCCAGCGCTTTATATGAAAAATTCGGCATCTCTCATACCTCCAGCCACAGGATTCAGCTGTACGCCATCTGTATGTACATCGCCATCTGCATCCTTTTATGATTATTTTAACATCTTTGTTTATTTTTGTAAATATGCCGTCAATCTTTTGGATATTTTATATAAAAGTGTGCATCTAGATTGGCTTATTTTTTGCTATTTTCTCTATACTTGCTTTGTTTTTGCCAATCTATTTTTGTATATATTTTTCACCAACACATCTGACTTTTCTTTCTTTTCCAGACTATTTCTGGTATATAGATCATCAGGGCGGAAATGGTACGTCCCGCCCTGACACTCCCAAAAGAATAGCTCCCGTTTCTTTTTATCTTCTCTCTTATTTCTCGTTCTTCTTATCCAGCATCTCTTCCATCGTATGCCATCCCAGCACCGCGCATTTGACACGCGCCGGCATATGGGAAACATCGACCAGGGCACCGGCTTCCTCGAGTTCTTCGATCTCGTTCTCGCTTGCCTCGCCCTTGATCATCCGCAGGAACAGATCCGCCAGATGGCGTGCTTCCTCTTCGGATTTTCCGATGATCAGATCCAGCATGATATCAGCGGACGCCTGGGAGATTGCGCAGCCGCTTCCCTCAAAAGCACCGTCTACCACCTGTCCATCTTCGACCTTCAACTGAAGAATGATGTCATCTCCACAGCTCGGATTGACGCCCTCTAATACCAGATTGGCATCCGGCAGCTTTTCTTTATGTAACGGATGCAGATTGTGATCCGTCAGTATTTCATTGTAAAAGGTTCTATTCTCCATATCCCATTTTCCTCCGGATTTCTTTCAGGTTCTGGACAAAACGGTCGATGTCCTCCTCCGTATTGTAGAACGCAAAGCTGGCACGCGCTGTTGCAAATACACCCAGATGTTTTAAAAGCGGCTGGGCGCAATGGTGGCCTGCGCGCACATTGACATTTGCGGCATCCAGAATCGACGCGATGTCGTGCGGATGTACGCCGTCCACGGTAAAGCTGATAATTCCGTTGTGCTCTTCCGGCTTATCGCTTCCCTGGATATGAACGCCCGGAATCTGCTGCATCGCCGTCATTGCCCGTGTTGTCAGCAGCTCCTCACGCTTCCGCACCTCGTCAAATCCGACGTTCATCAGATAATCGATCGCTGCCTGTAAGCCGACCGCACCGCCGCCATTGACGGTACCGGCTTCGAATTTGTGCGGCAGTTCGGCAAAGACTGCGGATTCCCGGCTGACCGAATCGATCATCTCGCCGCCCGTCAGGAACGGCGGCATCGCATCCAGAAGGGTCTCTTTTCCGTACAGGACGCCGATTCCCATCGGTGCCATCAGCTTGTGACCGGAAAATACAAGGAAATCTGCATCCAGTGCCTGCACATCCACCGGAATATGCGGGGCGCTCTGTGCCGCATCGATGACGATGACACCGCCTTTTTCATGCACCAGTTTCGTCAGCTTCTCTACCGGATTTCTGCGGCCAAGGACATTGGAAATCTGCGGCATCGCTGCGATCTTTGTCTTTTCTGTCACCAGGGCTTCCATATCCTCATCCCGGTAGGAACCATCCGGCTGACATTCCAGATAAACGAGCTTCGCGCCTGTCTGTCTGGATACCATCTGCCACGGCAGGATATTGCTGTGGTGGTTATCAATGCTGATTAAGATCTCATCGCCTGCTTTCAGACTGGTTAAACCATAGCTGTACGCGATCAAATTCAGGCTCTCGGTGCTGTTGCGTGTAAACACGACCTCGCTCGTCTTTCCAGCATTGATAAATTCCCGCACGCGCTCTCTTGCCGCTTCATATGCCTCCGTCGCCTCGATTCCCAGCTCATAGAGCCCGCGGAGCGGATTGGCATTTTTCTTTGTATAGAAATCTTCCACTGCCTTTAATACCGCCTCCGGGCGCTGTGCCGTCGCCGCATTGTCCAGATATGCGATATCCGAACCCGCAAGCAGGGGAAAATCTTTCTTGTAATCTGTCATGTTCTGTTCCTTCTTATATATTTGTTTGTATACTTGCTGCAAAAACAAACCGCAGCCAACTTACAGTTTTTTCATTTTATTATCGCTTCTGGTTCATGAACTCCTGAACCTGCTTCTGTACTGCCTCGTCTGCTACCAGCTCATTCAGCGCGTCGATTCTCGCCCGCGCTACCATGCGCTCAGCTTCCTCTCTCGACAGTCCACGGGAGCACAGATAAAACAGCGTTGCATCGTCCAGATCGCCCATCGAAGCACCGTGATTTCCTTCGACATCTTCTTCCGCACACAGAATCAGCGGAATTGTCTGGTTTACGATGTCATCGCCGAGCAGCAGCACATCCTCGCGCTCAGTTCCCTTTGCCCCGGCGCATCCCGGCACGAAATCGATCGTTCCGCGGAACAGCTTGGAGGAACCGTCCTGCAAAACGCCAGAGACTTCCATCATACTCTCTGTCTTTTTGCCGCGGTGGCGTACTGTATAGTTCATATCCAGCTTCTGGTTTACACTGGTGTAATAGCCGATCTTCGCGTCAAATGCGCTCTTTTTTCCTTCCAGCTCGGTCAGGCAGCCCGCGTAGACCTTGCCTGCGCCCAGCTCCAGTTTCAAAAGCTCAAATGTGGCATTTTCCCCGCAGGACGCACCGATATCACTCAGGCAGGTATATCCGGCGCCGAGAAGCTGCACTTCCTGAAGCTGTACCTTTGCATTCTTTTCCGCATGGACCTTTACCTGGAACGAGGATGTTCCCTGTGCGTCCTCCCCGGAGCGGAATACGATCAGCACGTTTAAGCGGCTGTTTTCCTTTGCATCCAGGCAGAGGCGGTTCTGATAACTGCCGTTTTTGTAATCGACGCAGAGAACCGTCCATTCTGTATTTTCACTCTGCAGAACAGCTGCCGCTTCCGCTGTCAGCCGGTAGATACTTCCCGCACCGGCATTTTCTTCTGCAACAGCCGTTCCATTTACAGTGTCCGTTCTATTTGCGCCAGCCGTTCCGCATTCCGCCGCCATCGCATCGTACTCGCGTCCCATGCCGGTCTGGATCTCGTCCCACTCTTTTCCGGAGATTTCTTTTTCCCAGGTCACACCTGCTGCCAGGCGCTCCGGTTTTATCAAAACACTTTCCTCCGGCCACTCAATCTGTATCTGGCTTTCGTTCATTCCCAGCCGGTTCCAGGTTCGGGTCGGAAGAATGTTTACTGTCATTTCTTTCTGTCCCATTGTTTCCTCCTGTCGTTACCATTCATGCACTTGCATGCCCCGCAGCAGAATCTGTCATTTCAAAATCCCCGCTGCAAACAGTAACCATCTATTATCCGATACTGCCTTTCATCTCAAGCTGAATCAGGTTGTTCATCTCAACCGCGTACTCAAGCGGCAGCTCCTTCGATACATCATCCGCAAATCCGCTGACGATCATTGCGCGCGCGTCCTCCTCGCTGATGCCGCGTGACATCAGATAGAAAACAGCCTCGTCGCTGATCCGTCCGATCTTTGCCTCATGGCCAACGTTCGCGTCGCGGGTCCGGATATCCATCGCCGGGACCGTATCGGAACGTGAAATATCATCCAGCATCAGAGACTGGCAGGAAACCGATGCCTTAGAACCGGATGCCTGTTTTCCAATCTGCACGCTGCTTCGGAACGTACTGATACCGCCGTCCTTGGAAATAGATTTCGTATTAATATAGGAAGAAGTCCGTTTACCCGTGTGGACTACCTTCGCACCGGTATCGAGGTTCTGACCCTCTCCGGCAAAAGTAATGCCGGTAAATTCCATTCTTGAATCATCGCCCTTTAAAATACTCATCGGGTACAGATACGATACATGGGAACCAAAGGAACCCGATACCCACTCGATCGTGCCGCCCTCTTCCACAATCGCGCGTTTGGTGTTCAAATTGTACATATTTTTCGACCAGTTCTCGATCGTCGAATAGCGGAGTTTCGCATTTTTGCCGACGTACAGCTCGACACAGCCCGCATGCAGGTTTGCTACGTTATATTTCGGCGCAGAACAGCCCTCGATGAAATGCAGATATGCCCCCTCATCAACGATGATCAGAGTATGTTCAAACTGTCCGGCTCCCGGTGCATTGAGTCGAAAATAGGACTGAAGCGGGATCGTAACCGACACGCCCTTTGGCACGTACACAAAAGATCCGCCGGACCAGACCGCCCCGTGCAGCGCTGCAAATTTATGTTCCTGCGGTTTGACCAGATGCATAAAATGCGTCCGGATCATTTCCGCATATTCGCCGTGCATTGCGCTCTCCAGATCGGTGTAGACAACGCCCTGCGCCGCTACCTCCGCGCGCACGTTATGATATACTAACTCCGAGTCATATTGGGCGCCCACACCTGCCAGTGATTTCTGCTCCGCCTGCGGGATTCCCAGACGCTCAAAGGTATCTTTGATGTCCTTCGGAACCTCCGACCATTTGGCGCTCATCTTGGATTTCGGGCGGACATAGGTTACGATATTATCCATGTCCAGATCCTCAATATCCGGTCCCCAGTTCGGGACCTGCAGGGAATTGTAAATCTGTAAGGACTGCAGACGGAACTGCTGCATCCATGCCGGGTCATTTTTCTCCTTAGAAATCTTCTCAACGATCTCCGGGGTCAGACCCGCTTTTACTTTATATGCGTCATTTTCTTTGTCTTTTATATCGTAGATGCTGCGATCTATGTCATCTACATACGTTTTTTCTTTCATGTTCGATGCCTCCATATTACCCGTGCTGATTCGTTATTACTGTCGCGTTATCCTGCGGCACCTTCGATTTCAAAAATGCCTGCCTGCGAACAGTAACGATTAGTTCCGGGCGTCTGCCACACCCGCCTCACGGATAAAGGATTCGTAGCCTTCCTGGTTAATCTTATCAACCAGGGAGCCGTCACCGGTTGCCACGATCTTTCCATCTACCATGATGTGCGTATAGTCAACATGCAGTGCATCGAGAATCCGGGTGCTGTGCGTGATAATAAGAAGCGCGCCGTTCTGGTTCTTCTGGTACTCTTCCACACCCTTAGAAACCAGACGGACTGCATCAACATCCAGACCAGAGTCTGTCTCATCGAGGATTGCCAGGCTCGGATTTAAGAGCATCAGCTGTAAAATCTCAGATTTTTTCTTCTCACCACCGGAAAAGCCCACGTTTAAGCTTCTCTGTGCATACGATTCATCCATCTGGAGAATGTCCATCGCCTTTTTGAGCTGTTTATGAAATTCCCAGATCTTTAAGTTCTTGCCAGTCTGCTGGCGCATCGCGCTCCGCAGGAAGCTTTCCAGCGAAAGTCCCGGTACCTCCAGCGGCTCCTGGAAGGACAGGAACATACCGGCTTTGGAACGCTTGTCCGTGGACTCATGTGTGATATCCTCACCCTTAAATAAGATCTGACCGCCCGTGATCTGATATCGCGGGTTTCCCATCAGGACGTTTCCGAGCGTCGATTTGCCCGCGCCGTTCGGTCCCATCAGGACATGTACCTCTCCTGCGCCGACGCTCAAATCAACGCCGTGCAGGATCTCTTTTTCTTCTATATTTGCTTTTATCTGATTTACTTCTAACACTTTTTCTGCCATAAAGCACTCCATTTCCGGGACCGGCTGAGACATTCATGCTCGGTCTGTCTGATCTGTGACAGCCGCCTCGTCACGAAAGCGGTTATCCCTCTTAGCAAACGTCCATCTCTCTGGTTCCTTTTTTCTATATTCAAGTCGAACGTCCGTGAGACTTGGCGCGTGATTCTGGTCAGCAAAGCTGACATATTCCTATCAGAATCACTGTGCATCCTCGCGGAGCGTTTATCTCAGTCGGAGACCCAACTCCCACTGAGACAAATTTGCCATTACTCACCACCTGAAGAGGTGGGAGTCTTCTCGACTGAGATAAATCTGATTGTTCAGACAGCCAGATTACCCTATGGCTATTATAGGTATTTATTTCCGGATTGTAAACCCTCATTTTTCACAAAACAAGAAAGATTCTTATTATATTATTGAGACTTTTTTTCGTTTATTATTGAGTCAGCATCATCCACCCCCAATACACAACCCCTAATCCCCACGAACTCAGAATCCCATACAGGATCACCGGACCCGCGATTGTAAATATTTTGCATCCGACACCAAATACCTGCCCTTCCGCCTTGTATTCCAGCGCCGGGGATGCAACTGAATTGGCGAATCCGGTGATCGGAACCAACACACCAGCCCCAAAAACACGCGCCAGCTTCTGGAATACATTTGCCCCTGTCAGGATAACGCTGAGCAGAATCAGTCCCAGCATCGTCCAGAGCGCCGCTGTTTTCTCCTCCATGCCTGTCTGAACCAGACAATTTGTGCTGATCTGCGCCGCCAGGCAGATCAGCCCGCCGGAAATGCCCGCCATCAACACATTTTTCCATGTACTGTGGACGGGCGTAACCGATTTGACATATGCTTCATATTGATCTTTTCTGGCTTCCATGGTTTCTCCTCTCTTCTACTGTCTTCCAATTCCATATAAGAAATAATACAGCGAACCCGCACATTTCCCCGCCGCAATCGAAAGAAGGAGATATGGCAGCCCCACTGCCAGACGCAGGCGGCGGCTCAGCACCGGCAGGGCTTTCAATGTCTCTGCCAGCGACATGACGAGGCAGCCTACAAAAATACCACAGGAAAGTCCCGCAGCCGCTAGAAGCAGCTGTCCGGAGACATTTCCAAGCATCACCAGAAATCCAGCACCAGCTCCCGTTCTGCCACCGCCTTCTGCTGCCTTCTGCCACAACTCTGCCTCCGGCATTGCCGCTGGCCACGCTATTCTCAGAAAACTCCCGGTCAGCTGTTTCACTTTCTCTGTAAATAAATCCACCACATTTCCAAACAATCCTCCCAGCGCGATAATCGTCTCATACAAGAAAATTTTCCCCTTCGACGCCGTCGCCGTCTTTCCAATCAGGCGCGGATAAACGCCGATGACCACCAGAAAGGCGTAGACTCCTGCTGCCACCGTGCTTCCCGCCGCCAGCCCCGCCAGCAAAAGCAGCGCTTCTTTAAGAAACATCGATGTCATCCTCCTTCCGCTCCTCGTTCTGAATCAGCGTTTTATTGACATTTTCCTCATACAGGCGCATTTCTACCTCCAGCGGCGTCGGATCGAGACTGAATTTCCACGAAGTAAAATGGTTAAAAAACAGCAAAATCCCCACCGGAAGCCCGATCGAATAACCGACCTCCAACAGCGTTGTTCCGTCCGACGCCTGCCCCGTCGTGATCTCATATATTTTCCTGAATACATCCAGCACGTTTGCATCATTGTTGAATGTCATGATCGCAAATGCCGCCCCGAAAAAGCAAATCAAGCAGACGAACAGCGTCTTGCACCACTGCCAGACAAGCGCCTGACGGCGCGGCGGCTGATAATGAATGACATAGTCCGTCTCCCCCAGATTCTGCACCGATGTCCCCGGAATTTCCCGTTCAATCTGCTGGATAATCTCCATGACGTTTCCAACCAGACGGCTTTCGCGCTGTTTCCCGCCGCCGCGGATCCTCTTCACGATCATCGCACGGCAGCGGCTTTCCACGCTTTTTTCACTGCAATAAACTTCTCCCAGGCTTGCAAGCGGTACATTTTTCTCATGTACCTGCGTGATCTGGCTGAGTTTCAGATAGACCGTCTGTGTCATAATGCTGCCTTCTCCGTCTGTGCCTCCGGTCTCAAAAATGCCTCCGCGCTGTCCCCGGAATGCTGTACGAAGGTTCCGTCAATGTAGACGCTGTCCCGCCCCACTGCCATCAGACAGAGACAGAGCGCTGCCACAATCAGAATCATGCATCCGACCCAGATACAGATTCCCATCTTTTTTTTCATTGTCACTTTCACATTTCCCGTCATTTTTTTCCATCCTTCCTGTGTATTCTGGAAACTCCAAAAGTTCCTGTATCCAGTAGTATGGCTGTCTTTCAATGGAGTATGCACATTCATATATTCTGAATTATGAGCCTGTCTTTTTTCTCATGTTTCTTCCAGCTTTGCGCGCATCTGCCCTAATATTTTCCGCTCGATCCGCGACACCTGTACTTGTGAAATGCCGAGCTGCGCCGCGATCTGAGTCTGTGTCTGATCATAAAAATAGTGCCGCACAATGATCTCCCGCTGCCGTCCATTGAGCATTTTCAGCAAATCTCCCAAAAGCATCCGGTCAAGCAGAACCTCATTCTCCGCTGTCTCCCCAGCAATCCGGTCCTGAAGCAGAAGACCAGTTTCTTCCCCGGCGCTGGCTGGTGCAGAGAGCGATTCAACCGGACTGTCCGCCGCCATCGATGCGGCAGCTTCCTCACAGCTCACTCCAATCTGCGCCGCCAGCTCTTCCAGCGTCGGCTCCCGCCCAAGCGCCGTGCAGAGCGCTTCCCGCGCTGCCCGGAGCCGCTGGTTTTGCTCTTTGATGGAACGACTGACCTTGATGATCCCGTCATCCCGGAGAAAACGTTTGATCTCCCCCGCAATCATCGGCACCGCATAGGTCGAAAAACGCACCTCATATGATAGGTCAAACTTATCAATCGCCTTCAACAGCCCGATACTTCCGATCTGAAATAAGTCCTCCGTCTCACACCCCCGCCCCGCAAAGCGGCGGACGATGCTCCATACAAGTCCCAGATTATCCTTTACCAGCGCCTCCCGCGCCGTCTTATCGCCCTGGTGTGCCCGTTTGATCTGCTCGATGGTTTTATCCATAGGACTCTGCCGTTTCTTTTTCTTCCTGCTCTTTATTCATATATCCCCTTCCAATTCGCTTTTTCATCGTCACGCACGTTCCGCAGCCCACCTTGGACTCCACCTCGACCTCATCCATAAACGCTTCCATAAACGAAAAGCCCATCCCTGAGCGCTCGCCGGTCGTGTCTGTCGTATACATCGGCTCCATCGCCTTTTCCACATCCATGATTCCTTTTCCCTCATCCCGGACCGAAATTATCAGTTCTTCTCCCTCAATCCGCGCTTCTATGTAAATAATTCCGATTTCATCGCTATACCCATGAATCACCGCATTTGTCACCGCCTCCGAGACCGCCGTTTTCACATCCTCCAGCTCCTCCATCGTCGGATTCATCCGACTCATGAATACTGCCGCTGTGACACGGGCAAACTCCTCGTTCGATGAATGGCTGTCTATCTCCAGGTGCATCCACGTGCCATTCTTCTCTGCTTGTCTCTGTTCATTCTGTTCAAATTTTCTGTATTCTTCTGAATTTTTTATTTTTTTAAGTTTTCCTTTCACTTCCGTTTCTGATACAGATATATCATCCGCATACATATTCATCTCTCCTTTAATGTCTCCCATCCAGTGCCTCCTCTCTCGTCCGGTACGACTGCACCAAACGATACACGCCACCGATCCGCAAAATCCGGCGCATCCGCTCGCCTGCCCCGTACACCGCCACCGTGCCGCTGCTGCCCTCCATCTGCTTATACCGGTTGAGAATCACACCGATCCCGGAACTATCCATAAATTCCGTCCCCGAAAAATCAAAAATAATCCGGTTAATATAATTTTCCGCCAGAAGCAGGTCTGTTTCATATTTGAGTGTCAGGCAGTTATGATGATCTACCTCCTTCGGCAGATGAATCACCAGCGCCGAATCGATCGCTTCGTATGTAAACATATTTCGTTCCATATCAGGATTCCCCCTTTTTCGATTTTTTATGCGGCATGTTTCTGCTTCGCGCGAGTGCGCATCATTGGCACGTTAGTGCCTTTTTGTGTAATAGGGAATTCCAAGGAATTTCCTATTACACAAAAAAGCACCGTAAAGTTTTTATCTTTACAGTGCTTTTCTTCTTAATTATCTGCCGTATTATATTTGTACTTACTGCGCCGCTTGCGTCTCCGCTCCGCTGCCTGCTGCCGTTTCATCCGCCGCAGTCTCTCCCTGACTGATGATGGACTGACCTGGAACTGCAGCCTGCTGGTTATCCGGCGCAAGCTCGGCGAGCTGCTGTCTTGCCTTGTCCGCCTGCTCGGAATCCGCATACTGGGTCACAATCTGCGTAAACATTTCGACCGCCTTGTCTGTCTCGCCCTGTGCCCGGTAAATCATACCCATGCTGAAGATAACCTTCGGGTTTGCCGGACGGATCGCCAGACAGGTCTGGTAATCTGCCAGTGCTTCCTGCATACGACCTGCCGACCACATCGTGTATGCCAGATCTTCCAGCGTCTGGTAGCCGTTTGTCTCGATGTCCTGCTTTACCCCGTTGGCAATGGAAACGACCGTCTCGTCCGTAAATAACGACGGATCAAAGCCCTCATAATAGGTAACCGCCTCTGCCAGGTTATTGTTGCGGTATGCCTGCAGCATTTTGACGAGCTTCGCATACTGGTTCAGAACGCTGTCATTGCTGTTGAGCATCGTATCCAGCTTGTTCTCCGCCTCTTCTTTGTCCTTTTTCGAGGTCTCAATGCTCTCATTTAAACTGTCAATCTCTTCATTTTTCTGATTGAGCTGCTCGTTGTACTGGAGCATTTCCTGCGTATGTGCATTATTTGCCTGCTTAATCTTGGCTGGCATCACCAGGAAAAAGATAACTGCCGCGCCCAAAAGCAGTCCAGCGCCGATATTGAGCACCGACTGCAGTCCCGTATTCTCCTTGTACGTCGGCGGCATAATAACATCATCATCCTGCATCTGGCGGTGGGAAAATGCGTTTTTCAGCTTTCTCCGCTCGATATCCGCCTTGCCGGTATGTTCCTTAACAATCTCCATATACCAGTTCGCCTTGGGATTGTTTTTATCAATCTTGAGTACCTTATACAGGGATTTGCCCGCTTTCGTATAATCCTCATGACTAATATGCAAAAGAGCCAATAGAAGATGCGCTTTTACAAATCTCGGATTAGCTTCTACAACTCTTGTAAGCTGTAAGGTCGCCAGATCGTCGCTTCCGGTCTGCGCCTGCAAAAGCGCCTGATTATATTTCTGAATCGTCGCGCTCGCCTGATCCAGACGATCCTGTTTGCGCTGAATCTGGTCTAAATAATAATCAGCCCGGTTATCCTGTTCCTTAAAGTTCATGCTGATAACCCACTGCACCAGCGCCTCCGACACCTCACCCATCTCATAATAGATAAGTCCGAGAAGATTTCTGGCATCAATATGATACTTGTTCAGGTTCAGGCATTTTTTCAGATACTCGACCGCCCCTGTTAAATCCCGTCTCTTTGCCCGTTCCAGCCCGGCATTGTAAAAGCTGTTGGAAATCAGGCGAATTTTTCTTGTTCGATCCATCATGTCCGCCTATTCCTTCATATGTTTTAAAAGTTCCATCATAATATCCGACATATCTGTCAGGTCACTCTTCACGATCGCCTCGCCGACCTCCTCGACCTCCAGACTCGGTTTAAAATGTTCGATTTCTTCCTCGAAATTGATTGTCATTCCTTCGCCACTCATGTTTTTCCTCCAGAGTTTCTTCCTTTATTACATGGATATACATTCCCGCTAATCTTACACCATTCTGGCGGTGCTGTCAAATCCAGTTCGGGAAATCTTTTTCTCCAGCTCTCCGATTAAATACAGAGAACCCACACAGAAGCAGGTATCCTCCGGACGTTTTTCCTGAACCAGTGTCTGATAAGCTGTTTTTACATCTGGTATACTTTGAACCTCACAGCCTTCTGCCACCCGTTGTGCTGCTTTTTCCATCGCCTCCATCGAAAGTGCCCGCGATGTATATAAATGAGTCAGCACCAATCGATCCGGCTTCAGTTTCCGCATCAGTGTTTCCAGCATCGATTCATAATTTTTATCTGAAACGGCTGCAAACAGCAGAAAAATCCGACCATCTTTCCCGGACTCTTCTCTTCTGCGCGCTGCCACCTCTGCCGCCGCGCCCGCAAACGCACGGATTCCGCCCTCATTGTGAGCGCCATCCAGATAAACTCCGTCCTGGATCTCCTCCATGCGTCCGCGCCATACCGCATTCCGGATGCCCGCTGCCGCTGTCTCCCCGTCCACTGCAAGAAGCCGCGCCGCCTGGTAAGCGATGCAGGCGTTGACCGCCTGATATTCCGCTTCGAAGGGAATAAACAGACGCTGGCTTTTCTCTTTTATCATCAGAATCATCCCGCCATGTTCCCGCCGAAGATCCGTATACACTGCCGGGCTGATCGGATATGCCGGACAGGAAAGTTCCGCCGCCCGATTTCTGATAACAGCCGAAGCCGCCGCATCCGTATCATCGTACACCACCGGCATATTTTTTTTCAGGATTCCCGCCTTTTCGCCCGCGATCTGTGTCACCGTGCCGCCCAGGTATTCCATATGGTCAAGGCTGATCGAAGTGATGACCGTAAGCGCTGGATGCTCGATGCAGTTCGTTGCATCCAGCCGTCCGCCAAGCCCCGTTTCCAGAATGACATACTCCGGCTTTTTCCGGCGCACCATCCACATGAACATCAAAAACAGATATTCAAAATACGTCGGACGCCCCAGTCCTTCCTGCTCAAAATGAACATATGATGCCTTAACCGCCTCAAATGCCTCCAGGAACAGTGCATCGTCTGCTTCCTGTCCATCAAAGGAAAAACGCTCCGTCACGCGCACCAGATGAGGAGACGTAAACCGCGCCGTCTGCTTCCCGGCTTTCTGCAAAATCGCATCGAGAAACGAGCAGACCGACCCTTTTCCATTCGTTCCGGCCACATGTACGATTCTTTCCTCCTGCGGCAATGCATTCAGGTATGAAAGCATCCTGCGAAGCCCCTCCGCCGTATGTTTTTCACTGGTAAATTTCGGTATCTCATTCAGATATGCATCTGCCGCTTCTACCGTCCATTCTTCTTGTCTCATGGCATGAAATATCCTTTCCTGGCAAACGGAAGCGGCAGTACGAACTTTGCCGTCTGCCGCCTTGTCTTTTGTATGTTATTATTTTATATCATTTGCGGAGATCGTGCAAGTGGTTATATGGAATAAAGGCTGTACCTTCTTGTGTAATAGTAACTGTTCACAGGCAATGGAGAATTCCAAGGTATTTCCTATTATGCAAGAAACCCCTCTTGATAATCAAGAGGGGTTCCACTCATCAGCTCCCTGCCGGACTTGAACCGGCGACCTACGCATTACGAACGAGAAGAAAAGCCTTTCCATGCTCTGTAAAAAGTCTTGAAACCATTGATTTATAAGGGTTTTTCGAATCCTATTTTCTCTACTTTTTCATAACTTTTGGGGACTTTTTACGATTTCAGTCCCCAAACAGTCCCTAAAAAACATCACTCTACCAGATGCAGCGCGGCGCGCTCGGTGCTGCTTGTCCATGTCCTCTGAAAGCGTTCCACGCCATTTCCTCGCAGTCCATCGCCGTATATTTCTTCGTACTCTGGCAGAAACCGCGCCAGGCGCTCCCGATAGTACCAGCTCCGCAGCCGCCGGATCGCCTTGCTCTGCTTTGTCCGTGCCTCTGATGCCGTCAGACCGCACAGCCGCCCCGCCTCTTCCAGCGTGGCGCTATATTGGTACCTCGCCCGGATGATCGCCGCCTGCTTCGGCTCCAGCTCATCCACACACGCCCACACCTCCCGGCTGCATTCCTCGCGCTGGATCCGCTCTATTACATCCTCTTCCAGACTTTCAGCAGATGCAACCAGTTCGCCCGCTGTGGCATCCTCTGAACCATCGCGCCCTGTTACAGGTGCTTCCAGACTTCGCAGATTCATCATACAGGCGTTTTCCCGAAGTCCCTCGACCTGTTCAAGGGTAAGACCCATAAAGCGGCAAATCTCGGCATCTGACGCATCACAACCGTGTTTTCTGTAATATTCGGCTTGATATTTCTGCATCTTCTGAATCTGTTCCAGGCAATGCACCGGGAGCCGCACACAGCCGCCGCTGTTCTGCAGATAGCGCCGCATTGCCTGACGGATCCAAGGTGCTGCATAGGTAAGGAACTTACATCCTGCATCCGGATCGAAGTTGTCTATAGCCGGATACAATGCAAGATAGCCCTCTTGCTCTAAATCCTCCACTTCTCCGCTGTCCCGATACTGCCAGGCAATCGACCGAATAAAGTTTTTTACCTGTCCATACAGAAGCGCCATGTTGTTTCCCACATCCTCCCCGGACTGGATCCGGATCACAAGTTCCTCGTTCGTCATGTCCTTACCCCTCTTTGTTATTTATCCCATTTTCCTGCAATCCAGCGCCCCAGCCAAACCCCAAGTACGATCGCAAGCACCTTCAGAATCTCATCCACTCTCTTTTCCTCCTTTCATCCGGCGATCAACGTATTCTTTCCCGTACTCTTCCACCGCGTAATCATAGCCGTAAATATTCAGCTCTACATCAAACATATCTTCTATTTCGCAGCGCTGCAGGCGATTAAATCTCCTTTCAAGGCTTTCTATCCTATCCATTGCCCTCTCCTTCCTCGCTCTCTCTGATAAGCCGTTCAAGCTCATCAATCCGGCGTTTCTGTTCGTCTGTGCGAATGGATGACAGAACCGCATTACAGCCAACTATGATTGTATTTCCGGTCTTGCTGTCCATTTCTCCGTTCGCGACCATGTTGATTACCCGTGATATAGTCCGGCGCACCTCCGTTGCACTGTTTGTCCGTAATCTTATTTTTCCCATCTACCACCTCACATAAAAAAAGCGCCCCGAACAATCCAACAGGAAAGCCCGAAGCGCTCTTTTATTATTCCGGCTGTGCCTGATAATAAATAGCCTTTGTTTTATTATCCAGCGCAAACGCATCATAGACGATACGCCCCTCTACCAGATCACCACTGATTCCCGGCGGATCCTGGTGGATTTTATAGTCAGCCAGTTTGGTTGGTGCTACCGTCGCGGATGGATGAGCCAGCATGAAACCGAAGTGTTCCGGAAGTCTTACCGCCGGCACCTTGATCACGTTCGTGCCGTCAAGGTTGGCAATTACGCCGCGGATCCTTAAATCGTTCCCGATCTCCGTTTCCATTGTGATATCCTTGCAACGCTTCATAAGCTGGTACACTTCCGGGCTGACAACAAGCTGTCTGTCAGTCTCCGGCACTTCCTCATCATCCAGCGCCTTGCTCGCTTTCAGAATCTCCGTATAGATATTTTCAGCGGTAAGCGCTACCGCATCCGGTTTATTGCCCGCTTTCGTTGCCATCACTTTATAGGTGTATGCGTCCACTTCCGGAATCACTACCTCACGGAGCTGTCTGGCAAGTGCCTTTGCCGCTGTGAGCTGCTGGTTTGTTTCGTCCGCATCCAATTTGTCAATCGTGAATGTGAACGATCGATCTCTTGTCATTTCAAAACTTTCTGTAGTGGCGTCAAGGTCTTTCGCTGTTCCGTATCTGGAAGCCGCATAGTCAGAAACCGGATGGCGGACATAATCGTTCATTTCCGCGGTACTGATTTTATAAATTTTGACAATGCGGGCACCTACGAAATCAAAGTCCTGGTTCGTAAGCAGTGAAATTTTACTTTCTGCCTTAAATTTTTCGTCCGTATACGGGGCGAACTTTGTTACTAAATCAATCGACATTCATTAACTCCTTTCAGTCTAAGCCGAAAGCCTTTCGAATATCCGCCTCCTCGCCATCTTTGAGAGCGCCCGGAGTAACGCCCACCACCCGCGGGATCGGTGCTGCGTTCGGCGCCTGGATCTGCATCGCTGCCAGTTTCCCGACATTCTCCATGAACGTTTCAGCGTTTGATGTATCAAGGATATCTAACAATTCTTTCGGATATCCTGCTTCCGTCAGCTTTTCAGCACATTTCATTCTATTTTCTCGCCGGGTAAGATCCAATTCTCTTTCCTCGATAGTCTGCCCGGTGCCTCTTCTTTCTCTCGCTAATCTGTCCTGAACGATTCTATTCACTTCTTCCTGTGTGAACGTCTTCGGTTCTGTGCTATCCCCCGCTGTCTGCTGGGTGTTGTTTCCCTCTGTCTGAGTGTTAGTGTTATTTTCCATTCCATTTCCTTTCCCGTTTTACGCCCGGTAGGCTATTTTAAGCAAACAAAAAGGCGCAGAAACAACTTCGTTCATTTCTGAACTAAGCTATTCCCGCGCCATTCTATCAAAGGCTTCCACAGTTTGGAGAGTAAACAGGCACACACATTTTTCTGTGGGGTACTATCAATGTTTTGTTTGCTATATCTATTATACCATAATAGGGGGATATATTCAAGAAAACCATTGATTTTACAAAGGATTCCGGCTGTTTTTCAAGCCATTTCAAAGAAAAAACAGGGGATAAGCTGCTTTTTTTCAAGTGCCTATCCCCTGCCAAAATCTTATTCCATTGTCACATATGCCTTTAAGAATCTGCCGTCCTGTTTCCTAGCCACCTTTAAATTCTTCACATTCGGCGCCAGCCTTTCAAGGACTTTCTGCAGCTCTTCCGGCCGCTCATACGATATTTTTATCTTTATCACGTTTTTCCTCCTTTTCCGTCGCGCTTTCCGACTCTATTTCACGAAGCAGAACGCCAGCGCAAACAGAAAATTGATAAACAACGATGCTTTCAGGAACTCCCATGTCATTCTTTCATTCATTCCTATACCTCCAAGGGTGTCGCGTTTCGCTACTCCCCTTATTCCTCCAAGGGTGTCACATTTCGTTACTTCCCGCACTATCGCAGCGGTCAGCGGTTCAGTCTGATTAAATCTATGTAAAGCCGTCTGTACTTTCGGACATTTTTGTCTAAAAGCCGTCCCACATTCCCAATTTGGGAAGCAGCTTGAAATGTCGGAAAATCCGACTTTAAAAAAAGCAGTTCGTTATTTTGCATCTGCATCGCGCAAATCATCCGCGATTCTATCCAGATGCGTGGACACGCCAAACAGCGCATCTTGTAAGCTCTCCTGCGTCAGTGAATCCGTCTTTTTATTATCCAACTGATTCGACAGCCCCGATACCATTCTCGAAATCCCGATTATTTCCGCTGATAAATCACATAAATTTATTTTTTCTTCTCTCATGTCTTTCCCTTTCCGCCGGGCTGTGATATTATATTCCATAGCTTTGATTATATTCTTTTGTTTCACAGCTCCGGCTGTGTGCCCTGCCAGATGCGCCAACATCCGCAGGGCTTTTTTCATGCTCCTAGAACCTCTTCCAGAAATTTGTCATTCTCTGCCTTAGCTTTTATCTTCCTTATGCTCGTCTCTGGCATAGGGATCGAAATACATATTTGAATCAATCGGTTAGATATGCGGCCGTCACATTTAAGTGAATCTATAGGCAAATTGGACGTAACAATGATGGGCTTTCCTTCACACATTCGATGATCGATTAATCTAAACAGTTCTTGATCCGCCCATGCTCCGGCTTTTTCACTTCCCAAATCATCCAAGATAAGCAAATCGCAGTTTAAATATCCGAAAACACGGTTCGGAACTCCTGCTCCTTGATCGTACGTTTCTTTTACTGCCTGTAAATACTCCACCGCAGAAACAAATTTAACCGTCTTTCGGTATTTTACTTGAATAGATCCCGCCAAACAGCACGCAAGGAATGTTTTTCCACTCCCTTTTGTCTTGCTCCATATGTACAGCCCCCTGTTTCTACTCTCCCATTTCGGGTACTCTTGCCAAAAACTAGAAACAACCCTCATTGTAAGGCCTGTATCGGTTCCATACACAGAGAAATCAAACTTTCCCATATCTGCCTCGCTAAATATACTCGGAAAGCCTGGATCGCCCAAATCCGCGCGCCCTTTACATATCGGGCAGGGGCTCCCCATTCGGACAGGTGTATCTGGATCATATTCAGGAACAATCACGTTTTCTATTGCGTACCCGCTCCCGCAGCAGATTTTACACACGCCCTTCTCGTTTGAGGCGTTCCCATACTTCCTGTATATCCGAGATGCGCTCCGGATCTTCCTCTGGGTTTTGTATTGTTTCTGTTCCATTCTTGTCTGTTCCTTTCTCCGAACTGCTCAACTGTTCCTTCTGGCTACGAATCAACCAACCGTTTATAAACTTTTCTATTCCCCTTCGGGTCTTGCGTTTCGTTGGGTTTGCATCGCACCATGAAGCCATGCGATAAAGTTCACGCTCTACGTCAAGCTCTGGATATGCTTGTTTCCACATTGCCAGTTTTTCCGCTGATACGTCATAGAATGATCCATCATTCAGAATCATATATATTCCCGTTTCACTATCTGAGGTCCGCACAGAAGGGAGTATATTATCCTTATTTATATTATCCTTATTTAACTCTATACTATCTTTACCTAACCTATCCTCGGTATGACTTACGGCTGGCAACTGGTTGTCATGTGGTTGACAACTGCCGCCCAAATAGTAAACACCGTTATTTATATTCAAAATTCTCAAAAGCTCCGGGAATCGTGTATCGCGCTTTCTATCCGGTCTAATCCAATTATTTACAGACCAGTCAGCAATTACTATAACACCATTTTCAAACGGAATTATGTATCCGCATGAAGCTAAATGTTTCAAATCTCCCTCAGTGCATCCCACCGCCCTTTGTACCTTCTTTGGGGATGCTATAAAGCCGTCATCGTCAGCCTCCATCCCCAAGTGAAAATATAATGCCTGTGATGTCAACGGCATATTTAAAAACTTGTCCGTTTCAACCACGTCCTTCGAAAACATTCGTCTATTTGCCATTGTTCGCCCTTTCTCCTGCTGCCTGCTCCGCATCTTTCCGCCGCTGCTCTTCCATCAACTTGAATCCGTGCTCTCTGATTGCGGCTCTTAGTTCATGCTCCAGCGTGTACTCAAACGGATACTGATTTTTTTCACTATTAACCTCTCGCAAATATACCCACAGCATTGTCTCTGGTATATCAAACTCAAGTCCGATCTTTACCATCATGTCGTGTTATACCTCCTTTACTGTCTCGGATCACCGTTGTTAAGATATTCAACCAGCTTTTCAAAGTTAATCAGATACCGACATCCCGCCGTGATATACACGATCTTCTTTTCCAAGCATAAGCACCGCAGCCGGTTGTACGAAATTCCGGTCTTTTCAGATGCTTCCTTGATTGTAACCATAGTTGGTACTGTCATATTCCTGTTTCTCCTTTCTGATGCCCTCTGTGCATCCCAGACGCCCCAGCCCGGATTGTCTTTAATCTTCGATAATTTCGGTTACATCCACGCCCAGAGCGCGGGCGATCTTTCCGGCCGTCTCCGGGCGCACCTCTTTACCAGGGCGCAAGGCCCCCAGCAACGTTCCACGCGGAATCCCAGCAGCTACAAGCTCTTTCGGGCCCATGCAGGCTTTCGCTCTTGCAAGCAGATATTTTTCTTTGTTGATTTTCATTTTCTCACCTCCAAAAAAACAATCAAATGTTTGTTACACTCAAACATTATCACATTCTTTTGATTGTGTCAAGCGTATTTCAACGTGCTTTTGATTGTTTTATACTTGTTTATGTGTTATATTAAAAGTGAGGAGGTGATGATTTTGACCACAGGAGAATGCATCAAAAAAAGAAGAACTGAATGCGGCTTATCTCAAAAAGAACTGGGGCATTTAATAGGCGTATCTCAACAAATGGTTGCCCAATATGAAAATAATCTTAGAAACCCCAAAATAGAAACCTTAGAAAAAATTGCTAACGCATTAAACTGCACAATTGCTGATTTAGCTGAAACCGTTTATGAAGAAAAAAATATTCGAATCCCTTTTACATTTACTCGTAACGAAGACCCTTTTTACGAGAGAAAAGAAGTCTTTTTAGAAAAGCTTCTATCTCTATACACCAAAGCTCGGGACAATGCAAAAGAGGAGGTTGTTTTTTTAACTGCAGAAATACAAGACTTAGACGAGCGTATCGAAAAACTTGAAAAAAAGCTTCGAGAAAAACCAGATACAACCGATCCGGATCACAAATAAATCTGACCGAACGAATCGTTCTGCACTTCCTCTGTTTGTCCCAGACGCCCCAGCCCGGCAGGAACAAAAAGGAGAGTAAACGATGGCATCAATTAAAAAAACAGGCGAAAACGCCTATCAAATCGTTGTGAGCTGTGGATATAACAGCATCGGCAAGAAGATCCGCCGGAAAATCACTTACAAGCCGGAGCTGTTGACGGCTAAGGGAAACCCCAAAAGCGCGGCATCTATCGAAAAAGACGTTGCCGCATTTGCCGCCGATTTCGAGCGCAAGGTATTAACAGGTCAGTACACAGACGGGCATATTATGACGTTTGAGAAATACGCCGCCAAATATCTGGCAGAATACGCCGAAGAGAACCAGGCACCGCGAACGCTGCAATCTACAGAATCAGCTATCAAGGAATTTATAAGCGCGTTCGGGTATATGACATTGGAAAACCTCACGCCGCTCTATTTACAGGAATATGTGAATGCGCTGTTGAAACGTAAAAAGGCAGACGGATCCGGGGAAACGCTTTCATGCGGTACCGTCAAACGCAAGGCTGCCGTTCTGTCTGCCATGCTCTCGCAGGCTATCCGCTGGAATCTTCTATCCGCGAACCCGATGGAGCGCGTACAGATAAAAGCACCAGACACACCGGAGGATGAGAAGATCGTGTTCTTCTCACAGCCGGAAGCCGAACGCTTCCTTGAAGCCCTGGAGAATCCCGCCTATTATACCGCATCTGGTAGGCTGGCGCGACCACTCGACACACCAGCGCAGCGCCTCGATGATCTCCGGGCGAACCGGCGCAGCATGACACAATATAAATTTCTCTTTTACCTGGCAATCTTTACCGGATGCAGGCGCGGGGAACTTGTCGCCCTCACATGGGACGATCTGGACTTTACGAACGCGACTATCAGCATAGTGAAAAGCGTTTGCCGTGTAAAGAAAGAAATCATCGTAAAGAGTACCAAAACAAAAAAATCTGCCCGCACTATCTCACTTCCAGAGATCGTTATCTCCCTTGCACAGGAATGGAAGAAGGAACAGGAATATTACAGGCTTTCGATTGGCTCCCAATGGAGAGACGGTGGATATATCTTTACCCGCTGGAATGGGAAAATGATGGGACTTGAAACACCTTACCAGATTTTACACCGTGTTATAAACAATTACAACGCCACGCAGGCAGACGAAAGCGCCCTGCTGCCGCTTATTCCTCTGCACGGACTCCGGCACCCGTATGTCAAGCCCACGACAAAAAAATTTATAACTTTTTTTGAAGTTTTTCGGGCAGCCTCATAGCTGCCCATAGCTGTTTCAAATGGGTGTTCACGGTTATACCTCCTTTTCGGATTCCTTAGTTTCTAAGAAATCCTGTGTTGCATATTCAATCTCAATCCGATCTCCTGGAAAGACGTAAACTTTGTTGATAAGCCGGTCAATCAGAGCTTTTGTCAGCATGTTGGCGTTTCCGACTTCCTGCACAATTTCCTGTTGTTTCAGCTTAATCTCATAATCACTTTTTATCTGCTTTGTCTGTGCAGTGATGACAGCATGAACATTTTTGGCTTGTACCAGTTCCGTGTCATAAACCGCTTTTCGTGTTCGATAGGTTTCCAAATCAATCTCTCCGAGTGCATACTGCTCATAAAGATGCCGCTTGCTGTCTTGAATAGAACGGAGTTTTTCTTCATGTTCGGCCTGCTGGACTGTCTGCAAATCCAATTTATCCTTATTGCTATCAATTCCCAATGCCGGACACATTTGAGCCCGAATTGTTTCAAATACAACCTGCTCCAGATCTGCCATCTTTATGCGCACACCATGACAAGGAAGCGTTTCAGCCACCTCGGAATGACGGCAATAAAACCACGCACCATTTCGTAGAGACATTGCATGATCGCAGCATCCACAGAATACCTTACCACGGAGCAGATAATCACGCGGCTTTTTATTTAACAGAGAGAAACGCTTAATAGAAGCATTGGCTTTCTCAAATAGATCCACACTTACAATAGCCGGATGATGGTTCGGTATTTTGAACCACTCACTTTCATCCTTTAACTGTGTATGTCGGCTGCCAATCTCTTTTACCTTTCTCTTGCCAATTACATAGGTACCGATATATCTTTGATCTTCTAAAATACGCAGGACCGTTGATGTACTCCAAACGCCGTTTGTTCGGGAAACATTGTAATAGTCCTTGCCTTTAAGTTTGCGATATTCCCCAGGGGTGGGGATATTCATAGCATACAATCTTCTTGTGATCTCGGCTGCGGTGTTGCCTTCAGACGCCCATTGAAATATCATCTGCACATTCGGGGCAACATCCTCGTCCGGTTCCATACGTCCGTCTGCACTCTTGCGATAGCCGTAAGGACAGATGACACTCTGATATTCTCCACGACGCATCTTTGCGTATTTTGCACTTTTGGTTTTCATGGACATATCCCGGCTATAACACTCGCTAATAAGATACTTGAAAGCAATATCAATCCCTCCGGTATCACCTTTGAAATTAGCCGTGTCAAAATCATCACTGACGGAAATAAAACGGGTGTGGTAAAGAGGAAATACCCGCTCAATAAAATAGCCGGTTTCAATGCTGTTACGTCCAAATCGGGAAAGGTCTTTTACAATAATACAGTTGATCTTTCCAGCCTGAACCATTGTTAAAAGTTCCTGCACCGCCGGACGCTCAAAGTTTGTCCCTGTATGACCATTGTCAATAAATTCCAAAATCTCACTGTTATCCCATTCCGGCAGAGACATAGCTTTTTCACGAAGAATCAGTTTTTGATTTGGTATACTCAAACTTTCGGTTTTGAAATCTTCCACAGAAAGACGGATATAAAGGGCAATCACATAGTTGCGCACGGTTCCACCGCCTTTCCCTGAAATTCATTTTTGAAACGGAAGGTTACATGAATATTCCGCTCGTGGTCGATCTCAATTCGTTCAATGAGCCGTTCAATCAGTTCTGCAGTCAGTACATGATCCTGTGCCAGTGTTTTTGCATCCTTTTCCATTGCACGGTATCTGGCAAGCTGGTTGTCCAGGGAGTCCATAGATTTTTCAAATACTTCAATCTCACCAGACAGAGCATTGATAGCATGTTCATAATCCGCTTTCAATTCAAAGTATTCGTCATTTGTCAAAATACCCTGTACAAAATTTTCATATAGGCCACGGATCAGCCGGCGTGTTTTTTCAATTTCCTGTCGTTTGGCCGACATCTGAATTTTCAGCTTATCTTTTTCCTGTTTTTGTCTTGCCTCCAACTGAAAGAGTGGCAGCGACATTCCCAGCGCAACTGTCAGCTCTTTTTCAAGAATATCCGTAACAGTAGAAATCAGTTCTTTCTCCTGTATCATCGCACCTTTGCAGCTATCTTTTTCTACCCGGCTGTTTGTAAGGCAGTGGAACCAGTAAGTGTCGGGTCCTTTCCGGCGCTCGGCGCGTTGCCTGTGAAGGCTTCTGCCACAATCAGTACAGAACACTTTACCTTTGAAAATGTTTGGTGTGTAGGGACGTTTTGGAGTTGCTTTGCTTTCTTCACAGATCTGTTTTCTGTATTCCTGAACTGCATGAAACAACTCATGGCTGATGATCGGTTCATGGGTGCATTTTACAATAATCAGATTATCTTCTCCAGCCTTGACCTGCTGATGATCTACAATCTTTGTTTTCCCTTGCACCAGATCGCCTGTATAAACTTCGCTTTCTAAGATTTTCATCACTGTACGGGTCTGCCATTTGCCGCTTCCGATCAGTCCCGGACTGGTAATCTCGCCAGTGGTCTTTTTATAATGGCTCGGTGCCGGAATCCCCATCTCATTTAGGTTGCGGACAATCCGGTTCAGTGCCACATGTTCATGTGCCCATTCAAAAATCTGTTTTACTACAGGGGCAGTATTTTCATCAATCAGAAGTTTATGGCAATCATCCGGGTCTTTCCTGTAACCGTAAGGTGCCCGTGCACCAATATAGTCGCCATCTTTCATAGCCTGCCGCGCCTGTGCTTTGATTTTTCGCCCAATGTCCAGAGCATAGGCTTCATTGATCATATTTTTCAAAGGCAGCATGATACCGCCATGAAGATTTCCGGAATCCGCTGTGTCAAACTGATCCGTAACAGCAATGAACCGAACATTATGCGCATGAAAATATTGTTCGATATAATAACCTGTGTCAATAGAATTTCGCCCTAATCGGGAAAGATCCTTAACAATCACACAGTTAATGTGGCCTGCTTCAATATCAGATAGCATTTGCTGAAATCCAGGGCGGTGAAAATTTGTCCCTGTTGCTCCGTTGTCGATATAAGTATCATACACAACGAAGTCCGGTTTATCTGAAAGAAAGTCATTCAGTACCAACTTTTGGTTTTCTACTGAGCAGCCCCGCTTTTTGTTATCCTCCACAGAAAGACGGATATACAGAGCCACATGTACATACAAAGATGGTGCCGGCATGGGAGCTGCCGTCTGTTTTCTGCTTTTTCTTGCCATTTAGCCCACCATCCTTTCTTCGTTTTTTGTAGCAATCTGTTCCGCCAAAGAGATTGCTTTCTGATACTCATCCTGGTAATTAAATTCAATATGCAGTTCATCTTTACCCATTACCCGTATGCTTCGGATAAGCTGCATGACTGCCCGACGGTCAATACCCTCCATAGTAGAAAATTTCATAAAATGGTTGATCCAACGGTTTCGTTCGCTTCGGTTTTCCAATACATCTGTAAGTTTATCGTTCCATTCAGCGATTGCCTTTTGGAACAGTTCAATATCTGCATTGTATTTTCGCTTATAAGAGAGAAATTCTTCCTTTGTCAGAATTCCACTCACCAGATTTTCATAGAGTTTTGCCTTAAAGCCCTCGGTCTGTGCCACACGCTTTTCATTTACTCTGATCTGTGCGGCATATTCCTGCGCCAATTCCCGGTTGATCCGTTCCTGACTGATACTGGACAGCAGGGCATCCAGAGAAGCAACATTTTCAATATGTCCTTTCAAACTGTCCTGCACACATTCAATCAGATCCGACTCTTTCAGCATGACCGACGATGTGCAGCCATTCTTTTTGCCGGTCGGGCAGTAATAATAGTGATACTCTTTGTCTTTATAGCGGTTCGTCTTGCGGGTCATACGGCAGCCACAGCATCCGCAGATCAAAATACCGGAAAACAGGTAAACCTTATCCGATTTGGGAGAAGTCCTTGTGTCAATCCTGCGGAGCCGTTGCACCAGATCAAAATCGTGCTTTTGTATGATCGCTTCATGGGTTCCCTCCACACGAATCCATTCCGAAGAAGGTTTGTCCTCACGCTCTTTTAATTTGAAATGGGGCGTTGTCTGTTTGCCCTGGACCAGTGTTCCGGTGTAAGTTTCATCCTGCAAAATGCGGATGATTGTAGTTGCAGACCATTTGCAATCCTTTCGGTCTGTATAGCCACCTTTTGCATGAGGCATTCCGTGATTGCGCTTATACGCTAAAGGCGAAAGAATTCCTAATCGGTTCAGTTCATCCGCTATATGGGAAGCGCTGAATCCCTCCAGCCGTTTTCTGAAAATATCCCTCACAACATTAGCAGCATATTCGTCTACTTCCAAGCTCTTGTGTTTATCGCCGACTTTCACATAACCATAAATGGTAAAAGCACCTACAAAATCCCCGCTGCGCCGTTTTACTTCCAGGGCGCTCCGTGTCTTAACGGAAATATCCCGACAGTAAGCCTCATTCATAATGTTTTTGACAGAAACCGTGAGATCATCGGCAGCGTCATTTTCCGTGTCCACATTATCGTTAATTGCGATAAAACGCACTCCATAGGCTGGAAATACCCTGCGCATATAACGGCCTGTTTCTATGTACTCACGACCTAAGCGGGAGAGGTCTTTGACAATCACGCAGTTAGCTTCGCCTTGTTCGATCATCCGCATCATTTCCTGAAATGCCGGGCGATCAAACAAAACACCACTATAACCATCGTCAATTTTTTCTGCCACAACCTCAATTTCCGGGTGTCGGGCTATGTAGTCATCGATCAGGCGCCGCTGGTTAGCAACGCTGTCACTTTCTACTGTTTTATCATCCGTATAAGAAAGACGGATGTACTTAATCGCTTTGTAAACCTGCATAAAAAAACACTCCTTTCGTTGCACAGAAAAATCCCCGCAATTCAAGAAGTGTGGTTATGCCATATTCAATTCCTTTTCCGATTCTTATTCTACCATGCTTTTACGGAAAAGTCAGCCCCTTTCTTAAAATTGCACCTATCGCAAAATACCCTTGATACATTCTTCCAGGGTAGCACCTTCAGCAGAAAAGCTGGCCTGTACAGTAAAACGCCCACACTTAAAATGGTATGGATTTTTGATTTGCTGAACGAATTCTGCAATCCGTTCATCACGGGAAAGTTCTTTGTTGACAGAGACATCCCGAATGTCTACCAGTGTACCCACTTCACTGACAATGGTATTCAATTCCATAGTATCAACTCCCTTCTGAAAACTGTGTTATCAAAACCACATGAATAGGTCGGATCTATGGTTATTACACACATAAATCCGGCCCATTATATCTGATTTCGATTTTACTGCCGTATTTGCCACGCACCCCGGCAAGTCCTTCTGTTATAAGGACGGGGCTGTTACAGGCTGCGGATAGCGTCACCGCATCATAGTCCCGCATACGCCGCCGCTTTGCCAGAGCAAGCAAACGCCGCAGGAACTCTCCCCAAGTCTTTAGGAAGCTGTGAAGAAGTACCATTATGATCTGCGTCGTTATCGCGTCCGACCTGCCACAGCCGGTTTCGTAGGTTGCGTTTATCGCTCGGACAGCCTGGATCCATCACCTCCTTAGGCCGCCTGTCACCGCGCCGCCCCATCTGCCGCTCGGAACACAGAATGAAGTACCTGTAACAGCGTATATTCGGTTGTCAAGGAACAAGCAAGGGGCATGGCAGACAAATTGATATTGCAGTTGGGGTGGGAGGATGTATATGCTTCCTTACCACACCCGTCCAGCTTGTCCCGCCGAATATGTCCCTCTACTATTCAGTACATTTTTAGGGGCAAAGTTGCCGTCTGTTATAAAATTTCTTTGAAATATTTTTCCAGACTACGTAATCCGGCTTCGATAGAACGGGTGATCCGGCTTTTGTGTGTTCCTTCCGCTTTGGCAATATCTGCTTTGCTCATGCCAAGAAAAAAGTGTGCATAGATTCGTTGGCGCTGCTTTACCGGAAGTTTGGAAAGACCTTTATAAATCAACTCCGTCATTTGGCGCTGTTCCCAAATTTCTGCCGGGTTAAGAGGCTTTTGCAATATCTCACGCTCAATACCTTCGTCTCGATCCAGAGAGTAAAATGCTTTATAGCGGTATGTACGAATCCGATAGGCTTCTTCCAACAACATATATTCCCGAAGCAACAAAGCAACTTCATCCGGCACCTCAACGATCATGTCCTGTGTATAATACGGGTAATAATCCCGAAGATTGATTTTCTTCATAGTAATTTCCTCCAATTTCGATGTTTGAGTTGATGGCAAAAATCGAAATCAGAGGGTGGGCTGCGGCAGCGATAAGGTCTAAGTCTTTTTCTGATTAAAAAAAGGGTACAAAAAAGCGCGCCCGTACAAAGAACAGGCGCGCCAAAGCAGCAGTATGAAATTTTTCCGGGAGGTTGATAGCGAAAATGCTCAAACTTTGTCGAAACCAAAAACGCCGCAATCCATACGAGCTGGACTACGACGTATAGGTGACTGAATGTAAAGCAGTTTATCTGCGGATCTGTGTTGCATAGACGCATAGGCATTTCCTCCCATCAAGGAGGAGCCTGAATCGGCTGCTTGATACCTCCTTGGGAGAAAATTATATCGGTTATGTTTCCTGTATCAGTCCGCAGGCATTCGCTTTTTACTCTTTATATTCGCAATTTTCTACATATTCTGCTCTTAGAATATATGCTACAAAAAGCAAACCCACAAGGGGAAACGACACCTTGTGGGCTCATATTATAGTTGTTCAAATTTATAGCCGATCCCGGCGACACTCTCAATGTAGTTTGGAAGATCCGGTTCAAAACGCAATTTCTTACGCAACTTACTCATATGATTATGAATCGCTTTTCTCGAATAGAAATCACAATCCTCTTTCCAAACCAAATCGGTAATCAGTTCGTAAGTAAAAACACGTTTGGGATTGGCAATGAGCAATGCCAGTATATCAAACTCCTTACTTGTCAAGTTGATAATCCGTTCCCTAACCCTGACAGTGCGGTGTTCCAGACATAGATAAAGCTCGCCTTCTTGTATTTCTGTAAGAGGATTCTTCTCTGCTGCGGAGAAAGTGTGACAGGAATTGAATACTGTTCCATGACTGACTCCTTGTTCCAAAATATATTGCATTAGAGCATTCTTTTGTTCCTCGTTAAGAAGCAGAAATAACTTTTCACCAATCTTCTTGCCGGATTCTTCAATATCAAAAACAGCTAATGTCCCATCACATCATCACCTCCATATTTTGATAAATTTATTGATTAGAGCTCAATTCTTGCTTTCGATGGCTTATCTTCCCAATAGGTAACTTTAATCGTTGTTCCCTTGTCAGGAACGTTGTTTCCTGCACCAATCCATTTTCGGCAGATGTAATCTTTACCGTCTATCGTATATTTGACCTTGATAGTATGCGGAAAGGCTGCGCCATCCATAGCATGAGCGCGGACAGGTTTACGATTCACTTTTAACCACCATTGTTTTGTAACTGAAATTACAGTTCCCATTGTTTCTTTTTCCATAAGTTACCTCCAATGATATTTTTGATTGATAATACCTATTTTCTATTCAACCTTTTCTTTGTTTGTAGCAAATGCGGGACGCTGCTGCGCCAGTGGCCGCCAACTGCACCAGAATCAGCACAGCGAACAGGCCGAAGCTCTCATAATAGAACAGTTCATCCCAAAACAGGAGAACATCACAGAGAGAAGTCAAGGCAACCGTCCAGCGTATGTGCCGGGTCAGCCATTGCCGGAACACCAGCACAAGGGCAACGGGCGGGACGATCAGCAGCGCCAGATTCAAAATCAATGTCGGGGTCAGTTCCATTGCGTCGCCTCCTCGCTTTTGTTGATAAGGTCATTGTAAAATGCAAAAAGGTCAGGCAGATGCAGACTTATTAAACAAGACCCATGTACTAATAAAGTAACTTATTAAAAGGACATCTAAAATAGCCAACACAATCAAAAGCTGCTGTACCAATCGCTGTACTCCGATATACACTGCAATCTGCATATGGAATCCTACAAACAAAAATACAAGGAATGCGCCAGACAAGATAAGAGCCAGTATAACCGGAACACCAAACCATACAGCTAATTGTTTCAAAATCAACTTTCGTATATGTGGTTCTTCAACGCCCATATTTCTTAGAACCCGAAAACGATATTTGTATTTCCCGGAATCTGATAATTGCTGCAAAGCCAAGATAGTAAAACAGGTTACAAACAAGATGATTGCGCTATATGTCAATCCAGTTTGCATAATGAAAATAATAGCAGAATTATCATTAACCTCGATTGTCCGCATGGTAATGTTATAAGTTACAAGCGAATCAGTAAGACTTGAATTTTCAAAGTATGATTTTAATTCTTGAGCAATATCATAAGAAATTGTTTTATCTGCCATCATATACCGGAATGTATTAGCTGATGTCAGTTTATTGCAAATGTGATCTGGTACAATATATATCACACTTTGAAAATTATAAAAATCTTCACCTAAGTCTACTGTATGTGCAGAAATATCAGCAAGCTGTAAATCGCCTCCATCAGTTTTAATAGATTTGTGAGCTTCAAGATACTCCGAAATTGAATCTTGGGGCGTTATGGAAAGCCACTGGGTTGTAAATTCATGATCCCGTAAAGAAATTTCATCATAACCTGCCATCTTTAATAGATGGTTATAGTCGGACAAAGAAATCGCTGTGATGGGTGAGGCATTTTTCCTGCTATTCTCCAGTTGGTTATAAAAGTCAGTTTTGTTTACAAAGTATGTCTTAAAAGAGCAATCATCACGAACAGAAATATTCTTTTCAATGAAAGAATCAAGAAAACTATAATCCGTTACAGGCAGCTCTTTTTCGGACTGTATGCCGATATAACCAGACTGCATACCAATGTAGTCCGAAGAAATCTGTATATCAAAAGGAACTCTTTTTTCCAAAAAACCTTGTGCCCATCCAACAAGGAGTGGTGTTACAAAAAATAATGCCATGGACAATGTAAGTGTGAGGCAAATCAAAGTCATTGAAAGTGTTTTCGATTTTAATTTAGATAACAGTTGTCCAAAAAAGAACAGATTTTCTTCTTTATACTTCTGGCGTTCTTTGATAACCAACAAGTAATTACTAAACAAAACGAAAAATACACTCACTCCAAATACAACACACCAAAACAGAAATCCCATATAAACATTAAAAGCACCTTTATCCATCGGCATTGCAAGGTACACTTTGAAAACTGGCAATATGGAAAGAATAATCAGTTCCAACAGGCAAATACATTCAATCAAAAAGAGCTGCTTTACTGTGTTTTGTTCTTTTCTTCTGAATCTTTCCCTTATATGCGTAATCAACATCAGAATTGGTACAATAATGCTGATTGCAGACCATATTTTGATTACCAGTTCAAATTCTCCGTTAAAGTAGTAAGACAGGGTTCTAATATTATAAAAGGTAATCAGCAGATAAAGGACAAAATTTACTGGAAAGAGTTTGTATATCCATTTGTGGGGGGTTCCCAATATATCATTTTTTCGATCTGCATTTAGCATATCAATTATCTTTATTTTTCGTATCGTGCGAACTTGAGATAAACCAACTGTCGCAAAACATATGCAGAAAAATAGAATCGTCAAAATGATTGTATCTGGAAAAAGCATAAATGAAAATTCAAATGGTTTATGATACATTTGAAGCAACATAGCAGTAATGAATTGAGAAAACACACCACCTAATCCTATCCCCACAATAAGCGAAAAAATTCCCATTATTAGTGATTCTACAAAGAAAAGTCGAGCTATCGTTGATTGCTCCATTCCAATAATACTCTGAATTGCAAATTCTCTTTTTCGCCGTTGTATCATAAAGTGGTTTACATACTGCATAAGGAACATCAGCAATACAGTAATCAATAGAATCGCATATTTAATTCCGTCACCTAATATATCTAAATTAAATTCTGCTCCTATATTCGGATCATAATAATTGCTGGAAATGGAAAGGAAAGCATAAAACATAGATATACACGCCGTCAGAGTGACAATATATATCAAATAGTCTTTTGTAGATTTCTTTACATTTTCAAGTGCTAATTTAGCGTACATCATTCACGCCTCCTCCCATCATGGTAAGGACATCCAAGATTTTTTCAAAGAAAACCCTACGAGAATCACTGCCTTTGAGAATTTCCGTGAAGATTGCACCATCTCTTAAAAAGAGAATACGATTGGCATAGCTTGCCGAAAAAGCGTCGTGTGTTACCATCAGGATTGTGGCGTCAAGGCTTTCGTTAATACTCTGGATTGTGGAGAGCAAGGCTTGTGACGAGTGACTGTCTAACGCGCCGGTAGGTTCGTCCGCCAAGATCAGCTTAGGCTGGTTGATAATAGCTCTGGCACAGGCACACCGCTGTTTCTGGCCGCCGGACACCTGATAGGGGTATTTATCCAGAATATCCGTGATATTCAGCTTTCCGGCCATTTCCCGCACCCGCCCATCAATCTCGCCTGCGGGAACCTTGTTGATAGTCAGTGCCAAGGCAATGTTTTCCGAAATGGTCAGCGTGTCCAGCAGGTTAAAATCCTGGAACACAAAGCCAAGATTTTCCCGGCGAAACCGGGCAATCTGTTTTTCATTGATTTCCGTTACATCGGTTCCATCCAGATAGATATGTCCCGCACTGACGGTATCAATGGTGGAAATACAGTTGAGCAAGGTGGTCTTGCCGGAACCGGATGCGCCCATGATTCCTACAAATTCTCCCTCCTGAACGGAAAAGCTGATGTCCTGAATTGCTTTTGTAACATTCCCGCCATTTCCGTAATATTTTTGGATATGATCCAGTTTCAAAATTTCTTTCATTGTTATCACCTCTGATCTCTATTGTAGAATAAGAACGGCTTCGTTTGTATCAAGTTTTCTTACAAAGTTCTAACAAAAATGTAAGAAGTGCAGAACGGTTCTCAGCTCTGCACTTCATGAATCAGACAGTTAATATGAAAAGAAAGGGAAATGGCTGTGCCATGTTCCGACGACTCCGCCATAATGCCAATACCCAGCTTTTCACAAAGCCGTTTGCATAGGTACAGACCAATGCCCGTGGACTGCTGAACCATACGACCATTCTGACCGGTAAATCCCTTTTCAAAGATACGGGGCAGATCGGACGCAGCAATCCCGATTCCATTATCCTCCACGACAAGAACCACCTGATCCTGCCGTTTATGAGTAGAAATGCGGAGAACCGGCTGTTCCATACGATACTTGACCGCATTGGCGATCAGTTGATTTAGGATAAAACGCACCCACTTTTCATCTGAATAAACCGTGTCCTGCATTTCCTCCACTTCCAGACGCATACCACTTTGGAGCAGCAGATATTTATTATCTGCAATCGCCCCATGCACCACTTGGGACAGCGCCATTTCCCGGACAGAATAATCTTTCTCTGTATGCTCACTACGGGCGTAATAAAGAGCCTGTTCGGTAAAGCGGTTGGTCTTTTCCAGTTCCAGCAGAAGTTCCTTTGTCCAGTCCGTCCGGTGGTTTTCACATAGGAGTTTCATGGCAGTAATGGGCGTTTTGATTTCGTGAATCCATTGCTCAATGTATTCTTTGTACTCCAGGCGTTCCCGCTCGACTTCTCCAATCTGTTCCAACATGGATTTTCCAGCCATTTTCAAAAGCTGATAGTAAACCTGATCCTCGGCCTGTTCCGGCAGCTCCATCACTTCGGAAATGAGGTATCTTTCGGAAAGCTGCTCCGCCATATCCAGAAGTTTTTTCATCTGCCGCTTCCGTTTCCAGTAAGTGAGGACAAGTCCCGTCAGCAAAATCAATGCCCATACAATCAGGATCAATACTACTGCGGAAACCGAATTGCCGCACACCAACAAAAATACAGTGAGTGCAGCCATACAAACAAGGTTCGTCAGCAGAAATGGTAGCCTGTTTTTCCAATATCGTCTGCTGTTCATATCGTGTACCCCTGTCGGTGCTTTGTCTTGATAAAATCCGTCAGACCAATGCTCGCCAGTTTTTCCCGTATGCGGTTGATATTGACACTCAAAGCATTGTCATCCACATATAGCTGATTGTCCCACAAATACTCAATAATATCTCCACGAGAACAGATTTTCCCTCCATTCTTGAAAAGGTAATAGAGAATTTTTAATTCGTTTTTGGTAAGTTCTACACTATGTCCATGATAGTCCAGACTGCTGGACTCCAGATGCAGCACCGCATCTCCATAGACGATCTGTTCCTGCTGCTGTGCGGGATAGGCTTTTTTCAGTAGGGAAGCGATTTTCGCAAGCAGGATTGCTGTGTTATAGGGCTTCGTGATAAAAGCATCGCCACCCAGCATAATGCTGTTTAATTCATCCATATCTGTATTACAGCTCGTTACAAAAATGATCGGCACCTCGGAAAAGGTACGAATTTTAGAGCATAAAGCAAAACCATTCTCTCCGGGTAACTTAATGTCCAACAAAATCAGATGTGGTTTTTCATCCTGAATCTGTTCTGTCACAGCAGAAAAATTCTTTACTCCAATCGTTGTATATCCATTTCCATTCAATAATGTTTGCAATTCTCCTTGTATCACAGGATCATCTTCAATTATCATAATTTTATATCGTTTCATGCTTTCTGCACCTTCTTTGTTTTGTCCGGCCATCAATCGGCTTTTCTGCAGTTTTGGGAATCAGCCAAATGCCGGCCATCTTTACTGCTCCAGAAATACGTTCACCAGCACAATAATAATTTACCCTACGAGGCGTCACACCCCATTTTTCGGCGGCCTCTTTTAATGTCATATATTCCATATCGCACCTCCATAGAATCTATTATAGTTCTTTAGCTCGAACAATACAACCTTCAATATTAAGCGTTTGGAAGTGGATGTTAATTAAAGCCACAAGAAAATCTCGTGGCTTTAGCTTACAAATGTTCAAATTTATAGCCGATTCCGGCGACACTCTCAATATAGTTTGGAAGATCCGGTTCAAAGCGCAATTTCTTACGCAACTTACTTATATGATTATGAATGGCTTTTCTCGAATAGAAATCACAATCCTCTTTCCAAACCAAATCGGTAATCAGTTCGTAAGTAAAAACACGTTTGGGATTGGCAATGAGTAATGCCAGTATATCAAACTCCTTACTTGTCAGGTTGATAATCCGTTCACGAACCCTGACAGTACGGTGTTCCAGGCATAGATAAAGCTCGCCTTCTTGTATTTCTGTCAGAGGATTTTTCTCTGCTGTGGAAGAAGTGTGACAGGAATTGAATACTGTTCCATGACAGACTCCTTGCTCCAAAATATATTGCATTAGAGCATTCTTTTGTTCCTCGTTAAGAAGCAGAAATAACTTTTCGCCAATCTGTTTGCCGGATTCTTCTATATCAAAAACAGCTAATGTCCCATCACATCATCACCTCCATAAAATTTTTCAATTACTCCACAAAGAACAAAACCTGCCGGATCAGCTCCGGGATATTGACCGGGGCGGTGATATAGTCGTTCACGCCCTCATGCCGGTATTCATATTCCGTGGCAGGGTCGTTGTTCTCGGTGAGGATAAAGAACGGCAGAAGCCGGACAGGGGGATTCTTCATTTGGAACATCCCCGCCACCCGCCGTAGCGTATGAAACAGCTCCATTGCTGTGCCGTCCGGCAGTTCCAGATCGCACAAGATCAGTTCTATTTCCTTATCCTCAAAAATCCGGCGCTTGGCTTCCCAAATCGAGGAAACCAGAATCAGGTCAAAGCCCTTTTGTAGCATAGCAGCCCGCAGCACTTCGGCGCTGGTATCTTCTGCATAGACAAAGAGCAGCTTGTGAAAAGTCGGGGCCTTTTCGCCGGATAACTGCCGGTAGGCGTATTCCACCAGCTTATCTTGTAGTAGCAGTCCTTTCATTTTGTCCATGCACAGCGTCGCGCCCCGGCGCATAGCTTCCTGTTCGTAGTCGTCCTTGTCATGACAGGACGCCAGAATAAAAGGCAGCTCCTTGTCTGCGGCCCGCACCTCGTCCAGAAAGTCCATGCCGGAACCGTCCGGCAGGTCGAGATCACAGCAGACCACCAGCGGCATTTCCTCTTGGATGGCAGTCCGCGCTTCTTTCAGCGTACAAGCCGTTTTTACCGGGTAGCCCCGGTGCTGTAAGTATTTTTGCAGGCACCATGTATAGGTGTCGCTGTCGTCGATCAGCAGTATCTTTTTCATGTGTCCTCACCCCCAATATTGATTTACCACAAGCATAAACTACAAATGTTACACAAATGTCCGAGGTGCCTTTGATTTCGACAGAAAAACAGGCTGAATTGTTACAACGCTCGGACATTTCAAAAATTTCTTTGAGAAATGGCGAAAAAAGCGGGGCAGCACACGCCGCCCCGCCGATCCCATACGGCTATTCCATCGTCCTGATTTGCTCAACAAGAGATTGCTTTTTCAGATTTCCAGTTGTGTAAGAAATCAAGGTGAATTGCACAATCAGCAGGATTGCTAAATATATCAATACGATCAGCCACGGAAATGAATAGTAAAAGTATGGATTCATCGTTTTCACAACGACCTGTACGGATAGGAAGCCCAGTCCAGTCCCCAAAACCAATGTTACCAGCGTAGCAAAAACTGAATAAATTAACCCCTCATAGCACAGCATTTTGATAAGCTGCTTTTTACTCAAACCAATCGCCTGTAACATTCCAATTTCCTGCCTACGGGATAAGAAGTTTGTGATTGTCGTATTGACAAGGTTGATTAAAGAAAAGCACACAACAATAACAGCCACGATCAACAATACCCCGAAAGAAAGTTGTTGAAGTCCGCTATAATAAGTGATACTTTCTTTTATGGTTTCCATAACCAAATCGCTATTTCCGTCTATCAGTTGATTTAATGCAGCTTCTACCGTATCATATTTTTTCATATCGGTAATTACGGAAATCGTACCTGTGCAATCTATCCCGGTCGCTTCATTCATAAACTGCTCCGGAAGCGCAAAGCATTTTGAGAAGCCGGAGTAAGAATATTCGTTTACAATGCCCATGACGGTATAGGCCTTTGTGCGAATTTGGCCGGATTCGGTTTTATAGTCCACTTCGACGGTATCACCCAACGCAGCCTCAATATCATAGAGATCGGCACGCTCTTGAAGCAAGACAATTCCATTGCCTGCCACCAGTTCATCATAATCAGTCGTTCCCGCAATTCGCTCTTTCTCCAAATTCTGCTGTTCATCTCGGCAAAAGCCCTGAATCCATTTTCCAGAATTACCATTTACACGATATTCTGCGTCCGTGTAATACCAGTGCTTGATTCCTGTAACGCCATCAATAGATTCTACTGCATTTATAAAATCGGCATTTAGAAAATTCTTTTGCTGCAATCCAGACAAAGAAATACCAGCAGTGTCCCACGATTGATTTGCGTTGAGCTGAATGTTAAATTCACCGACAGGGAAAGCCCTGCCTCTTGCCTCTGCAACGCCATCATAGGAAACTAACATTGTCGAAATCAATACAACCAATACTCCGCCGAGTGAAAGAGAAAGTATTGTTAAAGTGGACTTTGCCTTTTGTCTGGACAGATTCATTTTAGCAAGTGAAGCAGGCGTTATTTTACGGTGCAACACGGAACTTTCTTTCATTTTCCCCTGATAATCGGAATATCGCAATGCTTCCAGCGGAGATACTGCCGCAGCTCTTTTTACAGGAGTATGAATGGCAATCATCACAATAATAAATGCAAAAAGGCCAACCCCGACCGTCACACATAAAGTAGTCAGCCAGTACCAACCGGCAGGAATCAGGAAGTACCCAATCACATTTCCAATAACCAAACCAATCGGGATAGCAATGGCAGCAAGTAATTTCCCCTCGCGGTAAACCATCTTTTTGATCTGCCGTTTTGTAGTTCCGATTGTGCGAAGCTGTCCATAGTTACGGATACTGCTTGCTACTGAAATATAAAAAATCGAATAGATCACAATGCCGGAACCAATGAAAGTTACAAAACCGATCAAGAAATAGAACAGCATATCGCTTCCGTGATTTTCGTCCTTTAAGTTAAAATATGTGGAACGGACAATCACATTATCATCGGAAATTTTTAATTGCTGCGCCAGAGTGTTTGCATAGTTGGTGGCTTCTTCCTCGCTCATGTTTTGAGCGCCTTTCAGCCCAATGTAATAATCAATCATGCCTCCGTCGCCATACTGCTGTCTTACTAATTCTTTCGATATAATGGCTGTATAGCGCCCAATATCGCCGGTTTTCACATCTAAGATTCCCGTCAATTTGAAATCATGGGTAGTGCCGTCAGAAAAGGGGATTTGAATTGTCTGTCCCAATTCATTTGAATAGCCCAAACTATCCAAAAAGGATTCCTGCACTACAATTTCATTCTCCGAAGCTGGTAAATCTCCCGAATAGGGCATACTTTGGGATGTTAGCATATCTGCATTTGCATAAGTAAAGTTCACGGTTGAATGGTTTACCTGTTCAGAAAATGCGTTGAAAAATTCTCCAACCCACGCAATTTCTTCTTGCTTGTATAGTTCCTGTCCCTGTTGTTCAGAAATCGCATGATACATAATCTGCGCTGTTTTTTGGTTGCGGTTTTGCGTTTCCTGCATAACCCCAAAGCCATAGAGTACAATAGCAGATAGCAATGCGCTGGCAAGTACAATCGTCAAAACAATAAAGATATTTCTTTTTCGATTTGCCGATATACTGCGGTTTGATATGCGCTTTACAATGCCGCTGGTATCATTTTCAAAAGGCCATGTCATAGCCTGCCACCTCCTTACTCCACGATCTTACCGTCCTCAATGCGGACGATCCGATCGGCAAGGCGGGCAATGTCGTTGTTGTGGGTGATCATCACAACGGTTTGTCGGAACTCCGCACTGGTACGCTTGATCAGCCCCAGCACCTCGGCGCTGGTCTTGCTGTCAAGGTTGCCGGTGGGCTCGTCGGCCAGCACAATAGCCGGTTTGGTGATCAAGGCCCGGGCGATAGCCACACGCTGCTGCTGTCCGCCAGAAAGATTGTTCGGCATATTTTTCAGTTTATCTTCCAGTCCCAGCAGGTGAACGATCTCGTCCAAAAACTTCTGATCCACCGTGTCCCCGTCCAGCTCCACCGGCAGGACGATGTTCTCATACACATTCAGGATCGGAACAAGGTTATAGTTCTGGAAGATAAAGCCGATGTTGCGGCGGCGAAAGATGGTAAGCTGTTCGTCGTTCATCTTCGACAGTTCTTTGTCCCGGACAATCACATTGCCAGAAGTAGGGGTGTCCAGCCCGCCCATCATGTGAAGCAGGGTAGACTTGCCGCTGCCGGAGGTTCCCACAACGGCCACAAATTCGCCGTCCTCCACGGAGAAGTTCACACCGTCAAGGGCGCGGGTGATGTTCGGCTCTGTGCCGTAATACTTTTTCAGGTCGATAGTCTGTAAAATGCTCATAAAATTCAATCCTTTTTTTGTTTGTTGTAAATGCGGAACGCTGCTGCGCCGGTGGCCGCCAACTGCACCAGAATCAGCACAGCGAACAGGCCGAAGCTCTCATAGTAGAACAGTTCATCCCAAAATAGGAGAACATCACAGAGAGCAGTCAAGGCAACCGTCCAGCGGATGTGCCGGGCCAGCCATTGCCGGAACACCAGCACAAGGGCAACGGGCGGGACGATCAGCAGCGCCAGATTCAAAATCAATGTCGGGGTCAGTTCCATTGCGTCGCCTCCTCACTTTTGTTGATAAGGGTATTGTAAAACCCAAATGTCCGCGAAATGTTACAGCGGCCAAAAAATTTCATTGAAAATCGGGGTGAAATGTTACAACGCTCGGACATTTCAAAAAAATTCACGGCGGACAGCTGGAAATGGTCGTCCGCCGAATCATACTACACAATCTTTTAGATAGATTGATTGTGAAATAATTTCAATCCAATCACCACATCTATCATAAGTTCCACAATGAGAATTATACTAATGGCAACATTAAAATTACATAGGTTATATAATCCGATATAGATTTCACAAGTAAGAAATACAACTTGCAGACACAAATTTAAGTATGTCACTAAATGCTCGTTAGTTCTATTCCACAATCTAAACAGGAACATTGTAAAAATAGGTTTTCCCGTAAAAGCAAAAAGCACTGACAATACCGGCACCAAAAATACATAGTAAGAATCTACTGCATTGCTGGGGGATGTACCTACCCATTGAATTGCTATTTTATCAGGAACAACGAAAAATAAAACAATAGATAAAATAACATTGATTATTAAGATGATTGTTGTTGCTTTGCAAAAATTGATTTTTTTCATGGTGTTTTCTCCTGTTATAAGTGTGCTTTATTTAGTCGGCAACATAATGGAAAATTCCGAACCCTTGCCCGGCTCCGAAACCACTTTGATATAGCCGCCCTGCCGTGTTACGATCTCGCGGGCCAGATACAGGCCAATGCCCACGCCCTGCTGTTCGTGTACTTCTTCCTCACGATAGAAGCGCCGGAAGATGGCGGCCTGATTGCTTTCGGAAATGCCCTTGCCGGTGTCGGCTACTTTGATTTCCACATACATTTCCCACAGCACCACCGACACAGCGATTTTCCCGCCTGCCGGGGTGTACTTCACCGCATTGTCCAGCAGGTTAAAAAGGGCTTCGGATGTCCACTTGCTGTCATGGAAAACGGTCAAATCCTCCGGGCAGTCCACGGACACGACGATTTCCTTTTTCTCTGCTGCATACACAATTCCACTCATGGCCTGTGCCACGGTATCAAAGAGGCGGCCCGGTTTCTTATCCAACTGGATCACGCCCGTTTCCAGCCGGGAAGTTTTCACAAGGGCCTGAAAGAGAAAGTCCAGCTTATCCGTCTGGCTGCGGATTCCCCGGATAAAGTCGGTGCGCTCCGCCTTGGTCATAGGCTTTTCCAGCAGCGTGTCCGTCGCCATTTTCAGATTGCTTACCGGCGTTTTCACTTGATGGGAAATATCCGATACAAGGGTCTGTAACTCCTGCCGTTCCTCGTCCACCCGGCGGCGGTTCTCCTGCATGATCTGATAGAGCCTTGCCAGCCGGTGTCCAATTCTGGCAAGCTGGGTTTCGCTGTCCTCTGGCCGCTGGGGCGCTTCATTTCCGGCGATCATGTGGTCTAAAGTCTGGCATAGGTCAGCGGTAAACTGCGACAGCCGCTTTCCAAACGCCTGCGTCAGTACAAAAATCCCCACAAGGGCGCACAGCAGCAGCGCCCCGCCCGTCAGCAGCACCGCCGTCTGTTTTGTCACAAGAAACAGGGCTATGGTGATCCCGGACATGGAAAGGACAAGCCCCATTGCTACCCGGCCAAACAGCCGCTTTACCGAGAGGTTTTGCAACTTCATTTTGCCTCGCCTCCCGTCCATTGATAGCCCATGCCGTAAACAGTTTTGATGTAGGGCGCGCCGCCGTCGGATTCGATCTTACTCCGAATCCGGCTGATGGAGGTTGTCAGGGTGTGTTCGTCCACAAACTTCTCGTCTATATCCCACAGCTTTTCCAAAAGCTGCCCACGGGTCAGCACTTGCCGGGGATTTTTACGGAACAGGTTCAGCATTTTGTACTCCATCGGGGATAGGGTCAGGGGCTTGCCGTTTAAGGAAGCCGTCTGCTCCGAGAAGTCCAGAAACAGCCGCCCGTCGTCGTAAATGTCCTTGGCCGGTTTGTGGTGTTCCAGCATGGCGAACATGGCTTTGATTTTTCGCTGCAAGGCCCCGATCACAAAGGGCTTTGTGATGTAGTCCACCGCGCCCACCTCATAGCCCCGTATCTGGTCGCTCTCCTGATCGTTAGCGGTCAGGAAAATCACAATGGTGTCCGGGTGCTGGGGCTTTATCAGTTTGCACAGCTCAAAACCGTTGCCGTCCGGCAGGTTGATGTCCAGCAGCACTAAGTCAAATTCCCGCTGGCGTATGGCTTCGGCTGCGGTTCTGGCGTTTAGGGCAGAAGTCACGCCGTAGCCGTCTGCGGTCAGGTTATAGGCCACCATCTTATTCAAAAAACTGTCGTCCTCGACAATTAAAATCTGCTTCATATCCTCACTTCCTTTGCTTTTTGTAGATAGTATAACAGGCAAATGTCCTTTGTTGCAGAAAACATAATTTTCTGATAAAGGAAAATTTACTCCATTGTTTTAATGCGCTCGATCACAGGATGTCTTTTGCTATATCGTACAGAGAAAACGGAGTAAGCGGCCAGTATGAAGAAAAGCGCTACAAAATATATGCTTATTTCTAAAACTGGAAAATGATAAGTCAATGTCCCGAATGTCCCAACCTGATTGAAAACTTTGCAAAGTACAAATCCTGTTAAAGTTCCAATCGTTAAAGTTAAAATAGCCGTACCAGAAACATAATAGAAACATTCTGTTTGCAGCATTTTGGAGAATTGCTTACTGCTCAATCCCACAGACTGTAAAATACCAAATTCCTGCTGTCTTGATATAATGTTTGTCATTAGCGTGTTGATAAGGCTGATTAGCCCAAAAACAGCAATGAAAAATACCAATCCGTATAACGGCATTTTTATGTTATCCATTTCCTCTTGCAGATAAGTAATAATATCGCTGATACTGAAAACTTCTATACCTCCACGATTTTCCGCCAACTGGAAAATCTTATTCTCAACTTCTGTAAGCTGATCTCTTTCCACATCTACAATGCAGGTTATGTTGAAGTTGGAAACATTTTCTTTCATCATAGGTAAGAGTTCCTGCGGAAAATAGAAAGAAGCTGAATCCCCACCGAGATTAGGAGCTTTCCCAATCCCCATTACAGTAAATTCTTCCCATTGTCCATCCGCTGTTTCCACTTTGACTATATCGCCAATTTGAGGAGTGTAATTATAATAGTCGCTTAACAGCTTGGCGGAATTATCTACGATAACTCCTTTTCCGTTGATAAGTTTCTGGCGGTCTGCGGTTCCCTCAATTAGTCCTTGTGAAAAGGCCTCGTACTGATTTTCGGGGATTCCAATTTGGGTAAAGAAATGGCTGTTACCATCCTTGAAAGGAGTGGGAAATTCCATATTTGAAACACAGCCCTGTATAAATTCAATATTCTTTACGCCATCCATATCTGAAATCGTTTCTTCCAAAACTTCATCCAATGGATTTTTCGTTTGAAGTGCATTGATCCCGGCGGGGCGATCTTCCGCATTTGTGTTGGCGGGATCAAGGGAAAGTACAATGTCGCCATTTGCAAATTGCTGTTTTGCCATGCTTTCTACATCAGTTGAATTAAGGTAGGTGGCGGCACACATCAGTAAAACTCCGGCAAATCCCAAAGACAATACGGTTAGTATAGCTTTTTTCTTGTTCCGGGCAAAGCTCATTCGGGCAAGCGAAGATGGCGTAATTTTTCGATGTTCGATCCGCGTTTTTTCTGTCGCCGGTGTATCAGTCGTATTGATTCGCAGCGCCTCAATAGGCGATACCATAGAGGCTTTCTTTACAGGGGTATGGACAGCAATTTTCAAGGCAATTTCTGTAACAAGGGCAATCACAACGGCACATTCCAGTGTAGTCATCCAATGCCAGCCGTCCGGGACGAAACAATAGCCCAAAACACTTCCCAATACAACACCGATAGGAATTGCAGCACAGGATAACAAAAAACTTTCTTTTCGCACGATACGCTTGATCTGAACCGATGTAGCCCCCAGCACACGCAGTCTGCCATATTCATGTGTTTTCCCGATAACAGAAATGTAGAACAGGCTGTAAATAACCAAAGAACAGGCCAGTACAATTAAACTGCTTGCTCCGATAATCACCAATAGCTCCAGCGTGGATTTTTCTTCTGCCAATCCAAAGTAGGTAGAGCTATACATAACATACTGTTCAGGTACACCGCTTTGTTCCGCAATTTCGTTTATCAGCAGTTTCAAAGTTTCGCTGTCCATATTTTCGGTATTTTTCACGCGAACCAAAAGATCGTAACAGTTTGCTTTTTCATACCGGCTATATAAGCCATCCGATACAATGACTTGATAAATACGGGACGCATTACTGCTTTGAATAATGCCGCAAACATGATATGTCTGATTTTTTCCAAAAGGCATATCCAGTGTAACGGTTTGATCCAGTTGAACCGGCAACCCTAAATGCTCCAAATAGGACTGTTCCACAATGATTTCATTTTCTGCCTCCGGCATTTTTCCCAGCAAGTCAGTAACGCCTTTTAGTTCAAGTGCATTTTGATCTCTGTAATACACATCCAAAGTATAGTCATTGATACGGCTCGTTCCCATTGCAGCCTCTTTGCCGACTGCTTCAATCTGGTTGTTATGTTCCAGTTTTTCAAAGACGGTACTGGTACTGTTAATAAAGCTGCCCTGATAGCGTCCTTGCAGATAAAGCCTATTTTCACGGTCTGTTCCGAGATTATATAGTGCTAATACCATCATCAAACTAACTGCAAAAGCAATCGTTATGATAATAAACGCATTGCGTCTTTTATCCGCTTTCATGCTTCGGTCTGCTAATTTTTTTACAATGGCGCTGGTGTCATTCTCAAAAGGCCATGTCATAGTTGTATCACCTCCATATTTGATAAGGCCATTGTAAACCCCAAATGTCCGCGAAATGTTACAGCGGACAAAAAATTTTATTTTTTTGCATTTCTCTGTTATAGCAGTTCAAAATAATAACTCTATTATAGGCAGTTATCAAAGGTTTATCAATGCGGCAACTGTAAACAGATTCTCTGCCAAAGACTCTTAAAACTACTGGCAAGCAATGCAATCTTACGTAAGATTGCGTATTTAGCAGAAATCCCGTTTCCGGAATTCCTGCTAATGCTTGTTGGTGACATATCCCCAAACCCCTGAGATCATTGCCGGTGGCAATGGCTGCGCGTTCCGTTGGAACGCTGAAAACCAAAAGCAGACAAATCTTATTGACGGGATTTTTCTGTGCTGCGCTGCGGTTGTGGTGGGGAAGAAATCTCTAATAGATATTCCACATTGGCCCGAACATTATGAAGTTCTTTCATATCATTTTTGGCCTGCTTATAGGCAGAATAGGCTTTCCGTTTTTGTTCCAGAAGATCGGTGTATTCCTCTCGGAGAGATTTGACAGAGGGGAGCTTTTTGATTCCCAGCTCGTCAAAATGATTCTTTGCCGCCTGGTGCAGCAGAATTTCAGCTTCATGTTCTGTTCGGAATTTTTTGCTGTACCCGGCTTTGCGATATTCTACATAGACAGCCCGCGTTTTCGCATAGTTTACGATCTGTTTTTGCAGCTCGGCATTGGCGTTCATTTTTGACTCCAGATCTTTGATCTGAACGGATAAGGTATTGAAATTAGTGGTAGTGGCGTTGGCTTTTTCCAGAAGATCCTCATAACCCATATCGCCATGTTCTTTTAAGTAGAGCACTGCCTGAGAAAGCTGCTTTAGGTTGAACACTTTTGCCCAGCGCTCATAACCAGAGCCCTTGCCGGAACGGATTGCAACTTCAATATCAACCAGCAATCCAACTTTGGAAACCGTTTTTTTAGAAAAGGCATGGCGGGGTTTTACTGTCCGTGTACCGGCAATCCGTTCTTTGATGGCTTGTTCTGTATAATCGCCTTTGAGCGTATCGCATCGGGTATAATTTTCTTGTCCCGGAACTCGGAACCGAAGATGTTTTCTTTCACGGTTGACTTCCAGCCCAGCAGTTTCCAGCTTCTGTAGAAGTTCCTCAAAATCTTTTGGCTTTTCCTCTAATGCAGCATCAATAGCAATGCGTATCTGCTCCTGAAAGGAAGGCTGCTTTTTATTTCCCAGCCATGTGCCATAATGCTCCCGGCTGGGTTTCGGATTTTCTACAATCGAAAGTCCATGCTCCAAACACAGCTTGTCATTCATTCGCCGGATTGCCCAGGTAGAACCCCAGAAGTTGCGAAATTTTTTCTGACAGTCCAGTGTAGTAGAGTTGATAATGATGTGATTATGGACATGGTGCTTATCCACATGGGTGCAGACAACAAAGGCATGGTTTCCTTTTGTGAGCTTCAGTGCCAGCTCCCTGCCGATCTGATTAGCTTCTTCTGGCGTAACTTCGCCGGGCTTAAATGCCTGACGGAGATGGTAGGCGATCACATCATCTGCACCCTGATTTCTGCCGGTCAGATTTGCATACTGTCGTTTGGACAGAAGAAACTCTGCATCAGCAAGCCGGGTATCACACTCATAGCCATAAATGAATTTTCCAAAATCGGTTTTCTGCGGATTTTCTACATAATCAATAATATCTGAGATCGCAGTAGAGATATTCCGACCTTTTCCTACATGCAGAGGCATCAGTCTTGTGGTCGCTATTTTCGTCACCTCCTTAACTTAATTCCAATCAGAGAAGTTATAATTGCAGAAAAAGAGCGGGGCTGCCTATGCGCCCCGCCAAATCTGCTTAACCAAATATAAAATCCTTTAAGGCACTGTTTGCCCCGCCAATGATCCCTACCAGCCATGCAGCCGCCAGAGGCAGACCGTATGGACTGATAAGAAAGGCGATCATAAGCCATGCAAGACCCGGCAAAAATCCTGCGACAAAGAACAGCACCAATGCCGCCAGAAAGATGATCCCAGAAAGAATCCCAAGTACCGCACCGGAAAGAACCACTAAAAATTTACATACCAGATAAAGAATCCCCGTAACCAGCATAAAGGGAAGTGCCAGTAATTTACCTATCAAACGCATACGCTTTGCCTCCTTTCAGAAGGGCATCTGCCCTTATAAAAATTTTACCGTGACGGCAAAAAGAAAGCAACGGCTTTCCGGCTGTTTATGAAATGTTTGCAAATCCCCGGATCAGTTTGTCCATGCCATCCCAAAGGCTGTCCAGACGGGTGCGGATGTCATCTATATCTGCGGCATAAATATTGCCGGTCTCATTGGCCCGTCTGGTATATTGGTTTAAGTTATTGGAACAAATGCGGAGAAGCCGGATCATTTCCTGAATATCTCCCATATCAAGGTGGATGATGTAACCGTCTACGGCCATCTTTCGCAGATATGCCGACAGGTTGGTAATGCCAAGTTCCGCCATGCGTTCTTTTACCAGTTCGGCCTCCGCTTCGGACATGACAAATTCGACGCGGACGGATTTTTTGTTATGCCCGCCATTCATCGTTCCAACCCTCTTTTATGAGATGAGACCTCCTGCGTCGAAACCGCCGTCTTTGCTCTTTTGAGTTTTTCCCGCAGGGTGGTCTTTTCCAGCTTATCAAGATATTCCTCCAGATTTCCGGCTGTCGCATGATAGCTGCGTTTGAGGCGTTCCCGTTTTAGAATTATCATCAGCTCCGGCTCATTTTCTGGCAGATAAGTCATTGTTTTAGGGACTCCATGCTCTGGCATAAGCCGGTTCATAAATTGTCTCCGTTCCTGATAGGGAATCGTGATAACATTTCCATCCTCAAAAGCAACGGCTACATTTCCGATTGGACAGGTCAATTTTTTCATCCGTTCCACATGTTCTCTATAATTTAGCGGATAGAGATCGCCAAATATTTTTCCGTCCCTGACTTCTTTCAAAGAGATGGCATAAGCCAAAACGGGATCATTTGTCTGCTCCTGGTAAAACCGCCACACTTTGTTTTCATGGCTGCCCTCCAGATAAACTTCCCGTTCGCGCAGGGTATAGGTTCCGCAAGGGCGTGACATCCAAAGAAGCTGTTTATCCTCTGAACGCTCTGACACAGCCAGTTTTGAGATCAGTTCCTTATCCAGGTCAAAGTCCTCTTTATAATGTTGGGTATGAAGATCTACGATACGGGAAAGAGCACCCAAAAGATCTACATCCTCAAATCTTACCCCGGCCATCAGCGTTCCCTTTCCGGCGCCGGAGGGATCATCTGCCTTGCTTCATGCTCCGGTTTGTCTGCTTTCAAACGGTCCATCAAAGACGGCTTTGCTTCCGGCACCAGCTCCCGGATTTCTTCATCCGTCTGTCCGTCTGTCAGATCCGGGCGCACAGGAGGTTCGTTGTTCAGCCTGCCATCCAGCATATTGTAGTTGCCGGTCTGACCTTCCTCATAAAGTTCTGCATTGCGCAGATAACTCTCCGGCGCCTGAAATGGCTGTCCGGCAAACAGAATTTCTCTTTGGGTGGTAAACTGTGCAAGGACCCCATTTTGCAGTCTTGCAAATTCTTCATACTGGCGCAGGGTAAGCCCTCGTTCCAGCATTTCCGCCTGGGTATGCGCCCAGCCTTCTCCATAGAGAAAATAGTACATGTCGGGCTGATCACAGACAAAACACAGGGAATCGTCCTGATTGTCATAGTAAGATGGCTGCATATTCTGGTAATGGCAGCGTTCCTCACGCCCCAAATACACACGGTTGTCCGCACCCAGCATAGCGACCATACCCGCGTAATTACTATGGACCGCAGAGCGGATTTCTACCAGCGGATCTGTTTGAGAAGGAATCTGTCTGCCCGGAATCTCATTTTGTTTTTCCGCTGCATCATTTCTTGGTATCACTTCTTCATGGCTGCGTGCATCCAGCTCCGGTTGAGATGTTCCTTTCCGAACAGCACCGGGCTCCGGTTCTTTTTCTTTCACATAGTATCGGACATTTGCTGTCGTATGTTCGTTGGCTTCCTTTGCATAGTTTTCAGCAGCAGCTTTGGTATCAAACTCCAACGGTTTTCCATTTTCCTTGCACCAGCTTTGTGCCGGTCCGAAAATAGAAGTGCTGCTTCGTACTGCCCATACACCATAGGTCCGTTTCTTTTCCATTCCGCATCCCTCCTTATCGTTCCTGCTGTTTGGAAGTTTGTTGCTTTTTTACCGGGTCTGCCGGTTTTGTTGCTTTTAGCTGCTGACGGAGAGAATTCTTATGCTCCAGTTCGGAATCTGTGATGTTGACATATTCGCCAATGATACAGAGCGCTTCTCCATAACTGCCGGAAACAAATACCCGATCAGACATTTCTTTTGCCTGTTCTTTCAAACCATGCTCCCGCAAAGTACGGGAAGCAATACCCAGCAGATTAAAAATGTTCCCATCTGCTCCGATCAGCGGACAATCCGGTTTATCTGCCAACGCTTCCGGTGTTTCTATAAATCCGCCTAAATAATTCGGCACAAAGTCCGACAGCCATGTGCCGCCATAGACTTCATGGGTCTGTAAACGCCACAGGGCAAGTTTTCCTATATCCAGTTTCACATCATCAAACGGGTAAAGCAGACAGGTCAGTTCGCCGTGCTGAAAAGCAGCCACATTCTCAAACTGACAGCCATCTTTCAATATGCCTGCTTTTGTCAGCATTTCATTGATCCCGTCCACCCACTCTGTCAGATCCCCGCCACAGCCCTGTAAAATCAGTCCTTCCTTATCCGGCATGCGGCGAAGGTCCTCCGCGGTAATCGTGTTGATATTCAAAAAATCGCCTCCTATCGTTTTTGTTAAAATATATGTTTTGTCCGCAACTTAACCTCATTTCAAAGCACCGGAGTATTCTTATACAGCTCCCTTGAAAACAGGTGCAAAAAGCCCTTGAAAATCAAGGACTTTTAAGGCTAAGTTGCGGACATATCATGGTTGGTTTTGCCGCTTCCGGCGTTTGCGTTCCCGCTCGGATTTCCGTCTTGCATAGACCCGGCAGGCAGCGGAACAATATGCCTGGCTGGTTGTAGGAAGATATGCCTTTCCACACACAGGGCATATTTTCTGTCTCATGGAGGTGTCCTCGCCGGTAATGGCTGATTCCAGTGCTGCATCCACCGGCAGCACCGCTTTTTCAAAGTACCTGCAATAAGCACCGGTCCACCATTTATTCAGCATGTAACAAGGGCTGTCCAAAGGAAGGCAGATCTTATCCTGGGAGTCATAGTTGGCGCAAAGCTCCGTAACCAGCTTTCGGATCGTAGCCCGCTCCGAGCGGTTCAATTCTCTCTCCGCCATAACGCCTACCTTTCCGGGGCTCTGCTTTGCCGACCGCTGGAAATTTCGGTTGTATCAGTAACATTCCTGGGCTGTGAAAGGGCATCGGCGATAGAGTTCCGCTTTTTCTGTTTTGGTTCATGGTAAATAAAAAGTTCATTTTTTCCTGGTACATACAACAATCCATTTTCTTCGCAGCGGAAAATATCACATTCTTTGTCTGTTGAAACGGTATAAAAGTCTTTGTAATCATAAGGTGCTTTTTGCCGATCCTGATAGGTACACAGCCCTAAGTTGGGGTCACTTGCCAGCCGTTTCGATATGGCGAAAAAGTCGCCTTCTTTTTTGTGAAATTTTCGTATGGGCGTGAAGTGATAACCGCCATATTCAAAGGTTTTTCGATCGCTCATTTACGCCTGCCTTTCTTTACTGGAAATTCCAGCTTGAAATTCACATATTTACCGCCGGTATCATCCAGAATCACTTCCGCATCATAGGTCTTTCCTGTTTTTTCACTGTAAAGCCCGGACATAGAAATACGGCCCTCTTTCAAAAGAGCCGCTGCCACAGACTTTGTGATGGATTTTTTCTTGCTGGAAAAGAAACGGTTATCTTTCCAAAGAGCAAAAGAACATTCCCTGTTGTCGCAGAAAAAACCTTTCTTTCCTTCATATACCGGGGCTCCGCAGCGAGGACATACCCCTACGGCTTCATGTGCAGTTCCTCTGGAAGAAGGAAACAGATCCGCAAAACGTTCTTCCGGGGTAGTATGTTCTTTTACCAGCGTCCGGCTCATATCTGCAATCTGATCCATAAAAGATGTTGCCGACAGTTCGCCATGTTCCACTTGTTTCAGCATGGATTCCCATTCTGCAGTTAAGATGGGAGATTTGATATTGTCCGGCAGGACTGCGATCAGGTTCTTTCCTTTTTCCGTAGGAATGAGCTGCTTTTTCTTTCGCTGTACAAATCCGGCAGAAACCAGCTTTTCCAGTGTTGCCGCACGGGTAGCCGGAGTACCCAATCCTTTACGCTCGGCATCTTCCGGCATATCTTCCGCACCGGCAGTCTCCATAGCGGACAGCAGTGTGTCCTCCGTATAGTGTTTCGGCGGTGAAGTTTTCCCTTCACGGAGACTTGCTGATACAGCTTCAAAAGTCTGTCCTTCCTGCAGCACAGGGAGAGCGACAGCTTCATTTTCTTTGTGTTCCGTTTCACTCTGCCTGATACTCATACGGTGAATCCGTTCCACCTCTTTCCAGCCGGACTGTAAAATAGTCTTTCCTTTTGCCGTAAAAGTATATCCCTGGCAGTCCAATATAGCGGTGACCGCTTCAAATCGGTGTACCTGCGTTGTGGCACAAAGCAGTCTGACGGCAAGCAGGGTAAGCACATCCCGCTCCCCGGAAGGAAGCTCTGACAGGTCTGTCCGTGCGATTTCCACAGTTGGGATAATGGCATGGTGGTCAGTCACTTTGCTGTCATCTGTTACCCGGTCAATGTCCGGCTCTCCGGCGTAGCCTTTTCCAAAGGGCATATTGTCACGCAGCCACAGGATCAGGGAAGCGGCGGTTGCCTGCATGTCCTTCGTCAAATACTGGCTGTCCGTTCTCGGATAGGTTGCCAGCTTCTTTTCATAGAGAGATTGCACATAATCAAGGGTCTGTTGAGCCGTATAGCCATAAATACGGTTACATTCCCTTTGCAGAGTTGTAAGGTCATAAAGGCGGGGAGGCTGTATAGTTTTTACCTGCTTTTCCACAGAACGCACAAAAGCGGAGTTGTGGTCACAGTCCATACGGATTTTTTCAGCCTCGGATCGTTCCGTCATTTTTTCGCCGGAAGCAGTAAAACCTCCGCAGGTGATTTCCGGCACATAAAAAGGCTTACTGATGAAGGATTCAATATCCGACTCACGCTGTACCAAAAGTGCCAGTGTCGGTGACATAACACGGCCGACATTTAGGGTGACACCATACAGGACAGAAAAAAGCCGGGTGGCATTGATCCCGATCAGCCAGTCGGCTCCTGCCCGGCATACTGCCGCATCATAGAGCTTATCGTAATCACTGCCGGGACGGAGATGGTCAAAACCCTCACGGATCGCCGCATCCTCCATACTGGAAATCCAAAGGCGTTCCATAGGCTTATTACATCCGGCATATTCATAGACCAGACGGAAGATCAGTTCTCCTTCACGCCCGGCATCCGTAGCGCATACCACGGAATCAACCCGTTTGTCCTTCATCAGCCGACACAAAAGAGCAAGCTGTGTTTTCTTATCCTTTGGAACTTCATATTTCCAGTTTTCCGGTAGGATCGGAAGATCCTCATACCGCCATTTGGCATACTGTTCTTTGTAAGCCTCCGGCTGTGCCAGTTCCAAAAGATGTCCCACGCACCAGCTCACCAGATAGCCGGAACCTTCGAGATAACCATCTTTTCTTTCCGTTGCGCCTAATACTGCTGCCAATGACATAGCAACAGAGGGCTTTTCTGCAATCACAAGTTTCAATTTTTATTCCTCCTTCATAGTTTCAAATTCTTTATCCGCAAGTTTTCCGGTTTGCATAAGACACATCAGCATAACGCCGGAAACTATCCCTCCGGCAAAGGTAAGGAAATGTAAGATCAGGTTCCACATAAGCATTCCTCCTAAAAATGGGTAAAGAAAAACGCCCACTTCAAAGTGAGCGCATCAACAGGTATCTATTTTGTTTTTGGTTTCAAGTGATCCGGCAGGACGATTTCTCCAACTGGGATTTCCCGCAGTTCCTTCTTCATCCGATGGGTAAAGCGGATCGTCTTTGCTGTACCTCCGGTTTCCCGTCCGTCATATACAGCGATCACTCGGTCGGAGTGTTCCACCATATAACGATTTCTGTGGGAGTAGACGCTTGGGAGATATTTTTCCTGTATCACAACAACATCCGCACAAGCCTCCAGCAGTTCACGGGTTCTTGTTTTCTTATTTAGGCTGTCCAGACGCTTGCGGTAAGGGATCACTGCGATCAGCTCCAGTGCCGGGGTGGTCTGCTTTCTTTCCAGCACCAGCTCCACAAAATACTGGTCTACGCCATCTGCAAAACCGCTCATAAAACAGGTGAACCCATCTGTAACAGCAGCATCGATCTCATGTGCCAAGGTTGTTTTTATTTTGTTGATCTCATTCTGCGGTAAATCCCTGTGTCCGGTAACACAGCAAGTTTTTCCTTTCATCGGTCATCCCTCCATCTGATAGGTAAAATTCTTCACTTTTCATATAGTAATAGATTTAATTTAGCAAGTCAACGATAATACCCTTTTTCCTTTTGCGGATAATAAAGGGGCGTGAGGTACAATCTATTACAGAATGGGAGGTGAAGGCGATGTATGAAGATTTTGTCCCGGAACGATTAGCGAAGCTGCGGACACAAAAAGGAGTTTCCGCACGCGATATGTCTTTATCGTTAGGTCAGGCAAACAACTACATCAATAATATTGAGAATAAAAAGTCACTTCCCGCTATGCAGTCTTTTTTCTACATCTGCGAATATCTGGGTGTGACACCGCAGGAATTCTTTGATGAAGGAAATACCTACCCGGAAACCTTAAAGGAATTCATTGCAGAGGCAAGACAGCTTGATCCTCAATCCATGCAATATATCCTCGGTATTATGAAAGAACTCAATAGCAGAAAGTAAGCGGTCACGGTAATGGCCGCTTTTTTCGTGACTTTCTTTATTATATTTTATAATGTTCTCGAAATGTCCGCTCCCTATACCGATAAGTATTCAAAAACTGTTCTCCAAACAGCCTTTTTCTATTCGCCGGTACTGCCAAAGCTGCCGGTTCCTCGTTCTGTTCCCAGATCGGTTACAAAATCCGCAATGACGATCGGCGTGATCACAAGCTGCCCGATACGGGCTCCCTTAAAAAGAGACTGCGCCTGATTGCTTACATTGCTGATGATCGCATGGATCTCTCCACGGTAGCCGGAATCCACAGGCGGCAGTTCACAGACCAGACCTTTTACCGCCATGCTGGTACGGGGAAAGATATATCCCGCATATCCATCCGGTATTTCCAGTCCAAAACCCAAAGGAATTTTGGCGATTTCTCCGGGCTGTAAGGTACAGTCATAGGGCAGATAAACATCCGCTCCGGCATCATTGCCATGCGGACGGTAAGGACGCTGGTGCTCCGGTACGCCAAAGTCGATCAGTTTTATTTTCATCGGCAGTCTCCTTCCCAAAGAGCAGGATAATCTTTTTCCAAAATATCCTCCGGCGTCATATTTGCCTGCAGTTTTCGTCCGCAGGTCATTTTCCCTTCCAGACATCGATCCATCTGACAAAAAGGCCCGGTCAGTGATGGGGCAAACAAAGTAGGGCTTAGTTCATAAAGTTCTTTCCAGACCTTTAGCAGCACGATCCTTGTTTCATCTGTATTTCTCCGGCATACCCGCTGGCTGATGATATGTTTCCACTGATAAGGGGTGGCGCTGATGAGCAGTACATTCCGCAATCCCTGGGGCGTGGCATAGCCGGCCGCATCGTGCCCGCTTCCGGCAGTGCACAGGGCTTCATAACATTTCATGCTTTCATTACAGCTTTTTAAGTACAGTTCCCGTACCACTGCCGGAGCCGTCATAATAGAATACGGGACAGCGAAATCCGCCTGTCCCGTATAGTTGCTGTACTGCAGCGATGCACTCATAAATTTTACTTCGTTCTGGTGGCGGGTGATCTGCGCCAGAAAACGTCTGCTGGCGCCGACAATGGCTACCGTGATCACCGCAAATTTCTGGATGGTAGGATGGGGAAGCGCCCCCATAGCTGCTACTGTCTGAACGCTGAATGATTTTTCGTAGAGCTCCATCAGGTCGTCCATTGAGGCAATCTTATGTCCCTGCTGGGTAAGCCTTGCCGCAAAGACCATGTTTTTTTCTGCTTCCGCTACCGCCTGGCAGTTCAAAATTTTTACTTCAATCTGTTTAATTGGTATGTCCCTCCTTTACAATCGCTTTCAGTAAGAACAGATAGTTAAGACTGTCTGTGATCTTTTCGTCCCATGTGTCCATCGGATAAACCACTTCTTCGGCAAAGCACATATCGTATAGAGAAACAATATGCTTTGCCAGCATACCGGCAAGGGCACGCTGGGGCGTTGTGTGCTGTAAAGCTGCCGCTGCCTTAAATGCACCCAGCCGGTCCGGGTCATCCCCGGTGTATTCTTTGGTTTTCCGTTTCAAGGTATCAGCACAGAGCCGTACCTGTTCGTCAAAAACGGCATTGACTTCATTTTGTGTAATATAGCATCCCTCCTTTGAAAACAAGAAACCGGCTATTCTAAAGCATCTTAGAATAGCCGGCAAATAAACGGATATGTAATTGTTTATAGTGTATTGATCTCTTTTTCCAGTTCCCGGACCGCTGCTATGACTGTCTCAAATGTCGGAACATCCCCATACAACATATCCTGCATAGAGTTATAGTCCGCTTCCAATGCTGCAAACCGATATTCCGGCGGGAGTAATTTTAATGTGCCCGGCACAGCCTCCGGGTACTTCGCCCATGATCTGGGATAGAATTTCATTTTGAAATCTACAACTTTCTTCAGGAGGTCAAGCCTGGAAAAAGCAGCTTCTTTAACCGGTGTTGCAGCCATGCGGTAGAGATCATAATAATGTCTGGAATACCGCTGCGGCATTTCCAAATGTTCCGGTCTGTTCGCTTCATGGTGCAGGATTGTGGCTTTTTCCCAGAAGGTCCGTTCCGGGGCAACGGTAAGGATTGCAGTTTCTTTTTGCTCAAAAATCTTCGGATAATATTTTGCCGCGTATGGTTCGATCAGCGCTGTTTTTGCAGGAGTCCACGCTGCCAGCGCACCAATCTCTAAACGGATCACCTGTAAAGTCGCCGTATTCATAAAAAGGTGCGGATAGGCGAAAATGACCGTCTGTTTATCCTTTTCATCTATGTAGACATTTGCTTCACAACCGATTTCCTGGGATAAGCCGGCTTTGACTGCCGGGCAGAATGTTTCGGACAGAAATACTTCCGCACGCGCATTGGCTTCTTTGTTAAAAGCGTCCTGTTTTGTATTGGAACGTTTCTCCCATGGTTCATCTTTGCCATATCCCAATACACGCCAGTCCAGAATCAAATCAATATCTTCTGAAAACCGGCTGATCAGGTGAAAGGCTTTTGAAAGGCTGGTACCGCCCTTAAAGGTAATGGACTCTTTCCATGGTGAGCGGTGAAATAAATAATCCAGCGTAAAACATACCCAAAAGTCTTTTTCCACGATGGCATCATTCAGCCCCATTTTATCTGCTGTATTTCTGAACAGTTCCCTGCGGTCGTTATCTGAAAGTCTTGCTATATTTCTCATTGTACCTTTTCACCTCCACAAATCTGCCGTATCGTATCGTAAACCCAATCCGTAGACTCTGTTGCTTCCTTCAAACAAGCCTGTTTATCTTTGTCTGTCAGTTTTTCGGAAAGCATCTGTATGACTTCTGGCGTAACATTCGATTTGCCAAGCGTTTTTAATGCCTGTATAACCAAACTTGTCATATAGGACAATCCGGTAATCTCCTTATTGGTCCGGTGCTTAAATTCCAGTTTTGTAGAGTTCCACTCGTAGGTCTTATATGGACCATCGCTGATATAGGACCATACTGCTGTTACCTGTGTTGAAAGACCTAACAGGTTCAATGCTGTATTCCCACATGGGGCAATCGTCCAGTGATAACTTCGCGCCAATGCGTTTGCCACCGCTTCCGGGTCTGCCGCCACATATTCATCCAGAAGTTTGCTATATTTTGGTTTTTCATAAACACCTTTCAAAATGCGGCGCAATATTCCTGATTGCACTAAACGACTTAAACTTTGACGAATAGTGGATGTATCTGCAATATCCGCAAAATCAGACATCACAAAAACAGTTCCATCTTCAAGAGAAAGAACACGCTCCCGTATTCGTTTTGTATATCCGTTGTCCACAATACCGCCTCCCTTCATGTCACGAATATTATATATTATTCGTGACATGATTGCAATAGGTCCTATTCCTCTTATTTTGAGTGTTCCCATTAAAAATCTGATGTATACATCAAAAATCAAAAATTTTGCAAGGCAGTACAGTTTTCATATATGTCACATATTTTATATATTATTCGTGACATCAGGCAGTTGGCAGGTAGATCCAGTCGTGCATCAGGCACACGCTGGGTTCATCCTCCCTGGGAACCAGACGGTAGGTACATTCCCCATAGACCGTGCGTTTGTCCTCGATCTCCATGCCATAGGCTTTATAAAAGCGGTATTCCAGATTGGAGATAATGCAGCGCAGGGTTTGCAGAGCCTCCCTCTGAGCTGATACGATCAGGTCACGGTCAATGCTGCGCTTCAAAAACAGCAGCGATTTGTAAAGCTGTACCTCTGTGCGGTAAGGGCGGCAGTCTTTCGTTTCCAGCCATCCGCAAAAAGCGACCGGTCCGCTCTGGATCACACTGCGGTCCGGGTGATAATACTCATAGCAGTCCAGGTTTGCCGTATTCAGAAGATAGAGCATTTCCCGGACTTCATTTTCCGGCATGTCGTAAAACCGCAAAAGCGAGCGGTAAAGATGGACATAGCCGGGAATGGAAATCATGGTATTTACCATAAAATAAAATCCTCCTTGTAAACAGCAGGTGCGGGAGCTTTTGCCCCCGCACCGTCTAAAATCTATATTTCGTTATCTACTTTCACGAGTTTTCCCATGACAAGGAAGCGTCCTGTGCCGCCCGGCGTACAGGTAGAAAGGGTCAGTACCTTATCGCTGCAGGTCACAGTCACATCACTTTCCACCGCAGAACGTTCCTTCATAGCTGTAAGCCAGGTAGTATAAGCACCGTCATCCTTCCAGGAAAGCTGCCAGGGAGAAGTTTCACTGCCGGATTCTTCCGGCTTTGCTGCAAAAGCCGCAAAGATCTCCATGACATAACCCCCCTTCGGAGTAACGAGATACATCTGCCTGTGAGCATCAAAGTAACTTTGTTCATCGTACCGGTTCAGCAGCGCAAACATGGAACCATCCCGCATATTATGACCATAAATGATCGTATTGCGGTCTGAAAAATCTGCCCGGTTTTCATAATCGGCAAACAGGCAGCCAACCTTGTTATAGGTTCCGTCATAAAGATGGTTCAGGTAATATTCGTTGTTGTCGGTCTGCGTTACCGGATAATTGAGCACCGTATCAGGAAGGGAAAGCCATCCGATGATGTCCGGTCCATTTTCACGGAGCGTTTCAAAGTCTACCGAAGGCAGGACAATATCGGCATCGTCCTGTTTTGTTTCTGTCGGATCGGTTGCCTGCTCCGGGGAGTCTGTCTGCTCCGGTACTCCTACATATCCGGCAAGATTCCGATAGGCGTCTTTACTCTCGGCATACTGGTTCAGGTCACGGAACACCAAAAATCCGCTGCCAAGAGCCACCAGAGCGCAGAGTGAAAGGACAGAAGCCCCGACAGCCATTCTTTTCAGGGAAGTCCTGCTGTATTTTCCCTTTTTGAAATAGTACACAGCAAATACGCTGCCGCCGATCAGTGCGGCTGCCAACAGTCCGCCATATAGGAAAATATACGGATCATCCCCGGTCTGCGGTACCGGCTTTTGAGGGGTGGAAGGATTGGACGGAACAGAAGGCTTTTCCGGCTTCCCCGGCTTTTCCGGTTTTTCATTAAAGAACTGGACCGTAGATGTCTGGTCAGCTTTGATCTCCACCGTAGCGGCATCAGGAATGATGTAATCCTTGCTTGCCCGGTTTGCAACTTCTGTTACGGTATAAATACCAACACGAAGGCCCTTGACTTCAATTACACCGGATTTTGGAGTGGTGAATGTCTCGCAGTAGGAGCCGTCCGTGCTCTTGACCTCGATGGCAAAACCATCTTTGCGCCCGTCGCTGGAATCCTTTGTGATCTTTAAGTTGCCGCGGTAAGCCTCATTGGTAAATCCGTGCCCGGCTTCTCCATTTTCCACAACTGCGATCTGTCCATCTTCTGTGATGGAAAAATAGTAAGCGTTTGGGTCAGGCTGATAGCCCTCCGGCGCTTTGCTTTCTTTGATAAAGTAGCCGCCAGCCAGAAGGTTTTCCGCCGTATGATAGCCTGCATCGGTTTCTTTCAGCGTACCGATCTTTTGATCGTCAGGATCATATTCCTGGTTGGCATTGGAATCCGCATACAGGTCGAACACCGCACCGGGCAGGAAACGCAGGAAAGAATTCTTGTCTTTCTTATCCTCCTTTTCCACAGGGGACGGTTCCTCCACAGCTTCGGTTTTAGTTACCTGCACACTGCCGCGGATCAGGGTGTTTTCCACACGGATCTCGATATGCTGTCCGTCTGCACCGATATATACATGGTGCTGCTGCGGGCTTACCGTATAAAGGTCAGGGGCAGAGATCTCCTTGACGATCCAGTGTCCGTAAGGAATGTTCTCAAAGGAAAAACTGCCGTCTTTTCCGGTAACAGCAGTAAGCAGTGCATTTTCTTCGGTAAATTCTTCTGTATCAGGTCTAAACAGTCCCATGAGTGCACCGGCTAGCGTGACATCTTCGCCGCCTTCCGGGTTTTCCCCAACTTTTACACCGTCTACACGCCCGCGGAGAAGTTCATTGGAAACAGCATCGCCTTCATTGACAAGGATCTGTACCAAGGCAGTTTCCTGTCCGGCATATTCAAAGACGACCGGATATTTCTGATCCGAAAGGATATAGGCGCCGTTGGTCGTGCGTTCCTTGACATAATAGCTGCCAAAAGGCAGGTCGGAGGCGAAGGAAGCACTGTAACCGTCGGATTCATCAGACGAAACAGAGACCACTTCCAGAAGTCCATCTGCCGGGATCACGCTGCCATCTGCCGCCGTCAGGTCTGCGGAAGCATAAAGTCCAAAGGAAATATCCTTATATTCCTCGTTCATGCCAAGACCGAACAGATCATCGGTCTCCATTGCCTTGAAAAGTGTGACATCCACTTTCTGTCGTTCGTCATAAAGACCTGTCGCTGCCTGTGTGACCTCCACGGTCTCACCCGCATAGGTCAGTTCCACATATTCCGGTTGAGGATTCAGCACACAACCGGAAGGAGCCTGACGTTCCTCCAGACGGTAACGGCCAAGATAGAGAAGCCCGCTTTTCGCTGTGCCGTCCTCGCCGGTCGTAAGGGTTTCCACAACCGTATCTTTTTCTGCCCGCAAGGTACCGTCACCGGTATAAATATCTTCATCTGCGATCACGTCATAGACCGCTCCGGGAAGTCCGGCAACCTCATACACCGGCTGGTACAGTCCGTCGTTTTCCTGGACAGAAGCAAATACTTCTCCGGTCTTTGTGATGGTAAGCTGGCCTTTCTGCGGCATATTGTACTGAGTGACCGTCACAACCGCCTCGCTGCCGTCAATGGTAAACGGTACCGGCTGATCGGAAAGCACATAGCCATAAGGGGCAGCCACCTCATAAAGTTCATAATCCCCGGCGGCCAAAGGCTCCGGCAGCATCAGCCAGCCCTCGTCAGAAACATAGAAGGTATCCAGTGTTTCCGGGTTCGGATAGTAGACGGTCTGGGTGATAAATTCCCCGGTGGAAAGATCCTTGATCTGAAAACCGGTTCCGGTCACAGGGATAATCTTTCCGGTCTCTGCGTCACATTTTTCAACTTTCAGACGGGCTGTGATGGTGCGGTTGTTCAGGATATAGCTGTAAGTCTTGCCGTCAGAGGAAATGAATACCGTAAAGTCCGGGACAAAGGCTTTGCCTTCCTCGCCTGCGATCTGATGGACCGTATAATGCCCATAAGGAAGCGGTTTACTGGAAGCAAAACCATCCGCATCCGTGGTAAGAAGGTCACGTTCACTTTCCTTTGCCGCGTCATAGCTCCCGGCTGCCTTTAAGTAAACTTCAAAGACTGCGCCTGCTTCCGGGCGTTCGATGATACCAGCATTGGGATCGTCGGTATTTTCGCCCTCAGGCACATCCGGGTCCAGGTCATCGGTGTGCTTGACAAGCTGGATATTTCCGTAAATAACCGTTTCCGTCACCTGATTTTCTGTGGTATTGAGTTCCACTTCATACAGGGAAGGGGATGCACCCACTTCATAAATGGTTTCATTCAGAAGATACCCGGTGCTCGGTTCGATTTCCCGGATCGTCCAGCCATCCCCGCATACATAATAGCGGGTCATAAAGCTGCCATCCGGTCCGGTAGTATAAGTGTCGATCAGTTCGCCATCACGGAAGATCCCATAGGCCGCCCCTGCAAGCGTGGCATCCCCCTGAGCATTTCCGGTGTCAGCATCACTCTTTACCACATGGACGCGAAATTTCTTCAGAATATTGCTGAAATGTACCGAAGAAGTCTGCCCGCTTTCAATGGTCACGTACTGTGCGGAAGGGGTCACATAGCGGTCCACCGGAAGTTCTTTTACCAGATAGGTTCCCGGCAGGAGCTTCTTTTCAATCTGGCCGTTTTCTCCGGTCGTAACTTCCTCATTGACTTCATTTCCCAAAATGTCCGTACCGGAGATATGGAAGGTGATACCGGAAACAATGCCGTCCTCACTGGTCTTGACAAGTTTTGCGGTACCGTAAGTTTCCGTTTTGAATTTTACAAAGAAGGAAACCGGATCGCTGGCGCCGGTCATCATGGTCTGGTAGCCGGGTCTGCCCCAGATTAGCATGTCGTTTGCCACCGGGATATTCTTTCGGAATTCAAACAGCACCGGGTCCATCATCATCTGCCTGCTGGTAAAGGTGTATTCATTTCCGTTTCTTGTCACAGAAACGCCGCTGCCTTTCAAAGCCTCCAGATCGATCTTCAAGTTATTGGTATCTGTGACCGTCAGGGTATAGACCTTTTTTTCAACATCCCATTTCAGTTCCAGTTCCGGTGCTTCGCTTTTCTTAGAAGAAGTAAAGGAAGGGACTGTGGAATGGGAAGCTACCTGTGCCAGAATCCAGTCATAGGCTTTTTCTGCCGGTCGTCCGGCGATCACGCTGAAATACTGGTCGGCGTCTGCGTGGCCGTTTCCGTGGCGGCTGTACGGATCGCTTCTAAGCTGCTGCTGGTATTCCCAGAGGATGATCTGGGTCGCCATCTTATAGTCGTCCTCGTTGATCCCGGAAACAGGGAGCGCCGAACCGGGTTTCCAGCCATAGATTGCAGTCAGGGTGATCCCCCTCCTTGCCTCGGCAGGAAGCAGGTTCAGATATTGGCTGTTGGTCCCGCTTTCCGAAACATAGGTGTTTTCCGAAGTATGGTAAGGAATCCCGCTCTCCACACAGTAAACCTGGTGGCTGATCCCGTCAGAATCCGTCAGCATATAGTGCCGGTAAGCATTGCCCCCGGAACTGGTGTGTACATCGATGGTTCCGTCTGCATGGTAGGCAAGATAGGTGTAAGGCGCCGGGGCACGGTAGTGGTTCCCATCAGAGCCCACATACTGGTCGCCCAGCCAGGAGCTTGCCGTCTGTCCGACAGACATGGCAAAAGCCTGAGCCGGAAGAAGCCCCAAAATGATTGCCATACAAAGCAAAAACGCCAACAGCTTGCGAAAGCCGCGGCGTCTGGTTATGATATGTTCCATGAAAAAATCCTCACTTTCATAAAATCTAAAAGGACAGCCTTATTTGCTGTCCTTGTCGTCAAAATCATCCTCGGAAAGATATTCCGGTTCCCCGTATGCCTCATCCGGGTCAAAGCCTTCGCCATAACCGTCATCCTCAAATTCCGCATCGTCCTCGGCCTGCTGTTTCGGACGCACGATTTTTACATAGTAACCGATCCCGCCGACCGCAAGTAAGGCAGCAAGGATAAACAGGATCGTGCCGACGCTGCCGGTTTCTTTCTTCGGCTTTTCCGGTTCTGCCGGTTTTTCAGTTTCCGCCGGCTTTTCTTTTCCTTTGCAGCCATTTAAGTCATTTTTGCAGACCGGACAGCCGGTATTAACCTTTCCTGCCTCACATTTTTCTGTGCAGTTACAGCTTTCTTCCTGGGGGATCATGCTCATGCTGCCATTGTTCTTTTCTGCAAGTGCCATCAGGTCAGACTCTGTGACGCCGTTTAAGAAGTAGACATTGTTATCTTCCCGTTTCCCGTCGATCACCAGATAAAAGACATTGCCCGCGTCCGTAGTGATGGTGTAAAACTGTTTTTCCCCATCCGTACCGCTGATGTTGTCCTGTACCGTTCCGGTGCCTTCCGGGGTAAATGCACCTTCCGGGATCGCAGAAGTATTTTCCTGCTGTCCGGTACTGTTATCTGAACCGGAAGAATTTCCGCCGCCGGAAGGGGTTGCAGCGTTTGAGCCGGAAGGTTTTTCTTCCTTAGGCGGTTTTGTCTGTGTACCGGACGGACTCTGGGGTGCTGTCGTAGCAGGTTTCTTTTCAGGAGCCGGTTCTTTGTAATACGGATTATCCAGCTTTACCACATCAGAACGGTTGCCGGCATAATCTTTTGCGTATATGCTTACCTGTTTTTCTGTTCCGGCATAATCTTTCAGTGCGACCGACGCTTTCCCGTCGGTGAGGGAGTTGATACGGTTTTCATCAACAAAGACCGCCTCCACGCCGGATAGATCGTCACTGCTTTCTATTTTCAGGGCATCGCCCTCCATGGAAGCAGTCAGCGTTGGAGGTGTGGTGTCTTTGGAACCGCCGGCATGAGCCGTTACAGGTAATGCGCTGACACTTACAAGAAGCGTAAGCGCCAGCAGCAGGGAAAGTTTTTTAAGCCTCATGCACATCCTCCTTCTCCTGCGGTAAAACAGTTTCCGAAGGGGCTGCCTGCTGTGATTTCAAAAAATCCGCAAGCTGCTGGGGCGTCAGTTTGAAACTGCGCGCCACCGCTACATAATCGGTATTTTCCAGCTCTGTTTTCTGTTCCTCCAGCTTATGGAGCTTTGCCTGCATTTCCGCAATCTTTGTTTTGGTCTTTTCAATTTCCTTTTCCAGTTTTTCAATTTTAGGATTCAATTTATTACCTCCAATCTGTTAAGGCAGACGCCCAAATGTATAAAAATGCTGCTGCCAGTAGCTTGTATTGATGTTTGCATAAGAAATCGGGTCTCCACAGTGGATCATCATTCCATTTCCCACATAGATCCCTACATGGCTTGCGCCGCTGGTGTTGTAGGTCCCCTGGAAGAAGATCAGGTCGCCCGGTTTTGCATCCGCACTTGATACCGGCGTACATACACCTAAAAGACCATCCGCGGTCAGCCTTCCGAAATTCCAGCCAACGCCGCAGTTGTTGATCACCCAGGACACATAGCCGGAACAGTCAAAGGAAGTGGAAGGGCTTGCGCCTCCCCATACATACGGATAGCCAAGATATTTTTCCGCCTCGGCCATCATTGCGGCAAACTGTTCATCCGCAAGGGCTTCCGGTGGAATGTCATAATCGAAGTAGTTTCCTGTGCCGCCTGAACCAACTTCCGGCAGGTGCCGTTCGCTGGTATCGCCGGTATCGGCAAAATACAGGGGATTCAAATACTGGCCGTCAACCAGGACTTCTAAGTGCAGGTGGGCCCCGGTAGAATTTCCGGTATTCCCGACCTTTGCAATCACATCCCCGGCTTTGACCTCCTGCCCGGCAGAAACAAGGATCTGGGAACAGTGCCCGTATTTGGTCGTCAGGGTATGTCCTTCGTATGCCTCGCCTTCAATAGCGACACACAAGCCATAACCGCCGGCATTTCCCGCAAGGGTGACCGTTCCGTCATGCCCGGCAAGGATCTCTGTGCCCTCCGTCATCCCGATGTCCACACCGGTGTGATAGTTCTTTTCCCCACTGATGGGATGTACCCGGTAGCCGTAATAACTGGTCACATAAGGGAGCCAGTTGGTGCCAAAGACATTTTTGACATACTGGCGGTTTCCTTTTGTCTGCAGCAGGATCTCGCAGATCTCTTTCTGGTCTGCGTTCATCCGGGAAACGACCAGGTTTTCTAGAGGTGTGACTGTGAGCTTGACATTTAAGATGCGCCATTCATAAGGCACTTCCTCCTGGGTTTCTTCCCCGGTTTCCGGATCAACGGAAGTTTCGGTGCGGTAACGGATCTCGGTTTCTTCTGAAAAGGACAGGGTATATTGTTCCTGGAAAAGCTGCCGCAGCACGCTTTCCACTTCATCGTAAGTAAATCCCTGATAAGCAGAAGTCAGATACCCCATCAGCACATACGGGTCATGCTCGATTGCGCCCAGGTTATACCGGTATTCGTCATAGCCGGGGCGGTCTGATTCCACCCGGTCTATTTCCATTTGCAGATCCGTTTCCCATTCGGTATAGGTAAGCTCCGCCTGGTTGATGTCCTGATCATCTGCAAGATAGGTAGAAGCAGCCAGACTTCCCAGACCGCCGGTCCCGATATTGGAGAACGTGGAAAACAGGGATGTGATCAGGAAAATTACCAAAAGGAGAAGCAGGAGGACAAGGCAGATTACAGGGTGCCGTTTGACCGCATGGACAATACCGACGCTGACCCTCTCTGTTGCGACTGCGGCATTTTTTGCCTGTTTCCCGGCTTCACGGGCAGCCTTGGCATACTGCCTTTTCAGTTTTTGTTTCTGCCATATCCGGGCAATCGCATGTTTCTTCAGCTCCGGGTGGTCGCTAAGAGCCTGCCGGTAAGCAAGTCTTGCGTTTGCTTTTGCTGATTTTTGCTGTAATTTCGCTGCCTTTCGGTAGGGGGCAGTTTTATGCCGGTGATATGCCGTGCGAAGCCCTGCCTCGCCCACAAGTTCAGAGCGGTGGGCTGCCTTGATGCCCACATTTTCATCCTCTGCCTCATAAATCTTTTTATGAGCGTAACCAATGGCAGTATTGGCGCCCGCCTTGACCGGACGCAGGGGTACAGGTCCTTTTACATGGACCTTTTGGGATTTGACCTCCTTTTCAAATTTTAAGTGTTTTTTGGCTTTTCCGGTCTCCGGGTCGGAAACCGTCTCCATGCGCAGTTTCTTCCGGGCAGGTAGACGATTTTGCGCCTGCTCTGCTTTTTGTGCAGTCCGTTCCGCCTTCCGTCTTGCATGGGTGAGCTTTTTATCCTTTGTCTCCGGCGGTAGTTCATCCGCAGTAAATTCCAGCTTGGATGTTTTCGGCGGTTCGCTATCCATACCCTTTTCCTTCTGCGCTGCCTGTTCCTCCGCCTGTGCCGCTTCCTGAAAACGCTGCTGATATTTGTTCCCATGCTGGTGTGTTCGGTAACGGTGTTCCTGACCGGATCTGTCTGTGCCGTTCGGTGGGGCTGAGCCTTCGGAAGAAGGAGCATATTTTCCGGTATCATGGTCTGTCACATCCTCTGTTACAAAAGAACGCCTGGAAGCCTCCTGCCGGAAATTGCTTCGCACGTTGTCCTGTATCGGGGGCGCTGTCCTGGTAGCATCCGGTGTCTCAAAGTGTTCCGAAAAACCATCCAAAGCGGTTGCATACGCTTCGCCCTGTTCCAGCAAGGACGCCGGTGTTTCCGGTGACAGATGGGAAAATTCCGTCTGTACAGGGATGTCCTGCCTGTGTGTCTTGCCGTTGACAGAAGAAGGGGTGTCCCGTGCCCTGCGCAGGTCAAAATCCTGTTCGGTCTGCCTGGCTGCCGGTTGATCCTCCCCGTGGGAATCACGCACCGGCATCCGGGTATCTTTGCGCCTCCTTTGAAATTCCCTGTCGTGTGCCATTGTTCTCACCTCCGATCCATTTTAATTTTTGTCTCACGCTTTGGTCCCCGCTACTTCATCCGGTCTTGTGGTAAGCACGCTGTACAAGAGTGTGTCCTTCGGGAAGTGGTCCACAAAAGGGATGATCACATTTCCAAAGAACAAAAGCCCCTCGCCGGGACCGGAATGGGTCACATAGGAAAGCTGGTGCGGGGAGATTCCCAACTGCTTTGCCAAAATCTGACGGTCTCCCTGGGCCTGGTTGAGCATATAGATAAAGTCCGAGTTCTCAAAAATATTTTCGATCTCACGGGAAGCCAGAAGGTCCTTGACATTCTGCGTTAAACCTGATGGGATTCCGCCCCATTTACGGAAGCGTTTCCAGATCTCCACGCTGAAACTTCCTGTCTGCCCTTTCAAAAGAAGATGGAATTCGTCGATATAGAACCAGGTTGTTTTATGTTTGGAGCGATTGGCCGTGACACGGTTCCACACCGCATCCTGCATGATCAAAAGCCCGATTTCCTTTAAGGCTTTTCCCAGTGACTTAAGCTGGAAACACAGTACCCGGTGTTTATCCATCTGGATATTGGAACGGTGGTTGAACACGTTAAGGGAACCATTGACATAGATTTCCAGCGCCGTTGCGATATTCTGTGCCTCCGGTTCAGACTGTTTCAAAAGCAGCTCGTAAAGATCACCTAAGATCGGCATATTTTCCGGGCACGGGTCCTGCAGGTATTCCCGGTACACCAGTCTGGTACAACGGTCGATGATCGTCCTTTCAATGGGGGAAAGTCCTTCTTTGCCGCCGATGATAAGGTCACACAGCGACAGGATAAAATCACTTTTCAAAGTGATCGGGTTTTCATCATCGGAATAGTCCAGATTGATGTCCATCGGGTTGATGTAGTTCGTGGAAGTAGGGGAAATATCAATGACCTGCCCCTGGGAACCGAACTGCTGTACCAGCGGCCCATACTCATTTTCCGGGTCGGCGATAATGATGTCGTCCTCCGTCAGAAGGAACACATTGACGATCTCACGCTTGGCAGAGAAAGATTTGCCGCTTCCTGGGGTACCGAGAAACAGCCCATTGGGGTTTTTCAGCGTTTTTCTGTTCGCCATGATCAAGTTATTGGAAAGGGCGTTCAGGCCGTAATACAATGCCTCGCCCTCCTGGAACAGTTCACAGGTGGTAAACGGTACAAAGATCGCTGTGCTGCTGGTCGTAAGCCCGCGCTCAATTTCAATCTGGTTCGTACCAAGAGCAAGCGAGGACATAAGCCCCTGTTCCTGCTGGTAATCCAGCCGTTTTAAGGCACAGTTGTATTTCTGTGCCACACCCGAAGCGGCAAAAATATCATTGAACAGCTTCTGACGTTTGGCAGCGATATTTTCCACCAGTACCGTCACAAGGAACATGCGCTCATTGCGGCTCTGTAAATCCTGCAAAAGATTTTTGGCTTCTTCTCCATAGGTGGCAAGGTCGGTGGGAATGATGTCCATGTCATACCCAGATCGGACCGCTTTCTTTTGTTCCTCAATGGTCATTTTCTGCAGGTCCGACATTTTACGCTTGATGTTTCGGATCGCCTGCGCCTGGTCGATAGACTGGATATGCAGGTTGACGGTCACGGCGTCGTTTAAGTCAAGAAGATCCGCTAAAAGCCGGTCGGTAAGCTCCGGCGCCAAAATCTGCAAAAAGGAGACAGCACCGGAATGATCGCCTACCCGGAATGTCTTTCCATCCTTTGAAAAAGACAGCCCGGATGGGGAAATGAAGTCTTTGGTAGAAAGACCGGTCTTAGGCAGATCCGACCACTGGAAATGAAACTTTTCCTGACCGTCCGGGTGAAGCTGGCTGTGAAGAAGCTCCAGACGTTCCAGTCCGTTTAAGGATCTTGCCTGGACTCCAAGGGTCTTGAAATTTGCCAGCACATCCGTTTCAATGCGTTCCAGACGCATTTTCGCAGTACGCAGGTCATCTGCCTCGATCCCAAAGGTAATGTATTTACGTTTGGTGAGACCGTTATTTCCTTTCTGCAACTGGTTCTTTAACATATCCCCGTATTCCCTGCGGATTCCGTCATACTCGTCGCCGCGGGGAGGGATGTCAATGCTTCTGGTAAAATCCTGCATATTGGCCCGCTGGTTGATAAAGGTAAGCTGCACATGGATCGAGGCGTCGAAGTAATTTAAGAAATCGCAGTAACCCTCGAAGATCTGTGCTTTATCATCTGCCTGTGCAAGCTGATAGTTAATATCAAAAAACTGCACCGTTTTGGTGTAAAGGGTATCAGTCAGCCGGCAGATCCCATCCCGGTACATTTCACGGTAGGGAATGCTCTGCTGGACCGTCTGCGGGGCATCTGCTTTCAGCCCGGCAAAAAAGCCGCCTTTTTTAGACGGCTTGGAACGGGCAGACTTAGTTTTGCCCTGCTTTGCATCGGCTCCGGTCTTTTTGGCCTGCCTGATGTTTTTTTGCAGACGCTTTTCCTGAGCTTCCTGCTGCTTGTTTTTTGGCAATCTTTGTAACCTCCTTCTTTGACATAGATTTATACAGGTTATCCGTCCTGTATGGACGGTCCTTCGGCCAGAGCTTATAACGGAGCCGGTTCTTCAAGATCTTTTCTGCCGGCTGCCCGTCACGCTCATACATGGCGAAGAAGAAAAAGGGCATCATCAGCCCGATCATCAAAAGTACAGCCGCCGAATTGCCGATCGCCCCGCGGGTAAAGAAATACACCGGAAGGCCGACAAGTCCGGCAAGGCTGAAACAAATAAGCTGGCGCTTCGTCAGATTGAAGGCCAGCTTAGTCTTAACTTTGGTTAAATCCTTTGGTACAGGTACATAAGGCATCTATACACCTCCCATCGTAATATAATTTCCGGCCCATTACCGTGCACCGAAATCGCGTACCGGTTTCTCCGCAGCCGGACATTCCCGCACTTCCTGAGCCGCATTTTGCAGCCGTGCCAGGACAGAAACAGCCGGCTCTCTCTGACACAGGTATTCCTGGCTGTCTCGGATTCCGGCAATATTTTCCCGAATATCCATATCCACGTCGAACACATCTGAAACCGGCATAAGCCAACGGTCTGCAAAGTATTTCAAAGGATTCTCAAGCGCCAGCACATCATCCAGCATTTCATCCCTGAACTCAAACTTTGTTGTCAGATAGGAATACGCCTCCTGCATGGCTGTAATTTCAGCAGCTTTTTCAATTAAGGATTCCTTATCTCTTGACATAAGGCTTTCCCTGTAAGCAAAGTAATTCTGTCCCAGCCGTTTCATCAGGAGCGTATATTTGTCCTGTGCGGAAGGTTCGCTTGTGAAATGTTCAAATTTTTGCTCTGCATCAATTTCTTTGAGAAGATCACAGATCGGGAAACTGTGTTCATGGTTATTTTCTTCCCAGCACCATCGGGCTACATCCAACGGGTCCTGAAAAGAAAGAAGCGACTCTACTTCCGCCGGAGTAAATACATGCTCAACCTTCAGATAATAGTGGAGTTCCGAAAGTCCCTGTAACTCGTAAATACTGCCGATGTTCTGTGCATCCAGCATATCCGCATGAACCTTCAAACACTCGTCCAGCCGTTCCATAAGCAGCCGCTTTGCATCTTGTTCTATCAAAATCACCCCTTTCGCTCCGGCATAGTCAGCGTACAGTTCACTTCATTGCCCCATACATCCCAGCCGGGTGTCTTTTGTCTTGCAAACAGCTCCACTCTGGGCTGATCGCCCATAAGCTTTACGATTTTATCCCGCACCTCGTCCGGTTTCTTGCTGTGCTGCTCAATATGGGAGATCACAAACTGATGGATTCCCGCACACTGGCGTTTCGGTCGGCCTCTGGTTGCCAGCAGGCAGACCTCCGCGTTTGAGCGGGTCCAAAAGCCCATACCATAAAACCAGCTATCCGCTTTCCGGTTCTGTTTGAGCCATAGAAAAGCCAGCGTTTTATATTTGAAACCCCAGGCATCGATCACCCGGAAGGCTTCATTAAGCTGCGGAAAGGTTGCCCACAGAAAGAGGGCGCTGTCTTTTGCGGCAAGTTCCGATACCGGCAGGGCACAGACTTCTTCAATGCTCATCGTGGGGTAATGGTTTTCCGCAACGCCGCTTCCATGTTTTCTGTCATAACTCCAGGGCGGATCGGCATAGATAATGCCGTACTGTTTCGTTTCCGGCATTAGCGAGCCTGCTCATTCTTAGATGGGGAAGATTTGGCCGGCTGTTCTTTGACCTTACCGGCATTTTCCTTCAATGTACCGGTCAGGGAAGGTTTTTCCGCAGCTCCCTTTGCCGCTTCAAGAGTCGCCTGCAAATTTTCAATAGCCTGGCCGTACCCATCAATGAGAGCATCGTTGAGCTGCTTGCGGAACTCTGCCGTAACCGGCCAGCAGACATCTTTCCAGTTGCCGCCCTTATCCTGGGTTGCGGGCATATTGACATACAGCCCCTTTTCACTGGAACAGATACGGAAGCCGTCGATCTTAAAGCATCCGCCAATCGTAACATTGGCAAACGCCAGCAGGTTTCCCATTGGAGCGATCGGACGCACGCGGACATCCAGCTTCATGCCGTTTGCCATTTCCGGCGTCTGTGTCTCCGATGCCATTTTTTCTGTATTGGTTTTACTCATATATGAAATCCTCCTTTTTAGAATTGGTTTTGTTCATGCTATCTTGCATTAAATATGGATTTGGATAACGAACCTGTCTTAAACAGGGCAAAAGCCAGCAGTACCGTATAACCCGCCGTTCCCCAGATCGCACCGTGCACGTCGCCGGACGATGGGATAGACTGGACCAGCACTGCATAAATGGCGACACAGATCAGGATCAAAAAACCCTGAAAGCCTAGGGCAAAAAGGGAACGCAGATACCCGGTTCCCATTTGTCCCCATTCCCGGTTTGCCATTGTGGAAAACGGGATCGGTGCAAGACTCACGGTTAAATAAATCTCGATCATACGGCCATATACAATGACAAAGATCACGATGGACAGTACCCACATACACAGATTGATGATGTTGGTTTCCAGCCACAGTCCAATCAGTTCCCACATTCCCATTGCTTCAAGCTGGGTTTCCAGGTCAGATAACGCCGCCTGCACATCCAGGTTCCCGTTTATGACACCGGCACTTTGCGACACCACATTTTGGGCCACATCAAAGACCGCCATCACAATCGTAAAACAGTTGGTGAGCAGGTAAGTGGCAACAAAAGTCTTGAAAATCCACTTGAAGATGTTGAATGTATCGAATTCGTGCATGTTGTTCTTTTCGAGAATCATCTGGATCAGTTCATACACCAGAACAAAGGTAAGGATCATGCCCGCAATGGGAATGACGACGGTTTCCGAAAGATTCTGGATCATGGAAAACACGCCGCCATTCCAGCCCTGCGGGGTCTGTCCTACCTGATTTGCCACATCCGCAACCTGGTTGTTGACGGAGTTGAAAATACTGGTGTACTGTCCGGTGATCGCATCGATCAGTCCCTCTTTAATCCAGTCTGTTATCCATTCAAACAGACTGCCCATAAGTCAGCCCTTAGCCGAACAGGCCGGAAAGCAGCGGAATCAGCGTTGCACCAACCAGAGCGATACCTCCGCCTGCCATAAGCTGCTTGATCCCCTGGGATTTTGCACCTGGGTTATCATTTCCGTAACCTTCGAGAAGGTTTACAACACCCCATGCGCCCAGACCTGCGCCCAGGGCGATCACAAGGATCTTCAAAGTATCAATCGCGCTTGCAAAAAATGCCATAATGTTCCTCCTTTAATTTCAGAAATTTTAATTTGTGATATGGCCGTATCAGGCCGGAAACAAAAAAAGCCGCCGCACTGTTTTTAGAAAAAATCTGTTTCAAACAGCACGGCGGCATGGGGCAGGAAAAATCCTGCGGTTATTTACTTTTCAGGGAGAATCACGAATCCTCAAAAATCCTCCTTTCATCGTGACAAAAACAAAGCCTGCCAGGGCGTCATGCTTTGACAGGCAGGAACAACTTTATAAAGTCTGGGAAGCCAGATCTTCGGCTGTGACTTCATAATTGCGGTATCGTTCACCGGGACGCATCGGCATCCGGGTAGAAAGAAACTTTTCGATATTAAAAGCGTTCTTCTCATTAAAATCGGAAAGCAGTTTGTAATTTGGGTGTTTGGTTATATCATATTTCCGGGAGAGGAACGGCCGCACACCCCTGATCTGCAGCAGACATTTACCCCCGTCCATGACTGCCAGTTCATCCACCGACATCAGATCCTTTCCCAGCTTTTGAAAATTTTGTCCGTGGGATTCCTGATTGCCCTTTGTGACACTGGTGTTATACAGGTCGATGGTCTCTTTCCCCAATAGGGAGTTCCAACTTTTTAAGGTGGTTTCTTCTTTGCCTCCTAAGAAAAGAGAGGCGTCACAGTTACCGATGATGGTGTCCAAGTTGTCTTTATACAGGGCTTTGAGCTGGCTTTGCGCCTGCAGCACCAGGCAGGCAGAGATCTCACGGCTTCGGATGGTCGCCATAAGACGCTCCAGGTTCGGGATCTGCCCGATATTTGCCGCCTCGTCGATCAGGCAGCGTACATGGATGGGAAGCCTTCCGCCATATACATCATCCGCCCGCTCACACAAGCGGTTAAACAAAATGGAATAGATCAGACTGATCAAAAATGCAAAGGTTCCGTCCGTATCACTCATAATAAGGAAAAGAGCAGTCCGTTCATCCCCCAGCATATCCAGATCCAGTTCGTCATACATGGTAATTTCCCTGACTTCTTTAATGTCAAAAGGAGCCAGCCTGGAAGCACAGGAAATAAGGATCGACTTCGCTGTTTTTCCGGCAGCGAGCTTATATTTCTTATATTGACGCAGGGCAAAATGATCCGGGTCTTTCTGTTCCAGCGCGTCAAAGAGAAGGTCAACGGCATTTTTGAACGACTCATCATCCTCACGGACTTCCATTGCGTTCAGCATTTCTACCAGTGTGGCAAAGTTCTGTTCGTTTGCCGGAGCCTCATAATAGATATATCCGATCAGTGCCGTATAGAGCAGGGTTTCTGCCTTGACCCAGAAATCGTCTCCGGCTTTTCCTTCGCCTTTGGTATTGGCGATCAGAGTCGTGACGATCTTCAAAATATCTTTCTCGGAGTGAATGTAGGCGAATGGGTTAAAGTGCATACTTTTCTGAAAATTGATCGTATTGAATACCCGTATTTTATAGGGCTCATAGATGATCTTTCCTTTTTCATTACGCACAGGCTTTCCGTCCTTGTCCAGCTTTGGCGTGCCTCGCTGCAACATCTTTCCGCATTCCACAAGAACTGTACCTTTCGGATCGGTGACGACGTAGGAACTGTGCATTTGCATCAGATTGGGCTTGATGAAAAAGCGCGTTTTTCCCGAACCTGATCCTCCGACTACCAGTACATTTTTATTTCTTGCATTGGCCGGATTTTTGGGCCTTCCGTTTAACATCAGTCCTTCACTTTGGGTAAGAATGATATTGTTTTCCGGCTTTGGGTCCATAAACGGGGCAATATCGGCTTTATTTCCCCAACGGGCTGAACCGTATTCCACATTTTTGCGGTATTTCTTAGCGTCTTTCCCTCTAAGATAGACTGCCAGCCGCATAATGGCTGCACCGCATAAACCGATCAGCCAGTCCATTGCCGCCCCCGGCCACATATTCTGAAACGCAAGGGCAAAGCCTTCGGACAGTCCTAACAGCTTTTGGGAAGCGTCTGCTCCAGGAGCCAGACGCACCGCCTCGCCCAGCTTGGCAAATACCAGAAGAAACAGAAGATACGGAAGATGGAGAATGACCTGTTTTTTCAGTGTTTCTGCATCGATCTTCATCGTTCCGGTCCTCCGTGTTCTTTGTTCTTTACACGGTCACGACCAAGCGACTGTGCCAGTTCTTTGAACTTATGAAGCTGTGTAAGCAGCGACGGTCTGCTGCTGCGTGTAAGGTCTTTCTTTGTATATTCCTTAAAAGCTGCCGTCAGTGCATCCGCCTGGTTTGCCTTGAAATATACCGTCCATTTTGGGGGATCGGTCCCAAGTTCCTTTTCTATATGGTAGCGTACCTGATGTTTTCTGGCATACCGTTCAAAAGAGCGGATTCGCCCTGAAACTTCAATGGTATTGGCTCCGGGGTCTTTATAAGTCAGCCGCTTCATGCTGTTGCGCCCGACTTTTGGCATTGTGTGTTCCTGTTCCATCTTTTGGAGTACCGCAGCAATAGCCGCACGCAGTACCCGCCCTGACAGTTTTGCTGCCTGTATAGAAACAGAAACCGTTCGTTGTTCGAGATCTTCCTGCAAGAGCATCCTCCTTTCTGATAAAATCGGTATTTATAATATGGAAATAACTTTTTACCGGCTTTCCCCAAGAACCTGCTGTCGGGAAGCGTGTTCAAAGGCTTTTGCTGCCTGATCGACCTGAATTTTAGCATGTTTCAAAAGCGTCTTGATGATCGTAGCCGGGCGTTCCTGTTCCTCCAGATGATCGACCATCCCTTTGCACTCATCCGGGAGGTATTCCGCCATATCTTTCAACACATCGGAAAAGTTACCCATAAAGCCCCAGCAGCTATCCGACAGTTCCCCGTTTTTATAAAGCTCAAACCCATAACATTCGCCACGCAGATAGGAATCGTAAGCAGCGACTTCGCTGCGCATCAGTGCGTCTGCTTTCTGACGGATAGCACCGGTCATCTTGTCAGCGTCAAATTCCCTTAGGGCATCTTCTTTGGAAACATAGATCCAGCCGACCTGTCCGCTGTCCCATTCTGCATGAGGAGCCCTGCCTGAGAAACTTTCTGTACTCATGGCAAGACCGGAGTGGTCGTAGAGATAGAGGGGGAGCATCAGATACTTTTCCGAAATTACTTTCTGCATTGCTTCATCGATCGCCCGTTCCTCTGTCTTTGGTCCATGCCGGAAACGGCTGCTTACAATGTTTACCATCCGTTCATAGCGTTTCATGCCGGCTTCATCATGTCCTACGGTATCTAAATACATTTCCCGCAGGAAGTCATCTTTGTCCATATAGTTGTGATGGTCGCCCAGCGCATAGCGGGGATGGAAGCATACCATCGTCCCGAAATGTTCATCTACCTCACGGGGAGAGATCAGAATATCGTCCGGCTGCACCATAAGGGCATAAGGTTCATTTACTGCCATTAACATAATTGGCTCCTTTCTTTCTACAAATCCGGGCCGGAATGGTGCATCATCGGTTTTTCCCTGTGTTCGTTGGTGGCAGGCTGTTTGACTGCAATAATCTCGCCGGCAATCCTTGCAAATTTTTCAGGGTACTTAAACTGCTCCCCGTATTTCTCCATCAGATCCGGGGAAAGGTCTGTAAAATCTTCCTCGCCAAGACCAACGATCAGAAAATTCCCGGACACAATATCATAAACGTGGCCGTCATCATCAAAGAGAGCCCGGTTCAGAGGCAGTCCCATCAGCTTGCCTTCATCATTGCAGATCAGAGCCACCGGGTCCTCATACGGATAGACCGCCTGAATGTCTCCACCCACTGCCGCCTGCAAAGATTTCAGACCGCTTTCAACCTCCGCAGCATAAGGGGACTTGCCCGGCTCTACCATTAACACTTTCATAACTGTATATCCTCCTTCTTTTTCATTGCCATACCGGGAGCGGCTGGCGTTTTTTCCTGGGTTTTTGCCACAGAGAGCTTCCCCAGGACGGAAGGCTTCTCCTGGTTTTGGGGCGTAAAAATACCGTCCTCCGAAACCTCGGCGGCATGTTCCGTTTTGGTCTGTTCCAGTCCTTCAACCGTATAACCAGGTAAGAGAGTGCCGTGAACCATAAAATGACGCTCATATTCTTTCGGAATTGGCGGGGAAATTTCCGTGAATAAATGGGAATAGGCTTTCTTCCGCCCGTCCAAGTATTTTATGGCTGCATTCTTATCTGTATATCGTTTCTGGTTTTGTCCGGCAATCTTTTCTCCATATCCCTGCTTCGGGGAATGAATACGGACTTCCCATGTCACATACCAGGCAACCGGAATACTCTGTTTTGTTTCCCTGTCATATTTCGTATCTTCCCAAATACTGCAGGTCATCTGATAGACCCGGTTGCTGATTTTCTGATCCGCCCTCCAGTTATCGGTGTCTTTCCACTGATTGCCGGTATGTACAATCTCCGGTGTACGAAGATATTCCAAAGCCCGGTTGATCGTCTGTGTCGCCGCTGCCTGCTGTTCCCACTGTTTTGCGGCAGCCACCACGAGTTCATAGGCTTTCTGCTCCCCGTCGATACTTCCTTGGCGCATAGCTTCCAGGCTATCGGTTCCCATTGTGATCAGAGTAGAAATGTCCACATTTTCACAAACTACGCTGTGTTCTATTTTAAGCTCTGATCCCGGCGTCAAGTAGTCGCCATATCGGTAGGCATGGTAATCCCTGTTTTCTTCCAAAATGCTGTTCACCTCCTGCTATATTTCCGGCTCATGGTTTTTTCTGGAAACCGTCTGAGCCGGTGATTTTTTATCTGTCGGTCTGTTTGCCGCAAGCTGATCCATCACGGAAGGACGGCCGACGCCGAACATGGATAGCTGACCGTCCGCTGCCTCACGAAGTTCAGAAACAGAGAGGGGAAGCGTTACATCAGCATGGGTCAATAGCTGTTCCCGTTTCAAATCCTGAATGATCTCGTCAAAAACGGCGTTGATCGCACGGCGTTCTTCCCCCACAGGGAAGGCTTTCAATACCTCCATTTCTCCGTCTTTACCGGAAACCAGGGTAAGGGCACAGTCGGCATGGCCTGCCAGATAATCCGATGTGTAGGGCAGTTTGTCCTTGATATAACAGGCAAAGGCTCTGGCTGTCATTTCCACGTTGCTGTCCCAATAACCGCCGTCTTTTTCACATTCTTTTCCCATGCGTACCGAATTACGGTAAAAATCAGTTTCCGTCCGTCCAATCTGCGGAGCTTCCTGCGCCTGCATCCCGGAAAGCATACGCTCAAAAATTTCCAGCCGTTCCCGTTCACTTTTGGGAATTACCCGGCCGGTAACATTCTTCTTAAATGCGCTGATCTGTTCCACAGAGCCGGGTTCGCCGGACAAAAATGCTTCCCGCAAGACTGCGTAGGTTTCCATCTGTTCCTCATTGCCATACCGTTTCAGGGAGGCAAGAACCGAGGAATCCAGCCAGCTTGCCGCATTTTTCCGGGTGCGTTCTGTTTGTGCTTCCGTGCGCTTTGCTGCCTGTTCCGGTGTTTCCGGTTTATACTTCATGGTGTCAATGAGTTTTTGGAACGGCGCATAGAGGCGGGGCTGTTCTGACAGCATTCCTTTTGCGCCCATCTTTGTACCAAGATAATCGTCAAGTCCATGCCACCATTCATGTGCCAGCGAACCGGCCCCGTGCATTTTCGTAAGATTGATGACTGTACGCAAAGGTTCATAATGAGCCGCAGCATTGCCGCTGCCTCTTGCACCAAAAGCGATAGCAAGCGTTCCCTGATAAGCAATATCTTTATCGCTGATCTTAAGGGCTGACGCCAAATCCTTTAGTGCTTCAAATCCCATGTTAAGGGAGGTCTGACGGTCGTTCTGGTTCATCCAGTTTCCAAACTCGCCGCCGCGGAACCCAAATGTATCAAGATAATGCTGTCCGGTGATCTCCACGCCATTCCGATAATCCGGGCCGGTACGTTTGACATGGGCGAGCTGGGGAGGGACAAACCGGATCTTCCCATTTTTGTTCCTGCCTTTGGCAAGTTCCTGCACCCATTTCAGGGCAGCTTCTTTGGTCTCAAAATTGGTCCGCAGGATCGAATAGCCTTTTGTCACATAGTAGGTACCGGGTTTCCAGTCCTCATTTTTAGAATAGGTATGTTTCCCGTCGTTGAAGTGGATCGCATAACCTTTCGGTATTTTCTGCTCTTTGGAAACACAAAACTGTTCCTTTTTTGCTTTCTGAGTAAAGTTGCGCTCAAAATATTCAGCCGAGCGGATCAGCATGGTATTGGACAATTTGTTTGTGATCACGGGATTGTCCTGTCCCTTTTTCGTTGCCCGGTAATGGATTCCGCTTCCCCAGCCCTGTACCTTTTCTAAATATCCATTGTCAACGAAAAAGCGGTCATAGGCTCTCACAGCATCCTCCGCAGTACGGACATCTGAAAGCACTGCCTGCAATTCCCGAACTGTTTTTATATATTCCTTTTGTCTCGCGGTCCGTTTTTCCGGGGTGTCATCCGTGCGGTAATACTGAGGGGAAGCGTTTAAGCCGTCCCTCGCTTTTTTGATAAAATAGACCACGCCAAGAGGAATCCCTTCCTCCAGTATGGCTGCATAGTCCGGCTTTTTCCAGACATTATCCTTTTTCACAAATTTTTCGGCTTCGCGCTCATTCATGGCTTCCAGATCATCTGCATACAGCCCGCGGTCTTTCCACAGGTCTTTTTTAGCACCGCCGATCTTTTCGCCGAAATCTTCATGCACTCCTGCCAATCTTCATCACCTCCAGTCAGTGTAAAATTCTTATCGCTCCGGGGCAGGGCGACGTTCTTCGTTTTTGTGAAGTTGTGGGAGGTTTCCTGTGAGCCGGTCAGTTTCCCTGCGGATCAGTTTGTCCAGAGCGCCTAAATCCTCCGGTGCAATGGCAAACTCCCGGTAATTTTCATACCACAGGCCCGTAGAGATTGCCGCGATGGGCGCAATTTTCTCCGAACCGGATGGAAGAAGGCGATACACAGGGGCTTCGTCATAAAGAAGCATCTGCTTTGCCGTTCCCTGTGGTATGCGGTACTTATCCATATCCGGGTTCTGGGCTGCCTCCATATATTGCATATTCAGGCGTTCTTCTAAATCCTGGGGCATATAACGAAATGCCTGATCCATCCACTGTCTGAACATCGTGGAATAGTGGTACTGCCATTCCGTAACTTGATTCGGGGCATAAGAAAATCCCCAGCTTTTCAGAGCATCTTTTTCGTAAAGCTCCATTCCAGTCCATTCTTTCAGGCTGACCGTAGCCACTGAACCATCTTTGCGTTCGATATTGACGCCGCAGGGATAGAGGATATTTCGTTTTATATCCTGCCGCAGCGTGTCTAAATCCATCATCAGGACATCTCCGTACAAGTGACCGCCCTCTCTGAGATCCGTATGAAACAGGAAAGCCCTCGCTCCGATAAACTCCGTTGTTAAGATCATTTGATGAAGATCTGCCGTAGAACAATAAGCAAACAAAGCGTCGGAAAGCCACATGTGATTTTTCCCCATGATGGCAATGGAATCAGCCCCGGCATTTGTCGCCAGAGAACGCATATTGAATTCGCATTCCCTGAGAAAATCTCCGGCAAAAATATGGAGCTCATACGCAAAGACGGATAAGTCTGTATCGCGGATCAAATGAATCTGCGGTAGTGGTTCCTGATCCAATCAAATTCCTCCTTTCATGTGAAGCAGCTCTTTGACCTGCTCATTTTCCGCAAACGGCTGGCTATCTGTCCCCGCCATTTAATCAATCCCTCCCATCTGCCGGTAGCTGCCCGCCGGCAATCTTGCCGACAATCTCCGGACCGGTTTCATAAATCTGCATGAGGCGTTTTGCTGTGCCGCAAGGCTGTGCAGCTCCGCTAGTCCAAAGACGCACTGTGGATGGGGCAACATTCATCAAAAGCGCAAAGCCCTTTTCGTTCATGTCCAGCTTTTTCATCAGCGATTTAACCATATCGGGGCCGTAGTCTGGACACCGGGAAGCCTCGGCAATCATCTGCAAAGCGGTATTTTCAATTTTTTTCATTTTCAAATCCTCCTGTTATTTGTTTTCCAGCCTTATGCCGGGGCAAAGCTGATCTGGTTGTGTTTCATCCTTTTGGCAAAATCCGGCAACGAATAATTTACCCCGTCAATTTCTGCATGGGTGTCATCCAGACGATGACAAACAGCAAAGTGCCTGTCCCCGTTTCCATAGAACAGGCAGAGTAAACCATTGTCGGGAATGGAAAACAGCGCTTTTCCGGCGCTGTCTGTAAAGCAGATATGTTGAGATCCATTCATGTTGAAATCCTCCCTAAATTGAAACAGCCGCCTCTTTTGGGCGGCGTTGGTGCTGGCTGGTTTGCAGTTGTTCCCGAACCTCCAGCAATTTTTCATTGTAATCTTTTCCCATCCGGGGAGGGTTGACACTTACCCGGATATGACGGAAACGTTTATCCTCGTGGAGCATGGTCTTGATTTTCCGGGCATTGACAAATCCGGCAAGATCGTGGTCCATATAAAGGGTAACACGCCGGATCTCCGGGTGGCGTTCCAGAAAAGAAGTCAGCGCCACATGGGAAGTACCTCCCAAAGACAAGCGGTAACCATTCCATTTCCATCCCTCCAGCTCTTGAAGCGTTGCATGGGAAAGCGCATCAATAGGAGCTTCAAAGACTGCCACATGCCGGCTACCCGGACTTTGCGGGGGATAACAAAAGTTATATCCTTTGTCGCTGCCATAGACATCCTTTTTGAGATTGCCGCCGATACTGCGCATACAGGCGAACTTCGCTTTCCCGGAATCATCTTTCCCTACAAATACACAAACCGGTTCTCCATGATACCGGGCTTCGTAAAAAATCCCGGCTTGTAAACACTGGCGAATGACTTCTGAGCTGATCCCCCGTTTCTGCAAATAGGAGACCGCAGCGGTCGCGCAACGTCTGGCCCAGGGGAGAGAGAATGCTTTCTTTTCCGGTTCTTTTGATACCTGTATTTCTGCCGTACTTCGGTAAGCCGGTGTATGTCGGATTTCGCCACCTACCAGAGCATGAACCGCATCCACAAGACCATATCCCCGAATCTGGATCAGGTAGTCCAGCGCATTGATACTCCGTCCACGGCTGTTCCAGTACCAGTACCTTTTCCCGGTCACATATACCAGACTGTCATGTTCCTTATGCCGGAAATTAGGTCCATCCCGTTTCAGCACACCGGGTTCATGGAACTGCAGGTAAGTAAACAGATCAGCTTCCCGCGCTGCCTGAATCTGTTCTTTGGTTACGCCGGGCATTGTACCGGCACAGTGATTCTTTTCATCGTGCTTTGCCTCCTTCCTGTGATGGAATGAAAAAAGACACCCAAAGGTGCCTAACAGCCGTACAGATCGTGATTGACCTCGGCACGGTAATAGCTGTCCATTGTAGCCGGGGCATTATACAGCGCCGCCAGCAGATATGCTTTGATATTTCCGACCTTCGTCGTGTTCTTGTCGATACAGTCAAAGACATACTCTAAGTGACCGGAATTGATCTTCAGGAACCGGCTCTTGACGATCTCCCGCGGAAAATCATCTCCGGCGATGCGTATGTAAGGGCGTTTCGACAAAATCACTTCAAGCATAAGTTCAAGGGTTTCGTCCAGACGTTCCCTGCCATACCGTAAGACCAGTAAGTCATATTCGATATTTTCTTTGATGATTTCACGATAGGCTTCTATCAGCTCTATCCGATCCATCCCATCCGTGCGGTTTGCCGCTTCCGGCTCTGCCGGATAGATTGATGGATAAGTTATTGATTTATCTTTTTTTGATTTTTTTGTTCTTAATGGATTAGTATTTAATTGTGCCGGATTTTCCTGTTCAGGTTCCGCCTGTTTAGGTTTTGCCTGTTCTGGTTTTACCTGTCTTGGATTTTCCCGTTTAGGTGAAAGCCCTGTGTTTTCGGTACTTACAGGCTGCTCATGGATCGTATATTCAATGTCTCCCAACTGCCCGTTATCATAGCGGAGGCGCTGTCTGGTGAGATAACCATGCCGCTCCAGTTCCTTCAGGGCAGTAGTGATAGAATCCACACCATCCTTGCAGATATGGGCGAGTCCCTTTGTGGTATAATCCCAATCTTCCGGCAGCGACAACATAAGTGATAAAAGCCCCTTTGCCTTTAAGGACAACTCCGTATTGCGCAGATGGTGATTGCTCATTATCGTAAAGTCCTTTGTTTTCTCTACACGGAATACTGCCATTGTACCGCCTCCTTTCTTCGACTATTCCGTTACAAGGCATGATCCCTGCGGTCATAATGGAGATGACCGTCAGAGACCTTCGCATGGTTTTTCAGTTTCACTTCGCCCCGTTCCTGGCTCTCTAAAAATTTCTGATAGCCGGCATCTGTAAGGAACAAGCGCATCTTATCGCCTTTGTCGCCAACAGGGGAATCGTAAGACAATACATCAAAGACGATCATGTGCTTTACTTCTGGATCAAAGCGTTCAAGTGCCATGATGTCATGCCCCTTCAATTTTTCTGCCCCTGATTGTTGTCTGGCCTCGGCGATCTTTTCTCCAATCGTCCGGGCTGGATAGGGCAGACGGTAATTCTTCTGAATATCTTTTACCAAGTCCATGCACTCTGCATTTGACAGAACACGAAGTTTTGCCATAAGACCTTCTGCCGCCTCCCGCTGTTCGGAATTATTTGAATACCGCACGGTCATATAAAGTTCATTCAGGATCTTTGTCTGATAATCGCCCTCCACTTGAAAGAGCAGCTTTTTTTCCATTTCGTTTAATTCCATGTGGATCTCCTTTCTCTCGAAAATGAGTATGAAAAAAGGGCGTCCACCTATAAAAGTGAAACGCCCACGGCAACCAGCGGTCAGACATAAAGCCGGACCGCTGGCACTATTAAATTTTGTCGTTAATAAAACAGCCTCCTTTTTTCTTTATAGTTTTCGTCAATTTTCAACTTGGAAAAGGAATTGAATAAAAGACGACAAACGCTCAAACCCCTTGAAAATAAAGGCTTTTTCTGTTTGTCGTTATTATACCGTAACGGCACACCGCCGCCACTCTGCTGATCGGCTCAAACGTCAATATCCGCACGGTTGCAAGCCGTCTAGGACATTCTGACGTAACAACAACACTAAATATTTACAGTCACGCCTTGAAAGAACTAGATCGAAAAGCCTCTGACGCTCTGGCTGATACCTTATCCAAAAAGGCTAATACAAAAAATTCAGTCCCCGAATAGTCCCCAAAAACACAAAAAGCCGCCCTTTTCGGACGGCATTTTTTATATTCAGATACAAGAAAAACCCTTGATTTACAAGGGTTTCCACTCGTCAGCTCCCTGCCGGACTTGAACCGGCGACCTACGCATTACGAATGCGTCGCTCTACCAACTGAGCCAAGGAAGCATTTTAATTTGAAAAATGCTCTGGAAAACCCAAAGCAACTTTCGATGACCTGTCCGGGAATCGAACCCGGGTTTACGCCGTGAGAGGGCGTCGTCTTGACCGCTTGACCAACAGGCCGTATGTTTTATAATAGAATCGAGGCGACGTGATTCGAACACGCGACCTCTGCGTCCCGAACGCAGCGCTCTACCAAACTGAGCCACGCCTCGATTACATGACGTAGTATAATATAAATCCAGGAGAATGTCAACACTTTTTTTGAAGAATTTTTAAAAATATTTATTATGTTTAATATTTCGCTATAGTTGCTTGTGTTTACTCAATTCAATAAATTTATATTTACTTCATCAGCTTCTGAATGGTCTTGCACAGCTCCTCAACTGCTTCTTCCCCATTTCCCGCCTCTATATCATCGACCACACAGGTTTTGATATGGTTGGACAGCAGGACTTTGGAAAAACTGTTCAGCGCCGCCTGAACCGCTGATACCTGGTTTAATATATCGACGCAGTATCGCTCGTCTTCCACCATCGCCTTCACACCGCGCACCTGTCCCTCGATCCGGTTTAAACGTTTCAGCAGATCTTTTTCTTCGGTCAGATTTCTGTGTTTGTGGCGTTCCGTCTCTCCTCCCTGACAGACCTGCGCTTGTGATTCACATTTACAACAGCCCATGCTTTTCTCCTATCTTTTATCAAAATGCTGCGAAATGGCATATTAATTCCACCATTTCGCAGCTTTTTTCATCCTACTGAATCGAGTCCACCTTATAATCCTGTGCCTCAACCGCCTCTTTCAACGTATCGTCCGCCACATCCGCACTCATGCTTACGACCGCGGTTCCTTTCTCATGGCTGACCTCTGCGCTCTCCACGCCTGCCAGTGCCTCCAACGCCTTCTTTACGCGTGCCTCACAGTGTCCACACATCATTCCTTCGATATTCATTGTCTTTGTCATCGTTATTCCCTCCATATTTATATGATTTTTTTGATTCTCACTTTTTTGCATTTTTTTTGAAACAGTTTCATTTTCATTTGCTGTTTGCCCAATTGACCGGGTGTCTTCTGCCCCCATCCTAACTGCACCTGCGTTTTCTGCCTTTTCTCCACCTTTATTAGCAGTCTTCTCAGCCCTCTTCCGCATCGGATGATCCTTCGATGCATCGTGCATCTTAAACAGATTCAGCCGCAGCGCGTTCGTCACTACGCAGAAGCTGGATAAGCTCATCGCTGCAGCGCCGAACATCGGATTTAATTTCCATCCAAAGATAGGATACCACAAACCGGCTGCAAGTGGAATACCCACAACATTGTAAAAGAATGCCCAGAACAGGTTTTCGTGAATATTTCGAAGCGTCGCACGGCTTAGACGGATTGCCGCCGGAACATCACTCAAACGGCTCTTCATCAGCACCACATCCGCGGCATCAATCGCGATATCTGTACCGGCTCCGATCGCGATACCTATATCGGCACGCGTGAGCGCCGGGGCATCATTGATACCATCACCGACCATTGCCACCTTGCCCTGTTCTTTCAGGCTGCGGATGACACTCTCTTTCCCATCCGGAAGTACTCCGGCAATGACTTCATCCACACCAGCCTGTGCCCCAATCGCCCGGGCGGTCCGCTCATTATCTCCGGTCAGCATGACCACACGGATTCCCATGTTCTGCAGTTCCTTGACCGCCTGCGGGCTGTCTTCCTTGATGACATCTGCCACGGCAATCATACCAGCCAGACGACCATTTTTCATAAAGCACAGCGGCGTCTTGCCTTCCGATGCCAGGCGCTCAAAGGATGCCTGTTCCTGTGCGGACACCGTCGTATGTCCGCTGATATAGGAAAAGCTTCCGCCTGCCAATGAAGCGCCGTCTAACGTACCGGAAAGTCCATTACCCGGCAGCGCCTGGAAATCAGCCACCTCCGGCGCATCCACCTGCTGTTCTTTTGCATAGAGAAGAACCGCTTTCGCCAATGGGTGCTCACTCTTCTTTTCCAGGGAAAGCGCCAGGCTTACCAGCTCCTTCTCAGTCACACCTCCAGACGGGATGACGTCGGTCACACGCGGCTCGCCGCTGGTGATCGTACCCGTCTTATCAAGCGCTACAATGTCCATTTTTCCGGTTTCTTCCAGTGAAACAGCTGTCTTGAACAAGATTCCATTTTTCGCGCCCATGCCGTTGCCGACCATAATCGCAACTGGTGTAGCCAGTCCCAGTGCACACGGGCAGCTGATAACCAGTACGGAAATACCTCGCGCCAATGCGAATCCAAACGTCTGTCCTGCCAGCAGCCAGACAATCGTTGTCACCACTGCGATCGTGATAACCGCCGGGACAAACACGCCGGAAACCCGGTCTGCAATCTTGGCGATCGGCGCTTTCGTCGCCGCCGCGTCGCTGACCATGCGGATGATCTGCGACAGGGAGGTATCTTCACCGACTCTGGTCGCCTCACAGCGCAGATAACCAGACTGGTTGACCGTTGCCGCCGAAACCGGGTCACCCTGTGCCTTATCCACCGGAATACTCTCGCCGGTCAGTGCTGCCTCGTTGACCGCGCTTGCTCCTTCCAGGACCACGCCGTCCACCGGGATATTTTCACCTGGACGTACAACAAATACATCACCCTTCTTTACCTCTTCAATCGGAACCTTTGTTTCCACTCCATCCCGGATGATAACAGCTGTCTTCGGTGCCAGTTTCATCAGTCCCTTTAAGGCATCCGTCGTTTTTCCCTTGGAACGCGCCTCCAGCATTTTTCCGACTGTGATCAGCGCCAGAATCATTGCCGCCGACTCAAAGTAAAATTCATGCATGTAGGACATGACTGCCGTGCCGTTGCCCTTTAACTGTGCGTCCGTCATCGCAAACAACGCATATGTGCTGTAAATAAACGACGCGCCAGAACCAAGTGCTACCAGCGTGTCCATGTTCGGGGCGCGGTGTAAAAGTCCCTTGAAACCGCTGATAAAGAATTTCTGGTTAATCACCATGATAATTCCGGCCAAAAGGAGCTGCAAAAGTCCCATCGCCACATGGTTGCCATCCATAAAGTGCGGCAGCGGCCAGCCCCACATCATATGTCCCATCGACATATACATAAGGACTGCTAAGAATCCCAGCGATGCGATCAGACGGTGTTTTAAGACCGGCGTCTCCCGATCTTTTAAGGCGTCCTCTGCCTCCGACGCGCTCTGCGCCTGCGCTGCAGTGCCCTGTCCTTTCAGGGATGCGCCATATCCGGCATCTTCCACCGCATGAATCACGGTCTCCGGGGGCACATCGCCCTCGACGCCCATCGAATTTGTCAGCAGGCTGACCGAGCACGCCGTGACACCCGGCACTTTCGATACTGCTTTTTCAACCCGGCTGCTGCATGCCGCGCAGCTCATGCCGGTTACTGTATATTGCTTCATGGTCTCCTCCTATCTCTTAACTGTCCTTATAATATACCCCCACAGGGTATATGTCAACCCCAATTTCATTTATAATCTGTAATGGTTCAGTATCTTCACAGTCACGCGCAAAAAGACCCTGTCCGGAGAATTTCCCCTTACAGAGTCTTTTATACATTCGCATCCATGCCGCCCTTTGGCGGGCATAGACATTATTCCATTTTTATCTGTGCATCATCCAAACAGCACGCCCAGCACGCCGTAGGACAGAATCGACATAATCACCGTCGCCAGCGCGATACCGACTAAAATCGCGCCAAATGCCTTGCCAAATTTCATGTGGAGCAGGGATGCCACCAGCGCGCCTGTCCAAGCGCCGGTTCCCGGAAGCGGGATGCCGACAAAGAGCATCAGCCCCCAGAACTCATATTTCTCGATCTGCCCTTTTTTGCTCATCGCTTTGCGTTCCAGCCACAGCGCAATACCACGGAAACACGGAACCTTCTTCATCCACTCCAGCACATGGCGGATCAGAAGCAGGATAAACGGGATCGGCAGGATATTTCCCACGATACAGATCGGGATCGCCCGCAGGATCGGCACGTTTAAGAGTGCCGGTGACGCAGCCAGAAGCCCGCCTCGAAGTTCCAGAATCGGAATCATCGAGATAATGAAGATAATTGCCTCCTTCGATATGACTCCAGATAAATTAGCTGTAAACCATTGTACCAGTGAATCCATAAATTATGCCTGCTCCCCGCTGTTATTTTCATTCTGTGCCGCAGTATCGGTGGTGTTCTCCGAAACAGCGTCCGAAGCATCCGCGGAATCCGCGTCTGGACCAGCCGCGCCTTCTGTTTCTGCGTTGTCAACCGCCTTATCTGCTGCAGCTTCATCCTTCTCTTCAAAGATAGTCTCCTGCATCTCCTCCGGTTCTTCCGGCTCATGCACATCTGCAGATGTCGTCGAATCCATCGGCGCACCGCACCGGCTGCAGAATGCCGCATTTTTCTCCACCTTTGCGCCGCACTCCGCGCAGACTCTTGTGCCCTCTAACTCGGCAATCTCATCCTCCAGGGACGCAATCTTCACAAGCCCAGCCTGGATAGTGTGGAACTCATCTGCGAATTTCCCTTCCAGCTCGCCCTCATGTCTGTCATAGTATGCTTTTCCCAGTGTGATATATGCCTTATTAATCTTATCTTTCTCGGCGGACAACTTCGATTTCAGCTGTAATACGCCTGTAATGTCCTTTACCCGGTTCGCAGCTTCCTTGCTCTTATCGCTGATCACCTTTCCAAGTTCATCGAAAAATGCCATATTTCTTCCTCCTCTGCGGGATATGTACGCCTCAAATTTTGTTCTGCCTGATGTGACAGCGCATCGCTATTCTAAATGCAACGGCAGGTTCATGCAAAACCAAAGCGTCTGATATTTTCTCATAACGATTCAGCCGGTTTTTGCATCAAATACATAAACCGGCTGAACCGCTACGTTTCCCTTTATTTTAGCCCCTACGGGGGAGAAAGTCAATCTTTTGCATCCCTGAATCAACTCCAGGCAGCTTTTTTAATACGCAAACACCCGGTTCAGCCGCATCAATTCCGGTGTCAGGCCAAAGGTCGATTTCACAAACTCCGGAACCTTGCCATAGCGGAACGAGCGCTGGTAGATGCCATACTGACCCGATTCATCCATTTCATAGTCCGCCGCATATTCCCCATCATACAGGACATTCTGACCGGCATCCACCGTATATGTCTGACCTATCTCATTTTCCTCCATTGAATTTACCGAATCCCTCAAATCATCCTCTGAAACTGCCCCTGTGTTCTCTGTACCGGACACATATACTGCAATATTGATCCCCTGATATGCCTCCGCCATTTGATTGATCTGCACCATATCATCCGAAGCGGAGTTTGCAAGAATTTCTGCAATCTGTTCCGGATCTGTAATCGTTACCTCGCGTCTGCTGTTATTCTGAAGATACTCCCGCTGGCGTTTTCCAAGCTCTGTATCTGCCGGTGCCAGCTGATCCTCCGGAATCTTGCCGCCCTGATACTGAAGCACGATTTTTTCTGTATTTTCCGGCGTCACCTTGCTGCCGACCTCGGTGCCACACTGTTTCAGAATCGCGATCGTCTCCTGGAAGGACGGATAAATCGGGTAATAATCAAACTGGTTAAATGTGTCATAATAGCCGCCATTTTTACGAATCACATCAATCATCGCCTGCATCTCATTTGTCTTAAACTGAATCTCCGCGATCGGCATCTCCTCCCGGCGCATATCCGGCGTCAGAGCCATCAGCTCTTTCTGGTATGCAGCAAGAAGTGCCGCTTTCGTCTGCTCATCCGGAAGCTTCACATGGCTGCAGTCCTCTTCCTCTTTGTAATTGATGCCTGCGGCATCGTCTGCCTGTAGGGACAGCACCGGGTACATTCCCAGTTTATAGCTCTGATTTTCATAAATGGAATCTAGCTGTTCCCGCAGCTCCGTTACATTGATCGTGCGGTAATTACGGTAAACGGTTTTTCCATTGTTCAGATGCCAGGACAGCACGATCGAATCATAGCGTGAATCCAGATCCGTCTCACTCATCCAATCCTGTCCGCCGTTCAAATGCTTCCGCTGTCTGGAAGCTGTCTCGATGCCCTGCGCGCCAATTTCCCGCAGGACACGGATTCCATCCTCATCCGAGATCTGCATTTTATCTGCTACATCTCCCTGGGACGCCCATTCCATTCCAACACTGTAGCCATCCCTATACATTCTCGGAGTCACATGGTAAGCCCCTACCGCATTGTTGTCCAGCGCATCACAGTAAATACCCGCGTATGCAACCTTGTCAGCATCCGGCAGATAGCTGTCATATCCTGCCACATCCAGGCGGAACCCCAAGAAAATGGCTGCCACTGCCACCGCACTGATGACAAGCTGTCTCTTATGCGCAAACAAGCTCTTAAAATCGAAATGATAGATAATTTCGATCAGGCAGCTGGTGATGAGCAATCCGCAGATCAAGCCAAACACGGTCCAGATATCATCATTCAGGATTGACCGGAAAATCATTCCGGAAAACAGCGTGATCGGCACAACCAGAAGGAAACGGATCACCGGCTCACTTACCTTAAATGCCATCGCTCTTCCAGCCGCCTCAGACGGGCGTTTCCGGTACAGGAACATTCCCAGACCAAAGAGCAGGGCTGCCAATGCCAATGCAATGACTGCCATCCGGGTGGGATGATCCGAACCAGTTGCCGTGCCGTACCAGAAAACCGGTGAGGTCCGCTCGCACCAGCGCAGCAGGAAATTGCCATTGTCATAAAACGTCATGAAGTATTCGGAAAAATACGTCGATACCACTGCAGCCACACCCGGTCCCCAGCTAAAAAGCACGCCGGTTCCAAGTAAACCCACGATCAGATTGCCTGTCAGAATCACTGCCAGCACAACCGTCATGTACACCAGTGTAAAAAAGCACATATGCTGTACATACCCAATCAGCAGGGTTCCCCATGAAAATGGTGCGCCCTTTACCTGCAGCATCACTCCTGCCGCCAGCAGAAATACCAAATACGGGACTGCCAGATACAGGATACCGTCCAGGCAGGTCACAGTATAAAGCATTTCACGGCTGATCGGAAGGCTGTGAAAAAAATCCGTTTTCTTTTTCGAATGGAGATACGAAAAACCGGACGCTGCCAGCACCACTGCCGCCACAATCAGGATAAATACCAGCATTGCATTCTGGATCGAATACATATGCAGCATCTCATTGGTCAACTTTAATTTTGCTTCTGCTAACGCCGCTTCGACGCTCAGATCTTTAGACAAGTTATCCGGACGCAGCATTATGCTGGTTTCCAGCGCTGTCAGAACCGGAAACAGAAAGAAGCACAAAAGTGCGGTAAGCGCCACGCTCCAGAGACGCTGCTTCGTATTTTCTCTCATATATTTAAAAAACAAGCCTTTTGATGTCATAACCAGCCACCTCCGTTTCACTGATAAAGATCTCTTCCAGGGAAAGCGGTATCATTTCAAAAAACACCGGATGATACGCCTGTAAAATTGTCTGAATCTCTTCCCGTTTTCCGCGCACAGTAAGCGTCAGGAGACTTCCCCTCTGTTCCGTCTTTATAATATCGATTCCCTGCAAATCGCTGCTCCCCACTCCCGCCGGAAGCACACACTGAATCTTGTGAATATTTAACTTCATATCGTCCAGATCCTTTGAGAGAAGCATTCCTCCCTTGTGAAGCAGACCTACATGGTCGCAGATATCTTCCAGCTCCCGCAGATTATGGGAGGCGATGACCGGCGTGAGGTTCCGCTCCTCGATATCATTGGCAAAAAGACTCTTGACCGTCTGCCGCATGACCGGATCCAGCCCGTCAAACGTCTCGTCGCAGAACAGATAATCGGTTCCCGCGCAAATGCCCAGCAGCACAGCGAGCTGTTTTTTCATACCCTTCGAAAAGGTCTGCACCTTCCGCCGGCTTTCCAGTTCAAAATTCTTTAGCAGTTTATCAAACCGGGCTGCATCAAACTTCGGATAAATTCCCTGATAAAACACCTTCATATCTTCCGCCGTTCCATTGCTTAAGAAATACGGCTCATCCGGGATATAAAAGCACCGTGCCTTTACCTTTGTATTCTCAAATACCGTCTCATCATCAACCGTAACGCTTCCTTCGTCCGGCTTTAAAATACCGGCTGCCATCCGCAAAAAAGTACTTTTTCCGGCGCCGTTGGTTCCAATCAGACCAAAGACACTTCCATTGTGAATCTCCGCATGGATATGATCGACTGCCACTGTATCATAAAAACGTTTCGTCAGATTCTCAGCCTTTATCATTTCTGTTTCCTCCTTTCTCACTTCCATAGCTCTGGATGACCTGCTCCTGGAACTCCAGCATCGTGATGCCGGTTCCTTTTGCATCCCGGATCAGAAGTTCCAGCTGATCCCAGATCTCCTGCCGCTTTCTCTCCCGGATCTGCCGGTTATCCGCCACAAAACTGCCCCTGCCCTTAACCGAATAAATATATCCCTGGCGTTCCAGCTCTGCATACGCCCGCTGGATCGTATTCGGATTCATCGACAGCTCCGTTGCCAGACTCCGCACGGATGGAAGCTGACTGTCCTGCTCCAAAATCCCCCGGACCATCAGATCCGACAACTTCTCAACAATCTGCTCATAGAGAGGTCGTCGATCTTTATAATCAATCAGAATCATGCTCACATTCTCCTTTCCTCCATTCTGCCCTGTATCAAAAATCATAAGTGTATTAGTTCATTTAATACAGTTATAGTATACAAAAAGGGCAGTCGATTGTCAACCGACTGCCCTCTTACGATTTTCTTAACAACCTTTTTGGTTATATCCGAATAGAAACAAACTTCTGCAATCAAAGATTGATTACTGAGCCTGTGTCTCCTCAGCTGCCTCAGTCTCTTCTGTTTCAGCCTCAGTCTCCTCAGCTGCCTCAGTCTCTTCCTCAGATGCCTCTTCAGTCTCTTCCTCGGAAACTTCCTCAGTCTCTTCTGTTTCAGCCTCAGTCTCCTCAACTGCCTCAGTCTCTTCTGCCTCTACAGTCTCCTCTGCTGCTGCAGTTGTCTCCTCTGCTTTGCTGCCGCAAGCGGTCAGAGCAGATGCTGCTACCATTGCACTCATAACTAAGATTGCTGCTGTTTTTGTAAGATTCTTTCTCATAATTATTCTCTCCTCTTTAAAACATACGATTTATGTTTTCTTGTACCTCATCGGTACAGGACTTATAATAAAAACAAATTATGTCCAAAATATGAACAGATAATTAACATTCACTAAATAAATCCCATATTTCTTACAAAAATCGAAAGCTTTCGTAAGAAAAATCCTTGTTTCTGTTGGTTTTACATTATTTTTCCAAGTCTTTAAATCTTAATATATATGCGGCAGTTTTCTCGTTTCAATGCTGCTTTTTCCCGGTTTCCAGCTTATTTTTATTCTTTTTTTGTTTCTTCATGAACAATTTTCTCGATTTTGTGTTTATGATTTGTTCACAATTTAGCCAAATTTGAACGGCTGGAACCGGACTGAAATTCCGTCATATATTTCCGGTAGCGAAGCGGCAGGCGCGTTCGCTGGCAGGCTGGATTTTCCCGCTCCTTAATTCCTATCTGATGAAAAAATGCACTCCAGAGCGCCGCATATTCGCTCTGATCGGTTCTCCCGGAAAGCGCCTGCAGGGGTTCTGTCTCAGCCCCGCGCATCATATACCACCGCCCCTTTCCTGTCCAGACTCCCGCTTCCTGATGATTTTTATCATAGATAATAAATGGTTCCGATGGCAGGCGATCCGTAAAATACGGCATCAGCAATGCCGTCACCCGGTTTTTCGGACCAATCTCAGAAAACAGTACCTGATCGGAATATTCCGCAAACCGCATAAATTCTATCTGCAAATGCGCTTCATTGGCAACCGCGCGGTTGATCTGAAAGACTGTCTGCACCGCCGGTATCTGTAAATTGTCCGTGATACGTCTCCCTGCTGCCCCTGCGCCAAATCCACAGACCAGAAACCGGTAGACCGCCTCTGCCCGATCATCCCGTTCACTCAGTGCCGTGCGGTAAATCCAGCTGTACGCCAGTTCTGACAGGGATCTACGCACCGAGCGCACGACTTTCTGCGCCTTGAGCTGATCCACCGCCACCTCCCGGTACTCCGAAAACAGGCTGTAATTATATTCGCCCTGTACTTCCAGCCGCACGTTCTCATGCCCCAAGCGGCTGCTCCAGGCATCATATACTCCTGTGAATATGCCTTCCGGACTGTCTTCACATACAAATACAACCATTTTTCTCTCCTCCGTTCGTTTCATACCTGCGCCATATGAAAATCATCAAACAACGACATCTGGCGGTACAGCCCGCTCTGTGACAGCTGCCACTGCTTCCGCTTTTCTTCACTGACTAGCTGTGCCGCGATCGCATCCTCATGGATCTGCACCGGGTACATCATCCGCCCTGAACAGGTAATGAAGTATACCGCCCGCTTCAACACAACTCCCATCTTTTTCAAATCTTCAAACCGAAGCGCCGTCTGCTTTCTCGCAGCGACAATCCGCATCGCAGACTTTACCCCGATGCCCGGAACCCGCAGAAGCATCTCATACGGTGCCCGGTTTACCTCCACCGGGAACTCTCCCAGGTTCTGCAGCGCCCAGTCGCACTTCGGATCCAGAAACACATTAAAATTAGGGTGTTTTTCACTCAGAAGTTCCGACGCCCGGAAGCCATAGTAGCGCATCAGCCAGTCCGCCTGGTACAGACGGTGTTCTCGCAGAAGCGGCGGTCCGTCCGGAAGATCCGGAAGCAGGCTGTCCTCATTCACCTTGATAAACGCCGAATAAAAGACCCTCTTTAATCCAAAATTCCGATACAGCGCTTCCGCGACTGCAACCATCTGATAATCACTCTCCGGAGTCGCCCCGACAATGAGCTGCGTGCTCTGACCGCCGGGGACGAAATAATTCTTGCTGTTTGAGATATTTCCCAGTCCGAAACTGCCATAGATCGAGCGTCCCGGGATGACACGGGGGATCTCCGGTGTATGTGTCCTTCCAACCCTTTCATCCGTTCCCCCCGGCTCTTTCGACCTCATAAATCCTTTTACACTGTCTCCACCCTGCCCCCACTCCCTCTTATTCAGGCTCAGAATTCCCTTGTCAGCCTCCAGACATTCTTTTTTCCCTTTTCCTATCGCTTTACCACCAATTTCAGTTCTCCCATCTCCCGGAATCTGAATTTCTCCGCACTCTTTCCGCGGAATCCATGCCCCTCTGCTCTCCAGGCGTCCTTCCTGATCCAGCTGTCTCGCGATCCCGGTCTGGATCTGGCGCATCGGGCGCAGTATCTTGTCCCGCGTCTTTCCCGGCGCCAGGCGCGCCAGACCATCAGCCGTCGGAAGCTCCAGATTCACACTCATACGGTCCGCCAGAAAGCCTACTCTCTCAATCAGCTCCGGATCTGCCCCCGGAATTGCTTTCACATGGATATAGCCGTTAAACCGATGGATGCGGCGAAGCCGGTACAAGGTCTGATACAGCAGTTCCATCGTGTAATCCGGCGTGTCCAGCACGCCGGAGCTTAAAAACAATCCTTCTATATAGTTGCGCCGGTAAAATTCCATCGTCAGACGGCAAACCTCCTCCGGCGTAAAGGAGGTGCGAACCGTGTCATTGCTCCGCCGGTTGACACAGTAATGACAGTCATAAATGCACTGGTTCGTAAACAAAATTTTCAGCAGGGAGATACAGCGCCCATCCGAAGCAAAACTGTGGCAGATGCCGTCCACCCGGCTGTTTCCAAGAAAGCCTTCCTTTCCCTTTCTACCCACGCCGCTGGAGGTGCAGGCGGCATCATACTTTGCCGCATCCGATAAAATACTTAACTTTTCTTCGATTGAAAGATTTTCCTGTATCAGCATGAGATTCTGCCTCCTCCGTTCCTCGAACATTAGTTCTGTACTTATCATATCACACTCTCTTTTTAAATGCAAGCCGTTTTTCGAACACACATTCTATTGCCATGCACACTGTATCCGAGCCTTTCCAATTTACGCAAAGCATTGTTAAATTTCCTCTTAAAATATAATTTCGATAACACATGACAGTATTTCTGATTGTTTTCCTCGCAAGCCGCGTTTATAATAAAGAAAGATTGAAGGTATAGAATGAATTATTTTTATAGGTAGGATGAAGGAGGAGTTTACAATGGCTATTTTAGTTACTGGAGGCGCCGGTTACATCGGCAGTCATACCTGCATCGAACTTTTAAACGCCGGATACGAGGTTGTTGTCATGGACAACCTTTACAATGCCAGTGAGGAAGCGCTGCGCCGCGTGGAGAAAATCACCGGCAAGCATGTAACCTTTTACAAGGCAGATATGCTGGATCGCGAGGCAGTCAATGAGATTTTTGAAAAAGAATCCATCGATTCGGTCATTCATTTTGCAGGCTTAAAGGCAGTCGGGGAATCCGTTGCGAAGCCACTGGAATATTACCACAACAATATCACTGGAACCCTGATTCTCTGCGACGTAATGCGCAATCATGGCGTCAAGAAAATCATTTTCAGCTCCTCCGCTACCGTATACGGAGATCCGGCATTCGTCCCGATCACCGAAGAATGCCCGAAAGGCAAAATCACAAACCCTTACGGTCAGACAAAGGGAATGCTTGAGCAGATTTTAACTGACCTGCACGTGGCAGATCCGGAATGGAATGTCGTTCTGCTCCGCTACTTCAACCCAATCGGCGCACACAAGAGCGGTCTGATCGGCGAGGATCCGAAGGGAATCCCGAACAACCTGGTTCCTTATATCGCACAGGTTGCTGTCGGCAAGCTGAAATGCCTCGGCGTCTTCGGCAATGATTACCCGACTCCGGACGGAACCGGTGTGCGCGATTACATCCACGTAGTTGACCTTGCAGTCGGTCATGTAAAAGCACTCCAGAAATTTAACGATAAACCAGACGTATATATCTACAACCTCGGCACCGGCAAAGGCTACAGCGTACTCGATGTTGTCAAGGCTTACGAAAAAGCCTGCGGCAAAACAATTCCTTATGAAATCAAGCCGCGCCGCGCCGGCGATATCGCAACCTGCTACTCCGATGCTACTAAAGCGAAAAATGAACTCGGCTGGGAAGCTCAGTACGGCATTGAGGAGATGTGCGCTGACTCCTGGAAATGGCAGTCGATGAACCCGAACGGATATCGGGACGCTGAGGACTAAGAGATGAAAAAGAATGTGCTTGGCACATTCTCGCGCCGAGCGCGGTCGCTTGCGACATGTTTCTGCTTCGCGCGAGTGCGCATCATTGGCACGTTAGTGCCTTTTTGTGTAATAGGGAATTCCAGGAAATTTCCTATTACATGACAAAAGCGGCTGACAGATGTCCACCCTAACATCTGCCAGCCGCTTTTTCTGTTCTTTATTTGTGTTCCGCAAATCCCCGCCTCATTTTTTCCAGCGCCCGCTTCTCGATCCGGCTCACATAAGAACGCGAGATTCCAAGTCCCTCGGCAATCTCCCGCTGCGTCTGTTCCTTTCCGCCAAACAGCCCGTACCGGCTGCGTAAGACGATTTTCTCTGTTTCTTTTAAACACGCCTCATAGGCGCGGTAAAGCTGTTCAATTTCCTGCTTTAAAATAATGGTTTCCAGAACCTCTTTTCCTTCTGCCTCCAGCACATCCATCCGGCTGACGGTTTCTCCATCTTTATCTACCCCGATCGGGTCATATAACGAGATATCCTTTGCATATTTTTTACCAGCGCGGAAGGTCATCAGAATCTCATTCTCGATACATTTCGCCGCATACGTCGCCAACCGCGATCCCCGCTCCGGATGAAACGTATTGACCGCTTTAATGAGCCCGATGGTGCCGATCGACAGGAGATCTTCCATTTCATAATCTGTACCCTGATATTTTCTGGTCACGTGCGCCACCAGCCGTAAATTTCGCTCTATCAGAGTATTGCGTGCCTCATGGTCTCCCTCTTTCATGCGTTCCAGACAGGACCGTTCCTCTCCAGGTGTCAAAGGCTTTGGAAATGTATGCAAAGAAAAAGCCACCCTGAAGCTTACTTACTGATAGTTTATGCTTCGGTGGCTTTTCCAGTGCACCACTTGCTTTTCCGATTTTAGAAAGGGCGCTAAAAATCATACCATCCAGCCGGTTATAAATCCGCTGCATCTAAAAATATTGATACCTCCTTCTCTTCGCCGCCAAAAAGATAACTGACACCGTCACGGACATACACTCCGCCACGATAATTGCGCCCCAGATTCCGTTCAGGCCCAGGAGCAGCGGCAGAATGATAACCGATGCACTTTCAAACACAAGAGTACGCAAAAAAGCTATCAGCGCCGAGGTCAGTCCATCTCCCAGCGCCGTAAAAAAGGCGGAACTGAAAATGGAGAAACCGCAGAATAAGAACGAAACCGCATAAATGGAATACGCATGTACCGTCATGTCCAGAAGCCCGGCATCATATCCTACGAAAATAGCTGCCAACGGTGCCGCCATCACCTCGGACAGCAGCAGCATGCTCAGAGACGCTGCCGCGATCAGAACCACACTGCGCTTTAGCAGGTTATTTAACTCCTTTTTATTTCCTGCGCCGTAGTGATAGCTGATAACCGGAGCTACGCCGGTCGCATAACCGATGAAAATCGCAAGGAAAATAAAGTCCACATACATGATGGTTCCGTAAGCTGCGACTCCGTTTTCTCCCGCGTAGCGCATCAGCTGCGCGTTATACAGCATGCCGACAATGGACATGGAAATACTGCTCATCAATTCCGATACACCGTTGGTGCAGGCACGTCTGAGCGCTCCTCCATCCCACTTTGGTCTGCGAAGGCGGAGGCTGCTGCTGTTCTTCCGCAGGAAATAAACCAGCGGTATCGTTCCGCCTATGATCTGTCCCATCGCAGTCGCCATCGCCGCTCCGGCAATTCCCCAATGGAACACTCCCATGAACAGAACATCTCCCGTCATATTGAGCACACCCGAAATGATCGTTACAATCAGCCCCAGCTTCGGCTTCTCCGCCGTCACAGAAAGGCTGCCAAACGCATACTGCAGCATTAAAAACGGAAGCGCCACCAGAATGATCCGTCCATACCGGATGCAGTCCGCCAGCATCTCTCCCTTCGCGCCAAGAAAGGCAGCGATCTGCGGTAAAAACAGAATACTGATAACCGCAATTACCAGACCAGAAACAAAGGTCGCAACGATCAGAAGGGAAAAAATCTCCTGCGCCTTCTCACGCCTGCCCTCGCCCATAATCCGGGCGATCAGGGCACTTCCACCCGTGCCGAACATAAATCCCATGGCACCTACGACCATCAGAAACGGCATAATGAAATTGACCGCCGCAAACGGCGTTTTTCCTACAAAATTCGATACAAAATATCCATCTACCACTCCGTAAATGGAGGTAAAAATCATCATTAAAATAGATGGAATTGTAAACCGGATCAATCTCCCAAAACCGAAATGATCCGATAACTGAATCCTCTGTTCCATAACATTCTCCTGTCAAATTTTTAAGTAATTCTGCCATTATATCACGATTCGCATCTTCGATGCTTACCGCTGCTGACGCAGCTATCGTGATCGCCATTCGCCGTTCGCCATAAATCTGCAAGCAGCTTTCTGGCTCACTTGCGCTCATTATATCATAATTCTTCACATCACGGAACATCACCTGCACCTCTTCTCCGTTACTGTTCACGCATACGTGCCCAGTAACGGAATTTGCCGTGGCTTCGCATTTAAATACGGCAAATTCCTGCTGCCACCACGTTTTCTTACGGCACTTTCGGTTCCAAAAGTGCCTACCCGTGAATACTCTCCCCTTGAGCCAAATAATTATTATTCCTACGGTTGATTTTTTCGGAATTATTCTGTATAATGAAAATAAATTTACAATTTAACGCGTTAAACCTCAACGCATTAAATTCAAAAAAACACGACTTTCACATTAGGGAGGAACTATGTTATGAGCGAAGACAAAAAATTAAACATGCCTCAGTCGCTTCTGCTTCTGCTCCTGATCATCGGAGCGGTTGCAGTCTGCATCCGGCTGAAAACGGGCGGACCGATGATTGGACTATTTATGAGCTGGATCATCATCTATCTGTTTTGTAAGGTATTACGCATAAATTATGAGCATGTTGTAAACGGCGCTTATGACGCGATCCGGGTTGTCGTTCCTACCCTGTGCCTGCTCATGGCAATCGGCGTCATGATCGGTACCTGGCTGCAAAGCGGCACGATTGCAACCATCATTGTCGGCGGTTTAAAACTGATCAACCCGACCTGGCTGCTGCCTCTGACCCTGATTTTCTGTGCCGTATTAAGCCTTGTGACCGGAACCTCCTACGGTTCCGTCGGCAGTGCCGGTGTTGCCATGATGGCAATCGGCAACGCGATGGGCATCCATCCTGGCATGGTGGCAGGTGCTGTCATCTGCGGCGCGATGTTCGGTGACAAATTAAGCCCGCTTTCCGACACAACCAACCTGGCTCCAGCGGTTGCTGGCTCTAAATTAAACGACCACGTGCGTTCCATGCTCTGGACCACGCTTCCGACCTTTGTCATCAGCCTGGTTCTCTTTGTAATTCTTGGCATCAGCCAGACTTCAGGCAACTATGAAACTGGAAATCTTCTGACATACATCGATGCCCTGCAAGGTGAGTTTAAACTTGGCTTCATCACTCTGCTGCCAGCCATCGCAATCATTATTCTGCTTTTATGCAAAGTAAACGCGGTTGTCTCCCTTGGTCTTTCCGCCATCTGCGCCGGAGCTGTCTCTTTCTTCTATCAGGGCGCAACTTTGCAGAGTATCATCCGTGTTGCTTACAACGGATACAGTACCAGCATTGAGGAAGGTATTTTACAGACCATCTTAAACCGCGGCGGTATGAGCAGCATGCTTCAGTATGTGGCAATCATCTGCTTTGCAGTTGGTATGGGCGGTATGCTGGATCGCCTCGGCGTTCTCGGCAATCTCTTAAACGCCATCGTAAATCACATCAACAGCGATGGCAGCCTGATTGCAGCAAGCCTTTTAGTCGGCTATGTAACCAGCTTAATCAGCTGTTCCCAGCCGATGTCCCACGTCCTGACTGGAAATATGATGAAACCGCTGTTCAAATCCAGAAAAATCGCACCGGAAATCCTTTCCCGTACCCTTGAGGACGCAGGTACTTTATCCGGTCCGATGATTCCGTGGCACGGTTACTGTGTATACATGTCTGGAACCCTCGGCGTTGCCTGGTCAGTATTTTTCCCATACCTGTTCTTACTGTACTTAACTCCTTTGTTCAGTATTTTCTATGGATTTACGGGAATCTCCATCCGGCATACAGACGACGCTCAAAATTAAACCTTTCACTTGATGAAAACAAAATGATCGAAACATATATGCAGCCTTTGACACGGTGTTTACCTGTGCAAAGGCTGAACACATCTAATTTGCCCGAACTTTTTTCATGATTTCGCGCAAAATATATTACATATGAATTTAGGAGATGAATATTTATGATGGAAACAAAGCTTGTACTTCTCGGAACCGGCACCCCGAACGCCTGCCCGAATGCCAGCGGTCCTTCTTCCGCAGTTGTCGTAGGCGACCGCGCTTATCTTGTAGATTTTGGTCCTGGCGTTGTCCGTCAGGCGGCGAAAGCATACCAACAGGGAATTGATGCCCTGCGCCCGGACCGGCTGATGATCGCATTCTGCACACATCTGCACACCGACCACACGGCCGGCTATCCGGATCTCATTTTTACCCCGTGGGTGCTGGAACGCCCGAAGCCGCTGAAAGTATTCGGTCCAAAAGGCATCCAGAACATGACCGAACATATTTTAAAAGCATATGAGACGGACATCGACTTCCGTATCCACGGCTTTGAAAAAGCCAACGAAAATGGCTACAAAGTCGAAACTACCGATATCCAGCCTGGTATCATTTATCAGGATGACCGCGTGACGGTTGAGGCATTTCCAGTCAGCCACGGTACACTTGAAAGCTACGGATTTAAGTTTACAACACCGGATAAGGTGATCGTGATCAGCGGTGACACGGCTCCGCTTGAGATCGTGGCGCAGAAAGCGGAAGGCTGCGATATTCTCCTCCATGAGGTCGAGTACACCGCCGGACTCTCCACCAGAGAGCCAAAATGGCAGAAATACCACCAGGAAGTTCACACTCTCAGCGTTGATCTGGCAAAGATTGCCGCCAAAGCGCACCCGCGGCTTCTGGTTACCTACCACCGTATCTATCACATGGAAATCCAGGACAACACCCGCGATGTCGAGGCTGAGATGGCGCGCAGAAACACCGCCATTTTGCAGGAAATCCGTGATGCCGGATATGAAGGTGCCGTTGTAAATGGACAGGATTTAGATGTATTCTAAGAAAAATTTAAGGGGCTGTGAAATAAGTCCCTAAACGAAATGGGGATGTAAAAACTCAATCGAATTTTTTTACATCCCCATTTCGTTTTATCTTCTACGCCAGCATCATCCGGTCATTATCAAATGCCTTCTTCTTTTTCTCCGCATAGCAGTCTAAAAGGTCATTCACCCCCATTTTCGCTCTCTCCTCACCGCCCAGATCCAGGATGATCCGGCCTTCATCGAGCATGATCGTCCGATTTCCGGTCGTGAGCGCCTGCGACAGATTGTGGGTGATCATCAGCGTCGTCAGGTGGTTTTCCGACACAATCGACCGCGTGATCTCCATGACCTTATCCGCCGTCGCCGGGTCAAGCGCCGCTGTGTGCTCATCCAGAAGAAGGAGCTTTGGCATGACAAGCGTACACATGAGAAGCGTCACAACCTGTCTCTGACCACCTGACAGAAGCCCTACCTTCGTCTTCATACGGTTTTCCAGATCCATATGGTACTTCTCAAGCTCTGTCCGAAATAGATCCTTTTCCTGTTTGCGGACCGCACTTCGAAATGGCTTCCGATCCTTCCGGGTATATGCCAGCGCCAGATTTTCCTCGATCGTCAGATGCGGCGCCGTTCCTTTCATCGGATCCTGGAACACGCGCCCGATCTGGCGCGCCCTGCGGTGCTCCGACAGAAAAGTGATATCCTGACCATCCAGGAGAATCTGTCCCTGATCCAGCCAGTAATTGCCGCAGATCGCATTAAAAAGCGTCGATTTTCCCGCTCCGTTGGAACCGATGATCGTCACGAACTCCCCATCATCCAGATGCAGGTCCAGTCCGTTCAAAGCGTGGTGCTCGCTCGCCGTACCAGCGGAAAATACTTTGGTTGCCTGTTTTACATCTAACATAGTACATCTCCATCTTTTATCCCTGTTTGTAACTGCTTTCCAGGTTATTGTTCACACATATCTTTTTTTCTCGTCCGTTTCATCTTTGAAAGTCCCATCTGATAACGGATCGCCGGAAGCGCCAGCGCCGCCGCTACGATGCACGCTGATACCAGTTTTAACGCATATGCCGGAAAAATCTGGCTCTTGGTTGCCGCTGCGATGATATAACGGTAGATGATCGAACCGAAAATCGAGGAAAAAAATCCGATTTCCAGACCTCTTTTTCCAACAATCACTTCGCCAATGATGACCGATGCCAGACCTACGACCAGCATACCGGAACCGGAGTTTACATCTGCAAATCCCTGATACTGGGCAATCAGACCGCCGCTGACCGCTACCAGTGCATTGCTGAATGCCAGCGCCGTGATTTTCATCGCGTCTACATTGATGGAGGACGCGCTCACCATCGCCTCATTATCGCCCGTCGCCCGGATGCAGAGTCCCAGATGCGTCCGGAAGAAAAGAATCAGCAGCACCAGGCAGACTGCTGCTGCCGCGATCGCAATCACGAGTCTTGCCGCCTCTTTTGAAAGTCCCAGGCTTTCTGCCGCTTTAAATATGGTCGGAACATTGATGAGGGAAATATTCGGGCTGCTTCCCATCACAATCAGGTTGATGGTGTAAAGCCCGCACATTGTGAGGATGCCAGCTAATACCGCATGAATCCCCATCTTCGTCTGGAGTACGCCTGTCACACAGCCTGCCAGCGCCCCGGCCACAGCTGCTGCCACGATCCCGGCAACCGGATGCCCCGCCAGCGTGCAGACCGCCGAGGCTGCCAGTCCCAGCGTAAAACTCCCCTCCGCCGTCAGATCCGGAATATTTAAAATGCGGAATGTGACATATATTCCAAGCGCCAGTATTCCATATAAAAATCCCAACTGCAGGGATCCGATCACCAGTGTCATGTGTGCTTCCTCCTATTTTCAAGTTCGTTTGTAATTACTCCGCAAATTTCCACAATCAATGAATGTGCGTACCAGCCAGACTGCTCTATATCTTACTCCGCATCCTTTACAAAGGCTGCCTCTTTCTGCACCTCATCCGAGAATGTGATTTCCAGTGCATCGGCTGTATCCTGATTGATTACCATATTGGAAGCCGGTACCACAACAGCTGCAATATCCTCAATCGCAGTTCCGTTTAAGTATTCCAGTGCCATATCTGCGGTCTGTGCGCCGATCTCGGTATCGCTGATCGCAATCGTTGCAAATGCACCGGAATCAACCATAACAGCGGAGCTTCCATATACCGGAATCTTCGCATCTCTTGCCACTTCCGTTACCATCGGCATTGCACTCTGGATGACACTGTCATTCGGTACGAAAATCGCGTCAACCTCACCCGCTAAAGACTGTGCCGCCTGCTGTACTTCAGATGAGTTCGTAACAACCGCCTCTTTATAAGAAAGTCCCTGATCGTCTAAATATTTTTTTGCATTCTCCACGGTGCTGACGGAATTAATCTCGCTTGTATTATACAACATTCCGTAGGTCTTACAATCTGGTGTCAGCTTATCGCTCAGTGCGAAAATATCCTCAACCGGAATCGCATTGGAAGTACCGGTTGCATTCTTATCCGGCTTTTCCATATCGGTAATGACACCCGCGCCGACCGGATTGGAAACAGCGATAAAAAATACCGGAATATCCGTCTCCAGGTTTACCATCGCCTGGGTCGCCGGAGTCGCAATCGTTGCAATCAGGTCAACACCGCTGTCTGCCATCTCCTGGCAGATGGTATTCAGCGCTGCCGCATCGCCCTGTGCATTTTTGTAAACAATATCGACTTTACCACCTGTATATTTTTCAGTCAGCTCCTCCGAGAAACCATCGCGCATATCTGCAAATGCACCGTTATCAATCATCTGGATCACTCCAACCTTGATATCGCCCTTTGCCTCGCTGGCTGCTGTCTCCGATGCATCTCCATTTTCAGAAGCCGCCTCAGAATCAGCCGCTGCTGTCGTTTCTGCCGCATTCGAGCCGCCACAGCCTGCCATCGTCAGTGCCATTGCCGCTGCCATCGCTGCTGCTGTGCCTCTTTTTGCCATCATTCCAAATCCATTCATTTTTCTCATAATACTCTCCCTTTCCGCCATCCTGGCTCTTGCTGATTTTGATTCCCAACGAAATATAAAATCCCCGGCGCAGACAAACTCCTGCGCCGGGGACGAATAAACAAATATCGTGGTGCCACCCCTGTTCTCAGACCTTCAAACTTTATATATAAAAAGCAGATATTCTCACACAATGGAAAATATCTGCCATCCAGTCTGACTCATTCTACGGTACGGAAAACATAGACGTGATTGATAATGCGAAATCAGATATGCTCTCGATACCCTACCCTTTAACGCAGAGCTACGGCTGCAGCTACTCGAATCACTCTTTCACCTCGCATCTCCCAAATCCATTCCATACAGCCCTTCATACCGGTTTCCACCAAGCCCGGCTCTCTGTGATGTACCTCTGTATGTACTCGTTTTGTTCATTGACTTTGTAGTGTCGTATTTAATTTTTTCATAGTTTACCACTATGTTTTTAAGTTGTCAACCCTATTTTCGAATTTTTCTTTATCATCGGCAAAATCGGGTTACTGTTCACAGGTAGGCACTTTTGGAACCGAAAGTGCCGTAAGAAAACGTGGTGGCAGCAGGAATTTGCCGTATTTAAATGCGAAGCCACGGCAAATTCCGTTACTGGGCACGTATGCGTGAACAGTAACAAAATCGGCTGCCCGCGCGTTGCTGTACGGCACTTGCAGTTTCAAGCGTGCCAATTTGTGAGGATGTATTAGAACAATACTTCTCCGATAATCTCCACCGCATCGCTGATGCAGTCCGGACAGGCACGCAGCACATTTCCTGTTTCTACACCCTTCAAATCCCTACAGACCACGCTCTGGTTCTTCTCAAGGAAACGCGCGATGCACTCTCTGGCATCCTTATAAGAAACCGCCTTCGAATTCGCCAGCTCCAGATCCCCGGTACTATCCTTCAGCCCCGCCAGCACAGCCGCCGCCGAAATGGCCCCGCAGGTACCATTCATGCCGCCCATGCCAAGACCAAGCCCCTCCGTCACCTTAAACAGCGCCACCTTGTCCAAATCCACCTTATCCGCAAACGCACACGCCACCGACTGGGCACAATTATACCCCATTGCATGAAACTGAGCCGCCTGCTGCTGACGCGCTGAAATCTCTTCTTTCGTCATACTGATACCTCCTAAAATTTTCTTAATCTGCTAAATTTTTTATATTGTACTATTTATGCCAATTATAACATACATTTCCACTTTTTAAACACCCCAAAAAGCATACAACATACAGCGCCAGAAGCCAAATGCCCTCCGTTGCATTTGCAGGAGTCTTGGTAACTCTTGGCTCGCAGAGATTTGTGTTAGAGTTCAAAATACACCTGTCTGAGCGAAGCGAGTTTGTATTTTGGACTCTGCTTTTAACAAATCTATGCAAGCCTAGTGTTACCGGCTCCGAAACCGCAACGGAGGGCATTTGGCTTCTGGCGCGTCACCTTGCCATTTTTATGCATTTCTATATATTTCTATTTCATCAGCGTAACCATAACCGCCTTCTGGGCATGCAACCGGTTTTCCGCCTCTTCAAAGATCTCAGACGCATGTTCTTCAAAGATCTTCTCGGTAATCTCCTGTCCACGGTAAGCCGGCAGACAGTGCATTACCATCGCCCCCGGTTTTGCCGCAGCCATCAGTTCATCATTGATCTGATATCCCTGGAATGCCTGCTGGCGGATCTTCTTCTCTTCTTCCTGACCCATGGAAGTCCATGTATCTGTAATGACAACGTCTGCATTTTCCACTGCCTTGATCGGATCATTTACCAGTGTAAATGCGTCATTGCCAGCTGCGAAATCCAGCACTTCCTTCGCCGGACGGTAATTATCCGGAGTTGCGATAGATACCTGCATATCCGATTTCAGACCGCCTACGATCAGGGAGTTCGCCATGTTGTTGCCGTCGCCAATGTAACACATCTTGAGCCCTTTCAGTACGCCGTATTTCTCACGGATCGTCATCAGGTCAGCCAGTACCTGGCACGGATGGCAGAAATCAGTCAGACCGTTGATGATCGGGATAGAACCGTATTTTGCCAGATCCTCCACTTCTTTCTGCTCATAGGTACGGATCATGATGCCGTCCAGATAACGGGACAGTACGCGTGCGGTATCCTGTACCGGCTCACCGCGTCCGATCTGTAAGTCGCGGGAGGAAAGGAACAGTGCCTGTCCGCCGAGCTGGAACATACCTGTCTCAAAGGAAACTCTGGTACGGGTGGATGACTTCTGGAAAATCAGGCCGATAGATTTGCCCTCCAGAAGACGATGTGAAATGTGATGTTTTCGTTCATATTTTAACTGATCTGCCAGATCCAGGATCGAGGTAATCTCCTCCGGTGTGCAGTCTAACAGCTTTAATAAATGCTTCATGTCTAAAATACCTCCCTCATAGCAGCGATTGCCTCGTCCATCTCCTCTTTCGTGATGACAAGTGGCGGAAGCAGACGGATCGCCTCTGTACCGGCTGTCAGGACCAGGACGCCTTTTTCCATCAACTGACTGACCATCGCAGCTCTCTCATCTTTGTCCACTACGATGCCTAACATCAATCCCATGCCGCGAACAGTCTTTACCTTTGGAGAACCGATCGCTAAAATTTCCTTTTTCAGGTACTCGCCCTTTTCCTGAACCGATTTCAGGAATTCCGGCTTATTTACGATATCTAATACGGTATTGGCAGCCGCACAGCAGAGCGGATTGCCGCCGAAGGTTGTACCGTGCGTACCGGCGCCCAGTACATCCTGGCATTTCTTATCCGCCATGACAGCACCGATCGGAACACCGCCGCCGAGTCCCTTGGCCATACTGATGATGTTCGGCTGAACGCCGTACTGCTCATAGCAGAACAGGCTTCCGGTACGTCCGATGCCCGTCTGAACCTCGTCAATCAGAAGCAGGATGTCCTTCTCCTTGCAGAACTCGGCAGTTGCCTGTACAAATTCCTTATCAAGCGGAAGGACGCCGCCCTCGCCCTGAATCATCTCCATCATGACAGCGCAGGTCGTACCATCGATCTTGCGCTTCATGTCTTCGATATCATTGGCTGCTGCATAATCAAATCCTTCCGTAAATGGGAAGAAATACTGATGAAACTTGTCCTGTCCGGTTGCCTTTAATGTCGTCACGGTACGTCCGTGGAAGGACTGTTTCAGCGTGATAATCTTATTTCTTCCCTCGCCGTATTTGTCAAAGGAATACTTTCTTGCCAGCTTGATCATACCCTCGTTGGCTTCCGCACCGGAGTTTGCAAAAAAGATTTTTCCCATTCCGGCTGCATCGACCAACTTCTTTGCTGCCTGCACCATAGGCTCGGTGTAATACAGGTTGCAGGCGTGCATCAGCTTATGTGCCTGCTCCGATACCGCAGTCGTCAACGCATCGTTGTCATGACCAAGACTGTTGACACCGATGCCGGAGGTCAGATCAATGTATTTCTTTCCCTCCGTATCCCACAGCGTCGCGCCTTTTCCGTGATCCAGCGCAATCGGAAAGCGGCCGTATGTATGCATGATATATGTTTCTTCGCCCTGTTTGATTTCTTCAAATGTCATAAAAATCCTCCATGCATCTTTCAAACTTTGTTTACGAGAACATGGTTCCTACACCGTCATCGCTCAAAAGCTCGACCAGAATCGAGTGCGGCACACGACCATCCTGGATATTGGCACGTTCTACACCCTGGCGTACTGCCTCAACACAGCAGTCTACCTTCGGAATCATGCCGCCAGAGATCACACCCTCTTTGATAAGCGCCGGAACCTCAGAAACTTTCAGTCTCGGAATCAGTGTCGAATCGTCTTTCGGATCGCGCATCAGACCGCATACATCCGTCAGAAGAATCAGTTTTTTCGCTTTCAATGCTACCGCCAGCTTCTCCGCTGCCGTATCTGCATTGATGTTATAGTTCGTCTCCTCGTCCATGCCTGCTGCCACGGAGGAAACAACCGGGATAAAGCCCTCATTTAAAACATCGAGAACGACTTTCTCATTGACTTCTTTAATATCTCCCACATAGCCGTATTCCGTTCCATCCGGATCGACTAACTGGATCGCCTTGAAGAGTCCGCCGTCCATGCCGCCCAGACCAACGGCATGTCCGCCTGCTTTCTCAAACAGGGAAACAAGGTTTTTGTTAACCTTGCCGCAGAGAATCATCTGGACAATATCCATCGTCTCGCGGTCTGTGTAGCGCAGACCTTTGACAAATTTAGACTCTTTTCCGGTTTTTTTGAGCATCTCCGAAATCTCCGGACCGCCGCCGTGTACCAGCACGACCTTGATTCCTACCAGATTTAAAAGGACGATATCCTCGATCACCGCCTGCTTTAAATCTTCATTAATCATGGCGTTTCCGCCGTATTTTACAACGATAATTTTACCTGCATATTCCTGAATATAAGGCAGTGCCTCTACCAGGACTTCTGCGCTCATTTTTGATCCTGTTTTCATCACGTCCGATAATCTCCATTAATCTTCACATAATCATAGGTCAAATCGCATCCCCAGCAGGTAGCTCTTCCGCTGCCTTCCTGAAGTGTTACATTGATCTCCACTTCATCCTGGCTTAAGATTTTCTTTGCCAGATCTTCATCAAAATCAAGTCCTCTGCCGTCCTCACAGACCGCAATGCTGCCCTCTTTGGAAGCAAACTCGACTAACACTTTCTCCGTGTTAAACTCAGCTCCGGAATAGCCCATCGCGCAGAGAACGCGTCCCCAGTTCGCATCGGAACCGAACATTGCTGCTTTGGTCAGGGAAGAACCGGCGATGGATTTTGCCAGTACCTCGGCTGTCTCCTCGTCCTTCGCTCCCTTCACGGTACAGGTCATCAGCTTGCTTGCGCCCTCGCCGTCTGCCGCAATCTTACGAGCCAGATCCTGCATAACCGTCTGCAATGCCTCGCGGAATGCCTCATATGCCGGATCTTCTGCAGTAATCTCCGCATTGCCAGCCATACCATTTGCCAGAACGGTACACATATCGTTGGTGGAAGTATCGCCGTCAACAGTCACACGGTTGAAGGTACGTTTTACATTGAATAACAGCGCCTTGCGGATCATCTCGCTGCTGACTGCACAATCGGTTGTGATGAAGCACAGCATCGTTCCCATATTCGGGTGGATCATGCCGGAACCTTTGCAGATACCGCCGATGTGGCAGGTTGTTCCATCTATATCAAATTCAACAGCGATCGTCTTCACTTTTGTATCGGTCGTCATGATCGCTTCTGCAGCTACCAGGGAGTTGTCATATTTCATCTCCATCTCGCCTGCATGAGCCTCGATCGCCTCAACCGGAAGCGTCTGACCGATGACGCCGGTCGATGCTACGATTACATTTTCCTCCGAAACGCCCAGCGCACGCGCGCCTGCCTTTGCCTGTCTTCTTGCATTCTCCATGCCAAACGGAGCGCACGCGTTCGCATTTCCGGAATTGACAATAACCGCCTGTGCCTTTCCGTCGGCCAGATGTTCCTTTGTCAGTAAAATCGGTGATGCCTTGACGCGGTTGGTCGTATAAACCGCCGATGCGTTGCAGACACAATCCGAAAGGATCATCGCCAGATCCTTTTTTGTATGAGATTTGCGGATTCCACAGCGCATCGCGCCCGCTTTAAATCCTTTTGCAGCACAAACGCCGCCTTCGATTATCTTCATATGACATTCCTCCTGTCATTTTTAATGTACTCTCGGAATCTTTCTGTGCTTGATTTTGTGAGATGTTTTTTTGTCAGTTGTGCCCAAATTTCTGAGGCGTACGCGGTGCGTACGTTGATGAAATTCGGGTGCGGCTGGCGGAAAATCAGCCACAAAAGCAAGTGCAGAAAGACTCCGAGAGTACATTTTTATATAACTTCGCGTCTATAGTCCCCCGCAGCTATTTTATGGTTTTATCTCTCAACCCCAAAATATCTAAAAAAACCATCTGCCATTCTTTTATTATAGCACTTTTCTATAATGCCAGTCCAGTTGTCTCCTCAAATCCGAGCATCAGGTTCATGTTCTGAACGGCTGCGCCTGAAGCACCCTTTCCAAGATTATCAAAGAGCGCCGTCACCATGGTCTGTTCCCCGTGACCATTGACAATCAGCTCCAGACTGTCTCGGCCTGCCATATCTGCCGCCGCGATCATACCGTCATATCCAAACGGATGTACCTTAATGAGCTTCTGTCCGTCATACCAGCCAGCCAGCTTCTCATAGATATCTTCCGCGGTCGGCCCGCCGTTTAAGAGGCGGTTCTGAAGCTGGATCGTGACCGCCATTCCTTTATAGTAGTCATCCACGATCGGACTAAAGACCGGCGGATAATCAAGTCCGCAGACCTTCTGCATCTCCGGTAGATGCTTATGTTTCAGCGTCAGACCATAAATACGGGGTGCGAAATAGCTCTGCGGCTTCTCCGGCGATTCATACTCGGCAATCATCTTTTTACCGCCGCCGGAATAGCCGGTCAGGGAAAAGACTGTCATCGGATAATCCTTCGGGATGATCCCCTGCGCCACCAGCGGATAAACGGAAGTGATAAATCCAGTTGCATGGCAGCCTGGATTCGCCACCCGGCTGGATGTTTTGATCGCCTCGCGGTGCTCCTTTGAAAGTTCCGCCATGCCGTACGCCCATCCTTTGGCTGTCCGGTGCGCGGTAGATGCATCAATGATGCGCGCCCCAGAACCTTCCGCCAGTGCAACTGCCTCAACCGCTGCCGCATCCGGCAGGCACAGGAATACGATATCCGCCGCATGAATCAGCTTTCTTCGCTCTTCCATGTCCTTGCGCTTTGCCTCATCGATCAGAAGCAGCTCGATGTCCCCTCTTTTCGCCAGACGATCGTAAATCTGCAGTCCGGTTGTTCCTTCTTTTCCGTCTATATAAATCTTCGGTTTCGCCATTGTTCGTCCCCCGTTTCCTGTCCTACTCCTGAACCTTGTGTTCGCTTACAAATTTCTCAATCACCGAAATCTGGCGGGTTACTTCTTCCGGAGCCGGTCCGCCGATTACCTTACGTCCACGTACACAGGTCTTCAAATCAATCGCTTCATATACATCATTTTCAAAGACATCGGAATGTGTCTTGTACTCTTCCAGTGTCAGATCGGCTAAGGACTTGTCCTCGCGTACACACTGGGCTACCAGCTGTCCGACGGTCTTGTATGCGTCACGGAACGGCATTCCCTTCTTGGTCAGGTAATCTGCACAGTCCGTTGCGTTGATGAAGCCTTTCAGAGCCGCTTTCTTCATATTGTCTTTCAGGATCTGCATCGTGGAGAACATTGGAGTCAGCACGCGCAGGCACTGTTTTACGGTGTCAATCGCATCAAAGACTGCCTCTTTGTCTTCCTGCATATCCTTGTTGTATGCCAGCGGAATACCCTTTAACATGGTAAGAAGGGTAAACAGATCGCCGTACACACGACCGGTCTTGCCGCGGACCAGCTCACAGACATCCGGATTTTTCTTCTGCGGCATGATGGAGGAACCGGTTGAAAATGCGTCATCCAGCTCTACAAACTTGAACTCCCAGGAACACCAGGAAATAATCTCCTCAGAGAAACGGGACAGATGCATCATCAGAATGGATAACGCTGCCGTCAGCTCTACGCAGTAATCACGGTCGGAAACACCGTCTAAGGAGTTGTTGGTCACTCTGGTAAATCCAAGCTGCTGGCGTACAAAATCACGGTCGATCGGATAAGTCGTGGAAGCCAGTGCGCCGGATCCGAGCGGCATATCATCCATGCCCTCTAAGCAGTTCTCCAGACGGATTACATCACGGCGCATCATATTGGCATATGCCATCATATAATGTCCAAATGTAACCGGCTGTGCACGCTGCAGATGTGTATAACCCGGCATAACAGTTTCCAGATTGTTCTTTGCGCTCTCGCAGAGTGCTTCCATGAAATCGAGAATTTCCTTTTTGATCGCCACGATCTCTTTCTTCACGTAAAGACGCATATCCAGTGCAACCTGATCATTTCTGGATCTCGCCGTGTGAAGACGTTTTCCGGCATCGCCGATGCGCTCGGTCAGAATCTGCTCTACATTCATATGAATATCCTCATAATCCTGTGAGAAATGAATCTTACCTGCCTCAATATCCGCTAAGATACCTTTCAGTCCTTCGATAATCTTGTCTGATTCTTCCTTCGCAATGATGCCCTGCTTGCCCAGCATAGCCGCATGGGCCATGGAGCCTGTGATATCTTCCTTATAAAGACGACAGTCAAAGGAAATCGATGAGTTGAAATCATTTACCTCCAGATCTGTCTCTTTTCCGAATCGTCCTGCCCATAACTTTGCCATAAGTGTAAACTCCTTTTTATTCTCTGATTTAGAACCAATGCGACCATTGGAACCGGCAGATACCGGAAAACCAATGGTCACCATCGGCTGCGGGCTTGTCGCCTGCAGATTATTTATTATTTTCCTAAATTATTCTACGCTCGGAAAATGCTCGCCGGTCTTTGCCGCCAGAACTTCGTCGTTCAGGGCGCGAACCTTGATCGGAAGTCCGAACAGGTTGATGAATCCAGCGGAATCTGCCTGGTTGTAGCAGTCATCCTCATCAAATGTAGCCATGCCTGCGGAATACAGGGTGTATGGAGATGTAACAGATGCCGGAATGATGTTGCCCTTGTAAAGTTTCAGTTTTACATCTCCGGTTACGGTCTCCTGTGTGGAATCAACAAACGCGCTCATTGCTTTGCGCAGCGGTGTGTACCACTGACCATTGTATACTAACTCAGCGAACTTGAGAGCCAGCTGCTGTTTGTAGTGCTGTGTCTCTTTGTCCAGAGTGATTTCTTCCAGTTTCTCATGAGCCTTGTAAAGGATAGCTCCACCAGGAGTCTCATATACACCACGGCTCTTCATGCCAACCAGACGGTTCTCTACAATATCCAGAAGTCCGCAGCCGTTCTCACCGCCTACCTTGTTCAGAACCTCGATTACCTTCTCTGCATCCATCTCCTCGCCGTTTACACTGGTCGGAACACCTTTCTCGAAGTGGATGGTTACATAAGTAGCTTTATCCGGTGCATTCTCCGGAGATACGCCTAACTCAAGGAATCCAGGTTTGTTGATCGGAGCCTCGTTTGCCGGATCCTCCAGATCCAGACCCTCATGGGACAGATGCCACAGGTTCTTATCCTTGGAGTAGTTGGTCTCTTTCGTAATCTTTAACGGAATGTTGTGAGCCTCTGCGTACTCGATCTCTTTTTCACGGGAATTCAGTTCCCAGAAACGCCACGGAGCGATAACATCCATCTGCGGAGCAAATGCCTTGATAGCCAGTTCGAAACGAACCTGATCGTTTCCTTTACCGGTACAGCCGTGGCAGATAGCGTCTGCGCCCTCTTTCTTCGCAATTTCAACGATTCTCTTAGCGATAATCGGACGAGCGAAGGAAGTACCTAACAGGTAATGCTCATAAGTAGCGCCAGCCTTCATGGTCGGGATGATGTACTCATCTACGAACTCTTTCTTCAGATCCTCGATGTACAGCTTGGAAGCACCTGTCTTTAATGCCTTCTCTTCCAGACCATCCAGCTCCGCACCCTGACCTACGTCAGCGGAAACTGCAATAACCTCACAGCCATAGTTTTCTTTCAGCCACGGGATTAAAACCGATGTGTCCAGACCGCCTGAATATGCAAGAACAATTTTATTATATTTCTTAGCCATTTTTCATTTCCTCCAATCATTTGCCTGCGTGATGCTTTTTTCTTTGTCCATCCAGTCAACTAAGACCGGCAGATTTATATGCCTCACGTGAAATTACCCAGATTATACCTCCTTGATCCTAATTATGCAATACTTTTTTTGCATTTTTATGAATAATTTTTGTATAAAAACGTGTTTTATGCATTTTTCATGTGTTTTATGCATAAAAATAACATTTACGGACTTCATTTATATGCTATGCTACATGATAGGTATAAGTATTATAAATAAGTGGTACTGTGTGTGTACAGTAACATGGTACTGCCCTTCCTGCATTCTAAAATATGCATCTTGATTTAAAATGTCAAAATTGCTATTATAATGTAAGAATAAAATGAAAGCATTCGAAAGGATAAAAACCATGACGATCAATGAAAAAGCACTCGAACTTCATGAAAAATGGAACGGCAAGCTCGATACCGTCTCCAAAGTACAGGTAAAAACCAGAGAGGATCTGGCTCTGGCATACACACCGGGCGTTGCAGAACCATGTAAGGTAATTGCAAAAGATCCGGAAGCTGCATACCGCTACACCATCAAGTCCAACACTGTAGCCGTTGTCTCCGACGGAAGCGCCGTTCTGGGACTTGGCAATATCGGACCGTTAGCAGCTATGCCGGTTATGGAAGGAAAAGCCGTTCTGTTTAAAGAGTTCGGCGGCATCAATGCATTCCCGATCTGCCTCGACACACAGGACACCGAGGAGATCATCGAGACAGTTGTCCGCATTGCCCCGGCATTCGGCGGTATCAACCTGGAGGACATCTCCGCACCGCGCTGCTTTGAGATCGAGGAACGTTTAAAGAAACTGTTAAACATTCCGGTTTTCCACGATGATCAGCACGGAACCGCCATCGTCGTACTGGCAGGCATCATCAACGCCCTGAAAGTAACCGGCAAGAAGAAGGAAGACTGCCGCGTTGTTGTCAACGGCGCCGGAAGCGCAGGCGTTGCCATCACCAAACTGCTCTTAAACTACGGATTCCCGCATATCACCATGTGTGATAAGACCGGTATGCTCTGCAAGGGCATGGAAGGGCTTAACTGGATGCAGGAAAAGATGGTCGAAGTTACCAACTTAGAGCACAAGACGGGCACACTTGCCGATGCATTAAAAGGCGCTGACATCTTCGTAGGCGTGTCTGCTCCGGGCATCGTTTCCCAGGAGATGGTTGCTTCCATGAATAAGGATTCCATTCTCTTCGCAATGGCAAACCCGGTTCCGGAAATCATGCCGGATCTGGCAAAAGCTGCTGGTGCAAGAGTCGTAGGAACCGGACGTTCCGATTTCCCGAACCAGGTCAACAACGTTCTCATCTTCCCAGGCATCTTCCGCGGCGCTCTGGAAGGACGCGCAACCGCTATCACCGAAGAAATGAAACTGGCTGCTGCCAACGCAATTGCTGCTCTGGTTGATGACAGCGAATTGAGCGACGAGAACATTCTTCCGGCAGCATTTGATCCGCGTGTAGCTGACGCTGTTTCCAAGGCTGTGAAGGAACACATTAAGAAATAAACGTAACAATTCAAGCGATTCTCGCATTTACCGTAAGAACCGCACAAAATTTACACCGTTACGAAATAATAATAAAGGAGTTTTTCCATGCTGGCTGAACCGATGACACTTTACAAACTGATGAATCTCTATATGCTGCACCAGGTCAATTTTCCGCTGACCAACGCGCAGCTCTCCAATTTTTTCCTGGATCGCGAGTACACCACGTATTTCACACTCCAGCAGGCCTTGAACGAGCTTCTGGATGCAGGTCTGGTAAAAAAGGAAACGATGCGGAACAGCTCCCGCTATGAGATCACTAAGGAGGGCGAGGAAACGCTGGAATTTTTCGGCAAAAACATCTCTCCTGCCATCGTCAGCGACATGGATGAATACCTGAAACAGAACCGCTTCCGCATGCGAAACGAGGTAGGACTGATCTCCGATTTCTATAAATCGACCAATCAGGACTACATCGTTCACTGCGAGGTGCGGGAAGGAAAAGCCGTTCTTGTCAATCTCGATATCTCCGTTCCGGATAAGGAGCAGGCGGAAATCATGTGCAATCACTGGAAGGATCGAAGCCAAGAGATTTATGCTTATGTGATGAAATCTTTGATGAGTGAGCATGGAGTGGAGAAAAAATAAGGACGATAAAAAAATCGCATACGAGACGAAAAAGAGAGTCCTCCGCGTGATTGCAAAATCACACGGAGGACTCTCTTTTTCTGTTTAGTTTCAAGCAAAAAACAAGGTCTGCGTCTGACATTTTATGCCTTTTTGCAAACCTTGTCTTTTCTTCCCATTTATATTACTTTTTCCAGATCTATAACAACACCATAAAAAGCTCTATTACTCTACCGTGACACTCTTCGCCAGGTTTCTAGGCTTATCTACATCCAGTCCCTTCGATACACTTACATAATATCCCAGCAGCTGCAGCGGCACAACCGCTAAGCTCGGTGTGAAGTGCTCGTCAGTCTTCGGTATATAGACTGCGAAATCGACGGTGTCTTCAATATTGTAGTTGCCTGCAGTTGTGAGTCCCATGAGGTAGGCGCCGCGGCATTTTACTTCTACCATGTTGCTGATCATCTTCTCATACAGGGCTTCCTGAGTCAGGATGCTGACTACGAGGATACCATCCTCAATCAGGCTGATGGTTCCGTGTTTTAATTCTCCGGCTGCATATGCTTCGGAATGGATGTAGCTGATCTCTTTTAATTTCAGGCTGCCTTCCATGCTGACTGCGTAGTCGATGCCGCGGCCGATGAAGAACACGTCTTTTGCATTGGCATATTTCGCTGCGAACCACTGGATGCGTTCTTTGTCATCTTCGAGCAGCTTCGCGATCTGATCCGGCAGTTCCTGCAGGGCTGCAAGGAGTTCTTCATATTTTTCTTCTGTGATCGTACCGCGCACATGGGCAAACTGTACGCCCAGAAGATATCCGGCAACCAGCTGTGTGCTATATGCCTTGGTAGTCGCCACCGCGATCTCCGGACCTGCCAATGTGTAGAAAATATGATCTGCCTCACGCGCAATCGTGGAACCTACTACATTGACAATCGCCATCGTAGGAACACCCTGGCTCTTTGCCAGACGCAGGGCTGCCAGGCTGTCGGCTGTCTCGCCCGACTGGCTGATGATGATAACCAGACTGTTCTCTTCCAGAATCGGGTTCCGGTAACGGAACTCGGAAGCCAGCTCGACGCGGACCGGAATACGCGCCAGATCTTCGATCACATACTGCGCTGCCACGCCTGCATGGTAAGCAGAACCGCATGCTACGATATAAATACGCTTTAACGAACGAATAACATCATCGGAAAGTCCTGCCTCGGTCAGGTCAATATGACCATCGCGGATGACTGAATTTAATGTATCCCGAACCGCACGCGGCTGTTCATGGATCTCCTTAATCATGAAATGCTCATAACCTCCCTTTTCAGCAGCTTCTGCATCCCACTCAATCGTCACAAGTTCTTTCTGAATCTCTTCCTGATCAATATTATAGAAAGTAACCTCTCCCTTATGTAAGCGTCCCAATTCCTGGTTGCCGATATAGTATACCTTGCGGGTATATGGAAGCAGGGGCGGAACATCCGACGCGATAAAGGATTCACCCTCGCCTACTCCGATGATCATCGGGTTATCCTGACGGGCTACAAAGATCTCCTCCGGATAATCCTTAAACATAACCGCCAGTGCATACGTGCCACGGATACGCATCATCGCACGCGCCATCGCATCGAGCGGTCCCTCGTTGTATTTCTTATAATAATGATCGATCAGCTTTACAGCCACCTCTGTATCAGTATCTGAATAAAACGTATATCCATTTTTAATCAGTTTTTCGCGAATTTCCTGATAGTTTTCGATAATACCATTGTGAACCGCTACCACGCTGCGGTCATCCGTGCAGTGCGGATGTGCATTGTTCTCAGACGGCTCCCCGTGTGTCGCCCAGCGGGTATGACCGATACCGCAGTTGCCCCGCATTGCGCGTCCATTGTCTGTCTTCTCTGCCAGCGCGCGCAGACGTCCCTTCGCCTTTACAACCTCCGGTACACGTTCTCCATCTCTGACTGCCAGACCTGCTGAATCGTATCCACGATATTCAAGCTTCTCCAGACCCGCTAATAAGATCGGAGCCGCCTGCTGGTCTCCTGTATATCCTACGATACCACACATACAATTATTCCTCCTTTTTCCAACCAGGCGAGCCGCTGCCATCATACCGCCTCAGACACTCCCGCCTTCGTATCTCTATCTCAAGAATATGATAAATCTATTGATTCTTCAAAATAGAATCTTCTATAAAATATGTCGTTTATCCCTAAATAGCGCCTGACCGGCACCTTCGATATAGACTTTCTTCTCAGTCATGTACATATTCTGTCTCATTATACCAAAAAAGAATCTTCTTGTCAGCATTTGCTGTAATATTTTCGTCAGTCATCATATAGACACATCTCATTTTAAAACCATCCGCCATAAGCAGTCACATATTTCTTCTGCATATCCACCTGTAAAATAACTATTGTCCACGACAACTATTTTTTATACAGGAGGTTTCATCATGAAAAACGAAACAATGTACTTTAACGATCTTCTTTCCATCTGGCTGGAAAAGCAGAAACAGGCGCGAGCCCTGTCTACCTATGTGAAATACCGGCATCTGGCAGACCGTTATATCTCCCCTTATTTTAGATCCATCCAGCTTTCAAAGGTCGATCTGCCTATGCTTCAGACATTCCGCAATTCCCTTTTATCCCCGGATTCCCTGCATCCGCTTGGGAACGGAACTATCCGCTGTATTCTTCTGCTCGTCAACTCCATTCTGCGTCTTTCCTATGAAACCGGGCAGACAAACGGCATTCTCTATCTCCCGCCCCGTCTTCCAAAAAAGCGCCCTGAAGTACCTGTTTTTACCCTTCAGGAACAGAAACAGCTCGAACACTATCTAACTGCCCATACAGGAATCTCCGAAGCCGTCATCTATCTGGGACTCTATACAGGGCTGCGGGTTGGAGAACTCTGCGCCCTGCGTTGGGAAAATATTCATTTTTCCGATCGCTATCTCCATGTCCGACACACGGTGCAGCGCCTGACGCGCCTTGACACAACCCATAAATCAGAACTCATTTTATCCGGTCCCAAAAGCATCTCCTCCAACCGTTTGGTTCCCCTGCCCGCTTTCCTTCTGCCGATCTTACAGCCATATTCTCATCCGGAACACCCGGATTATTTTCTGCTGTCACAATCTGCCAGCTCCCCGATGGATCCGCGAACCTTCCAGAATCACTACCAGCGCATTCTATCACAAGCCGGACTGCGCTATCTGAATTTTCATGCAATCCGACACACGTTTGCCACCCGCTGTATCACAAATGGCATGGATCCCAAAACGCTCAGCGAAATTCTGGGACACTCCGATTTGAAAGTCACGCTTGAATACTATTTTCATTCCTCTCTGGAATTCAAGAAAGAACAGATCGACCGCCTTACTGCACTTTCTCCGGCCGTCCATACTTCTCTTCCAGATATGCCACATAATATGACGGATTAAAATCTTCCCCCGTCATATCGCGCAGGATCTGACGGCTGTCCTTCAATTTGCCATACTGGTGAATATTTTTCCGCAGATATTCACGGATTTCTCCCAGGTTTCCTGCCTCCAGTAGTTTTTCTACCGGCAATTCCTTCTTCATCTGGTGATAAATCTGCGCGCCAAAGGCATTTCCTAATGCATAGGACGGAAAATAGCCGATCGATCCCTGTGACCAGTGAATATCCTGCAGTACGCCCTCCCGATCCGTGGACGGGCGTACTCCCAGGTATTCTTCATACTTATCATTCCAGATTTGCGGCAGTTTCTCCACCTCCAGATCCTCCTCAATCAGCATTTTCTCAATTTCATAGCGCACCAGCACATGCAGCGGATAAGAAAGCTCATCCGCTTCCGTCCGGATCAGCCCCGGAACGGTTCTATTAACCGCCGCCAGAAAATCCTCCAGACTCGTCTCCGTCAGCGGGCTTCCAAACATCTGCGCCACTTTTCCATAAATCGGTTTCCAGAATGCATAGCTGCGTCCCACGATATTTTCAAAGAAACGGGACTGGCATTCATGCATTCCCATCGAAGTTCCCTGCCCCACCAGCGTCTGTGTCAGGTCATCCCGGATACCAAATTCATAGATAGCATGTCCCGTCTCATGCAGCACGGAAAAAATCGAAGAATCAATCCGTTTCTGATAATGCGTCGTGATCCGTACATCATGATTATGCAGATTCGTCGTAAACGGATGGGCGCTGAGTGCCAGTACTCCCCGGTCAAAATCAAAGCCCTCATATTCTGCCAGGAAACGCGCCGCCTCTGCCTGCGCCGCCTCCGGATAATCCGCGGATAAAAAGGCGTCCGGAACCATCTTCGAGCGCTCTGCCGATTCTTTCAAAAGCGGCACGATTTTCCCTTTCATCAGCTCAAAAAATGGATCCAACATCTCCATATTAAAACCTTTTTCGTAGGTATCCAGCATCACATCGTAAAGCTTCTGTCCCGGCTTTGCCCGGTACGCCGCAAATTTCTTCTGATAGGAAATAATCTCCTTCAAAACAGGGGCAAATGAAGCAAAATCATTTTTCTCTCGCGCACGCGTCCAGATTCCCGTCGCACGCGCCGTAAGTTCTGCATACGCACGGTATTCCTCCGGCGGAATGCAAGAAAGCCGCTCCTGCTCCTCGGCTGCTTCCCGGAGAATTGCCGACTGAACCTCATCAAATACGCCCGCATTCTCTTTTTCTGCCTTTTGGCAGACATCCAGCAGCTCCTTAAAACGCATTGACGCCAGAATCTCCTGATACTGCTCCGAAAGTGAACCTATCACCCGCGCAGTATGCTCTGCTGCACCCTTCGGCGCCAGCGTCTCATCATCCCACTCAAACAAAACCATCGACGTCTGAAGCGCCATCGCCCGCTCCAAAAGAGACTGCAGCTCCTCAAACTGTTTGTTTACATTCTGATTCTTCTGTTCTGTCTGTGCCATTTTCCTGCCTCCTGTCTTTTTTTCGTAATTCTATCATCCAAATTCTGTGTATTTTTTAGGTTCCGCTGCACATATGCCTGCATTCTTTTGTAATATGAGCCATTTCCATCTTCATCATACCAGATTTTCTTTCTTCTGTTTCTTATATCTTTCTTATGATTTTTTAGAGTTCACACATTGTGCAAACTGTAACAGGATTTTCTCATGATGCCTTATGTGACTTTCCAATCTTGCATAATCATGCAAAACGCGGTATACTAAAACCAGTTTAAATCATATGCATAAAGCTGGTTCCCGGCACACGGATATACGCCACGAATCAACTTCCATGCACACACCAGGACAGGAGGGATTGCAGATGATCGAAGCAACGAGCTGCGGCGGTGTGGTTATATTTCGGGGAAAATTACTCGTTCTTTACAAAAACTACCGGAACAAATACGAAGGCTGGGTTCTTCCCAAAGGAACCGTAGAACCGGGCGAAGACTTCAAGCAGACCGCCCTCCGGGAGGTTCATGAGGAGACTGGCGTCGCCGCCTCCATCATCAAGTACATTGGCAAAAGCCAGTACACCTTCAACACCCCTCAGGATACCATCGAAAAGACCGTGCACTGGTATCTGATGATGGCGGACAGCTATTACAGCAAGCCGCAGCGCGAAGAATACTTCGTCGATTCCGGCTATTACAAATTTTACGAAGCCTACCACCTTCTGAAATTTTCCAACGAAAAACAGATCCTGGAAAAAGCCTACAATGAGTATCTGGATCTGAAAAAGGCAAATTTGTGGGGGAATCGGAAATACTTTTAATCACAAGAACAAAGAGGCTGTTGCAAAATCATTACCAAAAATAGATGATTGAGCGGCAGCTTCCATTTCTCTGCAAGCTAATCTGGGTTAAAATTCGCGGTTTTCCTGTTAAAAAAGGCTTTTCGGTAATTTCCTATGAAACAAAAAAACACCCCGTCCGCTGCACAAAGCCAACGAACAGGGTATTAAAAAGGGGAGGATAAGTATTCAAAAATTTCTCTTTTGTGATACTAACAGTATGACCCGTTTCTGCTATTCTATACATCTATCTCCAAATTTTTATACGCCTTTTATCTGCTTCCGAGTATCCGCTTTTCATATTATTTATCATATATGCCTTTTTCTCTTGCTTTCTTCCTCTCTTTCCGTTACAATAGATACGTTTTGAGTTGTACTTTTTAATTTATTTTTACCTCTATGAAAAATACAACTCCAGCAAATCATTTTATGTACATTTTTATATTGATTTAAAACTTTTTATATCATAAACCTTGTACTTACCTCACAAAAAGGAGATTTACCTTATGAACAAGAAAAACATCTTAGTCGGACAGTCCGGCGGACCGACCGCGGTTATCAACGGGAGCCTTTACGGTGTTATCTGCGAAGGTGCGCGCCACAGCGATGCGGTTGGCTGCGTCTACGGTATGATAAATGGAATCGAGGGCTTTCTCGCGGATTCTTATATGAACCTTTCAGAAACACTCTCCGATGACGATCTGGAACTTCTTCGCCTGACTCCGGCGGCGTATCTGGGTTCCTGCCGTTTTAAACTCCCGGAGAATCTCTCCGACAGCTTCTACCGCGTCCTCTTTGAAAAACTGGAACGGCTGGACATCGGCTATTTCTTTTACATCGGCGGCAACGACTCGATGGACACCGTCAGCAAGCTTTCCCGCTATGCGGTGCAGATCAAAAGCCCGATCCGCTTTATCGGCATTCCCAAGACGATCGACAACGATCTCGTCCTGACCGATCACACGCCGGGATACGGCAGCGCTGCCCGCTATGTCGCTGCATCCGTCCGTGAAATTGCGCTGGACGCCTCTGTCTATCAGCAGAAATCGGTCACCATCGTTGAGATCATGGGACGCCATGCCGGATGGCTGACGGCTGCCTCTGCCTTAGCACGCAAGGAAGCCGGTGACAATCCGCTCTTAATCTATCTGCCGGAAGCTCCATTTGAGCTGGCACAATTTAATGACGACTTAAAGAAAGCGTTTGAAAAGACAGCGAATGTCATCGTCTGCGTCTCCGAGGGCATCCGCGACCACGGTGGTCGTTTTATCTGCGAATATTCAACCGAAGCCCAGGTCGACACCTTCGGTCACAAAATGTTAGCCGGATGCGGCAAAATTCTGGAAAATTATGTCCGCAACCAGTTCGGCGTCAAGGTGCGCTCGGTTGAGCTCAACGTCAACCAGCGCTGCTCCGGTCTCACCGTTTCCGGTACTGATTTAAACGAGGCTGAAATGGCAGGTCGTTTCGGCGTCCAGGCAGCCCTGGACGGTCACACTGGACAGATGGTCGCATTTGAGCGTGAGACTGATACAGCTGCTTCTGAACCTGTTCATGCAGCTGCTGCCGTTTCAAACGCTGCGGACTTAGGCGCAGCATCCGCTTCATGCGTAAAACATCGTAACACTGTATATAAAATTCATCCAGTTCTCAAGGATGTCAATCTGATCTGCAATCAGGAAAAGAAAGTACCTGCTGAGTGGATCACGAAAAACGGTACCGATGTCAGCGATGATTTCCTGGCTTACTCGCAGCCGCTGATCCAAGGGGACGTTTCCCATATTATGGAAAACGGACTTCCAAAATATTTGTACCGAAAATAGTCCGTCACGCAGTATAACTGCTTCATCCTTGAATCCATACAAGCAGCAGAAAAAGAGACGCTTCTTTCATTTTACGGATGCGTCTCTTTTCTACTTAATTATACATAATACCTGAATTTTTTCTAAATTTACCCCAATCACACACTCTTATCATTTGAGGAGGAATCCTGACCGTGCCCTTTCAGCGCAGCCATCTTCTAAATCTAATCTTCCTCACAATCCCGAATTTCAACCCCATCATAAAAGAACATCAGAATCTCTTCATAATTCTTGCCTTCGCGCGCCATCTCCTGTGCGCCGTTCTGGCTCATGCCGACTCCGTGACCGTAGCCTCCGCCCCAGATGGTAAATGTGCGGATGTCTTTTTCCTCATCCCTGGCAGTTTCATCCACCGAGAAAAAGGCACTCGGTAGCGTACTCCATCCTGTCAGTTCGGTTCCGTCATTTTTCTTATAAACGAGTGATTCCGAGCCGAGGACACTCCGGATCTGACTCTGACCTTTCAGTGTCTTGGTTCCCTCGCTTCCGACGATCTGCACCGTCTGCGCGATACCACCCGTACCGCGGGAAGTCACAAAAATACCCTGAATCTCGCCGATGGTATCTACCTTCTGCTGCAGCTTCTTATTCGTGATCGTTGTTTTCCAGCGGTACATCGGGAACGAGGAATCATAATTCTGCTCACCCTGTCCCTGGATAAACTTGAGAAATGTGTCGTTGTCCGTCAAATCCGGAATCTTCTTCTTTTCCGTCAAACCGATCCCTTTCAGATACGGAACCTCGTCTTTGCTGGCGCCCCAGATCGTTCCATCGGTCGAATATCCGCAGGAAGTTGAAAAATAATACGTCTCCGCCGGGGTATCGTTGTAATATACGATCTTCCCGTCCGTCTCCTTGACTGCCAGATTCGTCCGCTCACTGCTCTCTGTATTATTGTACACCTGATAGTTCGTGCTGTCATCAACGTGTGCACCGTAACGGCTGTAGGCATTCGCCTTGATCTGCCGGTAGGCATACGTCCGTGCGCAAACTGCCTGCGCCTTGAGCGCCTCCAGCTCATAATTGGATGGCATCTCGCTCGGCACTACGCGTGTCAGGTAATCTTCGACGTCCAGCTCATTGATCAGAAGCAGCCCATCCGACTCCTCGCTCAACTCGAAGCTGCCGAAATACGACGGCGTTCCCTGCGCCCGCTTGGTGCTCAGGATGCGGATCTCCTTCTGCGGATCTTCCAGCGTGATCGTCATGCGCCCTTCTTTCAGACGGTCATCGCCAGGACTCACGGACAATTTCGTTCCCGGGCTCAAAGTCTCCTCTGATTCGCCCCAGGTCACATGCATCGTGCTGTCCGACTGGAGTACCACTTTCGTGTGAAACAAGGAGGAATAATCATCATTCATGATCAGCACGCGGATGTTCGTCGCTGAAAAATCATGATTTAAGAGTGCTGCGCAAACCTTTTTGCCAGCCACGACAAATTTTCCCAGATCATAGCCGACCAGCACATCCCGCTTTTTCTGCTCCTTGACGACTCCATATGTTTTATACACTTTAAAATCATCGTCCAGTTTCAGCGTTCCGTACCCGTCAATCTCGATCGTATCATCCTTGACCGAGAGTACCTTTCCTTCGATCATGTCTTCCTTGAGCGACAGCTTGCGGATCTTGCCCTTATCCAGCTCGACATCCGCCAGCACGCCATCGGTACGATCCTTGAGCTTTTCTTCCTCTGGAAATGTCCGGACGATCGTGCCAATATACACATTCATCCCACCCGATTCTCCCGGAACGATCCAGACATTCTTATATGTAACTTTTTCAGACTGTACGCCGCACAGCGTGATGATCGAACCATCACGCTCATAGACCTCGATCTTCCGATCGATGCAGGCATCCAGCGACACGCCCTCAAAATTCATCGTTCCCTGATCCGTATATGCCGTCCATGCCGCTGCTTCCTTCACATTTTTCGGTGTTCCATAAAGCACCAGCTTCTGTTTTTTGACCGCGTTTTCCGAATCTGCCTTTTTTAAGAATGACTCATAAAACAGCCACCATTCTTCCTTCGGCATTGCCTTTTTATATTTATTTTTAGATACATTCAGGGCGCTCGAAAGCCCTTTGGAAACACGATCCGCCGCATATGCCGCTTCGCCATAGGTCAGTGCGCCCATCGCGTAGCTTTTACTTATCTTCTCGTCTCCCGGCTCCAGATAGCCTTCCTCAATCATATAGTCAATATATTTGGCATACCATTCATCCTGATCCGGCGTTCCAAAATGGCTTCCGTGTTCTCCCTGCGACGCAACGATGTCGTCCCGGTCTGCAAATGATAACGCCATAGCTTTCGATGCCATGGCGCGTGAAATATCATTATCCGAGTGATCCAAAAATACAATTGCAAAGAGCAGGAGTGCCAGAAAAGCCGGAATCGCCACTGCCCAGTAAACCAGCTTTTTAGGTTTCAGAGGCTGTACTGCCTTTCGCGATCTGCCTGTTTTCTTTTCCATATTTCTCCAGCCGCCTTTATTTTTTAACTGTCCTTTCTCATTCACAGTCACTTTTTATTTAACTCCATAAACGTTCCTGTTTTCTCATCAATGTGGTCTAACTTCCGGTATTCGTCTGTCTCCATCGGCAATTTTCGAAGCCGCAGTGACCGGTGCACCGCGCGGGAGATCAAGTCATAGATAACCGCAAATGCCGGTACAGCGATAATCATGCCGACGAAACCAAAGAGTCCGCCAAAGAAGAGAATCGAAAACAGTACCCAGAAACTCGAAAGTCCTGTCGAATTGCCCAGGATCTTCGGTCCCAGAATATTGCCGTCAAACTGCTGCAGAAGCAGAATCCAGATGAGGAAATACACACACTGGAGCGGACTGACCAAGAATACCAGGAACGCTGCCGGTATCGCACCGATGAACGGTCCAAAAAAAGGTATCACATTCGTCACACCGATAATGACGCTCAAAAGCATCGGGAACGGCATATTTAAGATCGTCACACCGATGAAACAGATAATACCGATAATGAGGGAATCCACCAGCTTGCCGATGATGAAGCCGCCGAACATCTGATTGATAAACCGGAGCTCCTCGATTACCAGATTCGCCTGTCTTAGATTCAGGCAGCCATAGACAATCTTCTTTCCCTGTGCTGCCAGTGTATCTTTGATATTTAGCAGATACACCATGACGATCAGACCGATCAGCCAGTTTTTGATAAATTCCAGGACACCCAGCACGCTGCTGGAAAGGCCTGTCACGATCTGTCCAATCCGGTGCATATCAATGTTGGTAAACGATTTCTCCGCCCAGTTCTGAAAAACTGCCAGGTTATTTTCAAAACTGCTCAGAACCATATTTTCGATCTCCGGATTATTTTTCAAAATACGCTGAATCCATTCATACACATTCTGCACATACAGCGGAAATGAATCCTGAATGCCAATCAAACTCTCGATCAGCTGCGGGATCATAAGCTGGAACATCCCTACCACAAGCACAATAACCAGCCCCAGACATGCTGCCGTCGCAAGCATCCGGGCTGCACCACGGACGTATTTGGAATTCTTAGTGACAGAGCCAAGGGTCTTTTCCACGATCCCTGCTACCCAGTTATATGCCGGGGCGGTCAGATACGTCAGCACCGCACCGCAGAGAATCGGCGCAAGGATTTTCACAACCTTGCGGGTGCCCGCCGACACCACATCCCAGTGTTGGATGCTGAACCAGAGCAGTATGCAGACCGCAATCACCGAAACTGCCGTCATACCCATATAAATGTATTCTTTGAAATCTCTTTTTTCCATACTTATGTTCTTATCCGTTCCTCTTTTCTGATTTTACAATGTGCTTCTGGAAAATGTTACATTTTCTTTACACACTTTCTTTTACAGAGAAAGCAGCGATTGCTCGCTGCTTTTATCCTTTGTAACCCCAAAATGCCGGCTCTTACCATATTGACGCCTAGCGCTGCTAGGTGGGCAACCTCACTTAGATTTCTGTCTTCCACTCGAGAGGAGGCCTGACATCCATCTAAAAATATCGGAATCCCGTTAGTCAAAATGTAGGTTCAAAAAAAGCAAGAGTTGTCGAGCATCCCAGGAATTACAAATATTCTCTTTTGATACGGCTATTATACCGCAAGTCGGATGTTTTTTCAAGTTCCATTTTCTGATAATGCGGTCAGGTTGTTACTGTTCAGGTTATCCATCTCTCTATCTCTTTTAAGAAGCTTCTTTTTGTCTTTTATACTTCTCCCCACTTCATCAGGAAATCTCCCAGCTCTTCCACCGTCTCAATCTGGTAGTCTTCCCCATTTTCCGTAAATTCTTCCCGGGAACCATATCCATACAGCACTGCCGCACATGGGAGCTGATTTTCATGCGCCCCGATAATATCGTGCTTCCGGTCGCCCACCATGATAACCTTCGATTCCTCCGGTGTTGTTCCCAGACGGTCCAGCGTGTAGGCAATCACATCGCCTTTGCGGACCCGGATCTCCTCCATATCCGCCCCGCCAACCAAGGTAAAGTAGGAAAGCAGATCAAAATGCTCCAGAATCTGAATAGCAAACGGTTCCGGCTTTGAGGTTGCCACCGCCAGCGTAAGACCGGCATCCTTTAAACGTGTCAGCATCTCCCGAATTCCCGGATAGACTTTATTTTCAAACATTCCCTGTTTCGTAAAATATTCGTGGAAATGGCCGATCGCTTCGCGCGCCTGCGCTTCGCTGAATCCGTAATATTCTTTAAAACTGTCCGACAGCGGCGGTCCGATAAACGGACACAGTTTATCCAGATCCGGCTCATCGATCCCGTATGCCTGCAGCGCATACTGGACAGACTTTGTGATGCCTTCCTTCGGATCTGTAAGGGTTCCGTCGAGGTCAAATAGTATGATATGGTTCATATGGTTCGTTCTCCTTATTGTAGTCCGCAGTGCATTACTCCGCAGCACACCAGCTTGAAAAAACTACATTTTCATTGCTTACGACCATTCTAATACATTTTACGCCAAAAAGAAAGACAACTTTTCTCCAGCCATCTTTCTTTTCTGCTTTTCACTCTTTATTTGTAAAATTCATGTCCACCATGCTGCATGACATAGGTCAGCTTGCCATCGAACCAGCGTACATTGGAGGAAGCAGAGATTCCGCGGTTCATGAAGTACAGGGCGCCGCCCGAGTAATCCTCGCCTTCCAGTGCACGGTTGACGCAGTCAATTGTCTGCTGCGTTACCTTACAGCTGTTGATCGTTCCATCCAGTACCGGTGAGAACTGGGATGGTTCGTACACAACGGCTTTAACGCTGTTCGGGAATTTCTTGTTTTTCACCCGGTTGATGATTACATTTGCAACCAGTATCTTTCCCCTGTCGTCACACACACCCGCCTCCGCCTGCACAATTTTCTGCAGAACACTGTAATCTTCATCGCTGTAAGAGATGACTGCGCGTTCCCGGCGCTCCCGTTCTTCTGCTTCCTGCGCCGCCTGCTGGGTCTGCATTCGTACTTCTCGTTCGATTACCTCTACTTCCAGAGCTTCCTTCGCAAGTTCATCCTGAATCCCCTGCTCCAGTCTCTGTCCAAGTAGATGCTGACTCTCCTCGTTGGAGGCGAGAATCGTAAATTCTGATAAGCTCTCTGTCTCTGTCGTTTCTTCTGACTGCAGCATTTCTGTCAGTTCCACATCATCCGGATATTCCCGGTGTGCCGAGGCTGCATTTTTGCCAACGCCGCCAAAACTGACCGAATTAAATGCTATCACCGTCACAACCGCTGCCCCCGTCATCAATACGGCTGCGGTCCGGTACATCCTTTTTGTCACACGGACAAATAATGCCTTTATAAACTGATAAGCAGTCTGAAGAAATGTGTCAATGCTTGGCATACACTCTCCTCTTTCTATCAGTGCAGTCCTCCCAAAACCGGTCTGACTGCCATTTAACATCTGCGGCATCTTCTTTGGCTGTCTGATTTTTTCTGACAGCTAAGGACAGATCCTCTCTGCCTGTGCCGCTTCCTTCAAGTGACGGGAGACATTATATGTGGTTTCCGGCTTCAAAGTCAACGTCTTTTTTACATTTTTGTGACAAATCACATTCTCATTTAACTTTTCCTTAATATTTATGTGAGTATTTTATAAACTTTTTTGCTTTTTCTTCCCAATTTTTATAAACTTTGGCTGGTATAAAATTTTCATTTTTTTACAATTCTGTTAAATTCTGCCCGTCAAAAAAACAGGCGAATCAAGTCGCCTGTTTTTTATGTCAACTGTAATAGAACAATTATGGTATCTGTAAAGGTGTCAGACAGACTCCTTACCACTCTAGATCAGCGCTACAAACTGTGCATCCACATATTTTGCAAGTTCCTCCGGATTCAGAATGACCTGAACACCTCTCTGACCCGCGCTGATGCTGATTTTGTCGAAAATCTGCGCTGTTTCTTCTATATAAGTAGGGAACTTCTTTTTCATGCCGATCGGGGAACAACCACCTCGCATATAGCCAGTCAGCGGAAGAAGTTCCTTCATATGGATCATCTCCACTTTCTTGTCCTTGGAAGCCTTTGCCACCTTTTTCAGGTCCAGCTCCTCATCGACCGGGATACAGCAGACCAGATAGCCGTTCTTATCGCCCTTTAAAACGAGCGTTTTGAACATCGTGTCATGGTCCATCCCCATCATATCCGCCGCATGGCTGCCGGATAAGTCGTCCTCATCTACTTCATACTCGCCTGCTTCATAATCGATTCCAGCCGCGTCTAAAAGACGCATTACGTTTGTTTTTGTCATAAGCTAAACCCTTTCTGGAGACAGATTTAGTGCACTCCTCTTATTTCTGGTTGATATAGTTTACCAGTCCACCGGCTGTGATGATCTTCTGCATGAACTCCGGGAACGCCTGCCCCTGGAAGCTCTGGCCGGTGGTTTTATCGGTAATCACACCGCTGTCAAAATCAACCTCTACCTCATCACCAGCCGCGATTGCTTTTGCAGCCTCCGGGCACTCGATGATCGGCAGACCGATATTAATAGAGTTGCGGTAGAAAATACGTGCAAACGTCTCAGCAATAACACAGCTTACTCCTGCACATTTGATTGCCAGCGGCGCATGCTCGCGGGAAGAACCGCAGCCAAAGTTCTTATTTGCTACGATGATATCACCCTTCTGTACTTTATTTACAAACTCTTTATCAATATCTTCCATACAATGTTTTGCCAGCTCGTTGCCATCCGGAGAGTTTAAGTATCTTGCCGGGATGATAACGTCTGTATCTACATTGTCTCCATATTTAAATACATGTCCATTTGCTTTCATTTCTATATCCTCCTGCGATTTATCCTGTTATTTTATTCCAATTCACGAGACGGCACCTGCGATTGCAGGAACCCCTTCCCCGAACCGTAATATCCGTTTGTAACTGTTCAGCACCTTCACAGTCACCCGCAGATCTACTGAACAGTTACATCCGTTTTACTTATTCCTAAACTTTTATGCCTATTACAGTCCCAGTTCCGCCGGTCCGCTCACTTTTCCGGTAATGGCGCTGGCTGCTGCCACTGCCGGGCTTGCCAGATAAATCTCAGAATCCACGTGTCCCATACGTCCAACGAAGTTACGGTTGGTCGTGGATACACATCTCTCGCCTTCTGCCAGGATACCCATATAACCGCCCAGGCACGGACCGCAGGTCGGAGTGCTGACAACGGCACCAGCCTCGATGAAGGTCTCTAAAAGTCCCTCTTTCATGGACTGTAAATAGATCGCCTGTGTCGCCGGAATCACGATGCAGCGCAGACCTTTTTTCACTTTTCTGCCCTTTAAGATCTCAGCTGCGATACGCATATCCTCGATACGTCCGTTCGTACAGGAGCCAATGACAACCTGATCGATCGCAATGTCACCCACCTCATCGATCGTTCTCGTATTCTCCGGAAGGTGCGGGAAGGATACGGTCGGCTTTAACTCGGATAAGTCTATGGTGTACTCTTCGTCATACTCTGCATCCGGATCTGCCTCATATACCTTGAAATCACGTTTAGAATGCTCTTTTAAGTACTCGATGGTCTTCTCATCAACCGGAAAGATACCGTTCTTGCCGCCTGCCTCGATCGCCATGTTGCAGATCGTGAAACGGTCATCCATGGAAAGGTTCTTGATGCCCTCGCCGACAAACTCCATGGAACGGTACAGCGCGCCATCTACGCCGATCATACCGATAATGTGAAGAATGACATCTTTACCACTGACCCATTTTGCCGGTTTGCCGATCAGGTTGAACTTGATCGCGGACGGTACCTTGAACCAAGCCTTACCGGTTACCATGCCAGCTGCCATATCGGTACTGCCGACACCTGTAGAGAATGCGCCAAGTGCGCCGTATGTACAGGTATGGGAATCCGCACCGATGACTGCATCACCTGCTACAACCAGACCTTTTTCCGGAAGGAGTGCATGCTCGATTCCCATCTCTCCTACGTCAAAATAGTTGGTGATATCATGACGACAGGCAAATTCACGACAGCATTTGCAGTTTTCCGCCGACTTGATATCCTTATTCGGGATAAAATGATCCATAACCAGCGCAATTTTGTCATGATTGAATACCGTCTGGTTGTCCATCTTCTTCATCTCATTGACCGCTACCGGCGTTGTGATATCATTTCCAAGAACCAGATCCAGATCTGCTTCGATCAACTGTCCTGCTTTTACCTCTGCAAGACCCGCGTGCGCTGCCAGGATCTTCTGTGTCATTGTCATTCCCATGATTTATTTCCTCCTGCATATACATACTTGGTAACGGCTCCGATGCCCTTACTGTTATAGGAAAAAACTCTGTTCCAACGGTGCCGCTGCCATCTTTTACTTTTTTATGTTTGTATTATAGCACCGGTTCTGTTATAATACAAATATATATTATTAATAGATACTATGAGTCGAAGTTATAGTGTCACTGTTCACGAGTAGGCACTTTTGGAACCGAAAGTGCCTACTCGTGAACAGTAACTTTATAGATATAAAGGAGTATTATGGAACAACATTTAACCCAGTACCGTATTTTCTACGCCGTTGCACGCGCCGGCAATATTTCCCGCGCCGCCAAGGAACTTTTTATCAGCCAGCCCGCGATCAGCAAATCAATCAGCAAGCTGGAAGAAAGCCTCGGCATGGCACTTTTTATCCGCAATTCCCGCGGCGTCTCCCTGACCGCAGAGGGACAGGTCTTATTTCAGCATGTGGAAGCCGCCTTTGAAGCTCTGGAGCGCGGTGAAAATGAGCTAAAACAGATCCAGAACCTCCACATCGGACAGCTCAAGATCGGCGTTAGCAACACTCTGTGCAAATATATTCTTCTTCCTTATTTAAAAGGATTTATTGCACAGTACCCGCACGTCCGCATTTTGATTGAAAGTCAGGACACTGCACGCACAATCTCGATGCTGGAACAGCAGAAGCTCGACATCGGTCTGATCGCCGAGCCGAAAAACCGCCGCAGCCTTTCGTTTCTTCCAGTCATGCGAATCGAGGACACATTTGTCTGTACCCGGTCGTATCTAGAAAATCTTCGGATCCGCGAAGGTGCCGACGTCGATCCGTTCGAATCCGGGACAATCCTGTTGCTCGACCGCAGCAATATGACGCGCACCCACATTGATGCGTACTTTGCAGAGCACGGAATTGAACCAAAGCAGATTTTAGAGGCGACGACGATGGATCTTCTGATTGAATTTGCCAAAACGGGGCTCGGAATCGGATGTGTGATCCGCGAGTTTGTGCAGGAAGAATTAAAGGATGGTTCGCTGATCGAACTCCCGCTGGAAACGCCAATCCGAAACCGGACGATTGGATTTGCTTATCATCCGTCGGCGATGACGCGGACGATGAATGATTTTGTGCAGTTTTGTTCGGAATGATGAAATAATTAGCAACACGGAGGGAAAAGATCCGGCGCATGGTGGTCGAACTTCCATACGCCGGACTTTTTCTGTTTAGTTCCTATTTTTCAATTTTATTTTAAAATATTCTTCGCACATTTCCACACACATGGAAATATTTTCCCATCTACCAGCCAGACATACACTTTCGAACAAATTCCAATTAAAATACAGCTCAGAACCAGATTCACCCCGATCGCCAGCTTCTCCCCCGCCTCGGAATAAATGCTGTAAAACCAACAGGAAAAGCTGGCAATCACAAGCCAGTGCGTCAGGAAGATTCCCATGCTATACTCGCCGATCCACAGAATGATTTTTTTGAGAGTCTCCGGAAGCCAGGTTTCCAGACCGCCGAGCCAGAAGAGACGGAAGCCTAAAATCATCAGGAATGCAGCAACATGACCATAGAATTCCATGGTTCCGAGTCCGCCTGGAAATCCATGCGCTCCCAATGTGGTTCCGATCCAGAAAGATTTTCGAACGAACCAGATGCTGAAAATCCAGAGGGCAGCACCAAAAATGCCATATTTTTCTTCTCCATCTTTAAGCAGATTCTCTTTTCGCTCTCTTTCTTTCATGGACTTTTCAACTGCCCGCATCAGCAGACAGATCCCATTTCCCAGAAGCAGGCAGATATAAAAGCTGTTCATTCCGATCAGCACTGCCGCGACACCTGCCAGAATCAGGATTTTCTGGCGGGTTCCTACTTCCCGGAGGGCGGATGAAAGTACAAGAGTCAGAATACTTCCCATGAAAGTGTAGGTCAGCATCCAGGATGGACCATAGTACGTTGAATCCGCCTTGAAGATTGTATCAAACCAGGCATAGCGGATCGCCTTCAGACCGCCTGGCAGATAGCTGTAAAAGTTGCTCAGCCACTCATTTTCCAGACGCGGCGCAACCCGCACCGTGTAGAAGAGACCGCCCCGGTAAAATAGATATGCCAGCAGAAAGGTGACCGTCAGCGGGCAGGTCAGTTTCAGATAGCGGCGCAGGATCTCTAAGCTCCACGAAGTAAACCGCCCGGAATATACCTTATCAGCTATCAGCATTCCGCTGATCATCAAAAAAAGACTAACCCCGAAGGTTCCATAGCGGAACAGGGGAAGCGGTCCTATTTCCATCAGCGCATTTACCTTATTGCTGCCCCAGCTCCCGAATGTACCGAACCAGTGACTTCCAAAAACCGCCAGACAGGCGTATGCCTTGATTATATTTACGTCATCATAGCGTTTCATCCGCGTTTCCTTTCCCATTCATATAAAAAGAATGTACCTTTTTTGTGTAATCGAACATTCCAAAGAATTTCCTATGAAACAAAAAAACAGGACCGCTGCAAACCTGCAGCAGCCCTGTATAAGATTTCCTATATTCGAAAAACGATTAGTTGTTGATCAGCTTATCGTTCTCGTTGTTCCAGCTGTAAAGCTTACGGATCTCTGCGCCGACTTTCTCAGACGGATGCTCGGAAGCAAGCTTTCTCATAGCCTGGAAGTGTACCTGACGACCTGCCGGGGACATATCCAGTAAGAACTCTTTTGCAAAGGTACCGTCCTGGATATCGGACAGAATTTTCTTCATAGCTTTCTTTGTCTCAGCGGTAACGATCTTCGGTCCGGTTACATAATCGCCGTACTCAGCTGTGTTGGAGATGGAGTATCTCATACCAGCGAAACCAGACTGATAAATCAGGTCTACGATCAGCTTCATCTCGTGGATACACTCGAAGTAAGCATTTCTCGGGTCATAACCAGCCTCACACAGAGTCTCGAAACCAGCCTGCATCAGAGCACAAACACCGCCGCAAAGAACTGCCTGCTCACCGAAGAGGTCTGTCTCAGTCTCGGTACGGAATGTAGTCTCCAGAAGACCTGCTCTAGCGCCGCCGATACCAAGACCATAAGCCAGTGCACGGTCAAGTGCCTTGCCTGTATAATCCTGCTCTACTGCTACCAGACACGGTGTACCCTTACCAGCCTGATACTCACTTCTTACAGTGTGACCCGGTGCCTTCGGAGCGATCATGGTTACATCGACATTCTTCGGCGGTTTGATGCATCCGAAGTGGATGTTAAAGCCATGAGCGAACATAAGCATGTTGCCCTCTTCCAGGTTTGGCTCAATGTCTTTCTTGTACATATCTGCCTGAAGCTCATCGTTGATCAGGATCATGATGATATCAGCCTGTTTTGCAGCCTCTGCTGCGGTGTATACTTTAAATCCCTGTGCCTCTGCTTTTGCCCAAGACTTGCTGCCCTTGTAAAGACCGATGATAACATCGCATCCGGACTCTTTTAAGTTCAGGGCATGTGCATGACCCTGGCTGCCGTAACCGATAATAGCAATCTTCTGTCCTTCTAATAAGGATAAATTACAATCTTCCTGATAGTAAATCTTTGCTGCCATTTTTCATTTCCTCCTTGGATCTAACAAAAATAAAATAAATTTATTATAAAGCATAGACCGGCGCCTCTCTGTGCGTCTTTGGACCAAACTTTGTAAACCTGTTGAATGCCTTGTATCCAGTCTATCGACGGATGTACTATGGCAGATAGCGGATATCATCCGCACCTCTGGAAAGACCGGTAAGACCTGTTCTGGCTAATTCCAGAATCTCATAATCTTCCAGAAGATTAATCAGCGCGTCCTGTTTGGACTGGTCGCCTGTCAGCATAACAGTGACAGATTCTTTTCCCACATCGACAATCGATGCACGGAAAATCTCGGAAATCGCATTGATCGCCATCCGCTGGTTCGCATTTGCCCTCACCTTGACGAGCATCAGCTCACGATATACGGAATGACCTTCCCGCAGTTCCTTGATGTCGTGTACATCTTCCAGTTTTCCAAGCTGCTTCTGAATCTGCTCCAGAACCTGATGATCGCCCAGCGATACAACCGTCATACGGGAGTATCTCGGATCCGCGGTCACGCCAACTGTAAGACTTTCGATATTATATCCGCGGCGGCTGAAAAGTCCAGCCACACGGCTTAAAACGCCGGCAGTATTATCTACCAGCAATGATAACACAATTCTGCTCATGCAATCTTCCCACCTTGATCTTCTGTCTTGTTCGTATAGCCTTAATGATAGCAACCAATTCTCAGTTTGTCAACTAATTAAAAGGAATGCCTAGCATTCCCCAGAGCTATATCATTACTGTTCACGCATACGTGCCCAGTAACGGAATTTGCCGTGGCTTTGCATTTAAATACGGCAAATTCCTGCTGCCACCACGTTTTCTTACGGCACTTTCGGTTCCAAAAGTGCCTACCTGTGTACATTAACGATATATCAACACATCATTTCTGGTGTTCCTGCCACTTTTTCTCCCAGTCCGGACCGTATTTAAAATACATCTTCATCTCGGTTCCGACACTGATGAGGCGTGCATCGTCCGGGATCTCCTCACGCGTATACCAGCCTGCCTCAGAAAGCTCGTCCTCCTGCAGCCGGATCTTATCGTCCCCATCCAGTTCTGCAAAAAATCCGATCATCTCCGTATCAGTAAATGCCCACGGCTGACTCTTGAAATAGCGGATATTTTTAACTTTCAGCCCGACTTCCTCCATCACTTCGCGGCGGACGGTCTCTTCAAATGTCTCTCCGATCTCGACAAATCCAGCGATCAGCGCATACCCACGGTAGGTACTGTGGTTGACGCGGTAGCGCGACATAAGAAGTTTGTTCCCGTTCGTGATCGCCACGATGACTGCCGGGGAGATCTTTGGATATTCCGTCTGACCGCAGACCGGGCAGACGAGTGCCCGCTCGTTCTTGCTGTCCTGCGTCTTTGCCCCACAGCGTCCGCAAAACTGACGGCTCTGTCTCCAGCGCCACAGCTGCACCGCCGTGATCGCTGCAAATGCCTGGTGCATCGGCTCCATCGCACGGATGTCGGTTGACGTTTTCCATGCATAGCAAAGCTGCTCCGGCTCTTTTTCTACCCCTTCCAGTGCACCAGAAGCCATCTTCCCAGCTTCCATATTATTTTTGTCCGAAACAGGCATCTGACCAGCACCTTCTTTTAGCTTTGCCAGAATCTCTTCCGCTTCTTTCTCCGGCACACTGACCAGAAAATACGGCTTCTCATCAACCGAAAAGAGATAAACCGCCCGATCCATCAGTTCCGGAACTGCCTCCTCAATCTCCTCCCGGCGCGGGATAGTAAGCACATGTTCCTCCACGGTCTCACGCAGAAGAATCCGGCTTTTCTGGATGCAGAAGACATAGTCCTGTGCTCCAGGTTTCTGAATGTGGTATGTATTGTCATAGCGATGTGGTGCGATATCCTGTATCATAACTTTATCTCTCTATCCTTTTATTCTCTAAAACTTGTGTAACCGTTATTCCCATACTGTGTAACAATGTATAACGGCTGTCCTCGCAGACATTCTTTGTAATCTTTCTGCAAGTCATTTCATTTTACTCTTTTTAATAAAAAAATACAATCCCCGATTCGCCCCAAGCTTACAACCGTCCCACAAAATTCTCATATCCAAACGCCCGCACCACTTCCGCTGTCCCATCTTCATGCCGGTATACGATCGACGGAAGCGGCATTCCATTAAAGGTATTATTTTTGACCATCGTATAGAGTGCCATATCGCCAAACACCAGCCGCCCGCCCTCTTTTAGCGGTGCTTCAAACGAATAATCCCCGATGCAGTCTCCCGAAAGACAGGTTGGTCCGCCCAGGCGGAACGTATACGGCTTTTCGCCCGCTTCTCCCGCTCCGATAAGCGGCGGACGGTACGGCATTTCCAACACATCCGGCATATGACAGGCCGCCGAGGTATCCAGAATTGCAATCTGCATGCCGTTTTCCATCGTCTCCAGCACGGAAGTCACAAGAAATCCCGCGTTTAAGACAACTGCCTCGCCCGGTTCCAGGTATACTTCCACCCCATATTTTTCGCGCAGCCCGCACACCAAACGGATCAGGCGTTCCCGATCATAATCTTCTCTCGTAATGTGGTGTCCGCCGCCCAGGTTCAGCCATTTTACCTTTGAAAACCAGGCTCCAAACTTCTCCTCCGCTGCCCGCAGCGTCGTCTCCAGGTCATCTGAATTCTGCTCGCAGAGCGTATGCATATGAAATCCATTCAGATACGGAAGGATAGTTTCTTCAAAGTTTCCCGCCTCCGAAAGCATCGAAAGAGTCGTCCCCATGCGGGATCCCGGCGCACACGGATCATAGATCGCGTGACCCTCCTGCGTGGAACACTCCGGGTTCAGCCGGAGTCCCGCCTGTTTTCCGGCTTTTTTTACTTTTTCACCATATTTCAGCACCTGCCCCGGCGTATTAAAAACGATGTGGTCGGCATAATTTAAAATCTCATCAAACTCATCCGGGCGGTAGGCGGCAGAAAACACATGGGTCTCCCCGCCAAACTCCGTTTTTCCAAGTCGCGCCTCATAAAGCCCGCTCGCCGCGGTTCCCGACAGATACTGGCGAATCAGCGGGTAGACCGAATACATGGAAAATGCTTTCTGTGCCAGCAGAATCCGGCATCCAGCCCGCTCTGCCGTATCCTTCAAAATTTCCAGATTTTTCTTTAAAAGCGTCTCATCCACCACATAAAATGGTGTGCGGATCGCCGCCGTGTCCCGGAGAACCCCAGCCGCCTCCCGTTCCTGCATCTGTTTTCCTTCCTTTCTTTCTTCCATCTTCCGTGTCCGTTCTCTTCCTGCGCCTAAAAAAACGCAAAATAAAACCATTTTCTTAATGGAAGCATTTTTACCTTAATCCACCAGTGCCGGATCCCAGGATTCCTTCCACGGAAGTCCCCATTTATTTAACGCATCCATAAATGGATCCGGATCAAATTCTTCAATATTATAAACGCCCGGTTTCTGCCAGGTTCCATTCATCACCAGCATCGCGCCGATCATCGCCGGTACACCGGTTGTGTAGGAGATCGCCTGAGAACCAACCTCTTTGTAGCACTCCTGATGATCGCAGATATTATATAAGTAATACTTCTTCTCTTTTCCATCCTTCTTACCCTGGAAAATGCATCCGATATTTGTTTTTCCAACGGTACGCGGACCAAGGGATGCCGGATCCGGAAGCACTGCCTTTAAGAACTGCAGCGGTACGATCTCTTTTCCTTCGTACATAATCGGCTCGATCGAGGTCATGCCGACATTCTCCAGGCACTTTAAATGGGTCAGGTAGCTCTGACCGAAGGTCATGAAGAAGCGGATCCGCTTGATTCCCGGCATATTGAGCGCCAACGATTCGATCTCCTCATGGTGAAGCAGGTACATATCCTTCATGCCGACGCCGTCAAAATCATACTCTCTCTTGATCTCCATCGGTTTCGTCTCTACCCAGTGTCCATCTTCCCAGTAAGAACCGTTTGCCGACACCTCCCGGATATTGATCTCCGGGTTAAAATTGGTTGCAAACGGATAGCCGTGGTCGCCGCCGTTGCAGTCCAGAATGTCGATGTAGTTGATCTCGTCAAATTCATGTTTCAGCGCATATGCCGAAAACACACCGGTTACACCCGGATCAAAGCCGCTTCCCAGCAGTGCGGTAATGCCCGCCTCTTTAAATTTCTCACGGTATGCCCACTGCCATTTGTACTCAAATTTTGCCGTGTCCTCCGGCTCATAGTTCGCAGTATCGATATAATGGGTCTTCGTCGCCAGGCAGGCATCCATGATTGTCAGATCCTGGTACGGAAGCGCCAGGTTCAGCACCACATCCGGGTTAAATTTCTCAATCAGGGCAATCAGCTCGTCCACGTTGTTTGCATCCACCTGCGCAGTCTGGATCTTCGTCTTGGTGGTTCCTTCTAATTTTTCTTTCAGCGCATCGCATTTGGACTTCGTCCGGCTTGCAATGCAGATCTCCTCAAATGCCTCGCTGTTCTGGCAGCACTTGTGAATTGCTACGGAAGCTACGCCTCCACATCCGATAATTAACGCTTTTCCCATCTTTTTTCCTCCTGTATTCTGAAATGTACTCTGTTTTTGTTCCATTTTATAATCCAAATTTCACATTTGCTTTTGTTCAAACACTTTTCAGTTCATGTCTCAAACACACACTTTTATTTGATGATACCAGGGTCAAAAGGTCAGAAGTCCGACGCAAGCTTGCTTGCAGGAGAATTTTTGACCTTGGGACCCGCCAAAAACATTTCTTACTTAATCTTTGGATTTCCCAACAGCGCCAGCAGCATCTCCCTTACAATCTTGCACGCCACCGCCGTCGATGCACCGGACGCATCCAGCGCCGGGGATAATTCATTCACATCACATCCAACAATCCGAGCTGCGCTGCAGATCTGCGTGACTGCCCGTCGAAGTTCCTCAAAACTGATTCCGCCCGGTTCCGGCGTTCCTGTTCCCGGAAACACACTCGGATCCAGCACATCCAGATCCAGGGTAAAATACACCGGTTTTCCTTCCAGTTTCCGAAGCGTTTCCTGAAGGACTTCCATATCCACAATAAATGGATGCGTCGTCACGTGTTCTTTTCCCCAGCGCCATTCCTCCCGGTCGCCGGAGCGGATACCAAACTGCGTGATCCTGCCGTCTCCCAGGACTTCCCAGCAGCGGCGCAGCACACAGGCGTGTGAAAGTTTCGCACCCAGATAATCGTCCCGCAGATCGGCATGTGCATCAAAATGAATGATATGCAGATCCGGATATTTCTCTGCCAGTGCCTGCACCGGTGCCAGCGTCACCAGGTGCTCGCCGCCCAGCATAAATGGGATCTTGCCATCCCCGGCAACCTCCGCCGCCCGTTCCCGCAGATCCTTTAACGCCAACGATGCGTCACCAAAGCAGAGCTCCTGATCGCCCGCGTCAAACACGGCGTAATCGGTCAGATCACGGTCCTGGTACGGCGAATACGATTCCAGCCCATAGGATTCCGAGCGGATCGCCCGTGAGCCAAACCGGGTGCCCGGGCGGTACGAAGTGGTTGAGTCAAACGGCGCGCCGTAGAGCACGATCCCCGCCTCCTCATAGCTGGCGTCACACGCCAAGAACGTCTCAATATTTGCCTTCAACATCTTCTAACATCTCCTCCACATATGCCGGCAGGTAAAATGCCCCTTTATGCAGGGTCGTCGTATAATACCGGCAGTCCAGCCCCCGCAGGTTCCATCTTGTCTCATCCAAATCCTTTAACGGATGGTATTTCTTCGACGCAAATCCAAACAGCCAGTGCCCGGACGGGTAGGTCGGAATATGCGCCTGATAGACGCGGCTGATGGGAAATGACTCCACGATCCGCTTATGAGCCCGCTTGCACGCCTCCGCGTCTTCGGCATAAAACGGGCTTTCATGCTGATTGACCATGATGCCGTCCTCTTTTAACGCCTTATAGCAGTTCCCGTAAAATTCCCGGGTAAAAAGCCCTTCGCCCGGTCCAAACGGGTCGGTTGAATCCACGATGATCAGATCGTATTCATTTTCCTTAAAGCGGACATATTTCAACCCATCCTCATAGTGGATCGAGAGTCTCGGATCATCGAGACGACACGCTGTCTTCGGCAGATACTTCCGGCAGACCTCCACCACCAGCGGGTCGATCTCCACCATGTCGATGTGCTCGATCTCCGGATAGCGAGTCAGCTCCCGGATCACGCCTCCATCCCCGGCTCCAATTACCAGTACCTTTTTGACCAACGGATGCACTGCCATCGGCACATGCGTGATCATTTCGTGATAGATAAATTCATCCTTTTCCGTCAGCATCATATATCCATCCAAAGCCAGAAACCGCCCAAATTCCGGCGAATCAAAGACATCGATCCGCTGGAACTCGCTCTTTCCGCTGTAAAGCTGGCGATCCACCCGGATGGAAAGTTTTACATTTGGCGTATGATTCTCTGAAAACCAGAAATTCATAATTTTCCCCTTTCTATCTACTGCTTATTTATTTCAGCACATTCAGGCGCTCAATCCCCGGATCCTCCGGTCCGGTCATTGAACATCCTTTTTCCAGCGCATACGCAATGTAGTCAATGATCTCTTCCGTGATCTGCTCGCCCGGCGTCAGAATCGGGATGCCAGGCGGGTAGCACATGACAAACTCACTGCACACACGCCCGGCTGTCTCGCGGATCGGAAGGGATTCTTTTTCTCCATAAAATGCCTCCTGCGGCGACATCGCCACGATCGGGTCAATATAGTCAAAATCCATCAGCGTCGATTTATCCCGGCTGAACCGGCGCTTGATCTCCGCCAGTGCGCTGACCAGGCGCTCTACCTCCCGCTGCCGGTCACCGATGGACAGATATGCCAGAATATTTCCCAGATCACCAAATTCCGCCTGGATATCGTACTCGTCCCGGAGAAGATCATAAACCTCGATCCCCGCCAGCCCGATATCGCGCGTGTGAATTGAAAGTTTGGTCACATCGAAATCATAAATGCTGTCGCCGTTCACCAGCTCCTTCGAATAGGCATAATAACCGCCAATCCGGTTGATTTCTGTTCTCGCATACTCCGCCAGCTCCACCACCTGCTTAAATGCCTCACGCCCGCGAAGCGCCAGGTTCCGTCTGGAGATATCGAGGCTGGAAAGGAGCAGGTAGGAACCGCTCGTCGTCTGCGTCAGATTGATAATCTGGCGGACATACCCGGCGGACATACCCGGACCCGTCAGAAGAATCGAGCTCTGCGTCAGGCTTCCGCCCGATTTGTGCATCGAAACCGCCGCCATATCCGCCCCAGCTGCCATCGCGGAAACCGGCATATTTTCCCCGAAATAAAAATGGGTTCCATGTGCCTCATCAGCTAAACACAACATCCCATGCTCATGTGCCAGCTTTACGATCGAGCGCAGATCCGAACAAATGCCGTAATACGTCGGATTATTCACAAACACCGCCTTAGCATCTGGATTTTCCTTGATCGCCCGGCGCACATCTTCCACACGCATTCCAAGAGGAATCCCCAGTCTCTTATCACCCGCCGGATTCACATAGACCGGAACCGCGCCTCCAAGCACCATGGCGCCCATGACGCTGCGGTGGACATTTCGCGGCAATATAATCTTCTCGCCCCGCTTGACTGCCGTCAGCACCATGCTCTGAACTGCCGATGTCGTACCGCCGACCATCAGGAATGCGTGTGCCGCCCCGAATGCCTCAGCCGCCAGCTGCTCCGCATCCGCGATGACGGACACCGGATGGCAGAGGTTATCGAGCGGCTTCATGGAATTGACATCCAGCCGCATGCAGGTCTCTCCTAAAAGTTTCGTCAGCTCCGGGTTGCCGCGCCCCCTCTTGTGCCCCGGCACATCAAACGGCACCACGCGCATCTTCTGAAATGCTTCCAGCGCCTCATAGATCGGCGCGCGCTCCTGGGTCAGCGCGTCATCTCTTCGACTGCCTCCCCCCGTTTCTTTCGGTCCTGAAGCTTCCTTTCTGCGCCGTGCACTCCGTCCGACGCCCGGCTCCAGATTTCTTCTCTCTTCTTCCATCTGCCGTCCCTCCTGAAAATCACTCATTCGTTTCTTCTATCGAATTTCCCTGGTTTTCGCGGTATTTTCCAGTCAAACTCTTCTCTTTCCTCTCAAAAAGCATTTCTTTTAAAACACATTTCTTCCGCTGAAAATTTCAATCATCTCCCGCCGCAGGCTCTCCATAATACTGAGTCTGGTGGTCGGCGGAAGTTCATAGACATCTGTCTTAAACAGATAATTCTGCAGATCGATCTCTTTCAGCATCATCTTGGTATGGAACAGATTCGCCTCGTACACATTGATATCGACTACATCGTAGCGCCGCAGCGTTTCCTTGGAGATATAATCCTGAATCGAGCGGATCTCACGATCCATAAACAGCTTTTTTCCGTCCACATCCCGCGTGAACCCGCGCACCCGGTAGTCCATCGTGATGATGTCCGAATCAAACGAACCGATCAGGTAATCGAGAGTCGAAAGCGGCGTGATCTCCCCGCAGGTCGCCACATCGATATCCACCCGGAAGGTCGCCAGACAGGTCTCCGGATGGTATTCCGGATAGGTATGGACGGTCACATGGCTCTTATCCAGATGCGCCACCTGCGTCTCCCCCTGCACCGGCACCATAGAGCCTTCCGCAATCAGAAGTGTGACCGAAGCCCCCTGCGGATCGTAGTCCTGCTGGGAAATACTCAATACCCGTGCCCCGATCATATCCGTCAGCGATGTTAAGATCCGGGTCAGGCGTTCCGAATTGTACTGCTGATCGATGTAGGCAATATAATCCTTCTGCTCCCTCGGTGTCTTGGCATAACAGACATCATAGATATTAAAGCTAAGCGCCTTTGTCAGGTTATTAAAGCCGTATAATTTTAATTTTTCGCTGTGATCCATATCTTCCTTCTCCTGAAATATAAATGGTGTTGATCATGTAATAGGAAATTCCAAGGAATTTCCTATTACACATAAAAAAGAATGTGCCTTGGCACATTCTCGCGCCGAGCGCGGTCGCTTGCGACATGTTTCTGCTTCGCGCGAGTGCGCATCCTCGCGGAGCGTTTTTTTCATAGGACGTAATTTCCTATGAAAAAAAGCGGATGACGTGTCTCCACATCATCCGCAAAACGTTCTTTTTCTGCTTCACTCTATTTTTACAAATCTGCCGTATAGCTACGAAATCTTCCCTTGTCTCTATTTACCGCATATACTGCAAAACCTTTTTATCCACAGAAATCTCACATTCAGAGTCTATATAGCAAATATCTACTTTTACCACTCTTATTGACCGTTTTACAAGTTGATGTGCATGAGCACTGGTTGTAAAGTAACCAACTTATAAAATTGAGCTTTTAACTCAATCAATAGGGCAGCTCGCACTGCCAATCGGCATTTGACCCGGCTGTCCGTATGGCCATTCCCTGTTTCACAGGTGGTCAGATATATTTGCATGGATGACTCTTAAAATGTTAAGATTTTCCATATCAGAGGTATCATACAGCAATTTTGGCAAAATGTCAAGAATGATTTTTATTTGGGTTGACATTTAAAAATTTTTACTTTTCTAACGGTACTTCCGTCCTCTTCCCACAAACCACAAACATCGCCACGCCCGCCGCAAAGATAAACAGTGAGATAAACTGTGAAGTCGAGAGGAACCCGACCGCTCCCCGGTTCAAATCACCGCGGAAAAATTCCAGCACGAAGCGTCCCAGACTGTAGCAGATCAGATACAGGGATACCACCTGCCCCTGTTTTTTGCACTTTTTCGCCGCATAAAGAAGCAGCAGGCAGTGCAGAAAATCCAGACCGCTTGAGATGAGCTGGGTCGGAACCAGCGGAATGTTATTCGGGGCAAAGTCCGAATTGTGGAACACGATCGCAAAATGGCTGTGGGTCGGCATACCGTAGCAGCAGCCAGCCAGGAAACAGCCGATCCGTCCAAAGCCCTGTGCGAGCGCAACCGACGGCATGACCAGATCCGCATACTGGAAAAAGGAAATATGCTTGATCCGGCTCAGCACATAGCCGCCCAGCACGCCGCCGATGATGCCGCCATATACGACAAATCCATCGCTGATATCTAACAATTTCTTCGGGTTTGCTACAATCTCATCCAGAATTGTGACATAGTACAGAAGTTTTGCACCTAAAATTCCACATACGACACCGCAGATCGCGATGGAGAGGATCATATCGACATCCATCCCCCGCTTGTTTGCCCGGTACTCTGCCATGTAATACGCAGCGATAATGCCGATGCCGATCATCAGGCCATAGCCATGAATCGTGATGCTGCCGATTGTGAATAAGTCATTTTTCATGAAATACTTGTCCTCCGTTCTCTTCTTTCCTACAATTTCCTACAACGCATGAACATCCATATAATACTGATAATTCGGGAACTTATTCTGGAAGTGTTCTGCCATATAGTACGCCGCTTCTTTCGGGTTCCGGTTCTTGATTGCCTCGAAAATCTTCAGATGGCTCTCATAGAAATACATGCCGTCCGTCTGGCGGATCTGATCCGACACCAGATCCATGATGCTCGAATAAATCAGGCGGATCAGCTGGTTTCCAGAAAGGTTCACCACCCGGAAATGGAACAGGTTATTGTAATACTGGCGCGTCTTCAGATCGGCTCCGCCCGCAATCGCCTCTTTCATCGAATCCATCAGCGCCTGAAACTCCCCGATCTCCTCTTCCGTGATCTTGGCGGCCGCAAGCGACGCCATCTGCACCTCCATGATATAGCGGAATTCCAGAATATCATCCATCTTGCCGTTTTTTAAGTAAAACTGCATTGCCAGCGGATTGATCACCTCGACCGTATCCGCCGTAATATAATTGCCGTCTCCCTGACGGCTGCGGATAATCCCCAGCACTTCCAGCGCACTGATCGCCTGCTTGAGCGCCGGTCGCCCAACTCCGAGCATCTCGGCTAACTGGCGCTCCGGCGGAAGCCGGTCACCTTTTTTTAATTCGCCGTGCATGATCATTTCCTGGATCTGTGCGACTACCTTCTTATATACTGAAACATTTTCTTCGATTGGCTGAAACATTCTCAGTCTCCCTCCTGCTGATTTACGTTCCCTAACGCCTATCGATTATATCATTATTTATGTGAAAAAACAAATGTTAATAGATAGCAGACAACCTCCAGCACCGGCACAATCCAAAAAATACAAGCGCCTCCCTGTGCTACTCCCAACAGTCCCATCGGCGTTACAACATTGGAATGCCACGGGACCAGAAGACTCATGTATAAAGCGCCCAGAAAGAGCGAATGAATCATTTTCTCCCGTTTCCAGCCTTTTTCATCATACACCGACATCAGGCAGGAGACGGATATCACCAGGGAACACATCGCCGATGCTGAAAAAACATTTACTACAAAAGCAAATAAAATTGCTGCTATATTTCCTTTTTTCTCTGTATCCGCCCACTTAAACAACGGCTGCATCATGCATCGGATCGCCCCGCTTTTTTCAAGCATTCCAAACAAACTAAACGCTAAAAGGAACAAAAGAACCGTCCCAGCCATGCTGCTGATACCTCCGCTGTGAAAATAGGATCCTTGGTCCGGTCCATTCCATAAAACATTCAAAATTGTCTGCCATCGATATTTCTGGTAAAAAAATGCCACTGCCATCCCGGACACGCAGCCTGCCATCAACGCATGCATGGCGTTTTTCCTCATTAACATAAATATAAGAACCACTGCAGCCGGTATATACACGGGCATTCCCAGGCACATTTCCCCGAATATTTGCATCATTTTACTGCTTTCCTGTATCGATATTCCTGCCAGTTCTGCATTCTTCCATCCCACATAAAAACAGCCTGCCAGACAAACGCATATGGTTGGAATGATACTATTTCGTTCTGCTTTCAATGTTTTCGCCAGTTCTATTTCAACACTGGATGAAAGTAAATTCACAAAATCCGACATCGGAGAAATCCCATAGCCGCAAAATGCTCCGGCTATTATAACAGCTGCTGCTATTTTCTCTTCATATCCCATACTTGTTCCAATATTTAAAAATAGGATTCCCATGGTTCCACAGGAACTAAACACACTGCCAGTCAGAAAACTAAACAGAAAGCATCCTGCATACGCGGTGACCGGATACCATTCCGGACGAATCCACAAAATTCCTGTATACGTCAGTCCTGGAATCGTACCTGACAGATTCCATATTCCTGTCATCGCTCCTGCACATAAAAGAAAAAAGATAGGTGAAACTGCCCTTGTGCAAGAATGAACCATTGCTTCCTGAAGCTCATTCCAGGAATAAGAATTTGCTTCTAAAAACAGAATCACGTAGATCCATGCAAGAAAAAAGAATGCCTGCACCGGTACTTGGATCCCGCATACTGGAACTGCCAGAATCAGGAAAATTCCTCCCACCAAAGCTCCCGATCGTTTTTTATTTAATTTTTCTGCCCCCATCATTCCTCCTGTTTCTTTTTTCCACTGTAACGTTCAAATAACCCTTTTAATTAGAAAAACAGATGTAAAACAGGTTTTCTCTCCCCATCCTACATCTGTTTGACTAACTTATGAAATGTCTTATTTATCCTTGTTTAATTTCTTGATTCCAAACCCGGTAAAGCCCCAGAGAACCGCAAAACAAAAACCTGCGTAACAAAAGATTGCCCACGGAGCATATGCGAACGTAGAGACTCCCAGCGTTCCCGACATATACGCACCGCCCGCTGACCACGGAACCAGAGGAATGGAACAGGTTCCTGCATCTTCCAGTGTTCTGGAAAGATTCTGCGGTGCCAGATTTCTTTCCTTAAAGGACTCACTGAACAATTCTCCGCCCATCAAAATCGGAATATATGCATTTCCAACAATCAGCGCAATAATCAAGACTGAAATAACCGTTACCAGAATCAAAGTTCCGTCACTGTGTACGAATGTTTTCAATTTTTCCAAGATTGCATTCATAAAACCAGCCGCACTCATAGCACCTGCAAATAGAAATGCGCAGAGCACTTTCAGCACCGTTGCCATCATGCTTGTCATTCCGCCCCGCTCTACCAGCGTTTTAATGCTTCCTGTCACTGTTTCCGGATCAATTCCCAGCATCGATAAAGAAAATCCGCTATATGCTGCCGAAATTACCTTTGCAACCGTCGCTCCCTGAAATACAATCGCTAACACTCCTGCCAGAACCGATGCTGTAAACATAACCGGAATCGTTGGTTTTCCCATCGCTGAACCAACCAGCACAACCACCAGAGGAATCAATAAAAACACATTAAAATGATAAATAGAAGCGAGTCCCTCCGTCATCTCATTTGCCGCAGATGCATCGACCGATGAAACCACCATTCCAGTACGTCCAGCTATAAAATATACCACTAAGCAGACAAGCGCCGCCGGGACCGTCGTATAAAACATATGCCGGATGTGTTCAAACAATGTGGTTCCGGCTGCTACCGGAGCCAGATTTGTCGTATCTGAAAGCGGTGACATTTTATCTCCAAAATAAGCACCTGAAATAATTGCGCCCGCTGCTGCCGGAAGATTAACGCCCAATCCCTGAGCTACTCCGATAAGTGCCAGCCCGACGGTTCCAACTGAGCCAAAACTGGTTCCCGTACACACAGAAACAATTACTGTAATCACAAAAGCCGATATCAGAAACAGCTGTGGATTTAAGAGCTTCAGGCCATAATAAATCAACATAGGAATTGTTCCTGATAACATCCAGGTTCCGATAATCATTCCAACAAATACAAAGATAAAAATCGCCATAAATGACTTTCCTATCTTTTCCGAAACCGCATCTGCAATCTCATTCCAGGTTGTTCCATAAAACAATCCTAAAAGCACCGTAAAGAAGGAACAAACAAGTAAGAGTACTTCCACACTTAGTCTGAACTTTCCAAAACCAATTCCCAACACGAACGCCATCACCAATATTGGAAGCATCGCAGCCCCAAAACCCGGTTTTCTTTTCTCTTTCATATTCATTCCGTCCTTTCGCTCGAATCATATGTTTCTCTTCTACCATCCCTCTTTATAAACCCCTATATGAATCTCACGCTTACGGTTTTACCCGTTTCCTCACAGAGTGCACTTTCTTTTATGATGTTCAATCATCAATCGACACTCCCAGCGTTTCTGTCATCTTCTTATATTCCTGTGAAAACTTTTCTGTTATCGGACCAGGAATCTGTGTACCAATCTTCTTTCCATCGATCATTTTAACCGGAACCACTTCTCCGACTGTACCACAGATAAATACCTCATCCGCATTATAATACTCTGAAACAGATACGTTTCTTACCTGTACTTCCATTCCCATCTCTTTTGCTATCTGAATCATTGTTTTTCTCGTAATTCCCGGAAGCTGTGAATCTAAAGTCGGAAGTATTAATGCTCCATCTTTAATCATCTGTAAGTTTGTAGAGTTTGTCTCCGCCACATAACCATTCTGGTCAAGCATAATTGCTTCATCCGCTCCCTGACGGATTGCCTCACACGCCGCCATAATCTGGTTCAGCTGGTTACAGCAATGAATCTTCGGATCCATGTAAGACGGGGAATAGCGTTTCAGCCAGGTTGTTACCAGCGTAATTCCCTCTTTATTGAAAATAGGGGGTTTCTGATCCACACAGATAACGATCGACGCATTCGTCACATTTAAAGTCGGATGCATACCTGTCTGTGCTTTAAATCCGCGCGTCACCTGTAAACGCATATGTAAATCAGTAAATCCTGCATCCAGATTTCGACGAATCAGCTCTTTTACAATTTCCTTCATCTCATCTTTGGTCTTTCCTATATCGATTCCCAGCGTGTAGCAGGACTCATACAGACGTTTGATATGCTCATCCAGACGGTATACTTTTCGTCCATATGCACGGATTCCTTCATATACGCCATCTCCATGCTGAAAACCACTGTCATATACGGAGATAACGGCTTCTGATTTTTTAACAAAATCTCCATTTACATAAAGGATTGTATCTGCAATTTTCTGTCCGTGTAACATAATAGAACCATCTTCTGTCAACTGTGATAACTTATACATATCCGTTCCTCCTTCAATTATCTTTTTATTTCTCTGATTGTCACTTTGGTATAATGGTAAATTGGTAAGTCCATTTACACTATGATCATATCACATTTCTCCTGTATGTCAATATTAAAATTTATAACTGTTATAAACATATATTTATGTGTCTAATGTTATTTGATTCATTGTTGGATTTTTACAGAATATAGTCTAGTATTTAGTTTTACTTTTTCGCAATTTAACGCAAAAAAACAGACAGAAAGAATAAAATTTCCTCTCCATTCTTTCTGCCCGTCTATTTTTATTATATTTTATTAAAAGCCAACTAAGCAGGGCGCATTTTTACGCCTCTTCCCGCTCTTCCTCCGGCAGCAGGTTCGTCATGCTTTTTAAGCTGATCGCCAGTGTCGAGCTGTTGTGCAGCAGCGCCGACATCGACGGTGTGATGATACCAGCCACGCCTAAGAGAATCAGACCCAGGTTGAAGCTGATGACGAAACGGTAGTTTCCATGGACACGTTTCATCAGATCCATGCTCAGATGACGCAGAAGCACGACTTCATCCAGGGAATCTTTCTTGATCGTGATATCCGCGATCTCTCTGGCAATCTCTGCGCCCTCGCTGACTGCGATGCCCGCGTCTGCCGCTGACAGGGCCGGTGAATCGTTGATGCCGTCACCGATCATGATAACTTTGTGGCCTTTCGCCTTCTCCTCCTCAACAAAGCGCGCCTTATCCTCCGGAAGTACCTCGGAGAAATAATCATCCACGCCGACCCTCTTCGCGATCGCCGCTGCGGTCCGCTCGCTGTCGCCGGTCATCATGACAATGCGCTTAAATCCAGCCTCTTTTAACTGGCGGATGACAGACGGTGCTTCCTCACGCAGCGGATCCTCGATGCAGATAACGGCTGCAAGCTGTCCGCCGATTGCCATGTAAAGATGGGAACAATTTTCCGGAAGGTTCTCAAACTTCTCTTTTCCATCCTCCGGCAGTGTGCACTTCTCATCCTCAAATACGAAATGGTGGCTTCCAATCACGACGCGTTCTTCGCCCACATAGGTAGCGATACCGTGCGCTACGATGTAATCCACTCTCGAGTGCATCTCATCATGTACCAGATGACGTTTTTTCGCTTCCTGTACGACCGCATTTGCCATCGAGTGCGGAAAATGCTCTTCCAGGCAGGCTGCGATACGAAGCAGTTCTTCCTTCTCCATGCCGTTGAAAGATACTACATCGGATACAACCGGTTTTGCCTTGGTCAGTGTTCCGGTCTTGTCAAATACGATCGTCTCTGCCTCGGCAACTGCCTCCAGGAACTTGCCGCCCTTGACCGTAATGTGATGCTGGCTTGCCTCACGCATCGCAGACAGGACTGCAAGCGGCATTGCCAGTTTCAGTGCACAGGAGAAATCAACCATCAGGATCGACAGTGCTTTCGTCGCATTGCGGGTCAGCAGATAGGTAAGCGCGGTACCGCCCAGACTCCACGGAACGAGTGCATCTGCCAGGTTTGATGCCTTGCCTTCAACAGAGGATTTGAGCTTCTCCGAATCCTCGATCATCTGTACGATACGCTCATAACGGGTGGAACCGGCGGATTTTTCTACCTTGAAGGTAATCTCTCCCTCTTCCAGCGCGGTTCCTGCGTAAACATAGCTGCCCGGCTCTTTTCTGACCGGCTGGGATTCGCCGGTCATCGAAGCCTGGTTTACCATCGCCTCGCCGCTTACTACGACACCATCCAGCGGAATCACTGTACCCATATGGACGGTCAGCTCGTCGCCCGCGGTAACATCCGAAAGCGGTACAAGAACTTCGGTCCCGTCCACTTTCTTCCAGACCTTTTCCACATTCAAGGACATGCTCCGCGCCAGATCACCAACGGATTTCTTATGTGTCCACTCCTCCAGAAGCTCACCGACGCCGAGCAGGAACATAACGGAGCCAGCCGTATTGAAATCGCGGCGCAGAAGGGAAACACTGATCGCCGTCGCATCCAGCACCTCCACATGCAGCTTGCGCTTAAATACGAGGCAGTGGATACCTTTCACGATATAACGGATCGCCTGCACGGACGTGTATACCGCACGGACCGGCGCCGGGAGAAATGTCTTCGTCGCAAAACGGGTCAATACCTTCTGAATCAGCTTTTCTTTGTACTCCTGATTCAGGGCGCGTCCGCTGCTTTTAACTGCCATCTCCTGTTTTTCGGTAATCTGACCATCAAACGCCGCTACCTGTACGAGTACCGCCTCCCGATCCTCCTTATAATAGATAACCGCATCTGCTGTCCGCTCATACACCTTAGCCGCCGTCACGCCGTCCAGACCAAGCAGATACTGTTCCAAAACGTCCGCTTCGCGCACGGTATGGAATTTCCGGGCAAGGCTGATACGGATTCTTCCTTTGATTTCATGCTTTATAATGAATTTCATGATTCATCTTCCTCCGGTTATAGAAGAGCTGCCGCGAGACAGCATCCCATGCTATCTTGCGGCAGCCCCCCTGTTATTTAGATTCATGTATTCTTGGAGTTGCTATTACTGCTCTGCCTTCTCAGCCTCCGGTGCGGCCTCGGTTGCCTCAGCAGCCTCGTTGAAATCCTCATCCTCACCAAAACTCTCATAGCCGCGAGCCTCGTTGATCTGCTTTGCCTCAGCCAGGATGTCCTCAGCGTTCTCCTGAATATTGGTAGCGGTGGTCATCACACAATCACGTGCACGAAGTCCGGCTGCTACGCAGTTTACGTAAAATTTCTTTGCATCCTCGCTGCCAAGAATCTTAACACCTGCTGTTCCGAACAAAACGCCGCCTGCAAATAAACCTAATTTTTTTAATTTGAAAATGTCCATCATGATTACTCCTCCTCTGATATTATCTAATTATATTCACATATGATTTTTGAAAACTATTTATTCCATTTCAAATGCGAATATTGCTGCGTTTAATGACTCATTTCTGAGGTACAAGTAGATGGTAACAGCTTACCCCCATGATAGTCAAACCTAACTTTCCTTATTGAGATTTTTTATCAGCTAGCATCCGAAGTTATACTTGACAGCTCATCCTCATTCCGCAGAGAATACTGGCGGCAACGGTTTAAAACGCCGATTTCTTCCAGCACTGCAATCATCCGGTACACCGTTGCCTTTCCGATCCCCGGGTCGCGCTTGGATGCCTCGTAGTAGATCTCCTTACAACTGCTCCATCTTCCCTCCAGGATCACATCCAACATGATCTTTCTTTGATCGGTCATCCGTTTCCCCCGTCTCTTCAGTTCGCCGATAATCTGCTCTCTCTGCTGCATCGTATCATCTCTCTTTCCATATCCGGTTTCTGCTTAAATTTGTAATATATAATTAGCAGTGACAAACTTGAGTTAGAATATCAAAACCATAGTTAGATGCATCTAACTTCAATCTACAGACTACCTCTTTTTTTCTCATCTGTCAATGAATTTTCGAAAATATATTTGATTTTCTTCTCTGATAATGGTAAGGTACTCACAGAATGATCAATTCAGACAGGAAAGGAAGGATTTTTTGATGAGCTTCAAAGAAATAAAGCCAGAAGAATTAAATTTTAACCCGTTTACCCGCATCGGTTCCGACTGGATGCTTTTAACCGCCGGCACCGAGGATAAATTCAACACCATGACTGCCAGCTGGGGCGGCGCAGGCGTATTCTGGGGCAAACCGGCTGTTACCTGCTATATCCGTCCCCAGCGCTACACCAAAGAATTTATAGACAAAGAAGAACTCTTCTCCGTCAGCTTTTTAAAAGACGGTCACCGCGATGCCCTCAAACTCTGCGGCTCCGTATCTGGCCGTGACCACGACAAAATCAAGGAAGCCGGTCTGACCCCGGTCTTCATCGACGGCGTACCGGCATTTGAAGAAGCTGACACCATCCTCATCTGCCGCAAAATGTACCGCACATCCATGAATCCGGCAGATTTTATCGATAAGGACGCTGACAGCAAGTTCTATCCGGAAAAGGACTATCATGATATGTATATTGCGGAGATTGTGAAAGCGGTTGTGGCTGAATAAGCAGAGCCGCTCCATTTAAAATTTAAATCCCACAGGAAACGCTGATTTGCAGCATTTTCTGTGGGAATCCTTTGAATGATCCTTTTGGGTCTATTTGTTTATATTGTGTCTTTATTTATTCCTTTATTTTGCCAATTCCAGCATCCGCGCCAGCGGACCAACCGCCCTCTGCCGCATCGCCTCATCCATCTCCACTTCCTCCTCCGGATTTTCCAGCGCCCGCAGTACGCTGTCCAGATGAATCTTCTTCATATTCGGGCAAAACTGACGGTGACCTACGGAGAAAAACTTCTTCTCCGGATTCTTCTGCAGCAGTTCATAGAACACGCCCATCTCGGTGCAGATCAGGAAGACTTTCTCATCCGAATTCGTCGCATAATCAATAATCTGGGAGGTACTTCCGACAAAATCTGCCAGCTCCAGCACATCGCCGGTACACTCCGGATGCGCCAGCACAACTGCCTCCGGATGCAGCTCTTTTGCTTTCTTTACATCTTCCGCATGAATACTCTTATGTACATGGCAGAAACCGTCATTGAAAATAAAATGTTTCTCCGGCACTTTTTTTGCGATAAAACGTCCCAGATTCTCATCCGGAATAAAGAAAATATCCTTGTTCGGCAGTTTTTTTACGATTTTGAGTGCATTCGATGAGGTAACACAGACATCCGATTCTGCCTTGATCTCCGCCATCGAGTTCACATAACAGACAACGGCTACCTCCGGATACTCTTTGCGTACTTCGCGGATCTTCTCCACCTCAACCATGTGAGCCATCGGACAGTCCGCGCTCCGGTCTGCCATGATAACCGTCTTCTCCGGGCTTAAAATCTTCGCACTCTCGCCCATAAATGACACGCCACAGAAAATGATCGTCTTCTGCGGCACCGTCGTCGCCAGCTCCGCCAGATAATACGAATCGCCCACATAATCGGCAATCTCCTGCACTTCTCCATCTACGTAATAATGTGCCAGAATCACGGCATCCTTCTCTTTTTTTAATGTCTCGATCCGCTGCTTTATCTCCTGATCCATCTCTTTTCCCTCTCCTTTTTTCACCGCTCTGTTCACGCTTCCGAATCCCCATCGATTGACAGAAACCATACCATTTTCCGACAGCTGCGGTTCATTTTCTTCTTTACAATGTATCCGACATCTTTGCCACGCCATATTTCTCTGTCCATATAGCTTCCACACGGTAAACTTCTGTGATTATACCTCTAAGAGAAAAGCTGTGTCAATGAATTTTTGACACTTTTTATTACATCTGTCTTGTCACATAACAATTCATCTATATACAGACTGAACGTCTGCTTTTCCGGCGCTTCAACCAGAGCAGCCAATATGCATTTATGCAATTTTTTTGTTTCACAAATGTATTTTACTGTGCAACAAAAAGTCAAACCAAAAATCGGACGGTTTTTCGCTGTGTTTTTCACTGTTCAAACCGTCCAATCTACATGACATATTTATAATTTTATCGCTTTATGCACATCCGCCCTTATTGCTGAAACAGCACCAGTCTCGATACCTTTCCTTCCGCGTCCGCCCAGATCGCGCATTTCTTTCCCGCTTCCAGATCGTCTGCGGTCACGATGTTCCGGGTTAAATACGGCAGAATACGTGTCTCAGCGCTGACCGTATAGGTCACGCCATCCTTTGCTTTCACACAGACGGTATCATCATTCTCGGCACTCTTTTTCACCGACTCGATCTCCGTGTAAACCGGCACGGCGCTCACATCGGTTACATGGACGAAGAAGAGCTGTCCGTTCGTGATTGGCGGCTCGCTCATCGCCATCGCATCCCCGATGTAGGCATATACAACGGTTCCCGTCTCCGCCTCAGTCATATCGACCGGATTGCCTGTCTCTGCGTCAAAAATCGGCGTTTCCGGTGAAAATGTGATCACCATCTCGCCGGCACTGCTGATTCCCGACTGATTGTCGATCGTGACGGAATCGCTGGTAACCTCCGAAACCGGACCATAAACACAAATAGTTTCCGCTGCAGTGGCCTCCCCAGCTGCCTCCGTATCTTCGACAACCGGCTTTGTCTCCTCATCGCCCGCTTTTGCACTGGAAGCGCACCCAAGCGCACCTACCGACAGTGCTGCACAAATTCCTGCAATATATAACGAATTTTTTTTCATAATTTGAATCTCCTTCCGACTGTTCTTATGCCTGCTCCCTGCCTGTTCCCAGGGACTTCTCTGAAATTTTTCAAAACTTCCCAGGCACTTTTTTGTTTCTAAAACCAGTGAAATATTTTTCTTTATACTCTGTATTCAGCTCTTCTATCTGGTTTTCTCTGTTCTAACAGTCTACCCTATTTCATTCAAAAGTAAAAGTGCTTTTTTCTTACGGATTTCTGATATTTTATTACTGTTCACGCATACGTGCCCAGTAACGGAATTTGCCGTGGCTTCGCATTTAAATACGGCAATTCCTGCTGCCACCACGTTTTCTTACGGCACTTTCGGTTCCAAAAGTGCCTACCCGTAAACAGTAACGATATTTTCCTTTGCCGGTCAGGAGGTCCATACAAAGCTTCAGCAACTGTGCTGCCATGTAACATTTCACTCCACTTCCTCTTCTATCAGCTCCACACGGCAGATCTGTGGAAAATTTACCGCGATCTCCCCGCCTATATTTTCAAGTCCAGGCTGATTTCCACTCCTTATTTCCGCCAACCACAAAACTTGCCGGTAATAGTCGATTTTCTTCAATCGTCCTGCTGCCGTTCGGTAAGCGCCGCCATCCTTGTGCACGTCCGGTTGGAACCAGGTCACAGAAAGCCGAACCGTCTCGCCACGCATCAGCTGCTCCTCCGCTTCCACAAGCGTCTGATTGATCATCTCACGCACGCTGTCATCCAGATCGATCTCCCGCTCGGTCAGACGCGCCTCCTCCTCTACCGCCTCCTCATAGCCATTCAGTGCGGCAAACGAGGCAAACTGCGCCGCCCGGTCCTCCACCGGCATCCGTGCATGGCGCAAGGGAAATGGGTAAGAATGACCGAGGATATCGCCGTAGCGGCGCTGGGCGTCACTTTCCTGCCCTTTTTGGGTTTGGCTTCGTCCACCTTTTAAGTTTTCAAATTCATTCACTCTATATTGATCTTCCATCTACGCCTGATGTCCCCCGATCTGCCCGTTGCGCTCCTTGGCGGTCGCGCCTTCCTCAAAGTTCATCCCGCGCAGCACCGCGTTTTTTCCGTATTTTTTCTTGATTGTCAGAAGCGCTTCCTGCATCCGGCGCTCCCGCTCGCGTTTTTTCTGTTCTTCCTTCTCTTTTGCTTCCTTTTTTGCGTAATCGGTAAACAAATCAAGCTGTTCAAATGTTTCCTTCTGTTCACGCTCTTTCGCCATTTTCTCATTTACCACATGACATGCCGAGAGCGACATCCGGCGGATGAGAAGCGCCGGGTTGACAATCTTATCATACAGAGCCGCCATCGCCTCCAGAAGCTCGCTCGATGACGAAGTCGCACGCGGCAGATTCCACGTTCCATGTGCATGCTTCGGCACACGCCGCCCGTAGCGATCGGTTGTCACCGGTCCCTTGTATACTTTCCGTATCTCCGGGCGGGTCAGGTTTTCGATGTCATATCCGACCGTTAGAACGAGCTGATCGGTCACCAGCCGTTTTTCCACCAGCTCCAGCGAGATCCCGTCAATCATCTCCTGTACCACGATCCGCGCCTTATCCGCCGTGTACGGACAGGAAAGCACCTGCCCGCAGCCCAGGCTGCTGCTCTGCGGCTTGTATGCCCGTATCTGTGCGATCGTGCACGGCTCGTAGCCCCACGCATGGTCAATCAGAAGCTCAGCATTGACGCCGAACATCTGGTACAGCAGTTCCTCGCTGTAAAACTCGCCCGGTTTTCCCAGTGAACAACGCGCAATATCGCCCATCGTCCGAAGTCCCGCCTGCCAGAGTTTCTTCTGGTATCCTGGTCCAACCCGCCAGAAATCGGTCAGCGGCTCATGCGTCCACAAAAGTTCCCGATAGCTTTGCTCATCCAGCTCGGCAATCCGCACGCCGTCCTTGTTCGCTTCCACGTGCTTCGCCACAATATCCATCGCCACCTTGCACAGATACAGGTTCGTCCCAATCCCCGCCGTCGCCGTGATGCCTGTTTCCTTTAACACCGTGCGGATGATCCCCTTTGCCAGCTCGCGCGGCGAAACCTTGTAAATCCCCAGATATTCCGTCACATCCATGAACACTTCGTCAATCGAATACACATGGATGTCCTCCGGTGCCACATACCGGAGATAAATCTGGTAGATCTGCGTGCTCCATTTCATATAGTATGCCATTCTCGGCGGCGCAACCAGATAGCTGACCGCCAGCGACGGATCCGCCTTTAATTCTTCATTTCTCCACGATTTATCCCGGAACTGACGTCCCGGCGCCAGTCTGCGGCGTTCCTCATTGACTTCCCTAATCCGCTGAATCACCTCAAATAACCTGGGACGCCCCGGCACACCATAGGATTTCAGTGACGGTGACACCGCCAGACAGATCGTTTTCTCCGTCCGCGACGGATTCGCCACGACCAGATTCGTCGTCAACGGATCCAGACCGCGCTCTACGCACTCGACCGATGCATAGAACGATTTTAAATCAATGGCAATGTACGCGCGCCTGGAAACTGTTTTCTGCATGGCAGGATCCTCCCTTCTCTATGAATTTAAAATTTGAGCGCCACTGGTAAAAAATCATCTCAAAAAATCAAGCACAGAAAGATTCCGAGCGTACACATGAAAATCCAGTTAAAAACTCACTACATGCTTCTATTATAGCATAACCATCAGCTTCACGAAATACTCAAATCCAAACATGTGTTTTACAGCAGTAAAAAGAATGTGCCTTGGCGCATCCGGGCGTCTCGCGCGGTCGCTTGCGACATGTTTCTGCTTCGCGCGGGTGTGCATCCTCGCGGAGCGTTTTTTGTTTCATAGGACGTAATTTCCTATGAAACAAAAAACCTCCAGTCCATTCGAATGAGAATCACATTTCTCATCCAAATAAACTGGAGGTTTTCTATCTCACCAGGTTTACCTCTTGGATTTATTTACCATTTATTTCTGGCATTATAACTGCGGACCAGCCTTTACCAGAGCCTTGCCAGCTTCGTTTCCTTCGTATTTAGCGAAGTTCTTGATGAAACGGCTTGCCAGATCTTTTGCTTTCTCTTCCCACTCAGCCTCGTTTGCATAGGTATCGCGGGTATCCAGGATAGCCGGATCTACGCCCGGAAGCTCGGTCGGTACTTCGAAGTTGAAGTACGGGATCTTCTTGGTCGGAGCCTTCTGGATGTCACCGTTTAAGATAGCGTCGATAATACCACGGGTATCTTTGATGGAGATACGTTTGCCGGTTCCGTTCCAGCCTGTATTTACGAGGTAAGCTTTTGCTCCGCTCTTCTCCATTCTCTTAACCAGCTCTTCTGCGTATTTGGTCGGATGCAGCTCCAGGAAAGCCTGTCCGAAGCAAGCGGAGAAGGTCGGGGTCGGCTCGGTAATGCCGCGCTCGGTACCAGCCAGTTTTGCTGTAAATCCGGATAAGAAGTAGTACTGTGTCTGCTCCGGTGTCAGGATAGATACCGGCGGAAGTACTCCGAATGCGTCTGCAGACAGGAAGATAACGTTCTTAGCTGCCGGTGCAGAGGATACCGGACGTACAATATTCTGAATATGATCGATCGGGTAGGATACACGGGTGTTCTCGGTTACGCTCTTATCAGCGAAATCGATCTTGCCGTTCTCATCCAGGGTAACGTTCTCAAGCAGCGCATCACGTCTGATAGCGTTGTAGATATCCGGCTCAGACTCTTTATCCAGGTTGATAACCTTCGCATAGCAGCCGCCCTCGAAGTTGAATACACCGTTGTCATCCCAGCCGTGCTCGTCATCACCGATGAGAAGACGTTTCGGGTCGGTAGAAAGGGTAGTCTTGCCAGTTCCGGAAAGTCCGAAGAAGATAGCGGTGTTCTCGCCATTTAAGTCGGTGTTAGCGGAGCAGTGCATAGCAGCGATGCCCTTTAACGGAAGGTAGTAGTTCATCATGGAGAACATACCTTTCTTCATCTCTCCACCGTACCAGGTGTTGATGATAACCTGCTCGCGGCTTGTGATATTGAAGACAACAGCTGTCTCAGAGTTTAATCCAAGCTCTTTGTAGTTCTCAACTTTAGCCTTGGAAGCATTGTATACTACGAAGTCCGGTTCGAAATCAGCCAGTTCTTCGTCGGTCGGAACGATGAACATATTCTTTACGAAATGAGCCTGCCAAGCAACCTCCACAATAAAACGGATCGCCATACGGGTGTCTTTATTTGCGCCGCAGAAAGCATCTACTACAAACAGTCTCTTGTTGGAGAGCTCTTTTAAAGCGATATCCTTTACTGCGCTCCAGGTCTCTTTGGATGCTACATGGTTGTCGTTCTTATACTCGTCTGAAGTCCACCATACTGTGTCCTTAGAGTTCTCATCCATAACGATGAATTTGTCTTTCGGGGAACGTCCGGTATAAATACCTGTCATAACGTTTACTGCACCAAGCTCGCTGACCTGACCTTTTTCATAGCCCTCCAGCTCCGGTTTGGTTTCTTCTTCAAACAGCATCTCATAAGAAGGGTTGTAAACAATCTCCGTTGTTCCTGTGATTCCGTACTTGCTTAAATCGATCTTAGCCATCTTAATACCCCTTTCCTGTTATCCGGCGGCTCCCGTCTGTGTGAAATTGTCAGCTTCGCTGACCAGAATCATGCGCCAAGTCTCACGGACGTTCGACTTAAATTTTGTCTGACATTTCTCACCGAACCGGGGATTTCAGTGTCCCCCACTGTACATGTGTATAGTTTGCAACCGCTTTACCTTTTCACGGTTCTTATATTTTGTACAATGCGAAAACTCGCCTTTTCTTCTCTTTATCTATTTTTACCAAAAGAGATTACTTCATCATTCTAATGCATTCATGGTAAAAAATCAAGCGAAATCGCGAAATGATTGATATTTTTTTATCAATTTCATTATTTCAAATATATCTGTCACTCACAGCGTCTAAATCGTTTAAGTTTTAAAATCACACGTACCACACCGCTTCATTCGTCGCTGAAATGGCATCCGTACCCGCCTCAAAGGCCGCCATCACATCTTTTTTGTCAGACAGCAGTCCCCCGGCGATCAGCGGAATATCGGTGTACTCGCGCATGATCTTAAGAATCTTCGGCATCACCCCCGGCATGATCTCGACTGCATCCGGTCGGAACATTTCGATCTGTTTTTTCAATGTATCGAGTGCGATCGAATCCACAACAAAGGTTCTCTGGATCGCATAAAGTCCCATCTCCTTCGCGCGCTCCACCAGTGTATTTTTTGTGCTGATAATACCGTCCGCCCGCGTATTGTGGGCGATAAAATCGACCGCCACCCTCTTGGTGCTCAGTCCCTGGATCATATCCACGTGGACGATCGCCACCTTCCCGGCGTCCTTGATGCGCGCTACAATCTGATCAATATCACAGATCGTGCCAAACAGCACAAATACTACCTTACATTCAGATTTAAGACTTTTTTCCAGCCCTTCCCAGCTCTTAATCGCTGCGATTATCGGAGATTCCTCCAGTAATTCAAGCATTGTCATTCTATGCTTCCTCTTCTCTCATAGTCTTGAGTATTTCTCCCATCTCTTTCAGCCCTGTGAAAATCGCATCCGGCACGACATCCGCCTTCGGTACATCCTCCAGCTTCGTCTCGCCGGTCAGCACCAGGATTCCGTGTGCCCCATTTACCACGCCGGTTTTCACATCCGTGTAGATCCGGTCGCCGACAAACGACATTGCCTCGCGCTTTGCCCCGGTCATCTCCAGAACCATATCCACGGTCTCCTTGAATGGTTTTCCGACATACTTCGGCTCCTTTCCGGTCGATAAGGAGATTGCCGCGCACATTGCGCCGCAGTCCGGGATAAAACCATCCTTCGTCGGGCAGTTGATATCCAGATGCGTTGCCAGGAACACAGCGCCGTTGCGGATATACGTGCAGGCGCGCTCCAACTTCTCATAGGTCAATGTCATATCAAAGCCAATCACGACCACATCCGGCATCTCCCTTGTCAGAAGAATGCCATTTTCACGGAAATTCTCCTCCAGGTCCGGCGTTCCCACCAGATAGACTTTCTTTTCAGGATAATACTCTTTCAGATACTGAATCATCACATCCCCGGATGTAATGATCTGATTTCTTTTAATATAACACCCCATTTTTGCCAGTTTGTCAATATATGTTTTCGGAGATTTCGACGAATTATTCGTAAAAAACACATATCTCTTCCCGGCTTTCTTCACTTCCTCCAGGAAATCCAACGCCCCGTCGAGCACATCCGTATCCAGATAAAACGTCCCGTCCATATCGAGGACAAACAGCTCTGTCTCCTTTAAAATTTCACGTTTTTCCATGCCTCTCTCCTTGTAATTTATCTCTGTAAATATGTACCTGTAAAAAAGATTTTCTTCAAAACAACTTTATCCAATCCTGCCCAAATATGCAAGCAGGTTTTTCATAAATCTTAATTTCAAAAATGGGAAGCCGTACAAATCTCTTCTATGAGTCTGTACAACCTCCCATCTCTCATCTTTATATTCTGCGACAGGCTGGCGGCGTCACTTTTACGTTTTTTTACGCCCGCCCTACATTCTTGCTCGCCACAACCGCAACCCCGGTTCCAGCGCAGTCATCAATGATCACATCCCCGATATGCACCGGAGCAGCCACCTTCACGGCGCGGATCTCCTTCATGCAATCAAAGATTTTGCCCTTCGGGATATCCGAAGCCGTCTTGACCGCTGCTCTCTCGATCGTGCCGCCCTCGACGCGTACCGTTGAGGTAACGATTCTCGTCGGATTGGTTACCTCTTTCTTTGCATACGCCTCGCCGCGCGGGCATGTATTTCCTTCTACCTTGATCTCGTCATTTCCCATCGTCACAGTGAGCTGACAGCCCAGCGGACATCCGATACAGGTCAGTTCTCTTACTTCCATCACTCATCCACCTCCGTGCAAATGGTTATTTCTTTCAGATCCGGATATTTCTCCAGACTTTCCTTCGTCAGGATCACCTGCTCCATCTCCCCCGGTGCCAGCACGCGTTTTTTGCGGCTGCTTACACGCTCTCCGTCAAAATAAACGGAAATGCTGCGGTTTTTATAAACATCTGCCACACGGAAACGAACGGTCAGCTTGTCTGCCATCGCCTCGGTATCGATCGACTGCGGTACCGTGTAGCGGACGCCATTTTCTGCCTTGAGTGTCACGCTGTGACCTTTCTTCGTCTCGCCGGATTTCACATATTTCGCTGCGTTCTGTCCTGCCAGCGCTGCCTCCTCGGATACATAGTCAACCAGATCATGTACATGAAGCACGTTGCCGCAGGCAAATACACCCTCGATGCCTGTTTCCAGACGGTCATTGACCATTGGGCCGGAGGTAACCGGGTTCATCGTCACGCCCATATTTCTCGTCAGCTCATTCTCCGGAATCAGGCCACAGGATAACAGAAGCGTATCACAGTCATAGTGCTCTTCGGTACCAGGAATCGGTTTGCGGTCCGGTCCGACCTGTGCCAGCGTAATGCCTTTCACGCGCTCTTTTCCCTCGATATTCACAACCGTATGGCTTAACTTCAACGGAATATCAAAGTCGTTTAAGCACTGTACGATATTTCTCTTCAGACCGCCCGAATACGGCATCAGCTCCGCTACGACCTTAACCTTTGCGCCCTCCAGTGTCATACGTCTCGCCATGATCAGTCCGATATCGCCGGAACCGAGGATGACAACCTCTTTACCGACCATATGTCCCTCGATGTTCATGAGACGCTGTGCCGTACCAGCAGTGTAGATACCTGCCGGACGATACCCTGGAATGTTCAGGGCGCCTCTCGGACGTTCGCGGCACCCCATCGCCAGGATAATCGCTTTTGCCTTGATGAGCTCCAGTCCCTCGCTCCGGCTTACGACTGTGATCTCTTTGTCTTTATTGATATCCAGTACCATGCTGTTTAAACGGTACGGAATTTCCAGCTTTTTCACTTCTTCCTCATAACGTGCCGCATACTCCGGTCCGGTCAGCTCTTCTTTAAAGGTATGAAGACCAAAACCATTGTGGATACACTGATTTAAGATACCGCCCAGCACGCTGTCGCGCTCCAGAATCAGAATATCCTCTGCGCCGCTTTTCTTTGCCGCTGCTGCCGCTGCCAGTCCAGCCGGACCTCCGCCGATAATTACAATGTCATGCTGAATCATGGTTATGCCTCCTCACCTTTTATCATTTCGGAACCTTTGCGGTTTTTGCAGATCTCTGTGATCGGGATTCCCGTCTCACGGGAGAGAATTTCCATCGCTCTCGGAGTGCAGAAGCCTGCCTGACACCGTCCCATACCCTGACGGACGCGCCGTTTGATGCCATCCATCGAGCGTGCGCCGAGTGTACGGGTGATCGCATCCACGATCTCCCCCTCGCTGATTGTCTCGCAACGGCAGACGATTGCGCCGTATGCCGGGTTCTTGCGGATCAGTTCTGCGCGTTCTTCCGTATTTAAACGTGCTGCTTTCACGATGCCCTTGCGGATCGGATTGAAATTCGGATTCTTGCCAAATCCAGCTTTTTCCTCGATCATCCCAGCCAGATATTCACCGATCGCCGGTGCGCAGGAAAGTCCCGGAGACTCGATTCCGGCTGCATCAAAGAAGCCCGGTGCGTCCTCCGCCTCACCGATGATGAAATCATCGCCGTCCTCATGGGCACGCAGGCCGGAGAAGGAAGTGATGACCTGACGGAACGGAATGTTGTTGACACTCTTGGCTGCCTTCTCACATGCCTCTGCCAGTCCCTCGGCGGTCGTGTAGGTTCCGTCCTTATCTTCCTGATCCACCGCGGTCGGTCCGACTAAGAGATTTCCGTGAATCGTCGGGCTGACGAGGATTCCCTTGCCATACTTGCCCGGAAGCTGGAAGACAGTCGCTGATACGTGGTTGCCTGCCTCTTTATCGAGCAGGCAGTACTCGCCGCGGCGCGGCACAATGTGAAGCTTCTTTTCCGAAACCATGTTGTGGATCTCATCAGAATACACGCCGGCTGCGTTCACGACATATTTTGTCTCGAAGACACCGTTGTTGGTTATCACACGGTATCCTTCTGTCGTTTTTTCAATTTTTTCTGCTTTTGTGTTGAATACAAATTCAACGCCGTTATCACAGGCATTCTCTGCCAGCGCGATCGTCAGACCAAATGGACATACGATGCCGCCAGTCGGTGCATAGAGCGCTGCCACAACCTCCCCGCTGACGTTCGGCTCCATCTTGCGGACCTCATCGCCGGTCAGAATGGAAATATCCGGCACACCGTTTGCCACGCCTCTCTCATAGAGTGCCTGCAGCGCCGGGAGGTCCTCCTGCGCGAAGCAGAGTACCAGGGAGGAATTCCGCTTGAAATCAAAATCGAGTTCTTTGGATAAATCTCCCATCATGGCGTTGCCTTTTACATTGAGCTTTGCTTTTAAAGAACCTGTCTTTGCGTCATAGCCCGCATGGACGATAGCACTGTTTGCCTTCGATGTGCCGGAGCAGACATCCTCTTCTTTTTCCAGAAGCACGGTGCGGCACTCATATTTCGAAAGCGCTCTGGCGATGCTGCTGCCGATGACGCCACCTCCGATAATCACTACGTCGTATGTATTTCCGTTCATACTGTGATCCTCCATTATTTATACTAAATGTTTTCTTGTTCTCGTTTCAACTATCCTGTTTGTTTAGACAATTCATCCTATTTCTGCTACATTTCGTGCGTAAGCCCATCTGAACCCTTTAGCTGCTACAGCTCCTCTGCAAACCGGATCTCCTCCATCGCCTGAATATCGCTCAGAAGTGTTTTTCGAAGCGACTTGTCCTGCACTTCCACCGACATCGTCGCGGAGGGACCCTCGCCCTTTAACTTATTCTTGGCAATATCAAAAGACACGATTTTCACATTCTTAGAACGCATGGTATCCATGAACGCCCCAACACACCGGCTGCTGGTAAATTCCAGATAGAAATCGAACACCTTTGCATGCTCATGAATCATTGTATCCACACGTGTCAGGAGCTTCAAGGTAACCGCAATCAGAATCAGACCGTAAACCGCACCGTCCACAAATCCGATACCGGCTGCCAGTCCTTCACAGGCGCAGACCCAGAGACACGCCGCTGTGGTCAGTCCACGCACCTGATTACGCCCGGTTACCATGATCGTGCCAACCCCTAAAAATCCGACACCGCTGATAACCTGCGCGCCCATCCGCGCCATGTCCGCTTTTGCAGATGGAAATGTCCGGAACATATATTCACTCGTCAACATGACAAGCGCTGAACCCAGGCAGACCAGCACATGCGTCTTGATGCCCGCACCGCGCCGTTTCAGGCCACGGTCAATTCCAATGAACATTCCCACCGCCAGCGAAAACAGCAGGCGAATCCAGATGCCGACCGCTGTCCAGGTCGCCGCCGTCTCCACAATCCATTTCCAAACTGCCATTTTTTCTCCCTCTGCAAGCCCGTAAAGCTTCTAGAACACAGCTCTTTTTCGCTCCACAAGACTCTTCCATGACCGATACCGGTATCTTTTATGGAACAAAAAAGAGCAGAAAGCATCCGTATTTCTACGTTTGCCTTTCTGCTCTTAATCTCACAGGCTTTATTATATCCAATTTATTAACGTTTTGTCAATCTGTTTCTATGCTGCGCCGTACAGAAGATCCGGTACACATGTAATTAAGAACGGGCAGAAGGTCAGAAGCAGAAGAACAACCAGAAGGGACACGATAAATGGCCATACTTCCTTCAGGAACTCACTGATCGGACATCCCGTGATACCACAGGTCGTGAACATCATCGAACCGAACGGAGGTGTAATACCACCGATCATGATGTTAACGATCGCTACCAGTCCAAAGTGGTAATCATTGATTCCAAGCTGTCTTGCAACCGGAAGCAGCAGAGGTGTAATAATCATCAGCGCCGCGCCGCCTTCCAGGAACATACCCATAATCAGAAGAATTACGTTGCATGCCATAAGGAACAGCCACTTGTTGGTTGTCAGGCTTAACATAGCAGTTGCCACGACTCTCGGCAGGTTGATCCAGGTCATGTAATAACCGAATACATTCGCTGCAACCATGATCAGGACAACGCTGGAAGTACCGGCGATACTGTCAAGCAGGATCGGAACCAGATGCTCTTTCAGGGACAGTTTCTTGTAAACGAAACGTCCGATAATAATACAGTAAAGAACGGCTACCGCACCGCCCTCAGACGGGGTAAACATGCCAAAACGCATTCCCAGAATGATACCAAACGGGAAGAACAGACCCCAGAAAGAGGTAATACCCTGTTTCACGATTTCTTTCAGAGACGGGAATTTTTCACGGGTGGTCGGGTAGTTTCTCTTATGCGCAATAATCGAAACAACGATCATCATCGAGATTGCCATCAGGATACCCGGAATATAACCAGCCGCAAACGTACGACCCAGGGAAATCTGTGCAATCAGGGTAAAAACGATCAGGTTTACTCCCGGCGGAATAACCGGTGTAGCAGCCGAGGAAGCCGCTGTGATCGCTGCGGAGAACGCCTTGGAGTAACCTCTCTTCTCCATCTCCGGAACCAGCATCTTGGACTGCATCGCACAATCTGCGTTGGCCGAACCGGAACATCCGCCCATCAGCATACTAAGTACTACGTTTACCTGTGCCAGACCGCCTTTCATATGACCGGTCAGCACTTCCGCGAAATCCATCATCTTGTCACTGATGCCGCCGTAGTTCATGACGGAACCAGCCATAACGAAAAATGGAATCGCTAACATCGAGAACGACTGTGTAGAGGTCATAACCTTCTGTAAGATCAGCCAGTTTTTACTGGTTGTATCAATAAATGTAAAATAAAAGAAGGTTGAACCAAACAGCGCATATACAATCGGCATTCCCAGGAAATAGAGAATAAATACCATAAAAATCGGAACGAGTTCAATTAATTCGAGTCCCATCAGTTATTTCCCCCTTTCCCTTTAAATACCTTGATAATATCCTTAACCAAAAAGTAAATACAGAAAATCAGTGAAAGCCCAAATCCGATCGGAACCGCGCCGGAAATATACCAGCTCGGAACACGCAGCGTATTAGTCAGCTTATCCATCGTGTTCATCACATACTGGACGCTTGTTCTGGTCAGCATAATCAGAGTAACAAGCTCCAGAAGATCCATAATAACCTTAACAACTTTTCTTATCTTCTCCGGAAGAATGTTGATCAGGATGTCTACGCCCAGATGTGCGTGCTTACGGTACGCATATGCGCTTCCAATAAAGACGGTCCAGACGAAGAGCCCCGTAGCGACCTCTTCCGACCAATACAACGGTCTTTTCAGGAAATAGCGCATAAGGACGTTTGCGTTTACAACGATTGTACAGAGTGTCAGTGTCACGCAGGTAATAATTGCATCCAGGTTTACCAGCACCGACCCCAGTGTGTTTTTTTTCTTTTCCATAGTCTATCCTCATGCATTCATAATGGCAGTCAGTTTTGCATAACCGACGACTGTTCTGTCATACAGTCATCATTCCAGCAGTTGTAACTGTTCAGTACCTTCACAGTCACGCGCAAAAATCCATTAAAAATTGCCTACGGCAATGGGATTTTTGCCTGCTGGCCCATGTTTTCGTACGGTCAGCGCAGTAAATGCGCAGACCTACTGAACAGTTACCAGCAGTTTCATATTTCCGGCACTATACGTTTGTCGGAAGCCTGCCCGGACCTCAGACAATCTTCTTCGTTCTGACAGCCCGGGCAGATATACTTTCTTCTCCGCAGCGGTTCTGATAACCGTTACGTTTTTACTATTTCATAATTGCTTTAAAATACTGTATTTGTTCGGAATAATTTACATTATTCGTTGTTTGCACGGTAGTCATTCAGGAAATCAACCAGCTTCTGGTGAAGTTCCGGATCTGCGCCGTACTCGTCTACGATCCAGTCGTAAACCGGAGCACAAGCCTCTGTGAATGCATCAACATCTACATCATTCCACTCAACGCCTTTGTCTTTCAGGAACTCGATCATGGAAGCTTCGTCGTTCTCAGCATTTTCCTGCTCCCACTTACCAGCTTCTACACAGCACTCATCCAGGATGTTTCTCCATTTTTCCGGGATGGACTGATATACGTCCTCAGCCATGAATAACCAACGGGTTGCGATGAAGTGGTTCGTGTTTGCAACTTTCTTGGTGTACTCATAAGCACCTGTATCCTTCAGGGTGGAGATGGAACCTTCGAAACCATCAACAACACCACTGGACATAGCAGATAAGCACTCCGTAAAGCTCATTGCAGACGGGGTAGCACCCAGACAGGTAATCGTCTTAACAAACAGCGGAGACTCGGTCGAACGCATGATCAGACCATTTAAGTCAGCCGGTTTCTCAACTACCTTGTTCGTACATACGCTTCTGAATCCGAACGAATAATGTGTATCCAGAACGTGGATGTTGTGCTCGCTTGCCAGTTTTGCATTCAGATCTTTTACAATATCAGAATCCATCACTGCATTATACTCTGCATTGTTCTTGTAAAGCATCGGTCCAACTAATACGTTGTAATCGCCGATGTAATCAGCAAAGTAGGACGGCTCCTCCAGACCCATCCAGACAGCGCCGTTGTGTGCCTGTGCTACAGACTCCGCGTAGCAGTCAAGCTGGTTCTGTCCGTAATACTCCAGAGTGATATGACCATCGGTCTTCTCTTTTACCAGGTCTGCCAGATATTCGCTGGCTTTGTAGTTCCACTCTGCCGGCTGAAATACGTTGGAAAACTTGATGGTGATGTAGTAATCATCTGCAGATGCCTCGTCACCTGCTGCCGTTCCTGCGTCTGCTGCCTTTGTGTCAGTCTTTGCGCCGCTGCCGCCGCAGGCCGCCAGGCTCATTGCCATCGTCGCTGCCAGTACTACTGATAATACTTTTCTCATACGTTTTCTCTCCTTTTTCTTAACCTCCCCCAGTCATCTTTCTGACCGGTTCATCAACAGTTTCTACTACTTTCTAAATAAATTACCATTTCAGCATTTAGGCAAAAAAATAGCACCATTTTTAAAAAACAGTCTTTTCCAGCTGTTTCTAACCATGGCGCATCTCTTCGTCTCTGCTTTTGGTTCTTTATTTACCTTTTACCTAATTTTAACACTTATTTTATGATTAGGCAAGCTATTTTGTCGAAATTATATAATTTTTTCTCGATTTTAGTCGATTTTTATGTGATATTTTTGTAACAATCTTGTTTATTTTTTATCAACATTACAGATTTAACAGATCCAGTTGCGGAAACAGGGAAGAAACAGTATACTACTTCTTAAGATATTTTCTATGCTTCTATATACTGTTTTTATATAGGTGATGATTGATTTTTTATATGAAAGGGCTTACCATGATTTACTATAAGATAGAAATGCACCACAACGAAAAAACCTTCGAATCCCTGTCCCGGATGCAGTACGATCTCTTCTGCGCTTCCAACCGGATCACGCGGACAATTTTAAGCATCCTGTTCATCGCCGGAGGTATCATCAATCTAAGCGAGTGGTGGGGCATCCTCTTAGCCGCCTACGGCTGCTATCTGACGACCAGCACCTACAGCTCCGCCAACCACACCGCCCACAAGCTCGCCGAACAGATCAAAAAAAGCGGCATGCCGTTCCCGGCGTCCCGCTATGAATTCCGTGAAAATCATCTGGAAGTCTATTCTCTTCCGAAAAACACCCGCGAAAGCACACTGGCTTACAATGAATTTGAAAAGCTGGGTGAGGACCGCGATTATTTCTATCTGTTCCGCGATTCCTACGGCGGGTATATGGTACCGAAAAAGGGGATTGACGCAAGCGCAAGGTCCCGTTCAAATTCGGATGAGAGCCAGAATTTGAAAGCAATTGGCGCGTTTCGGGAATTTTTGGAAAATAAGAGTGGGAAACGGATTTACAGGAAGACGATTCCGCTGGTTCGGGTGATGCAGGCGTTGAAGAAGAAAAGATAGGTCGATAGATATAAACTATAAAATAGTTCAACAACTATAAAAAGCCACGATTTGAACTCTTTGATTCAGATCGTGGCTTTCTCAAAAACCTGCTGTTCCATTCTGTTTTTCTGCCAAAAATCTTCTGCAGTTCCTAGAATCAGCCTTACCGCGTGGTGCTCAAACGTTTTTGCAACACTTGTGGCTTAAAAATATCAATGCAGTTATTTTCTTCTATCTCTGCGCCACCTTATGCGGATTCAGAATATTCTTTGGATCAAACACTTTCTTGATTCCGTTCATCAGATCCAGGTTCTTCTCCGGCAGGGATTCTCTTAAATACGGCTTTTTCGCATATCCGATGCCGTGCTCGCCGGACACCTGACCTTCGAGTTCATGAGCTTTCTGATAGATCTTCTCCATTGCAGCAGACATCCGTTTTTCCCACTCTTCATCACTCAAATCGTCTTTCAGGATGTACGCGTGCAGATTTCCGTCGCCCGCATGACCGAAGCTCTTGATGCGGATATCAATCTCATTGTGGAGATCGTGCAGATACGTCACCATCTCATTGACGCGGCTTCTCGGAACAACCATATCGACCTCATCCATGTAAGTCGTGGATCCCTTGATTGCCTCCAGGAAAGCGCCTCTGGCTTTCCAGATGGATTCCTCCCGCTCCTGGGTATCGGAAATCAGCACGTCCAGTGCGCCCTGTTCCAGGCAGAGTTTGGCCACCTTGTCATACGCTTCTTCGATCTCCTGGGTGGAATTCCCATCAAATTTCAAAAGCAGATACGCATCCGACTGTTTATCCGGGAACGCTTTTCCTAAATACTCCTCGGCGTCTTCAATCACTTCCCGCTGCATGAACTCGATCGCGGTCGGGATCGTCTTAGATTTGATGATAACCGGGACGGTGTCGATCGCCTGTTTCAGGGTCGGGAACGGGATCAGAAGGCTGATGACACGCTTCGGAAGCGGCAGAAGCTTTAAGATCGCCTTGGTAATAAAGCCAAGCGTTCCCTCGGAACCAATAATCAGATCTTTCAAGTCATAGCCTGAACTATTCTTTACGACTTTGCCTCCAAACTGAGTGATCGTGCCATCCGGCAGAACCACTTCCAGCCCCATGACATAGTCTCTCGTCACACCGTATTTGACCGCACGCATACCGCCCGCATTCGTGCTGATGTTGCCGCCGATGGTCGCTGATTTCTCACCCGGATCCGGCGGGTAGAAGAAATCGTGATCTTCTACATAAGCGGACAATTCCATCAAAAGGACGCCCGGTTCCACCGTGACCGTCAGGTTTTCCTCGTCCAATTCGAGAATCTGGTTCATCAGGGTGGTATCGATCATGATGCCATGTTCCATCGGAACCGAAGAACCAACCAGACCCGTTCCGGCGCCCCTCGGTGTCACCGGAATCGTATTTTCGTATGCATATTTCATGATCGCCGCGATCTCTTCGGCTGATTTTGCCTTTACCACCACATCTGGATAACTGCTGGTGCCGCTCAGCTCATCGTGGCTGTACTCTTCGTTGATATTTTCACCTACGAGGACACGCTCGTCATCCTGAATTGTGTTTTTTATATATAAAATATCATCTTTATCTATTTTCTTGTAATTTCCCATGATATCCTGCTCTCCTTCCTGTGAATCTTTATCTTCCCATCTCAATCTTCTCAATCAGTCTCGGGAGAATCTCATAGAGATCACCAGTCAGGCAGTAATGTGCCGTCTTGAAAATCGGCGCTTTCGGATCTTTATTGATCGCGACGATCGTCTCCGCGTGATTCATGCCGGCAGTAAACTGGACCGCACCGGACACGCCACAGGTGATGATGAGTTTTGGGCGGACCGTACGGCCACTCAGACCGATCTGGCACTTGGCATCCAGCCATCCGGCTTCCACCATTGGACGGGTGCAGGCAAGCTGACCTCCCAGCAAATCTGCCAGTTTTTCCAGCATTTTCAAATCTTCCGGCTTCTTCACGCCTCGTCCGGCTACCACCAGGACGTCAGCATTTTCGATAAAGGTTTCCTTCGGCTTTTCTACGATATCCAAAACCCTCACGTGGGAAAGCAGTTTTTCCTTCTCAATTGTACAGACCACAATCTCACCGCTCTCTTTCTCGGCACGCTCCGGTGCGTTCATGATCTTATAGCGCACGGTCGCCATCTGCGGACGGTGGTTCGGGGTCTTGATGTGCGCCATGATATTGCCGCCAAAAGCCGGTCGGATCTGGGATAAATCAGTATTTTCATCCATTTCCAGGATCGTACAATCCGCGGTCAGGCCTGTCTTCATACGGGCAGCCACACGCGGCGCCAGCTGTCTGCCGACCGTGGTCGCACCGACGAGAATAGACGATGGTTTTACTGTCTGGATGAAGTTTTCAAAAACAGCCGTGTACGGCTCGATCTGGAAACGTGCCAGTTCCGGTGCATCATAGACGAATACTTTATCTACATTATAATGAAGCAGTTCGTGTGCAGCCGCTTCGATTCCATTTCCCATAAACAGGGCGTAAACCGGATGTCCCGTTACCTTGGAAAGTTCTCTTGCTTTTCCAAGAAGTTCCAATGTAACCGGATGCACCTTTCCATCCACGTGATCTACGTAAACGGCAATGCCCTTCCATGCACTCTTATCGATGCTCGGTTTTACCGCGTCTTCTACATATTCAACCGCGCCCTTCGGACCTTTTCTCACGCAGAGACGGCACATTTTACAGGCGGCGCTGATCGTCACCTTTCCGTCTTTTTCTTCCATCGCCCCGAACGGACAGAGCTTGATAAGTTCCTGATTATCCGGGATTTTGTCCTGATGTATGATTAACTCAGCCATGATTCCACCTCCTACACGAATTTCATATCCACGATCTTCTGATACAGCCGGTCCGCCAGCTCTTCGCCGCTTCCGTCCCACATTTCCTTTTTGTCATTGACAGCCGGTGGGAAAATGCGCTGAACCTGCGTCGGGGAACCATTGAGTCCATAGTGCATCGCGTCTTTATCATCCATATCCGCCAGGGAAAGAATCCGGATTTCACGGTCTTTCGTGTTCATTTTCCGGACATACGAAGGAAGTCTTGGCTGGAAAATGTCCTTGTCAACGGCTAAGAGACACGGAAACTGCACTTTCGCCACCTCGACCTCTTCCGGCAGATCCATGCTGACGGTGATGCCGTCCTCATCAATCTGATTGATCCTGACAACATCTGCCACGCTCGGGATATTCAGCCACTCGGAGATCTCCGGACCAACCTGCGCGGTGTCGCCGTCCGTTGTCTGTTTGCCGCAGAGGATCAGGTCAAAATCGCCGCAGCTCTTGATGCCCTGCGCAAGTGTATAGCTGGTTGCCAGTACATCCGCACCGCCAAATTTGCGATCCGATAAAAGCGTTCCGCCGTCCGCGCCCATCGCAAATGCCTCGCGGATCACCTGCTGCGCCTGCGGCGGTCCCATGGAAATGACGTGAACACTTCCGCCCACTTCTTCCCGGATCCGGAACGCCGTCTCCAGCGCGTACAGATCGTATGGGTTCATCTTCGAAGCCGCGCCGTCTCGTTTCAGCACGCCGGTAACCGGATCGACTTCTACTTTATTGCTTTCCGGTACCTGTTTGATACAGACAAGAATCTTCATTCTGTTTCCTCCTTCATATGGATGCTTTGTAAAAATCTTTAAATGATGGATATAAAGAATTTTTAATCCGCATATTGGTTCTACCAATTTATTGAAAAGAAAAAGAATTTTGGTAGAACCAATTTTCTTTATTCGTTAGTATAGTGGGCTGCGTTCTAGTTGTCAACGATTGTTTATCTTTTCACATAGAATGTGTTTTTTCATGTTTTTCCAAAATTTCATCTATCATCCGGAAATGCCGGTCCAGTGCATCCTTCCCCGCTGCATTATCTTTGTTCCGCAGCGCTTCCGCAATCTGCCGGTGACAGAGATTCAGCGCTTCTTTCGCCTCTTTTGTCCGCAGAATTTCCGCGCGCATATTCCGGATGAAGGTATCGATCACGCCGGAACACGCCTCTAAAATATTGAGCAGCAGCACATTTCCCGACGCCAGCGCCAGTGTAAAATGGATCTGTTTGTCAATCCGGGCGTTTTCCTGCTCGTCCATGCTCCGGTCAAGACGTTTTACCAGTTCTTCCAGCGCGTCCATCTGGCTCTCCGACGCATGTTCAACCGCCAGGGCAAACGCCTGCTGTTCCAGCGCATAGCGGATCTGGCTGATCTGCTGATAATTAATCTGGGACATAGCAAACATCATCCCCATCGTCTCCGCAATGCTTTTCTGAAATTCACAAGTGATGTAATTCCCCGATCCCTGCTGGGAGGAAATCACTCCCGTCATATCCATGATCCGCAGCGCTTCCCGGACGGAATTGCGGCTGACTTCCAGCATCTGCGCAATCTCCCGCTCCGGAGGAAGCTTCTCCCCCGGACGCAGCTCGCCCGCCATGATGCGGTTCTTGAAATATTCAATGACGCCTTTATAGGCTTTTTCCTGTTTTTCCATAGACGCTGCATTCCTTTCACTTTGTCTTTATCATATCATATATAAAAATCCGGATTGAACCGAAAAGATTCTTTTTACAGAAAGCTCTCCAACCTCGTCTCCTGCCAGCTTATAATCTCCTGCTCCAATTTACAGTTGTGCTCCAACATATACCGCAATATTCCCGCATAGCTGCTGCCCTGTTTTATCATCGCTTCCGCCTTCGCCCGATCGGGTGATTCCAATGGCTTCGCATATGTCTGAAACCGCTGCAATTCCTGCACACCCATCGCGCACAGCTGAAACGGCAGTCCCGTCTTTCGGATCAGATGCCCCGCGATCGCCAGACCGTCTGGATCGAGATCGCCAAAATGATGCCAGGAAAGTCCCGGATTTTCTCTGGCGATCCGCTGCAATAGCGCCTGTTTCGTGCGGGTATGGTAGCCGCTCAGAAACAGATAAAATATATGTTCCCGCTCCAGCCGGTGAAAGGAGGTCAGATTTTCCACCGTCATCAGCTCCGCATCCCGGATCTGGATGCTTTTTGCCTTCTGGAATGTCTCAAAAGGGATCGACATCGGCAGATCGTGATAAATCCGAAGTTCGCGTCCATCTTCAAGGCAGATCCGCGCATCCCCTTTCAGATAGATATACGCCGGATTGGAATAAATGTAAAATTCCTCCAGAAGCGCCGTCTGCCGCTCCCGTTCTTCTTCCAGCTCCGCAAGCGGTTCATCATACCGTCCTGTGTGCTCCAAAATCCCACACACCTTTTTCCGATATATCTTTTCCCACTGTTTACTGTCATGCAGAACTGCCTCTGACATTTCCCGCTCCAGCGTAGTTCTCTGCTTTTCCTGATTTTCTTTTAAAAATTGCACCAGCTTCCAGATAGCTTCTGCCTCGGTTATCTCTTTTTCTACTTTCTTTTCATCCAGCTTTTTTGCACGGCTGTTTTTCAGTGTCTGAAGCTTTTCTTTTCCATATGCTTCCAATAAATCGCACTGGCAGAAGCGATGATAAACTTCTTCCAACTGTTTTTTTAGAATATTCTTTTCCGTCCGGTTCAGACAGGTATAGTAATCTTTCCAGCGTTCCGGGACGGCACAGATCTGACGGAGAATACCAGTATTCGGAGGAACCACATGAATAAGTCCCCCCGATTCCATCTGACGGATCAGTCGTTCAAATTCTTTTTCCTGGAAAAGCTGTTCCGGCGGGAGAAAATCTTTGTTGTAGCCCTTGAAAATATCGGATGGTTTGACCGAAAACACTTGTTTTACCTTATTTTCACCGACATAGGTGACGCTTTTTTCGTATTGATCCAGCAATTTACTTAAAAGCTGTTCTTTCCACTCTTTCCGATCCGCCATTTTTTCTCCTCTTTCCCTATGCCTGCTTCACCAATCCTTCTACCGCATTCGTATACCGTCCTGTCACGATGAGGCTGACGGTTGAATCGATGAACTGACCGATACTGTTGATCTTCTCCGGCGGGGCTGCATAGAATACCTGGAAGTGATTCTCTTCGAAATAACGGACCATCTGCTCGATCCGCTCTCTCGACAGCGCCGAGAATGCCTCGTCGATGAATGCCAGACGGGCGCAGCAGGTGTTTGCCGGATAGCACTGCAAAAGACTCGCCGCCAGAATGATGAAATACGGGGTCTGCTTCTCTCCGTTGCTGGCGGAACCCTGTTTTTTCGATAACTCTGCCGTGATCTCGGTCTGCCCCTGACGGCTGCTGATCTCCATATCGTAAGAAAAATATCTCCTGTAATCCGTGTATTCCCACTCATCTTCTTCCGCCAGAATGATACTCATAAACTCCTGAATATCATTCTCCATCTCCTCGTCGTCGCGCGCCGAATTCATATAGACCTGCGGGGAACTCATATATTTTTCCAGACGCCTGCAGATGCGGAAGAAGAGAGCGCGGTCTGGCTTTTCTTTCATCACAAACTTGTAGGTATCGTTGCCAAACGGCATATGGCGCAGTTCACGGTTAATCGCGTCCATCTCACGTTTTGCCTCGCGGACATTCTCGTCAATCTCCGCCACGAAATCGTTCATAAACGCGCTCTCCAGCCGTCCTGCCTGCTCCTGCAGCTTCTGCTGGGCTTCCTCCACCTTGACGTGCGCCAGGTTCCGGTATTCTTCCCGGTACCACGGGATGTAACCAATGCCGCGCTTTCCGACGTCGATTCCCGCCAGGCGGCAATACGCCAGCTGTGCGTCCTCCAGCTGGCGCTCCCGCTCTGCCAGCATATTTTTGCTCTTGTCGATGGAAAGCTGTGTCGTCACGCGGATCGTGCCGCGCTTCTCGCTTTCGCGGTTATATTCCTCCAGCATCGCCTCTTTGAGTTCCATGTTGACAAGGCATTTTTCCTCATATGCCTTCTGGCATAAATAGATCTCCGTGCTGATACGGCTCAGTGTTCCTTCGCAGCCCTTTAAATCATTCTTACAGCCGCCAAGCTCACTCTGGTTCTGGTTCACACTCTCATTTGCCTCGCGTGCCAGCCGTCCCGCCGTCTCCAGTTCTTTCAGGACTGCGGTAAAGTCCGGATTTGCCTCGATCTCCTCGCGGTCCTTTACCAGGCTGTCCCTGCGCTTTTTGCAGTCCTTCAGCCCATATGCCGCGCCGAAATCGTAGTGTCCACCGTCCCAGTCGATCTCCTTGATCGCATCACGGTATTTGATAACCTGTGAAAGTGCCTCTTTATCGGCCCGCTGAACCACCTGTAATTCTTCCAGTTCTTTTCTGGACTGTTCCAGCTGGCAGCGGATCGCGTCTGCGCCGAGACACAGCTCGGTCCGTCTCATATCCATCATCGCAACCGCATAGCTCTTCGCCAGCATGCCATCCCGCATGAGTCCGCCCTTCGGGTATTCATGCAGCTCTTCCAGATTTTCACAGAGATGAATGCCGTTTAACAGATAATTGGCGTAACGTCTCGCATAGACGTTCGGGATCCGCAGAATCTCCGCCGCGGAACCTTCCACCGCCTCTGTTTCCGGAAGCTTATCCGTGATCACGACATTTCCATCATAGATCCGCTCTTTCTGTAAAATCTGCATCGCCTTATGGCAGTGCGCGCCGTCCACGATGATATAGAAACGCTTTCTTCCCAGAAATGTCTCAACCGCCTTTCTCCACTCCGGAGCGGTCACCTCCTGGACCAATTCGGCAAAAATGTGGACCTCGGTCTGGATACCCTGTTTTTCTAACCCTCTCTGAATCTTATTCCGGGCATTTTCCACCTCCGCCGGGAACACAAGGATATTCGATTCCAGACGGCGGATCTTCTCCTGCAGCGCCCCTATCTCTTTTTCGCGCTCTTTACACTGATCCTGCAGGTGGATCTTATTTTCCTCATAGATGCCGTCCTGACGGTGCACCTTCTCGCGGAATGCGTCAAACGCCTCCCGCTTCTTCGCCGTCTCCCCATCCGCCTGTTCCAGTGTCTCCAGATAGGTGTTTTCCGAGGATAAGGACGGAAGATCTGCTTCCAGAAGCTTGATAAGCGCGCTTATCTTCTTCTTCAATTTCAAAATCTGCGCCAGCTTGTCCTCCCAGTTCTTTTTCTCACGATCCGTTTCCTCGATCTGGCGTTTCAGGGAATCCAGGCTTTCCTGCATTCCCTTGACCATATCGTTATTTTCTGCAATTCGCAGGCGTTCCTGTGCGGCTTCCTGCTGTCTTGCGAGCTCTCCCGCCCGCTCGGTCAGGCGCCCGTACTGGTCTTTTAAAGCCTGATAACGGTTTTTCGTCTGCTTTTCTTCCTCTTCCTTCTCCCGGAGCGCCTGGTACGAAAGCATCAGCTCCCGGATGCGGAGTACCCGCTTTTTCTTCTCGTATTCGTCACTCTGGCGAAGAACCTCTTCGAGCTGGATTTTGCCCTGTCTGAGACTCTCATAGAGTTCCCGCAGGCGCTCAAACTGGCGCTTCTGCTCGCGCAGTTCCTCCAGCGACTGGACTTTTCCCGGTTCCAGGACACAGTCCTGAATAAACTGGTCGATATTATTTTCCGGGTTAAATGCCATCATTTTCAGAAGCTTTGTCCGGTATTTGGCTGCGTCCACGCGGAGTCCCAGCGCCCGGAGTACCGCCTCCGTGCCGCGGTCCCGTCCCATAAAAGAGGAAAGCTTCATCGCCTCGCCATTCACTGTCAGCTCATTTTTCGGCGTGATGCGGAGTGCATTTCCCTCAATCCGTGTAAAATCGATATCGTCAATCGCCGCCCCTGGACAGATAAACCAGCTGCTGACCGGCTTGCCAGACTCACTTGGAGACTCAATGCATACTCCGACCGTGAGCGGCACTCCCAGCGTCGGATCGGAAAATTCCATCGCAATATAGCTGACAACGCTGCCATTTCTCAAATAACGCGCCTCGCCATTACTGCGCGTGTCGCCGCGCACATAGCCAAGCACCGTCCGGTCTCGGTCCTTCGCCGCCTTGTTAAACTGCGTGTTGCCCGTCAGGAGATAGGTCATCGCATCAAGCACCGTCGATTTTCCGCTTCCGTTGACACCGGTCACCAGGGTCGAACCTTCCAGCTCGATACAGACATTCTGGAAACGCGACCACTGGACCATCAAAAGTTTTTTCGCCGATTTCCTATTCATGATCGTCTGATTCTTCATCGCCGTCTTCCTCCTCTTTTGTCAGCTCCGTTTCCCATTCGTCCTCACGGCTCCACTTTTCCTGCATCCGCCGGTTGACATTTTCCACAAATTTGCCAAACTCCTGTGGTTCCAGCACAAACTGCATCGACGGATAAAGACAGATCCGGCAGTCCTCCTCGCCGAGCTTTCCAATTACCTGCAGAAGCTGATATTTGGTAAACAGCGTCAGAATCGATGCAAAACTGCTCTTGTCAATCTGATCCCGAATGCCGTATTTTTCCATCTCATAGCGCAGATCGGTCACCGAAATCTCAATATTTTTCGAAAGATTTCCAGAACGCACCCGGTCCGCATAGAGAGTCCAGAGGCAGCATAAAACCACACTCTCCATCTTTTTGAGTGTCACATGGTTGATCTGCAGTTTTCCATTCTCGCCGAGATCCCGGCAGTTCTGCAGCATAATCACGCCATTTTCCCGGTCAATTACAATATCGTATCCGATATATCCCAGGTACGCTGAAAATGGTTCCGAACGCTTGGAGACAAAATAGTACGCTTTTTTGCTGTCCTCGTCACGGTCGCGCACGATAAAGGTCTGCTTCAGAAGACGCCTGACACTTTTCTGGAACATGTCCTTCTCAGAGGATGTATATTCATTCCATATTTCTTCAAATCCCATGTTTTATTTCTCCTTCCGGCGTTCGATTTTAAAGCGCCGCAGAAGCATCTGCTGCGTTTCCAGATAACCATCCTCCGCCTGTATCTCATACCCATTTTCCGAACCATAGGCAACCGCCGAGAGCGCGCTTAAAAGATCCCGCTTGCTCTTCATCGGAACCTCCTCGCTGGATATCTCCGTCCGATCTCCTAAAAGCGCCTCCAGATAATTCTTCATCTTATCCTTCGAATACGGGTTCTCTGCCTCCCGCTCCTGTGCCTCCCTCGCACGATCGATGTCCTCCTGTGTCATTTCTTCCAGCTCCGCATAGGTTGCCTCGCGGATCATCTGCTCCCGTCGCGGATAGCGGATCGAGTCGGTATCGATAAACTCATTATTTTCCAGCAAAAACAACCCGTTCATCGACTCCGGCAGTTCTTCCTTCCAACCGAGTGTGTTCATCTCCGCCGCAATCACGCGGATCGTCTGCTCGACATGCCCGCGCACATCGCTGTCCCGGTTTTGAAGAAATCTCGCGCGTCCAATCGCAATCTGTAAATAGATATTAATTTTATGCTTGATATCCCGCATGATCTGGTCGTAATCGACTGAGAAAAACTGCAGAATCGTCTGGATCATATCCAGCACCTTATTCTCCGCCTCAATGTGTTCCAGTTCTTCTTCCTTCGCGCATCCCGCCACCAGGCCCTCAAACAGCTCCTGCCGGTTCTGCATCGCTTCCAGCTTTGACCGGATAAAGGAACGGTACATATGAATATTCTGCTGTTTTGTCAGACGCGCGTACTCGCGGATAAAATCGCCCTCACAGTATTCGAGGACGTTCTCGGTCAGACTTTCCAGGCTTTCCTCGCGCACCATCCGCTCGATGATTTTTTTGATAAAGGTCGCCAGGCGCTTGAGCGCACCGGAGAGCTGTTTCGCGTTGCGGTAGACCGAGCGCAGCGCATTGACATAGATATCCGGTTCCCACTGGTCGGGATTCTGCAAAATATTATAAATATTGAAAATATAACTTGAAAATTCTTCCCACTCCGGCTTCATCATCTTCTGGAGAAATTCTGCCAGAAAGACGCCCTGCTCCGTCATCATGATATGCTTCTCATACGTCGCATCGTCCGTGTCCTCCTCCAGCCATCCGACCTCTTTCGAGCAGAATTTGCGGATCACGGAATTGGCAAGCTGGTTGTAATTCCGGTCGGTTGTCATCTCATCATCCAAATAATCAATGTGATTCTCCAGAAGATAGATGGCAAGCGCATCCCGGATGCGGCTGCGGGCAATGCGGTAGGTGATCTCCCGGTCATACTCATGATAAATGAGCAGAAGACAGTCCGAATAAATGCGGTTGCTGCTGCCGCTTGCCAGGCAGTTGAAAAAGCCGATTGGGAGAGCGTCAAAAAGGTTTTTATTTATACTCACGGTGTATTCCTTCCATATATTTATCTGTATTTAATTATATACTCTATACTGGGAAAATGGCAAGGCTGGGACTGTTTGGTCTGTGATTCCGGTTATTTCAAAGAGACGTTTCCGCCTTTGTTTAACGTGCTCACAAACTGCATCACACATTCTCTCAGCTTTGCAATGCTCCCATTCTCCTCCGTCCCCGGCTTCATACCCATTCCTATTTCCCGGATGCAGGTCGGGGAAACCGGAACGCAGTAGACATCTTCGGTATTTCCGCGGATCATCAGTTCAGACATCATTGAAATGCCCAGCCCTTTTCCCACCATGCGGATCACCGTCTCATCATCCACATAGACGGACTGCTCCTTTGCCCTGACTCCCTCTTTTGCAAATGCGGCGTGTACATCAATGTCAAACCGCCCGTAAGGCATCAGGAAATCTTTTCCTTCAAATTCACGCAGCGGAAATTCTTTGCGCCCATTTAAGGGATACTGCTTTGGCAGAATCGCATACAAAAGTTCATGATACAGCGGAATCCACTCGCATTTCGGTTCTTTCTGTCTGCTCGCAAAAATGACATCCGTCTTTCCGCTCTGTAATAATTCAAATGGTTCCAGCGCATGATCGACCATGCGCAGATCAACGTCCACCTTCGGGCAGAGGCGGCGGAACCGGTATAAAATCTCCGGCATCCAGTACATCGCGATGCTCGCATATGCCGCCACACGGATCGACTCCTCCTGCTGTTCCCGCACCGCCTGAATTTTATTTTCCAGGGTGGCATTTGCCTGCAAAAACTGGCGGATATCCGGCAACAGGTTTTCTCCCGCCTCCGTCAGCGCGATGCCGCTGTAACTGCGGCGGATCAACGGAAATCCAATCTCCCGCTCCAGGCTGTCCACCAGATGGGTCAGCCCCGACTGCGTGTAGCCAACTACCTCGGATGCTTTCGAAAAACTTCCAAGATCTACCGCCGTCATCAATATTTCCAGTTTTTTGGCATCCATGCCGCACCTCCTTTTAGAATATTACATTTTGTCATATTTCTATTATAAACTAGATTTTCACAAACCACAAGGAAGGCTTTATAATGATGATTAGAAAAGAGTTTTCAATTGTTACTGTTCATGGGTAGGCACTTTTGGAACCGAAAGTGCCGTAAGAAAACGTGATGGCAGCAGGAATTTGCCGTATTTAAATGCGAAGCCACGGCAAATTCCGTTACTGGACACGTATGCGTGAACAGTAACTTTCAATTCTCATGTAAAAGGAGTGAATATCTATGACGCAGACCTGTCTTTCCCATAAGCAGCGGCTTTTAGTTGCCGGAACCTTATTCGGCATGTTCTTCGGCGCCGGAAATCTGATTTTTCCGGTACATCTCGGTCAGCTTGCCGGACGCCAGTTTCTCCCGGCAGCGATTGGATTTATTCTGACTGCCGTCGGCATTCCGATCCTGGGTGTTGCCGCGATCGGAAGCACGCATTCGAAGGGACTTCAGGATCTGTCCCGCCGCGTCGGACACAGATATAGCTATTTCTTTACCTGTCTGCTCTACCTGACAATCGGACCGTTTTTCGCTATTCCGCGGTGCGCTACGACCTCCTTTACCGCCGGAGTCAGACCCCTTTTGGGAACACAGCTTTCCGAACAGACTATGCTGCTTTTGTTTTCGCTGATCTTCTTTGCGCTGGTGTTTGTATTTTCCATTCGTCCTGGCAGCATCACGCTCTGGATCGGAAAAATCATCAATCCGCTGTTTCTTCTGTTTCTAGGCGTTCTGATTGTGACTGCTCTGCTTCATCCGAGCATCGAGGTTTCAGCGGCAGTTCCCGATGCCTCTTATCAGAATGGAGCTTTCTTTTCCGCGCTCTCCCAGGGCTATGAAACCATGGATGCGATTGCCGGACTCGCATTCGGGATCGTGGTCATTTCGGTTATCCGCCAGATGGGCGTGCGGGAAGATTCAACCATTGCAAAAGAGGTTCTGCATTCCGGTATGCTGGCTGGGCTTCTGATGGCATTTATCTATCTGCTTACCATCCTGATTGGAGTACAGTCACTGGGACAATTCGAACTTTCAGAAAACGGCGGCATCGCCCTCTCCCAGATTGCAGACTACTACCTTGGACGGATGGGCACCTGGATCCTCGCCATCGCGATCACGTTCGCCTGCCTCAAGACCTCCATCGGGCTTGTAACGAGCTGTGCGGAAACCTTTGTGAAACTGTTTCCCCATGCCCTTTCCTACCGTGCATGGGCGGTCGTTTTTACCCTGTTTTCACTCATTGTGTCAAATATAGGACTGTCCGCTATCATCACTTACTCGGTTCCTGTTTTGATGCTGATTTATCCGCCAGCCATCACGCTGATTCTCCTCGCGCTGCTTGGAAATGCATTCCAGCATAACAAAAAAGTCTATGTCTGCGTTACCATTTGTTCCTGGGCAGCTTCCATCTTTGACTTTTTAGCAGCTCTGCCAGACGAAATGCAGTCTGCCCTACATCTGGAACCCGTCATCGCATTTGCCAGACAGACGCTTCCGCTGTTTGATTTGAACCTCGGATGGATTCTGCCGTCGCTTGTCGGGCTTTGTATTGGACTTCTCTGGAGACAGAAAGAAAAACCAGCAGACCGCTCACACCTTCCTGTATTTCCCATATCTTAATAGTATGAACGAACCGCAGGAGGCAACCATGAAACGAACTAAATTTGCAGCTGCCCTGGCTGTGCTCACTCTGCTTACCACCCTGACCGGGTGTGGACAGGCGAAGGAGGCGGACGGGGCGCTTGAACCGGTCACACTCAATGAAGTAGCCCACTCGATTTTTTATGCGCCACAGTACGCCGCGATCGAGCTGGGCTATTTTAAGGATGAAGGCATCGATCTGACACTCGTAAACGGTGCCGGTGCCGACAAGGTTATGACCTCGCTCATCTCCGGGGATGCCGATATCGGATTCATGGGCTCAGAGGCAAGTATCTATGTCTACCAGGAAGGTTCCGCCGATTATGCTGTCAATTTTGCCCAGCTGACCCAGCGTGCCGGAAACTTTCTCGTTGGACGAAGTGCCGAACCAGACTTTTCCTGGCAGGATCTGAAAGGCAAAAAGGTGCTTGGCGGGCGCGCGGGTGGAATGCCGGAAATGGTCTTTGAGTATATTTTAAAGAAAAATGGCATCGATCCAAAAAATGACCTGACCATCGATCAGAGTATCAATTTCGGGCTGACAGCGGCGGCGTTTACGAGTAATGATGCGGATTACACGGTCGAGTTCGAGCCCTTCGCCACCACCCTTGAAACCGAAGGAAATGGCACCGTTGTCGCCTCGCTCGGCGTCGATTCCGGTTATGTCCCCTACACCGCCTACTGTGCAAAGCAGAGCTATCTAAATAGGCATCCGGAAATTATCCAGTCGTTCACGAATGCCATCCAGAAGGGCTTAGCTTACGTCAACTCCCACAGTGCGGACGAAATCGCCGAGACAATCCAACCTCAGTTTCCGGAAACAGACCGCGCAGCAATCGCCCGCATCGTTGAACGCTACAAAGCGCAGGACACCTGGAAAAATGATACCATTTTCCACAGCGACAGCTTTGAGCTTCTGGAAAACATTCTGGAAGAAGCAGGTGAACTCAAGGAACGGATTCCTTATGAAAAACTGGTAACGACCACGTATTCTGAAAAAGCGGCTGGATTGCAGAATGAATAACCAGCAAAAAAGAATGTGCCTTGGCACATCCGGGCGTCTCGCGCGGTCGCTTGCGACAACCTACATCTTCGCGCGAGTGCGCATCATTGGCACGTTAGTGCCTTTTTGTGTAATAGGGAATTCCAAGGAATTTCCTATTACACAAAAAAGCTGTCATGTATCACTATTCAAACATGACAGCTCTTTATTTCTATGCCGCAAACACTCCCATTACCTTCTTAAAATAGTCCCAGAGCCCCGCTTTCTCCACCGTTTCTGCCGCTTCTATCTCCACACTTCCCAATTCCCGTCCATCCAGCCGGTAGACCAGATGTCCGATCACATCACCTTCCCGAACCGGCGCTTTGCGGGATTCTTCCATCATCCACTCTTTTTCGATTCCATCCAGATTCTCTCCTCCCATCGAAAGGTAAGAAAAGGTTCCCCGCAGACGCCCTGCAACCTGTTCCTGGATGCCGCCTGCCACCGTCGTTTCCGGCACAGCTCCCGGATTGTCATCTTTGTAAAGATGACAATTTGCAAACCCATAATTTAACAATGTGACCGCATCCGCAAACCGCGCCTTATAATCCGGTGCTGCCAGGATGACGGCAATCAGATCAACACCATCTTTCCGCCCGGTTGCGGACAGACAGTATTTTGCCAGCGATGTAGAACCTGTTTTCAGTCCCGTCACCTCAAAATTTGTCACCATTTTCAGCAGCTTATTCGTATTGGAAAGTCCAAATTCTTTCTCTCCCTGCTTGGTCCGGTGCGTTATATTTTCCATCCAGATCGTTGAATACTGAAAAATTTCCGGATACTTCGTGATCAATTCCCGCGACATGAGGGCAATGTCGCGCGCCGACATCGCGTGCGTCGTAGACGCCGTCAGACCGCAGCAATCCTCAAACTTTGCTGTCTCCATTCCAAGCCCTTTCGCCCGCTCGTTCATCATCGCAACAAATGCCTCCTCACTGCCGCCGATATACTCTGCCATTGCCACACTGGCATCATTTCCCGATGCAATGACGATGCACTTGATCAGCGTTTCGACCGTCTGTACCTCCCCTTCTTCCAAAAACACCTGGGATCCCCCCATGGATTTCGCATGCGCGCTGGTCGTGACCCCATCTTGCAAATGAATTTTTCCCGAATGTAACGCATCAAAAATCAGAAGCAGCGTCATAATCTTCGTCACGCTGGCTGGATTTCGCGCCTCGTCCGCATTTTTTTCGTACAAAATAGTTCCGGTGGAGGCCTCCATAAGGATCGCCTCCGGTGCCTGGACGGGAAGCTCAGCGGCATTTTCTGCTGCCTGCGCTGTCTCTGCGGTTACTGAAACGGGAATCCACAGTTCCTCCGCGTAAGATGTGAGCATACCACTTCCCCCCAATTTACCAATTCCAAGCTGTATGCCTGACACACATTCTCCCATCGTAAGCACAACCGCTACACCAATCGCTGCCAGCCCTCTCCAAGCATTTTTGTTTAAATACTCTCTTCTCCTGTCTCTGCCCCCTTCGTCCCAACACATACATTCTTTTTCCCGAAACAGCTTCTTTTTCACAAACCAACACCATTTTTCCACACGCTTCCATTTCAAATACCACACCTCTCCCTGCATGATACATTTTTCATTCATATCTTCCTCCGTCTGCACATACTCTCTTCTCAAGATATGGCATATCCGCCCGTCCCTATGCCAAAGAGAATTGTAAGAAACTGTCATAGACCACCTTTCCTTTTTATGGTATACTATAAGAACACAGACAGGCTTATAAAAACGTTTTCCGCTCTCTTTCTTGCTGTGTCGAGTCGGTGGCAAACTTTCTCGGCCTGTTATTACTATCTGACGCAAAAAACGACAGATAAATATGAATAAACAAAAGGTGAAAACTATGATGAGAAGAAATTCCTCCCTTGGAAGCGTTGGATTTTCTGCACGTGGCGGACGTTCCAGGCGACGGCACGGCGGTTCCTCCAAACTTCCGTATTTAATTTTAATCGGCATTCTGATTGTACTGCTTGGAATTGCCGCGTTCCTCTGGGTGCGCCGCTCTCCGGCAGCACATGTATCTTCGGTTCCAGCGTCAACCGAAACGGATTCTGAAAATGGAGTAATTTCCCTTGATAATGCATCTGCACCTGCTGATGACAGCCTCGAGGGTGTCATCGCTCAGGCAAAGCTTCTGGCAGACGGTTATGACTATGACGGGGCAATCAATCTCCTGTCCAGCAGTACATACGCATCTGACGAGTCCGTGACGGCAGCGATCGACGAATACAACGCCACCAAAGAAACACTGGTGCGCGCTGATCCGCGCAAGGTAACGCATGTATTCTTCCATACACTGATTATGGATACCTCGAAAGCATTTGACGGCGACAGCCGCGAAAAGGGTTATAATCAGGTCATGACGACCAAGGATGAATTTATGAAGATTCTCCAGTCGATGTATGAGCGCGGTTTCGTTCTGGTACGTCTGCACGATGTAGCGTATGAGGTGACCGCAGAGGACGGTTCCAGGCATTTCCAGGAGGGCGATATCATGCTTCCGGAAGGTAAGAAGCCGTTCGTCATGTCACAGGATGATGTCTGCTACTACGAATACATGGATGGAGATGGCTTTGCCTCCCGTATGATTATCGGCGAGGATGGCAAGCCAACGAACGAGATGAAGATGGACGACGGTTCTGTTTCCGTCGGTTCCTATGATCTGGTGCCGTTACTGGATGATTTCATCAAAGAGCACCCGGATTTCTCCTACCGCGGCGCAAAAGCGTGCATTGCTTTTACCGGTTACAATGGCATCCTGGGCTACCGCACCGATTCCGCCTACAATACTGACGAGTACAAAGCGGAACACCCGGATTTCAACTTTGAGGAAGAACGCGCCAACGCAGCAAAAGTCGTCCAGTGCCTGCGCGACGACGGTTTTGAAATTGCCTCCCACAGCTGGGGACACCGCAACATGGGTACGATCTCCATGGATAAATTCCGTGAAGATACCGATAAATGGGCAAATGAAGTCGAAACGCTGACCGGTCCGTGTGATATCATCCTCTTCCCGTTTGGAAGCGATATTGGGGACTGGCATCCGTATGATACAAGCAGCGAGCGCTTCCAGTACCTGTACAACAAGGGATTCCGTTACTTCTGTAACGTAGATTCCTCCCAGTATTTCGTCCAGATCGGCGACGATTATATGCGACAGGGGCGCCGGAACCTCGACGGCTACCGGATGTATTATGACCTTCCGGAAAGTGGAGTCGGCGGCGACCATTTGAGTGACCTGTTTGATGTCAACGAGGTATTTGACCGGTCAAGACCTACTCCGGTGCCGAAGATGACGGAGTAAGATAAAGCTGTAATCCAATTTTAAATAAAAGAAAGAGAAATCGAGCATTTGTTCGATTTCTCTTTCTTTTTTAAAAACCCCGGAGTCTTCCACACTCCGGGGCACACCTTTTCTTTCAAGCACAGCTTTCCGTTGCAAATCTTAGAACTGCACAATCTCCTCAATCGGCTCTGCCTTTTCCACGTAATCTGCATAAAGCATCGGACCTTCGCCCTCATACTCCGGCATATACTCATATTCTACGCGGGCACGTACTTTGACCCAGTCTTTCGTCTCAAGCAGACGGGCATTTTTTGCCTTGCACATGAAACCTAAGAACGTCATATCTGCCTCGCAGCAGGTCATCGCCATACGTCCAGGAACAAAGTTGTTCTTCGGGAAATCCGGGGTTTTCAGTACCATGCCGGTAAATTCAACGGTCTTTCCACGGTAACGGTCCGGTTTATCCATCGCATCAATATACCAGATACCATATGCCTCCGGCGGAATCTCGATCACTTCGGCATTGACATCAAATGGAAGATCCGCTTCGGTCACTTCCTCAATTTCGCCCTCTGCGTCCTCAAATACGATCTGAACCTGCGGGTTCATGCCCTTTAAAGTACGGCGGTATACATCCAGATCCTCGATCTCGTCGCAACGGTTCATGATAATCATTTCCGTGTTGCGGACCATGGCACCAATCAATGGTTTCATGTTCTGCAGGTATAAATCAAATGTGGAACCATCGATGATCGTGATCTGCTGATACAGATCCCAATCGTTCGGAAGTTTCAGGGCATCCAGATTCCACATACCGTTCCACTCCATCAGAACTCGCTCCGGATTGTAAAGAAGCTCCAAATCCTGTAGGTATTCCGGCGTCAGCTTTTCCGCTTCCTCTATATAGACAACCGCTGTATGAGTCTGCTTTAAAAGCTCCTCATCATACTCTTCCTCGCCCTCTTCGCAGACAATCAGAAGTGTTTTTCCTTCGGTCTGGAAATAATCCTGCTGCATTGTAAATTTAATAAACTGGGTTTTTCCAGCTTCCAGAAAACCATTGATGAGAAACAACGGCATCTTATCTTCATTCATAGTTCATTCTCCTTGTATTTACGCGTTGAACGCTGCCTTCAGACCCTCTTCGTCCAACTCGGCACCGATCACGCACACCTTTCCGGTAAAATCCGGTGCTCCCTCACGGATCTCAGCCTGCTCCGGAACCATATCAAAATGCAGCCATACGCCCTTTTCTTCACTCGGAACCATGCCTTTCGCACGCAGAACCTCGCCGTATTTATCACCATAAGCCAGATCATCCAGAATCTTCTGCAGATCTTCTTTCTTCATCACGCCGACATTCTCCAAGCCCCAGCTTGTAAATACATCATCTGCATGATGGTGTCCTTCGTGATCGTGGTGGTGGTCATGGCAGCCACAGCCACACTCGTCATCATGGTCGTGATGATGATGCTCATGGTCATGATCATGACAGCCACAGTCATCATCATGGTCATGATGATGGTGCTCATGATCGTGATCATGACAGCCACAATCGCAGTCATCGTCATGATGATGATGCTCGTGATCATGATCATGGCAGCCACAGTCGCAGTCATCGTCATGGTGGTGATGCTCATGATCGTGGTCATGGCAGCCGCAATCGCAGTCATCGTCATGATCATGATGGTGATGATGCTCATGCATATGCTCTCTTGCCTCTTTCATCAGCTCCTCTGCCATATCATCTTCCTGCTCGATCATCTCAAGAAGCTGTGCGCCGGTCAGCTCGCTGCATGGAGTGGTCACGATGGTTGCCTTTGCATTGTGCTGGCGAAGCATCTCAACCGCGCCCTGTACCTTCTTCGGATCCGCTACATCGGTACGGCTTAACACGATCGTGCCTGCATTTTCGATCTGGTTGTTGAAAAACTCACCGAAGTTCTTCATATACATACGGCATTTGTTGACATCTACCACGGTAACCGCACTGTTTAACATAACCTCAATCTCAGAAGCTACATTTTTTACTGCATTCATAACATCAGACAGCTTGCCGACGCCTGACGGCTCGATGATAACACGATCCGGCTGATATTTGGTCAGAACTTCCTCGAGGGAACGTCCAAAATCGCCGACCAGAGAGCAGCAGATACAGCCGGAGTTCATCTCACGGATCTCGATGCCAGCGTCTTTTAAAAAACCGCCGTCAATGCCGATCTGTCCAAATTCATTTTCAATCAGAACGACTTTCTCGCCTGAAATTGCTTCTTTTAAAAGCTGTTTAATAAACGTAGTCTTTCCTGCACCCAGGAAACCGGAAATAATATCAATCTTTGTCATTTTACTTACCTTCTTTTCTGTACAAATGTGTACTGACTGTAAATCATTGTCCGCCCGGTACCTGGCATCCCGGCAATGCATAGCTTTACATCGCCCGAATCTGCCGAAGTTCCGATCAGCCACTTATTATTTTACACAAATACCTAGTAAAGTCAAGCATCGGCAAAATCCCGTTACTGGGCGCGTGTGAACAGTAACGTTTTTAGCCTCACATATATGCAGCCTTTTTGAGACCAAAAACGCCCTATAAAGACACAGTAATCGTCCGCTTCCAGCTCGCCCCAGCATACACTGCCGTAATAAGCTCTGCCAGCCAGAACGCGTGCCATACACCGGTAGGACCGATGATCCGGCTGAGCACAAATGCGATCGGAATGATAATCACGGCATAGCGCATCAGGGAAATTTTCAGAGATTTAAGTCCCATTCCAAGTCCCTCAAACGCGCCGGAAGCAATGACGGAAACCGTTGACATGACAAAGCCCGGGCTGATGATCCGGAGCGCCGTTCTGCCGATCTCCACCGTCGAAGGCGTCTGCGTAAACAGCCCCATCAGGAAATCCGGCACCAGCTCGCCAAGCAGGGTTCCCGCTGTCATGATAATGCCAACAATCATAAGGGCCGCGCGGAAGATCTTTTTCACCCTCTCCTGCTCGCCTGCACCGTAATTGTAACCGATCAGCGGGCGCATTCCCTGCACCACGCCGCTGGCTCCCTGATAAAGCAGTGCCTGCAGCTTGTAGTAAACCCCCAGCACCAGAATATATACCTGCGAAAATGGTGCCAGAATCGCATTGAGCGCCGTCAGAAGCAGGGATGTCAGCGCCATATTGAGTGTTGCCGCGATTCCGACTGAATACATACCGCCGCAGATCTCCTTCGACGGACGCATTTCCCGCAGCGAAATCTCCACATTTAACGGTTTCACATGGTTTAAAATCAAATAAAACAGCAGCGACGCCGTCTGCCCGATTCCTGTCGCCCACGCCGCACCGCAGATTCCCAGTTCCGGCATGGGGCCTAATCCAAAGATAAAGATCGGGTCCAGCACGATATTGACGCCGCATCCAATCAAGACGGCTGCCATCGATATTTTCATCTTTCCAACCGACTGGTAGACCTTTTCATATGCCATTCCCATCGTGTCGATCGTTGAAAACAGAAACACATTGCAAAAATACGTCAGTCCGTAGGAAATCGTTACCTCATCGCTCGTAAACATCCGCAGGAAATACGGAATCACCGCCATTCCTAAAATCGTTAAAATCATTCCATGTAAGGCACTTAAAAATACTCCCTGCGATGCTGTCTGGTTCGCCATCCGTGTTTTTCCTTCGCCAAGGCGTCTCGCCACCATCGCATTGATACCAACGCCAAACCCAACCCCGGCTGCGTGCGCAAGGTTCTGGATCGGATAGACAAGCGAAACCGCCGTCATCGCGTCCTCACTGATCATTGCCACGAAAATGCTGTCCACGATATTGTAGAGTGCCCCGGCGATCATCGATATGATGACCGGGATTCCCATCGAAAGCAGCAGCGGGACAACTGGTTTTTCTTTCATGTAGGTCTGATCCATTTTTTCATCTCCATTCCCTTTTTCCACTTTTCATGCACATGTTTAACACAAAAAAGAGACTATGGACCCTACTGTTTATCTCAGAAACAGTACAAACCCTATAGTCTCTTTAACGCTTAGACAAGCTTTTCAATTTATCAACTGTTTTTAATTATAACCACAGAAAAATACATTTGTCAATCAGAAAAACATTTACTTGCGAACTGCGATCCCTCTCTGTATCAGCGAAAAGAGCAGAAACGCCGCCAGATCCACCACAACAACGCTCGCGCCCGCCGGTGTTGAGTACGTGTAGGACATCACCATTCCTCCAAAGAAACAGATCAGCGACAGAATCCCCGATGCGATGACCACCCCCCGGAAGCTCTTGAACACCCGCATAGAGGTCAGCGCCGGGAAAATAATCAGACTGGAGATCAGCATCGCGCCCATCATCCGCATTCCAATCACGATCGTGATCGCGGTCAGAACCGCTATCAGCACGTTATAGAGCGACACATTGACGCCGGTCGCCTTGGCAAAGCTTTCATCAAAGGTAACCGCAAATACTTTGTTATAGCAAAAAAGATATAATCCAAGCACCACCATGGAAAGCACCGCCGCAAACTGGACATCTTCCCGGCTCATCGCGAGAATGCTTCCAAACATATAGCTGCTGACATCGGTCGTCATACCGGTTGTCAGGGAAGTTACGATAATACCGATTGCAAGCGCACTGGCCGAGATCATCGCAATCGCAGCGTCACTCTTTACTTTTCCATGTTCCGTGATCCGCAGCAGGAAAAATGCCGCCAGCACGACCACCGGAATCGAAACCTTTAAAGGTGACCAGCCTGCCGCCAGTGCAATCGAAAGGGATCCGAACGAAACATGGGATAAACCGTCTCCAATCATTGAGTAGCGTTTGAGCACCAGGCTGACACCCAGCAGAGAGGCGCAGAGAGAGACTAAAAGACCGCCGATCAGCGCCCGCACCATAAACGGGTATGATAACATTTCAGATATAATTCCCATCTTCTACACCTCCTTCTCCGCATTTCTGTCTTTCAAATGCTGTTTCGTTTCAGAATCAGTTTCCGAACCCATTTCCGGCTTCTGCATCTTTCTGATTCCATCCTTCTGCATCGGCACTCCGCATCTGTGCCCCAGAGTTGCCAACTCTTCCCGTCCCAGGAAAGAATGAGCAATCTCACTCTTCACATATTCTTTCATCGTACCCCAGAACAGCGGCTTCTGCCGCATCTGCAAAATTTTTCCTCCCTGATGCACAATATTTGCCATATCATGGGAAACCATCAGGATTGCAACCTTTTCTTCCTGATTCAGTTTCCGGATCAGCTGGTAAAAGTCCAGAATCGCCGACGGATCGAGTCCCGTGATCGGCTCATCGAGAATCAGCAGCTTATCCGTCGCACAGAGCGCCCGCGCGATCAGAACACGCTGTTTCTGACCGCCGGAAAGCTCTCTGAAACAGCTTTTTTCCAGATCACGGATTCCCAGACGATCCAGATTTGCCCGCGCCTCTTTCTTTTCTTTCATCGAATAAAACGGGCGGCTGCCGCGTTTTCCCAGGCACCCGGAGATAACCACCTCAAACACAGTCGCTGGAAAGTCCTTCTGCGCGTCGGTCTGCTGCGGCAGGTAACCAATACCGGCTTTTTTTAATTCTTCCGAATATTCAATCCTGCCCGAAGTCGGTTTTAAAAGTCCCAGAATGCCCTTCATCAGGGTACTTTTTCCCGAACCATTTTCCCCGACAATGCAGATGTAATCGCCCTCATTTACCTCCAGGTTCACATCCAGCACCGCATCCTGGTTTTCATAACCAAAACCTACATGCTCACATTTTAAGAGTAATCCCATCTATAATTCCTTTCACTACTGCTCTACTCTTCTATTGTCATAAACATTCATCATGGCTAAAGACTTTTTCCCATAATCATCTATTATTTTTATGACAATCCCTTTTTCAAGTTCTTTACGTTCTGCTCCATCAATTCCAGATAGGTAACGCCCGAATCAAACTGGTGTCTCGTCACATTGTGGCAGGAGTGGAACAACAGTGGTTCCGCGCCCGTCTCTTCCCCGATGATCTCCGCCACGCGCGGGCTGGAAAGCTCCAGGTAATAGACGGCTGGTATCTGTTCCTCCCGCACCTTATCGATCAGGTAGGCGATGGTCTTGGCACTCGGCTCCGTATCCGTACTGCATCCTGAAAATGCCGCCCTGTATTCCAGCCCATACTCATCGAAAAAGTACCGGAGTGGAAATTTATCACCGAAAACGACGAGACGGCGCTTGGCATGGGAGACAACTTCTCTGAACTCTGCATCCAATTCCGTCAATTTATCCTGATAGGACGCGCAGTTTTCCGCATAGGAAGCCGCGTGCGCCGGATCTTCCTGTGCCAGCACCTCCGCCAGCACGCCGGCCAGCTTTTTCGCATTGACCGGGGACGTCCAGATGTGCTCGTCATATTCAATCTCGACGCCGTGACCATCGTCCTCATCCAGATACTCTTGAGCGTGATCTTCATCATGAACCGCCACATCTTCCATATCATGCTCATCCTCGCTGTGAATATGATCTTCTGTGTCGTGTTCTTCTTCACTGTAAACATGGTCCTCTGGCTCATGTTCTTCTTCACTGTGAGCATGATCTTCCGACTCATGATCGTGATCACCCGCATGAACTGTTCCATCCGCATGAACATGCGTATGTCCATGATCGTGCGCCTCTCCATCTTCCATGCCCTCGACGATCTCCTCCTGCACTACATCCACGCAGTCCATCATCGTCACGACGCGCTTCGGTCCGGTGCCTTCCCCGAAGGAATCAAGCACCTGCGAAAGCCACTGTTCCATCGTACCACCGTTGCAGACTAACAGATCTGCATTCTGGATCGTGATCATGTCCGCCGGCGTCGGCTCGAACGAATGGCTGTCCATGCCCGCTGGAACAACCATCGTCAGCCGGATCGAATCCCCGGCAATCTGCCGGAGAAAATCGTAATACGGAAATAGCGTCGTCACAACGTTTAAGCGCGTATCACCAGACGCATCTGCCCCTTTTAACGGATTCGACGATGAATCAGACGAGGCAGTTCCCCGCCGTGGCGTACACGCTGTAAGAACACAGGAAAAGGCAATCAAAAAAGCAAGCATCCATGATATCCATTTACATTTAAATCCATTCTTGTGTTTTTCCATATTTCTTTTTTACCCTTAACTTCTTCTATTTCAGTAAATGTTTTTCAATAAACATTTCGAATTACTCTTTCAAATATCATTTTCTTTCACAACTGTTTCTCTTTTCACAGCTATGAACAAACGCAGACACTACTCCATTCTTCCATGTGACTCATTCTTTTTCTTCACAATCTCCGCTACTTCCGACGGATGTGCCACAATATACTGCGGATGGCAGCCTTCCAGCTCTTCCCGGTCACGGAAGCCCCAGAGCACGCCGACCGTGTCCATTCCGGCATTCAGCCCAGTTTCCATATCTGTATTCGTATCGCCCAGATACAGACACTCTTCCTGTTTTATACCCAGTTCCCGGCAAATGGCGAACGCCCCGTCTGGAGCCGGTTTTTTCGGCGTTCCCGCCTGCTCGCCGCGCACCACATCAAAATATCCTTTCCCAAAGAATGTCTCAATATTCACAATTGCCTGCTCATTCGGCTTGTTCGAAAGGACAGCCACATGTACACCCATCTCTTTTAACGACGCCAGCAGTTCCCGGATACCGTCATATGGCTCTACGTCTTTCAGGCAGTATTTAGAGAAATTCTCCATATAAATCGGAAGCGACGCTTCATAATGAACCAGCTTCTCATCCCCCGCCAGCACCAGCGCGCGCTTCATCTGCATCCGGTATCCATTTCCCACGATCCGTTTCGTTTCCTCCGGTGTAACATGGCGCAGTCCGAATGCATCCAATGTTAAATTTGTCACATAAGTCAGCGCATAAACCGTATTTAAAAGAGTTCCATCCAAATCAAATATACATAAGCGGTACATTGCGTTTCTTCCTTTCTGTTTCCATCTTTTCTTGTAACTTTTTTGTTACTGTTCACGTATACGTGCTCAGTAACGGAATTTGCCGTGGCTTCGCATTTAAATACGGCAAATTCCTGCTGCCACCACGTTTTCTTACGGCACTTTCGGTTCCAAAAGTGCCTACCTGTGAACAGTACCACTTTTTCCCCTCACAGCCGATTCATACTTTCACAGCTACAGGCAATCATCCATACAAACTCATCTTCGACCAAACATATCGCCCCGCAAATCACGATGTTTCCTGCCTCTCCTTCTGCATCTGCTCTTCACGCTCCCGCTTCGAGAACACGCATCCGCAGTAATTCTGCCGGTATAGATGATACTGCGCCGACAGCTCGATCGAGCGCTTATATCCCTCTTTTTTCTTGAAATCCGACGGCAGAAATGCCACATGATACTCTTCTCCCATCGCCTGCCCGATCGTATTGAGGCGCCCGGCATTTTTGAGCGGACTGATCGTGAGGGTCGTCGTGAACCAGTCATAGCCGCCCTCGGCTGCCAGCTTCGCCGCTTCCCGGAGGCGCATCTCAAAACAAATACCGCAGCGCTCGCCGCCCTCCGGATCCTTCTCATGCCCCCGGACTGCCTCATAGTAGCATTCCGGGTCGTATTTTCCTTCTACAAACCGGATCGGATGCACCGCTGGAAGCTCCCGGATCAGCCGCTGTACCTCCTCCGTGCGCGCCTCATATTCCTCTTTCGGTGAAATATTCGGATTGTAGTAGAACACCGTAATCGAAAAATACTGCGACAGATATTCCAGCACGTAGCTGCTGCACGGCGCACAACAGCTGTGAAGAAATAAAGTCGGAACTCTACCGTCCCGGACTGCTGCATCCAGCACTTTTTCCATTTCTTTCTGATAATTCCGTTTCGCCGTCTGTGTCTTTCTGGCTGGCGGATTTTTCATTGGTTCCGACATTTTTCTCTCCTCTTTCTATAAGTTCCCATCTGTCCGTGCATTTTCCTTCCAGCACACGATACTTCTATCCGAAACGCTTCTTTCCTGACAAACATCATTTCCATCCTTAGACGTCATATGAAGATATGCACAATAATTCATATTCTTCAAAACTTGAAAAAGCAGCCTGTACCCACGGACGGGTACAAACTGCTTTATCTTTTTATTAAACCTTTCAGGAAATTCCAAACAAATTTACCTTTTTATCAAAATGATACAACTCTTACAGGAAATCGCGAATCCGTTTGCTCCGGACCGGATTTCTTAATTTACGAAGTGCTTTTGCCTCGATCTGGCGGATACGCTCTCTCGTTACGTTGAATGCTTTTCCGACCTCTTCCAGAGTTCTCGGATGTCCGTCCTCCAGACCAAACCGGAGAATAATAACCTGACGCTCTCTCTCCTTCAGGTCTCCAAGCAATGCATCGATATGCTCACGCAGCATAACCGATTCTACATTCCCTTCCGGCGTTACCACGTTGCCGTCCGCTACGAAATCACCCAGATTGGAATCGTCTTCCTCACCGATCGGGGTTTCCAGGGAAGCTGGCTCACGTGCGATCTGCATGATCTCCATGACCTTATCCTCGGACATGCCAAGCGCCTCGGAAAGCTCTGCCACCGACGGCTCATAGCCCAGTTCCAGCGTCAGCTTACGCTGCATCTTGGACATCTTGTTGATCGTCTCTACCATATGCACCGGGACACGGATAGTTCTCGCCTGATCCGCCAGAGCCCTTGTAACAGACTGACGAATCCACCAGGTCGCATATGTACTTAACTTATAACCCTTTGTATAATCAAACTTCTCAACGCCCTTAATAAGACCCAGATTGCCTTCCTGAACCAGATCCAGGAAGCTCATGCCGCGTCCTGTATAGCGCTTTGCAATGCTGACAACCAGGCGCAGGTTTGCCTCAATCAGGCGCTCTTTTGCATTCACATCCCCCTCTGCTTTGCGCTTTGCAAGGCGGATCTCCTCCTCCGCGCTCAGAAGCGGAACAGTACCGATCTCTTTCAGGTACATGCGGACCGGATCTTCCGTGCCGATTCCCTCTAACAGATCGATCGCATCCAAATCGATATCCTCTTCCTCGTTCTTGAGGAATTCATCATCCACATCATCATCGAGCATCGAATCATTTTCCTTGAGGATCGAATCATCGATCACCTCCGGAATGACATCAATATTATTCTGCTCCAGATAATTGTAAATCTGCTCCATCTGCTCTGTCTGCAGATTATCGCCCATAAAAAAGTTATTGATCTCTGTCACGTCCAGCGCGTTCTGCTTGGACTTTGCTAACTCTACCAGTTTCCTTAACTTACCTAAAAAATTTTCTTTCTCCACGAATTAACGTCCTTTCGATTTATTTCGCTTAGAAGTTTCTTTATATCTAACGTGATATTGTCCCTCGATTGTTTGTGTGCTCTTATTTCCCTGCACCTTTCCCTGCAATATCCCGAAAGTACATTATATACGATTAAATTCTATTTTTCAACAATTTTCGAAACTTTTCGATCTATTTCTATTTAGGCAGTTACTGTTCACGCATACGTGCCCAGCAACGCAATTTGCCGTGGCTTCGCATTTAAATACGGCAAATTCCTGCTGCCACCACGTTTTCTTACGGCACTTTCGGTTACAAAAGTGCCTACCCGCGAACCGTAACTTCAGGCACCCGGATCGCAATCTCTCTTGGTTTATTTTCAATCACGACCTCTGTCTGACTTCCACCAAACTCACCGTCCAGCGACCAGTCCACCAGCTCCTCCGACTGTACCGTCAGTTTCGAGGTGCGGAACTTGAATACGCATTCATTTTCGCCCTCTCTCTGAATCAGATAAGCAGCAATACTTGCAATGTCAAGCGGCGTGCGCGGTTTCCGGACCAGAAGCACCTCAAACTCCCCGTCATCCAGCGCCACGTCCATACCAACCAGTCCTTTAAAACCTCCGATCGAGGTCGTATTGGTCACCATTCCCAGAATAAATTCCTCTTCCAATTCTCTCTGCTCCCCCAGATGTTCCCACGTAAGGCGCATCCGGTAGGATTTAAGCCCTGTCAGGCGTTTGATAGCTTCCAGCATATATGCCTGATGCCCCAAAATATTTTTCGTCTCCTGCGGGGTCGAATAGGATACCTCCGTAAATGCTCCGAACGCCGCCACATAGACGAAATACCGGTTTTTGCCGAATACACCGACATCCACCAGAAATGGTTTTCCCAGCGCAGCTGTCTGCGCCGCTTTCCGCATATTTTTCGGAAGTCCCAGACTGGATGCGAAATCATTCGTGGAACCCGACGGGATATATCCTAACTCCGGGCGCTTTTCCGGGGTGATCGTCATCAGCCCCGATACCACCTCGTTGAGCGTACCGTCCCCGCCGCTGCACACGACCAGTTCCTTCGTTTTCGCACGTGCCGCCTGATACTCCGCGTCCTTCGGTCCCTGCGTAATATAAACAGACGGTCCATAGCCCGCCTTTACAAAACTATCTAAAATTTCAAGAAGACGACTTCGAATCTGTTCTTTGCCAGATCTCGGATTGATAATAAAAAGCATTTTTTTCATAATCGCCATTTCTCCTGTTTCCCCACACTAACAGTATTTCATATTAATATATTTGTATACACGCGAAATGCATTGGGGATCGGATAGCGATCCTGCAGCTGTGCCCGGCACACCATCAAAACTGTTTTATCCTGATAGCCGGATGCCCGTTTCAAGCGGATTCTGCGTCCACACATATGCCATTCAACATGGGAAAAAATGTGGACTGCATCCGGCAGATCCTCGGTTTCCCTGATATCCGCCTCCGCGATCCCCAGTTCTTTCGCTGCCTCCGCCGCACTCTTTTTTCCGTCCAGATTGACATATTCGTAGAGGGACGCCAACAATCCCTTGCTGCTGCGCTTGCGGATCGCCACCGTATCCTCCCACTCAATCAGGCAGACCGTTTTTTCCTCGATCCGGCGCGGCTTTTTCGGCGGCTTGACCGGATATTGCTCCTCCTCTCCCCGCCGGTGCGCCAGACAAAGGGATTCCAGCGGGCACTTCTCACAGAGCGGACGTCCGCCCGGGATGCAGACAAGCGCGCCCAGTTCAATCCATGCCTGATTATATTCACCTGGATGAAATAGCTCTTCTGACCGTAATGCCGTGGAAACCTCACCGGCATCATCACCGGCTGACAAATAGGAATCTCTTTCCTCCGTCCGGCGCACAAGTTCCGCCTCCAGGCGCCGCTCATATTTCTTTCGAAGCGCCGGCTTCGTGCTGTCCTGTGGGTCAGCAAACAGGCGTGTCAGAACACGCACCACATTTCCATCCAGCGCCGGAGCCGGCAGATCATACGCGATCGACGCAACTGCCCCGGCTGTATAACTTCCGATGCCCGGAAGTTTCAATATCTCATCCCGCGACGCAGGCATCTGACCGCCGTAGTCTTCCATCAGGCAGACCGCTGCCTTTTTTAGGTTCCGGGCTCTGGAATAATACCCAAGTCCCTCCCACAGCTTCAAAAGCCGCTCTTCGTCCACCTGCGCGAGCGAGGTGATGTCCGGGAGTGCTTCCATAAAACGGGCAAAGTACGGTTTGACCGCCTCTACCCGCGTCTGCTGCAGCATGATCTCCGAAATCCAGACCGAATACGGTTCCGGATTCTCCCGCCACGGAAGGAGCCGCCGGTTTTTCCGGTACCAGAAGAGCAATGGCGCGCCGGATGCCGCCAGCCTCTCTTCTTCCGCATAAGGTATTTCCCCCTCTAAAGGCTTCAACGACGCATAAAAATCTTTATACATATCCGTAAATGCCCCTGACAGATACCTCTCCTGAGATCACTTTGCACACCTTTCCGTCTTCTGTGCGGACCAGCAGTTCGCCCATCTCGTCAATTCCGAGCGCCATGCCCGTATACTCATTGCCCGGAGACAGGACGCGCACCTGTGTACCGCAGTTTGCCAGACGGCTGTTATAAACGTCCATCAGGGATTTCATGTTCTGGTTTTCCATGAATTTATCATAATATCCCTCATACGCCCGCATGATCGCGGCGATAAGCTGGCTGCGGCGCACTTCTTTTCCTGTCTCCAGATACAGAGACGTTGCCACATCCTGAATCTCCTCCGGGAACTCGTGATTTGCCACGTTGATACCAATACCAGTCACGATATAATTAATACACTCTAATTCCGTGCTCATCTCGGTCAGGATACCACAGACCTTCTTTCCATTGACGACGATATCGTTCGGCCACTTGATCTTTGCCTCCAGATCACAAACCTCCCGAATCCCGTCGGCAACTGCCAGAGCCGCCACCAGCGTCAGCATCGACGCGCAGGTCGGAGGAAGCTCCGGGCGCAGAAGCAGGCTCATCCAGATGCCGACGCCATGCGGCGCCGCCCAGCTTCTTCCGCGGCGTCCCTTTCCCATCGACTGATAATCCGCGACTGCCAGCGTACCGTGCGGGGCATCTTTCTCCGCCGCTTTCTTGATCTCGGTATTGGTTGAATCTGTCTCGTCAAAATATAAAATATTTTTTCCAGCCCACTCGCTGTCGATGCTGCTCTCCAGCTCTGCCTGGCTGAGAACATCGCCCAGGAAACGCAGCCGGTAACCGCGGTTCCGGACCGCCTCTATCTCATATCCTTCTGCCTCCAACTGTTTGATAACTTTCCAGACTGCCGTCCGTGATACATTTAAACGCTCACAGATCTCCTGTCCGGACAGGTAATCATCCGTTTCTTTTAACATTCGCAAAACTTCTGTTTTCACTTTTATTACCCCCACCATATTGTAAGTGTACTGACAATACATAAAAGGAACAATCCTGCTCCCACTGCCATCAGGATCATTCCGCCGGTCCGCAGATGCTTTCTTCCCCTTCCCCGGCGATAGCGGTCATAGCCATTGGCAAAATTCAGTACCGCCGCCAGAAGAAAGATTACCGGAAACAAAATCCGGTTTTCATCCGGGTTCAGAAACGCAAGAACCGCAAATATCACGATCAATATACCCACTACGATATGAAGCATATCCAGAGCAAACGCGATATTCGCGCTTTTCTTTCTTTTTTCCTGCAGGTTCAACGCATCCACTCCTTACTTATATTCGCAAACAACAGCTTCATTCTTCATATAGCACATAGCTTCTTGCACGTACCCTTTCATCAACATATATGGGTACACATATCACTATGGGATATTATACCGAATGTCCGCAGGCTTGTCAAAAAAGAAATCGAAAAAGGCTGCGGTTCCTGCTTTACATAACCATCAGCCTTTTCTTATACCTTCTTTTTATAACTTAGAGCCGCTCACTCCCGGCTACTCTGCCTTTTGAACATCCGTGCCAACTTCCGTCAGACCCTTTACCAGACCGGCAATGCCCTGGATCTCAGACGGGATGATGATCTTCGTCGCCTTGCCGTCCGCTGCTTTGGCAAATGCCTCCAGGCTCTTGAGCTGCAGCACTGCATTGTCCGCGCCTGCTTCCTTGATGAAGCGAAGTCCGTCTGCTTCCGCTTTCTGAACTTTGAGGATCGCTTCCGCCTCGCCTTCTGCCTCGCGGATCATCTTCTCCTTCTGTGCTTCTGCACGCAGGATCGCCGCTTCTTTCTCTGCTTCTGCTTCCAGAATCGCGGACTCTTTCTTACCTTCAGCTACCAGGATCGTCGATTTCTTCTCGCCTTCGGCACGGAGAATGGACTCACGGCGCTCACGCTCTGCCTTCATCTGTTTCTCCATCGCATCCTGAATAGCTGCCGGAGGAATGATATTTTTCAACTCAACACGGTTTACCTTGATTCCCCACGGGTCTGTCGCCACATCGAGTGCAGCGCGCATCTTCGTGTTGATCGTCTCACGGGAGGTTAAGGTCTGGTCAAGTTCGAGATCACCGATGATATTTCGAAGGGTGGTCGCCGTCAGGTTCTCGATCGCCATGATCGGGTTCTCAACACCATACGCAAACAGCTTCGGATCCGTGATCTGGAAAAATACAACCGTATCAATCTTCATCGTAACGTTATCTTTCGTGATAACCGGCTGCGGTGCAAAATCTACAACCTGCTCTTTTAAAATGACTCTTTTTGCCACGCGGTCAATGAACGGCACCTTGAAATGCACGCCAACCGACCATGTCTCCAGATAAGCACCCAGACGCTCTACGACTAATGCCTGTGCCTGCGGCACAATCCGGATACAGGATGACAAAATCAGAAGTACCACAATCGCAATGACAAGAAAACTGATAACTGCTCCCATATTTCCTACTCCTCCTTACATTTGCTGACAATCAGCTTGACGCCGCTGACCGCCTGAATCTGTACCATCGTATCCCTCGGAATCCGGCTTCCATCCGCCGAGCGTGCCGTCCATTCCTGGCCGGACACCATCGCCGTTCCTCTCGCCTCGTCGTTATCAATCTCTGCGGTTACCCGCGCTTTTTTACCCACCAGCGCGTCCACATTGGTCCGCACCGTCTTCTGATTGATATACCGGAGTGCCAATGGTCTTGTTGAATACAAAAGAAGGAATGAAACAACGACAAACACTGCCAGCTGAATGTAAAGATTCACTCCCGCGATCGACAGGACACACGCAATCAGAGCGCCTCCAGCAAACCAGATCGAAGTCAGCGCCATCGACGCTGCTTCCAGCCCGATACACACTACAAACACCGCCAGCCAGACACACCATACTGCCATGTCATCCCCTCCTTCCATATAGGTCTTTTGACCCTGATATCTTAAAACTAGTATACGATATTTTCTGACATTTATCAACCAATCAGCTCTGTTTTTGAACTTACGGTTTTATTACAAACTTCTTAATGGAACATATCGATCTGCAGTTCAATTTATTTCTTCACAGCTCTCTATTTGCACAAACTATCCGGCTTAAAACATTGTTTCAAAAAATGCAATTTACTGCCGTCTCTGCCGTGCCGTCTCAAACAGCAGCACCGAAGCCGCCACCGCTGCATTGAGGGATTCAACCTTTCCAGCCATCGGAATCCTCACCCACGCGTCAGCAAGCGCCGCCGTCTCCTCGGTCAGACCATTTGCCTCATTTCCGATCAGGAAGCCGGACGGACCTGTATAATTTTCTTCTTCGTAGTTATGTTTCCCCTTTAAATGCGCCGCATAGAGATGGATTCCCTGCTTTTTTACTTCCCCGATCGTCTGATGCAGGTCGTCCGTGTAGATAAACGGCACCCGGTAGATCGAGCCCATCGTGGAACGGATGACCTTCGGGCTGTAAATATCAGCTGAACCACGGTCAAGAATGATGCCTGTCACACCCGCCCCCTCTCCGGCACGCAGGATTGTTCCCAGATTACCCGGATCCTGCAGCGTCTCCAGAATCACAAGCTCCGGTGCCTTTCCGTCCAGGCTATTTTTCAGCACATCTGAGAGCTGATAGGAAAACTGTTCCGCTACCGCCAGGATTCCCTGCGGTGTCTGGGTGTCCGACATATGGCGCATGACTTCATCCGTCACCGTCTCATATCGGCAGCCTGCCAGCAGTTTTTCCGCTCTTTCGCCCTGCTGGCGCAGAAAGCTTTCCGACACATAGACTTCGCGGCGTTTCTCCACCGGCAGTTCCCCGAACATCTTCGGACCTTCCACCAAAAAGACGCCCTGTTCCCGTCTTGCTTTTGCTTTCTTTGCAAGCGCCGTCACCGCTCTGACACGGGCATTGCCCGTGCTCGCGATCACAGGCTGCCTCCTGCCGCTTTCGTCTCCGGCACTCCGTAAACGCAATCCTCATCCAGTGTTTCCAGCTCCTCCAGCCACAGGCGGCTGCACGCATCGCTCGGCATACGCAGGTCGCCGCGCGGCGATACTGCAGCAGAACCTACCTTCGGACCATCCGGCAGGCAGGAACGCTTAAACTGCTGGTTGAAGAAACGGCGGTAGAACACCTTCAGCCATTTAAGGATCGTTTCCTTATCATAAGCACCGTCAAATGCCTGACGCGCCAGGCGGTAAATCTTGCCCGGACGGTAGCCGAATCTTAATATATAGTAGAGATAGAAATCATGCAGCTCATAAGGACCAACCAAATCCTCCGTTTTCTGTGCGATCTTTCCATCCTCCTCCGGCGGCAGAAGCTCCGGGCTGACCGGCGTATCCAGTACATCCAGCAGAATATCAGAAAGCTCTTTCTCGCCACAGGTATCTGCATAATAGCGCACCAGATGGCGCACCAGCATCTTCGGAACCGAGCAGTTGACACCGTACATCGACATATGATCGCCGTTGTAGGTCGCCCAGCCAAGCGCCAGCTCCGACATATCGCCGGTACCGATGACAAGACCGCCGATCTTATTGGCAAGGTTCATCAGAACCAGCGTCCTCTGGCGTGCCTGTGAATTTTCATACGTTACATCATGAACCGACGGATCCTGCTCAATGTCGCGGAAATGGATAGTAACTGCCTCTCGGATATCGACTTCTTTCAAGGTTGCACCCAGCTTTTTCGTGAGCTGGCAGGCATTCTGGTACGTCCGGTCAGTCGTACCAAAGCACGGCATCGTCACAGACAGAATATTTTCACGCGGAATCCCCAGCAAATCAAAGGCGCGCACGGTTACTAAAAGTGCCAGCGTTGAATCCAGACCGCCTGAAATACCAACGACAGCATGGCGGCATCCGGTATGTTTGAGACGTTTTTTCAATCCCATCGCCTGGATCGAAAGGATCTCCTCGCAGCGGCGGTTCCGGCTGCCCGCATCGTGTGGGACAAACGGGGTCGGATCGATCGCGCGCTCCAGCGCAAGCGGTTTCCGATCCAGCGTAAAGCTTACAAACCGGTAATCCTCACGGTCTTCTGTCTGATAGGTCGTCATCCGGCGGCGCTCACATTCCAGACGTTCCAAATCGATATCTGCGTAGATCGTCTGATTCTCAAATCGCGCTGACTCCGACAGGATATTGCCATTCTCAGCGATAATATTCTGGCCGCCAAAAACGAGGTCCTGGGAAGACTCTCCCTCGCCCGCATTGGCGTAAATATACGCACAGAGAAGCCGCGCCGACTGACCGCTGATCAGACTTCTGCGGTACTCGCTCTTGCCTGTCACCTCATCGCTGGCAGAACAGTTGACGATCACCGTTGCCCCCGCCGACGCGTGTGCAATACTCGGTGGATTTAAAACCCAGACGTCCTCGCAGATCTCCGCCCCCACGACGAGATTTTCCACATTGTCACAGGAAAATAAAAGCTTCATTCCCATTGGCACCTGATAACCGTCCCAGGAAACCTCGATTGTCTTTTCCCAGCCCGGGTTGAAATAACGTCCCTCATAAAATTCAGAATAGTTTGGAATCCATCTCTTCGGAACCAGACCGAGCAGCTTTCCATCCTGGATCGCCGCTGCCACATTGTACAATTTATTGTTGTATTCCCACGGAAGTCCTACAAATACAAGCATTGAATCGCCAGCTGTAAAGGCGATCAGCTTCCTAAGCTCTTCCTTTGCCTTCGCCAGCAGCGATTTCTGGATAAACAGCTCACCGCACGTATATCCCGTCAGCACCAGCTCTGGAAATACCATCATCGAAGCGCCCTTTTTGCGCCCCTCCTCTATCTGTTCACAAACCTGTTCCCGGTTGTACTCTACATCTGCCACCTTCACTTCCGGCGTTGACGCGGCAACCCGGATAAAGCCATCTCTTATCATATGGTTTGTCTCCCTTATAAATGATTTTTAGAAACACATATTTATTGTAGCGGTCACTATACAAAAAGTCAAACACATAGGACGAAGTTTCCTATGACATAAAAAGAGAGCCGCTTTTCCCCCACAGAAAGCAGCTCTCCGGTCACGTTCACAACCGTTACATTAAATAGTTTGATTGCTGTATGTAAATATACCACTCTTTTCCAATTTTGTCAACGTCACTTTTGTCATTTTGCACAATAAATCATTTTCTTTTTTCGACAAGAAAAAGCAATTTTCACAGTTCTTTTTTACGAATCTTTCCGCTTTCAGTCTTTGAAAACTCCTTTAGCAAGGCAAATTTGCGCGGGATCTCATAATCTGCCAGTCTTTCCGCCAAAAATTCCCGAATTGCCATATTGGTACAACCACATTTCCCGCTGTCACTTCCGACATTTTCTAGTATATCGGAATTTAAAAAGATTGCCAAACTTGTACCACTGAAGGTTTACAAATTGTTTTTCTTTTTACTCAACTGCCAGAACGGATATTTCACGATACCGGCTGTGTTATTGTTTTGTCATTGTGACATACTCCCTCCACTTAGCCAACGCTGGAAGTGGGGGCTTCTCGTTCGATTGCCCTATTGGGCAAAGCATAGGCGAGCTATCCCCGTGTGTCCCACGGTTCTGTTATTATGAACGGGACTGTTTCGTATCTACGCAGTCCCGAACAAAATCTACGTTTTGGGGGAAATCAGGAAATTTTTCTTTCTGTATCAAGTTCAACTCCCGATATCCTCAACCCTTCCCTGCAAATATTGATAGCTGCATTCTCATCACGGTTCATCTGATTTCCGCAGGTACAGCTATACATACGGTCTTCCAGTTTTAGATCTTTTTTGAGTTTTCCGCAGCAGCTGCAGATTTTTGAACTGGGGTACCACTTATCGATACGAACCATTTTCTTACCGGCACGTTCTAATTTGTAGGAAAGAAAATCAGTAAACATTCCCCATCCATTATCATGAACACTCTTTCCAAACCTTGAATCCTGGCTCATTTCTTTCATGTTCAAAGATTCTATGCACACAAGATCATAAAAATTGGTTATCTTTCTGGATTCCTTGTGCAGATAATCTTTCCGCTGACGTGCGATATGAGCATGGAGTCTGGCTATTTTCTTTTTCTGTTTCATGTAGCGGTTGCTTCCCTTTTCGCAATGACTCAGCCTGCGCTGCTCCCTTGCAAGTTTTTCCTGGGACTTTCGGAAAAAGTGATGATAGTCTGCATGAGCTCCATTGGAATCTACATACAATTCACTCATGGAAAAATCAAGTCCGATTGCGATTTTTACTGACCTGATTTCATATTCCGGTTCTTCTGCCGCATATAGTAATGACACATAATACTTGTCATCTGCTTCCTGGCTGACGGTGGCACCCTTCAATATATAACTATCATCGATACTACGATGCTGTTTTATGCGGATCCAACCTGCTTTCGGAAGTTTTACTTTACCATTCTGCAAAGTAATATTTCCATTTACGCAGTTTGTCGTATAACTTCTTACCGGATTCTTTTTTGACTTGAACTTCGGAAAACCAACCGAAGAATCCCGAAAGAAGTTCTTATAGGCTGTCTGCAGATGCAGCTGTGCATTACACAATGCCAGACTGTCTACCTCCTTCAGCCACGGAAACTCTGCCTTATACTTTGCAGGCGTAACCTTTAATACTTTTCCGGTTTTCTCATAATATTCTTTCTTCTC